>DAOUAL010000119.1:0-2911 GCA_034433515.1 Anaerolineae bacterium | reverse complement strand
ACCTTGGTGGTTGCCGGTGGAAAGATTCAAACGCACAATCCGCCGGCGGGTGATCTGGCAAAGTTTGGTGGTCCTGGGATTCTGATTGTGCAAGAAGGACACGCGGTGGTGCTTGAGCGTGGCGGACGCCGCTCGCGGATTGTTGGAACCGGTGTTCATCAACTGGGGATGTTTGAACGGGTCAATACGGTTATTCCTCTGATGCCACGTTCTTTTCCTCTCGAAATTGAAAACGTGATCACCCAAGATCACGTACTCATTGAGAAAATCAAATTGCAAGTGTTCACCCGCTTGGATTTGGGAGATCAGTCGCACGAGAATGGCGATTATCCCTTTGATGACAAGATCATCAACGACAAGGTTTGGTCGCCTCGCTTGGGACCGGAGGTTTATGACTGGTCGGGCGTTGTAAAGAGTGTAACGGATACCGCGTTGCGCGATCTTGCCGCACGATTGATGCTAGACGATATTGTGTTAGCCTCCGGGGCGGCGCGTGAACGATTGCGAACGGACTTGCGCGAGTTGATCAATCGCGTAACAAAAGAGCGGCTGGGTGTGGTGGTGAATAGTGTTGTGATCAGCGAGATCAAAATTCCAGAGCAAGCGAGAGAGGGTTTCCTCCAGCACTGGTTGGCGGAGGTCAATCGTCGCACGGCGTTGATCAATGCGAATACCGAACGTGAGAAACTTGTGCTCAAGGGCGAAGGGGAAGCCCAATCGGTGCGGCGCATTGGGCTTGCGAAAACAATGGTTCGCGATGAGATCATCAAATTGCTCGTAAGCACCATAACAGAAACCAGTCAAGCCGGCTCACCTATCACTGATCCCAAAGTCGCTGTGCGTTTCGTTGCCGCGATTGAACGGCTTTCGACACTCGTTATGCAAGATAATGCAGCGGTTTTTGAATACATTACAGCGCTTGAAAAGTTGTGCGAATCCCCGAGCGCTCGGACGATTATTCTTGGGGACGCCAGGGGAGCATTGCAATTACCGGGTCATGGAAATCCTTAACCTCGCTTTCGCACCCCTGGCTTGACCGACCAGAAAACGCATTGCGTTCGGTGGTTGGATTAGCGACGTTGTCTATTTGATGGTACAGGTGCGAAATCTAGGCTTAGCCAACTTTAATTCTATTCGTTGATGATGGAAAAAATACTTGGTTTCAATCCGCCTCAAATTGCCGATCGGCTTGCAAGAAAATTGCTCGAGAAAGATACGCCATGCCAAACCATTCAGCTTGCGGCTTGGGGGCTTGCTTCTTCTGGCAGACCGGAAGATATCCACGAAGCGGTCCGCTTTTGCCGTGCGAGTTGTGAGATAGCACAGGATTTCGTTGATTCAAAGGACTCTCTGAATTTGTATGCGCATGGCACCTCGCTTGTTTTATATGGACTGATGTATTTTCTGCAGGGCGCAGAGTGGTGGGACCAAGCCGCTATGTATTGCGAAGAAGCGGCAACTTTTTTTGCATCGGTGGCAGACGATAAAACAGAGGATCGCGTGTTACTTGATTCAGAGATTGATTGGTTGCGTGCGCAGGGGATTGCCTGGCTTGCGATGGGCTATATTTCCGAGGCACAATGTTGCGATGACCGCGACCGCTGGAATCGAGGATTGGAGGCATATATCAAAGCAACCCGCGTCTTGTCTCGGGTGGATGCTACATTGAACCAAGAGGCAAATCAAAGTTTAGTGCGGTTGACTGATCGTTTTAAATCCTCGCGCAGGTCAAGTCATACCACCACAAAAACCCAAAATTCTAATCCTGGCGATCCTAACACCGATTCTTCCCGTGCCTCGTCGCCTCCACGTCATTTTGTCTATGATCCACCATCTGCGTCTAGCCAACAATCTACCCCGGTGCCGATTCAACTGAGAAATCCTGTTGCGATTGGAGGGCTGGCTTTCTTATTCTTCTGGTTAGTGATCGTGATGCTTTTGGATTGGCAGAATCCATTAGCGTGGATGATAGGTTTTGAGTTCGGGTTCATCGGCGGCTTGTCTTCCACGCTATCAGTCCTCTGGGCGGCTGGACACTTGCGTTTTCATGTGCCGCCCTCTACCGTCGCCGTGGTTCAGTTCCGCAACGGAGATTTGAGTCCCCATAAGGAAGGAAGGCACTGGCTCGTTCCCGGCATCGAACGCGTATGTGCTTTTGTTCCCACCACCTCCGTTGCACTCGAAGTGTTTCCTCTGGAGTTCAAGACACGATTTCTTGTTCCGCTTGTGGTGCGTCTCAAGTTCAACTACAAAGTCATAGACAGCGTCGCCCTGATCAAAGTGCTGGGTGCCCACCCCGCGCAGTACCTGCTTGGACTTCCCAAGCCATTGACCTGCAAACAAGTGGAGGAGAGAATCAAAGAGCAATTGAAATCGCGAACCAAAGAAGTGATTTTACAAACCATTGGCGATCGGAACGCCGATAAAATCCGGGAAGAGTTTTCCGGCTTGAAACGTCAAATTAGGATGAACGTGCGCTCGCTTGCTTCATCCCATTACGGCATTCAGGTGAGTGAATTTGATGCTGAATTCTATATCGCTGTCCAATAGACCGGCTCTCGCCCTTGAATCTACCGTCATCGCGCACGGGTTGCCGTATCCGCATAATCTAGAAACCGCGCGCGAACTGGAACGCGTGGCACGCAAGCACGGGGCGGAACCGCGTACCATTGCGATCATCAGTGGCGAAATTAAGATTGGTTTGGGCGATGATGAGTTGGCTTATCTCGCTCAAGCACGCAACGTGATGAAACTTGCACGGCGCGATATAGCGGTGGCCATCGCACAGAAACGCGATGGCGCAACAACGGTCAGCGCAACGATGTGGCTTGCGCATCGTGCCGGCATTCGCGTGTTTGCCACCGGCGGTATCGGCGGCGTGCATCGGGCGACAGGGCTAGCGCAAACCTGG
>DAOUAL010000118.1:0-5277 GCA_034433515.1 Anaerolineae bacterium | reverse complement strand
TTATCGTAGAAGGAGCAACCGCGCGGCTTAGGTATTTGGTCCCAGCCAACGCTCCATTTCACGATGCACACGGACATGCTGAATGATCCATTCATTTTGGCTGGCTTGGAGAAGTTGAACGCTGATAAATTGGGTTTGAATCGTTGCAAAGGATACATCCACCGGCGCCGTGTTGTTGAGTTTTTCGGCGACGATTTGCCAACGATGGGCATTGGCATTCCACACCGCAATCCGATAACTGGCGGCGCATCCTTCCGCCGGCGAATCGAGGGTGATGCCGCTGACCAGTTCCGGCTGGCCAAGGTCAATCGAGAACCACATTTCCTTGGTCTGGGGTTTGCCGCTGTGCCATACCGTATCATCGCGATTATCAATCGCGCGGTCTGCCTGTTTGGCATTGTGGCTGGCATTGGCAGTCCACATCGTGGCAGCATGCACCAGAATTTCGGAAATCTGCCACGTGGTGGAGGCAGCGCCCAGCAAACTCATCTGCGCGTACTGCATCATTTGGGGTGCAAAGATTACCATCACGTCATAGGTGTTCTCGGCTGCCACACGGGCTACCTGAACCCAGTGGCGACCATCGGCAGAGAGGTGGAGCACATAGGCGGAAGGGAATCCTTTGCCCGGGCTGAGGAATTGAATTCCATCAATGACGCGCGGCGATGAAAGGTTCAAGCGAAACCATTGACCGCGTGCTTGCGGGACGCCGCTGTCCCAAAAAGTGGTAGGGTCACCATCGAGGGTGCGTGCCACGTGGGCGATGTTGGTGTTTGCTTCCACGCGCCAGCCGGTAATAGCGCGGGGCATAGCGGTTACAGTGACCGGCACGCGGAGCGCATTGGCGACGTCAGCAAACCAGCCGATTCCCTCGGCGACCAAGTTCCATTGCACCGTGTAGGTGCCGGGCGTTTTAGGTGCCACCAGCATCGCGCCGAGCATAGTCTCTTGGCGAGGATAGACATCGGCGGGCAAGCCGGTGCGGCGATCTTCGACATCGTGAATCCGATTGCCCGCTGCATCGAACCATTGATAACCGATGTGAACCGGCGGCGTGCCGTTGTGCAGCCATTTACTCAAGCCGATGTTTTCAACCCGCAAGGTAACAACGGTGTTTTGCCCGGCGACCAAACTGACCGGCGTATCATGGGCAAGGAAACGGACCGCCCAGGTCTGTAAGGTACTCGTCTGCGTTGACATAGTTTGTCTCGATGAAGATATTACTACGACTGGGAATCCAAGTCAAAAACAAAACGCTCCGATGCAAACAGCACGGGAGCGTTTGGATGGACAATCGAAATTATTTGATCTCGACGGTGGCGCCCACTTCTTCCAATTTCTTCTTGGCAACGGCGGCTTCTTCTTTGGTCGCGCCCTTTTTGATTGTGGCGGGCACGGATTCGACCAAGTCTTTGGCTTCTTTCAAACCCAAGCCCGCGACAATTTCGCGGACGACCTTGATGACCGGAATCTTTTGCGAGCCAGCGTCTTTCAGGATGATGTCGAATTCGGTCTTTTCTTCGGCGGCGGGCGCAGCCCCGGCGGCGGCACCACCCGCAGCGGGCATACCCGGCATAGCCGCAACGGCGACGGGCGCAGCGGCACTCACGCCGAGTTTCTCTTCTAGCACCTTGACCAGTTCAGAGGCTTCGAGAAGAGACAGTCCTTGAATTTCTTCGGCAAGCTTGGCGACTTTTTCGGATGCCATCGTTATTTCTCCTTCGTTGTGATTTCTCGTTCGAGGTTTAAGATTTTAGGTGTCAGGTTGAATACCCTGTAACCTGAACCTTTGAACTCGTTATGCCGACGCACCTTGCTTTTCGAATTGCTCGATGCGTGCCTTGAGCAAGTACAACACTTGGCGAATACCAGACGCCACAACACCAGCCACATGTTGACCAGGGGCGTTGATGGTGCCCAGTAGTTTGCCAAACAGTTGATCGCGCGTGGGGAGCTTGGCGAGCGCTTCGGCTTCGGCGCCGCGCAACACCCTCCCGCTCATAATCGCGCCTTTGATTTTAAGGTTTTCTTTATCGCGCAAAAAATCGTTGAGAGACTGGGCGGGACCGGCAATGTCTTGATAACAGAATGCGACGGCGGTTGTGCCCTCGAGTAAATCTTCTGGCACCGGCATATTCGCGCGTTTGAGTGCGAGTTCCATCAACGTATTCTTGATCACGTGCAAGCCGGCTTGTTTGCCGCGCAATTCGTTTCGCAGTTTCGCTAATTCCGCTGTGGGCAAACCACGATAATCGGTCAAGATGATGGCTTGAGTCTTTTTGAGATCCTCGCTCAATTGCGCAATCAATTCCTCTTTGCGTGCTCGTGTGAGGGGCAAGTGAACTCACCTCCTTAAAAATTAAAGTCTTTGTGCCAATGACCGAACGACACAAAGACTCGGAACTCCATGAGTGCTTGGCTTTGCCTCGGCAGGGGATTAAGCGTTGTGACCAACGCACCTGCAGTCATTGGCAGAACGGATTATATTCAGTTTTCGATGGAGCGCAACTCTACGCCGCGGCTTTGAGGTGTAGAGTTTGGTTCAAGTCCAAACGAATGCCGGGTCCCATCGTGCTTGTCAGGACGATCTTTTTGATGTACTGCCCTTTGGCAGCGGCAGGCTTGGCGCGCATAATCGCGTCGAGCATCGCGATTAAATTTTCGTACAACTGATCTTCGGTAAATTGGATTTTGCCGATGATGGTATGAATGTTCCCGGTTTTATCGGTGCGAAATTCCACACGCCCCATGCGAAGTTCTTTGATGAGGCGGGGTAATTGTTCCGGCGGGACGATGGTGCCGGCTTTGGGGCTGGGCATCAAGCCGCGCGTGCCAAGCACTTTACCCAGACGTCCCACCTTTGCCATCATTTGTGGCACCGCGACCGCCACATCGAAATCGAGCCGTCCCCCTTCGATCTCTTTGATCAACTCATCGCCGCCCACCACATCGGCGCCGGCTTCGCGGGCAATGCGTTCAGCGTCGCCCTCCGCAAACACGGCGATGCGCACTGATTTGCCGGTGCCGTGGGGCAAGAGGGTTACGCCGCGCACGATTTGATCGGCTTGTTTGACGTCCACTCCCATTTTAAGATGCAATTCGACTGTTTCGTTGAATGTGCTGTAGATGGTCTTTTTAAGTAACTCGATTGCTTCACGCGGCGCGTACATTTTGTTTCGATCAACGAGTTTCGCCGCTTCGGTGTACTTTTTTCCGTGCTTTTTCATGTCGTTTCCTCAGGTGGTTAGATTCGCGCGTTGTCGCGCTCCCACGTTAGCAAGGATAGAGTGATCGAGTGGAGGGCAAAAAGTATGGCAAACCGATGGTTACTCTACACTCTATCTCTAACCTCTGACTTATTCCTTGACTTCGATCCCCATACTGCGCGCGGTGCCTTCGATCATTTTTATCGCGCCTTCGATATCAATCGCGTTCAGGTCTTTCATCTTCAGTTCGGCGATTTCACGCACTTGCTTTTTGGTAACCGTTCCCACTTTGGTGCGGTTGGGCACGCCTGAGCCCTTTTCAACCCCTGCCGCTTTGCGGAGCAAGACTGGCGCGGGGGGCGTCTTGAGCACGAACGTGAAGGAACGATCTTGATAAATGGTAATTTCGCACGGCACCACCATACCTGCCATATTAGCCGTCTTGGCGTTGTACTCTTTACAGAATTGCATGATGTTGATGCCATGCGGACCCAAGGCGGTTCCCACCGGGGGAGCGGGGGTTGCCTTGCCTGCCGTAATTTGTAGTTTGACAATTGCTTTGGCTTTCTTACCCACAATGCCTCCAATGAGCCAATGATCCAATTAACCTCTGAGCCCTGGCTCGGTTGATTGGCTCATTGACGTTATACTTTTTCTACTTGTAGTAAATCTAATTCGAGCGGGGTTTCGCGCCCGAACATCGAGACAAGGACCCGCACCTTGCCTTTTTCCATATTCACTTCTTCGACCGTGCCGCGAAAATCGGTAAAGGGTCCATCCACGATGCGCACAGCTTGACCTGGGCGGTAGGTAACGCGGACTTTGGGCTGATCGGTTTCCATACGCTGGAGAATCTTGTTCACTTCGTCTTCGCGCAAGGGAGCCGGCTTGTCGCCCGAACTGACAAACCCCGTCACGCCCGGCGTGTTCCGCACCACATACCACGATTCCTCGGTCATGATCATTTCGACGAGAATATAGCCGGGAAAGACGCGACGCTGAATGACTTTGCGTTGCCCTTCGCGGACGTCAATCTCGTCTTCCGTGGGAACCACCACTCGAAAGATATGGTCTTGCATCCCCATCGAACGAATGCGTTGTTCCAACCCCTTTTTCACTTTATTCTCATAGCCGGAGTAACAATGCACGGCGTACCACGCGCGTTGAGGTCCGGTCGGCGTTTCTGGAGCCGATGTTTCGGCTTCGATGTCCAATGTTTTAGCGTCATCGGAGAGGGCGGGCTCCAACGCCGGTGTCGCCGTATCCTCGGGGGTTGGTTCAGACGCGGGCGTGTCAGCAGGTTCGCTCTCTGGTATTTGATTCTGAGGGTCGCTCAAAATTTGATCGTCCACGTGCCACTCAAAGGTTATCTATTGATCAATAAACGGAACAATTGCGTGAGCAGATAATCTACCACGCCAAAAAATGCACTCATCACCACAATGGTGCCCACCACGATGGCGGTCAGGTTGATGGCTTCTTCACGGGTGGGCCAGACCACCTTGCGCAACTCGGCACGCGTCTCCCGAATATATTGCACAATGCGATTTTCTTTGGGGGCTTCTCTTACCACGATTTTCTCTCCCCGAACGGACTAGTAGTGCACCACCATAAAAGTGCGTGGTGAAAACTCGATTTTTAGCCACGTTTGTCAACGTCTTCCCATCAGTCTGGTATGCAACTATTTCATGTTGATGCACTAGATAACAAGCCAAGACACCGTCTTGGAGACGGTGCCTTGACATTTGTCACTTGGTCTCACGATGCAAGGTATGCCGCTTATCCCACGGGCAATACTTTTTCAATTCGATTCTTGCGGTATCGTTCTTTTTGTTTTTCTCGGTCGTATAGTTGCGCCGCTTGCATTCGGTGCATTCCAACGTTATGACCAAACGATTTTCTTTCTTTGCCATTATCCAATCACCTTTGTAATAACGCCCGAACCGACGGTACGTCCACCCTCGCGGATGGCAAACCGCTCGCCTTTATCCAATGCCACCGGCGTGATCAACTTGACCTTGATCGTTACATTGTCTCCAGGCATCGCCATCTCGACCCCCTCCGGCAACTC
>DAOUAL010000117.1:0-20869 GCA_034433515.1 Anaerolineae bacterium | reverse complement strand
CCAACACGACCGCACGAAATTGTTCTTGTCGCAGATATTGCATTGAGAGTTGGCAAAGGTATGTTTCCCGCACCCGAAGTGCGGGAAGCATACCAAATCTGCATGCTTCCCGCACCGATGCGGGGAGCCACTAGTTTTGTGACATTCCCTTGCAAAGACACGCGGCGCGTCACGGGGCAACAAGTTCACCCTTTTTGGGACAGAGGAGTAATGTTTCCATCAAAAGCGACCGCGTACAAGGTCACGTGAACATATGACAAAACATTTTGGAAGGACGGCGGCATTAGTATTGTTTACCATCGCATTGCTAATCTATGCCGCACCACTTGCCTATAACGCACTCGTTAAACCGTTTTTCCATGCTGTTCCCAGTCAAGATGTTGTCTCGGCATCACTTGTTCCCACAAGCATTCTAACGCGCGGCAACTTTTACCTTGACCAATATCGTCGCTACATCGCCAACAATTACCCAGAGCCATTCTTTGCCGTAGAAATCAATAACCACATAGTATCGCGTTATCCAATCGTCGCGGGAGTTTTAGCATTGCCATTTATTGGGTGGGGGTACGGTAGCGGCGGAATCGAAAGAACGCCAAACGTTTTCGATTTTGCGAAGTTTTCGGCTGCATTTATCGCGGCGGTTTCTGTTCTGGCGTTTTATTTCTGTGCGATAACACTTACCGACGCGCAGACAAGCGCGCTAGTTACCGTCGCGTTTGCGTTTGGTTCCGCGATTTGGAGCACAGCATCACAGGGCTTGTGGCAACACACGCCGAGCGTTTTATTCCAAACAATCGCGTTTTGGTTCATCTTGCGCGGTTTGCGGCAAGGCGGCAACAAAATCGCACCCGCAGGGATATTCTTGTCACTTGCAACTGTCTCGCGACCTTCCAATATTGGGACTGCATTGATTTTCACGCTTTTTATTTTCATTCATTTCCGTCAATCGCTTCTACGATTTATCATTTGGGCATTGCCACCACTCGCTCTCGCGCTTATCTACAATTTCGCCGTCAATGGTTCGCCGTTAATCTTTGGCTATCAAGAAGGAGAATGGCAACGTTTCGGCATACCAAACCCTGAGGCAGTTCAAGGCTTGCTTTTCAGCCCGAGTCGCGGATTATTCGTTTTTTCGCCGTTTCTGCTCCTCGCTCCCTTCGGACTCTGGTTTGGCTGGATTCGAGAGAAAAAATTCTTCTATGCCTATTTCGCGCTTGTCTCTGTGGTTTACACCACCATCATGGCGTCATGGGGTTCACTTGGTGGTTGGGCATATGGTTCACGAATGTTGACGGACACATTACCCGCAATGTGCTTGCTCATCATTCCCGCCGTTGAAAGAATCAAGGGAAACTGGAGAGCAGTACTCTGGGGAATCGTGTTCGTTGCTGCATTTGTTCAAACATTAGGACTCGAAGATTATGGCGTGCGGTTTCATTCCGACCCAACAAATAGCGTCTGGAGCGTAGAAAATAATGAACCGCTCTTTTATCTTCGCTTTTATATTTCCTCAATTCAAGATATGATGGGTCTATGACCCCAATGAAAGGCGCGCGATTTAATCAACGACTGAACGTCACAAAACACGCGCCCCACGACAACGGCGGGGCGGCGCGCGAATGGAAGGTACTTTCAATTCGTCCGCCGTTGCGTGGTGCTATGACGTTTCCTGCCATCTCTTTCCACAGAAGGAGGCGCGGCAGAACGGAGGACAAGATGAAAAAACTATTGGCAAATCTAAGTGATTGGCTTCTCTGGTTGGTAGTGGGAGCCCTTGTAGTTGGTCTCGCTCTGACTTTTGGGAGTATTCAGAGAAATGCAGAGTCAGCCGCTCCAGGAACTCCATCAACCATTCGAACACCGACATACCTGCCATATCCACCACCAGAAATTCCACCAATACCCCCACGTATTACTCGTATTTTTCCAACTCCTGCTGTGCCAATTACGACGACAGTACGGATGACACGCGACTCGGCAATTGCAAAAGCGATGGGACAGAATCCAGAGTTTGCAAATCTCCAAGCGCGTGGGCAATTGACTGTTACCGCAAAACTCACTACTTATGGAGCATACTCGGGAAGTTTTGATACAACACATTCCCGATTTCACCCTAGTCTGCCTGTATGGCTAATTGAAATAGAAACACCTCGTTGGACACGATGGGTCGGTCCAGTTGGACAGCAGGTTCAACAAACCTATCGCGGGCAAGCATATGTCTTTGACGCTACAACAGGCGATCTCCTGTTTGGCGAAAGCATTCCAGAAGACGGAGCGAAAAAATGAGACACCATCGTCGCCACTTATCGGTAGCAACAATTTTGGGAAGCATCCTCCTCACTTTTTTCATCACACCACTTTCGGCACAAGGAACTTGTACTTCTCCTCTACCCCGCCCTCCCCACCAAGGAGGAGGTAAAAGCGCATCAACTATATACGGTCTACAAGCAGTGATTTCGAAAGGCAATCCTGTTTTGGGTTGCCAGAGTCAATGGGTCAGCTACACCAATGAGTGGATGATGTTGGTCGGTCCAGGTTCGAACGCATGGATCCAAGTGGGCTGGGAACGTAGTGTTCATGGCGATCCGCGAGTTCACATATGGTATCAAGCCAGAGGTCCAAATGGTTACCAGCGTGACAGACACTATGACCCAACTGATTCCAGATACCGAGTAGATATTGGTCGTACCTACGTAATCGAAGCTGTCAGCGACCCAGGTGGAATCACCGTTTGGAATCTATGGGTAGACAACGTTGCTCTTGACTCCATTCCAGCAACCGACCTGCAATGGCCAGCGGGGAGTGCCTATGCCATTGACGCTCAATGGAGCGGTGAATTGAATTTCATAGAAAGTGAGATGGGAGGGCCATACTCCAGCCCAGTGGGGTTTTACTATATGGAGTGGTACCTGGGTGACCCAAGCGGCGACTGGCCCTACATCGACAATCCACGATTTTTCAATTCTGAAATTCCCAAGTACGGTGGCGATGCCTTTCAGATTTACAGTGGAATTTGGGGATTCAGAAACTGGACTTGGTCTAACTTCCTATTTCTACCTCTCGTCCTGAAAAGTTCTTGAGGGACACACCGCGACCCATCTTTGAATACACTGGACGGCAGGAAACACACGCCCCACGACAACGGCGGGGCGGCGCGTCATTGGAAGGTACTTTCAATTCGTCCGCCGTTGCGTGGTGCTCTGGCGTTCTCTGCAAACAAAAATGGGCGAAGACACGGTGTCTTCGCCCATTATTATCATTCCAAAACCATCGCGTTCGCAATTAACGCTTGGTGTATTGCTTTGCCTTGCGTGCTTTCTTCAAGCCCGGTTTCTTGCGTTCCTTTTCACGCGGATCACGTGTGAGCAAACCGGCTTTGCGCAATGCACTCTTGAAGGTCGTGTCGGCAGCGAGCAATGCCCGCGCCAAACCTAATGCCACGGCCTCTGCTTGGCCAGAGGGGCCACCCCCCTTAACCTGCGCCGAAACGGTAAAGCGCGCTTCCGTCGCCGTAACCTTCAGTGGACTCATGACGTTCACCAACAACGGCGAGAGCGAAAAATATTCATTCGCCGGCTTTTCATTCACCGTGAACGCGCCGCTCCCTGCAAACAAACGCACCCGTGCCACCGCCGATTTGCGACGTCCCACACCTTCGTAATATTTTCCGGTTGCCATTTCTTCCTAGACCTCCAACGTCTTTGGCTTTTGCGCCAAGTGGCGATGATCCGTGCCGGCGTACACTTTGAGTTTCTTGAAAATCTGCCGGCCCAGACGACCTTTGGGCAACATGCCCCACACCGCCGCCTTGAGTACGCGTTCGGGATGTTTTTCCAACTGGGTGCGCAACACCACTTGCTTCAAGCCGCCCGGATAACCCGAGTGGCGATAATACGTCTTGACATCGAGTTTCTTGCCCGTTACGCGAATCTTGCCGGCGTTGAGGACAATCACATAATCCCCACAGTCCAAGTGTGGCGTATAGTATGGCTTGTGTTTGCCCTTGAGTACCTTGGCAATCCCCGAAGCCAAACGTCCCAGCGTCTTGCCTTCGGCGTTCACCACGTACCATTCCCGTCGAATGTCTGCGGGCTTGGTGTTAAATGTCTTCATCCTTCGCTCCGATTACACTGAATATTTCACTTGAGTTAAACACAATCCGTGCGGCGGAACCGCTTCACCCGCACGACGTTTCTTTTCGATGACCTGCGCAAATTCTTCGATGCTCAACGTGCCCTTGCCTACCTTCACCAACGTGCCGACCACCCGGCGCACCATCCGATACAAGAATGCATTTGCTTCGATTTCGATGATCACACGTTCACCCTCGCGCTCGACACTGGCACGATACACGTGGCGCACTGTGTTCTCGCCACGGGGCGGCGTGCCAAACGCGCCAAAATCCTTTTTGCCGATGAGTTGGTGCGCGGCACGATTCATCGCCTCCACATCGAGCGGGTCAGCGACCCACCACGCATACCGCGCCATCAAGGGCGAACGAATCGCATGATTCCAAATCGTGTACCGATACACTCGACGCAGCGCACTAAAGCGCGCCGAAAAATCGTGCGGCACTTGGATCAGAGAACGAACGGCGAGATCGGTTGGTAAAATAGCGTTCAGCGCGCGATGTAATACTTGATTGGGTTGCTTCCACGCAGTATCGAAATGAACTCCTTGGCCGGTCGCGTGCACGCCGGTATCCGTACGCCCTGCCCCCACGACGCGAATCTTTTCACCGGTGATTTGCTGCAACGCTCGTTCCAGTTCGCCTTGGATCGTCCGCTTGCCGCGCTGGATTTGGAATCCTTCAAAGTCGGTGCCATCATATTCGATGATTGCCAGCAGACGGCGTTTGTCCATAACTCACCGGGCGTGCCGTGAATCGTTGGGCTAACTCTCGCGATCCACCAATTCCAAAATGACGATTGGGGCGGCATCGCCCAGGCGCGGTCCCACTTTGAAGAGTCGCGTGTAACCGCCGGGGCGTTCTTTGTAGCGCGGTCCAATTTTCTCAAAGAGTTTTTGGGTCACGTCGGGATCGGTAATCGTCCGGCTTGCCAGCCGGCGCGCGTGCACATCCCCGCGCTTGGCAAGCGTGATAAGTTTTTCGGCATCGCCGCGAATCGCTTTGGCTTTGGCTTCCGTAGTCTCGATTCGTTCGTGCCGCAACAATTCGGTAATCAAATTTCGAAACAGGGCGCGCCGATGATCTTTATCTCGGCTGAACGAGCGCCCGGCGATACGATGTCGCATCTCTTATTCCCCTTCACTCGGCATTTCGGATTCACTGCTCTCGCTCGGCGTCAATAAATCCGGCGGAGTCTGGATGGTGTCCAAATAGCCCTTGGCTTGCAAACGTTCCAATAATTCGTCCAACGATTTTTGACCAAAGTTGCGAATGGCAAGGATTTCGTCTTTACCTTTTTGCAGTCGTTCCAACACTTCGCCCACCTTGGTGATGCCGGCGCGTTTCAAGCAATTGTACGCGCGCACCGACAATTCCAATTCCTCGATGGCGGTGTCATACACGCGGCTGGGGATTTCCGTTTCGGGCATCACTTCGGCTTCGGCTTCGCCGCCCAAACCCGCCACCAGACTAAAGGCTTTGACCAGAATTTTGCCCGCTTCGGCGAGGGCTTCGCGTGGCAGAATCGAGCCATCGGTCCAGATTTCCATAACGAGATTATCAAAGTTGGTCATCTGCCCCACGCGCGCGGGCTCCACACGAAAGTTGGCTTTTTTGATCGGGCTAAAGACCGCGTCAATCGGAATTTCGTCAATGGGCAACTTGCCGCGCTCTTCCGCCGGCGAGTACCCTTTGCCGCGTTGCACCGTCAAGTCCATTTCCAGCACCGCATCGTCCGAATCGAGGGTGATGAGATGCTGATCGGGATTGATGAGTTCGACCTGCGCTGGAAGTTGAATGTCGCCGGCGGTGACATGACCGCGCCCCTTGGCTTCCAAATGCAAGCGCGCCGCTTGATCGGTATCGTGCAATTTAAAGCGCAACAACTTGAGATTCAGGATCAAGCCGGTCATATCTTCTTTGGCGCCGGGAATGGGTGAGAATTCGTGATGAATGCCTTCCACTTTGACCGACGTGACGGCAGCGCCCGACAAGGACGCCAACAGTACACGACGCAAGGCACTCCCCAGGGTCGTACCATAACCGCTTTCCAAGGGACCGATCACAAATTTTCCGTAACTTTTAGAAATTGCTTCCACTTCGATTTTGGCTTGTACCTGTTCCAAGACGGAACCTCCTGGCAATGACTAGTTCGATCGTGCGATAGTTCGATAGTTTTGTTTTAGTCGGCTGGTCAACTAACGGACAAGCGCACGATCGAACGATTGCCCTAGACCTACCGGCTATAGTACTCGACAATCAATTGTTCTTGGAGCGGCACATCAATCTGTTGCCGCGTGGGCAAGGTAACCACTGTCCCCGCCAAATTCTGTGCATCGAGCGAGAGCCACGCGGGCACCGATTTTTTGGTCAACTCTTTGGCGATGGTTTGGAAGTAGGGACTCGTTCGGCTGGTTTCGACCACCGAGACCACATCCCCGGCTTTGACCAAGCAGGATGGTACGTTGATGGTTTTGCCATTGACCGCGATATGGCCATGCAAGACCAATTGACGCGCTTGCTTGCGACTGGTGGCCAAACCCAACCGATAGACCACATTATCCAAGCGGCGTTCCAAGAATTGCAACAGCATGGCGCCGGTGACCCCCGAAGTCTTGGAGGCTTCTTGGAAATAGACGCGGAATTGGCGTTCAAACACGCCATAGATGCGGCGCGCTTTTTGCTTCTCGCGCAACTGGGTTGCATAATCACTGGCTTTGCGGCGGGGACTCCCGGTAGGGCCATGCTGACCGGGCACATAGCGCCGTTTTTCAATCGCGCATTTGGGCGTATAGCAACGCTCGCCTTTCAAATATAATTTTTCACCTTCGCGGCGACACTGGGCGCACACGGAACCAAGATATCGAGCCATCCATCCTCCTACACCCGCCGCTTTTTGGGCGGGCGACAACCATTATGCGGAATCGGGGTTTCGTCGCTAATCGAACGCACGCGCATCCCGGCTTGTTGCAAGGCACGAATGGCAGACTCGCGGCCCGGTCCGGGACCGCGCACGAGGACTTCTACTTCGCGCAAGCCCATCTCAAGGGCCGCCTTGGCCGCATTCTGCGCGGCAATCTGCGCGGCATAGGGCGTACTCTTGCGCGATCCTTTGAACCCGCTCGCGCCGGCACTGCCCCACGCAATCACGTTCCCTTGCATATCGGTGAACGTGATAATGGTGTTGTTGAACGATGCCTGAATATGCGCCACCCCATAGGGGACGGCTTTCTTTTCTCTTTTGCCACCTCGTCGCACGGGACGCCGCGGCGCCGCACCGGTTGCGCCGGCGGTGGTCTTTTGCTCTTCTGCCATTGATCCTCCCAAGGCTAGTACCTAGCGCCTAGCCACTAATGCTTGGCGCCTAGACACTAGTTGATTACTTCTTCGCCTTACTGCGCTTGCGACCCGCCACCGTCTTCCTGGCACCCCGTTTGGTGCGCGCATTGGTGCGGGTGCGTTGACCGCGCACCGGCAAATTACGCCGATGACGCAAGCCACGATACGATCCGATTTCCTGCAAGCGTTTAATATTCATTGCCACTTCACGCCGCAGATCGCCTTCCACCTTATAGTCGCGATCAATCACCGTCCGGATGCGTGCCACTTCGGCTTCCGACAAATCTTTGACGCGAACAGCAGGGTTGACCTCTGCCTTTGCCAAAACTTCAACGGCTTTGACCGGTCCAATTCCATACAAGTAACGTAAGGCAATGTCCACCCGTTTTTGGCGGGGCAGGTCAACACCAGCAATACGAGCCATACATCCTCCCAAATTAGAGAGCAGAAGTTGGAGATTAGAAACACGTTCCAACTTCCAACTTTCAAACTATCCCTGTCTTTGCTTGTGCTTGGGATTCTCACAGATCACACGCACAATCCCGCGCCGACGAATGATTTTACATTTTTCACAACGTGGTTTGACTGACGGTCGAACTTTCATTTTTTCATCTCCACAATTTTACAACAGCGTCAAGATTTCCGGCTCCCCTTCGGTAATCGCAATGGTGTGTTCAAAATGCGCCGAGAGTTTGCCATCTTTGGTAACCACCGTCCATTTGTCCCGCAAGGTTCGCGTTTCGGCTACTCCTTCATTCACCATCGGCTCAATCGCTAACGTCATTCCCGGCTTTAACTGCGGTCCGCGCTTGCCCTGCCGAAAATTCGGGATGCTCGGTTCTTCGTGCATTTGGCGTCCAACGCCGTGGCCAACGTATTCGCGCACCACCGTAAATCCGCGCGCCTCGACGTAATCTTGGACCGCCCCCGAAATGTCTTCCAAATAATTTCCGGCACGCGCCACGGCAATCGCCGCCATCAACGATCCTTGCGTCGTCTCGATGAGCCGTTGGGCAACCGGCGCCACCTTGCCGACCGGCAAGGTAATCGCGTTATCCCCCACATAGCCCTTGTAGGTTGCCCCCACGTCAATCGAGATAATATCGCCTTCCTTCAGAATGACTTTGGGGCTGGGAATCCCGTGCACCACTTGCTCGTTCAGCGATGTGCAGATCGAAGCCGGAAATCCACGATACCCCTTGAAAGAGGGCTGAGCCCCTCGTTTGGTAATGATCGAATAGGCAACCGCATCAAGTTCGGCGGTGGACACGCCGGGACGAACGCGTTCGCGAATGGCTTGCAACGCTTCGGCGGCGATTCGGCCGGCTTCGCGCATGACCGCTATTTCGTTTCTGGACTTGAGGACGATCACGTTTTACCTTGTCTCGCAGACCTTGAACAATTTTGAGGACGGCGGCTTGCACCTGTTCGATACTTTGTTCTCCGTCAATCTCACGGAGTAAGCGTGCTTTGCGATAGAACTCGATCAAGGGTGCCGTCTGCGTGTGATAGACCTTGAGCCGATTTGTGACGGTCTCTGGTTTATCGTCGTGGCGCTGTCCCAGGTCGGTCCCGTCCTTGTCGCATTTGCCCGCCACCTTGGGCGGGTTAGAGAGGACATTATATACAGAACCGCAAGTTGGGCAAATCCAGCGTGCGCTCAATCGTTCAATCAACACCTCGTCGCGCCCTTGGACAAGCAACACAGCGTTGATTTTTTTCTTTCGCTTTGCCAACGCTTGGCGCAAGGCTTCAGCTTGTGCCACCGTGCGCGGAAAGCCATCGAACACCACGCCTTTTTTGCAGTCGGGGCGGGCGATCCGTTCCATCACCATTTGGATGGTAACATCATCGGGCACCAACTCGCCCTTGTCCATAAAAGTCTTGGCAAGAAGACCTAACGGGGTTTGTTTGGAAACGTTCTCGCGGAAAAGATCACCGCTCGAAATATGCGCCAGTCCAAATTTTTCGCGCAGGATTTCCGCTTGGGTTCCTTTGCCGGCACCGGGCGCACCGAGCAGAATCAGGTACTTGGCCATCCTCACCTCGACGTTGAGAGATTATTTGATAAAGCCCTCATAGTGCCGCATCAACAACTGGGCTTGTAATTGCTTCATCGTATCGAGCACGACACCGACCACGATCAACAACCCGGTACTGGTAATGAGCATCGTCGTTGTTTCGGTCACATCTCGCACCAAGAAAGGCAGAATAGCGACCAAACCCAAAAAGAGTGCACCGACCAGCGTGATGCGTTGCAGAACCCCGTTCAAATATTCTTCCGTGCGTTTCCCGGGACGAATCCCCGGGATAAACCCACCTTGCTTTTGCAACATATCCGGAATATTTTGTTGCCGGAAAATAACATCGGTGTAAAAGAACGTGAAACCGACCACCATCACAAAGTAAACAATCCAATAGACCGGGCTTTGTTGATTGAACGCATTGATAATCCAATTTGCCAAATTCTCTGGTTGCCCCGCCGGGGCCGCAAACGGCGCCGCAATCACACCAGGGAAGATCAGGATCGAAATGGCAAAGATGAGCGGGATCATTCCCGATGAGTTGACGCGCAGCGGAATGTGCGAACTTTGCCCACCGTACATTTTGGTGCCGCGCACCATTTTGCCATATTGCACCGGGATGCGCCGATTCCCTTCTTGAATAAAGATGATGCCGACGATGGTAACGACGGTAACCCCCACAAAGAACAAGAATTGGATGGGGTTGGTCGTCAATATTTGACCCACGCGTTGCGGAATGCCAGCAACGATGCCGCTAAAGATGATGATCGAAATACCACTCCCAATGCCTTGCTCAGAAATCAACTCGCCCAGCCAAATCGCAAAGATGGTGCCCGCCGTCAAGGTTACAATGATGGAGAGGGTTCCCAGCGGATCAACGTTAAAGCCATAATTCTTGATGACGGGGACGGCACCCTGTGTCAACACCACACCTTGGGCAAAGGCTTGCAACGCAGCAAGCGGAATAGTCAAGAGGTGGGTCCATTGATTGATCCGCGCACGCGCCGCATCACCACCTTCTTTGACCATCTGTTCCAGTTGTGGAATAATGCCGGTGGCTAACTGCATAATGATCTGCGCGGTGATCATTGGATAGACACCCATCGCCACGACGGAGAAATTTGCCAACGCCCCGCCAGAGAACAAGTCCAAAAAGCCCAACAGTTGATTTTGCCCAAACAGAGTTTTCAGGGCTTCGGTATCTACCCCCGGCACCGGAATATGCGCCGCCAAACGATAGATCACCAAGATGAACAAGGTGAAGAGAATCTTGTTGCGCAAGTCGGGCAAACGCATTGCATTGCGAACGGCATCAATCATTCTCGTCTCCTCCAATGACAAATCATCAATGACGGATCCATGGTCATTTTACGCATTTGTCATTGCACTATTTCGGTGGTGCCACCAGCGGCGACGATTTTTTCCTTGGCACTGTTCGAAAAGGCATGGGCCTTGACATTGAGCGCTTTGGTCAGTTCGCCATCGCCCAACACTTTGACATGCGTGGCATCGTGCACCAAACCTTTTTCGAGCAAGGTTTGGGGCGTTACTTGGGCGCCGGTCTCAAACTTGGCGTTCAACGCATCAAGGTTGACCACCTCGTATTCAACGCGAAAGATATTGGTGAACCCACGTATGTGAGGCAAACGCCGCACGAGGGGCAATTGACCCCCTTCAAAGTAGGGCCTAATGCCTCGTCCAGTACGTGCACGCTGACCTTTGGTGCCGCGCCCGGCGGTCTTGCCTTGCCCGGCAGCAATCCCACGCCCTACCCGGCGCTTGCGATGCTTGGACCCTTCGGCGGGTTTCAAATCGTGTAGTTTCATTATGTGTACCCTCTAACTCTTGACCTCTTCCACCTTGACGAGATGTTGCACCGTAAAGATCATACCTCGAATTTGCGGTGTATCGTCATGCTCAACTACTTGGCCCAGTTTGCGCAATCCCAGTGCGGCGATAGTGGCTTTTTGATTCTTTTTGTAACCAATCGCGCTCTTGACCCAGGTGATTCTCAATTTACCCTGCTGGCTTGACATGCTCTTTCCTCCATGGTGGCAAGAGTTGGTCCACCGGCTTGTTGCGGCGCTTGCTAAGCATTTCTGGGTCAGTCAAACTGAGCAAGCCCTTCATCGTGGCATAGACGACGTTCAATTTGTTGGCACTGCCCAGCGATTTGGTCAAGACGTCTTTGACGCCGGCGCATTCCAACACGGCGCGTACCCCCCCGGCGGCGATCACGCCGGTACCGGGCGTGGCGGGTTTGAGCATCACTTCGGATGCGCCAAATTTGCTCACGACCAGATGCGGAATCGTGGTGCCGGCAAGAGGAATTTTCTTCATCGCTTTGCGCGCGCGCTCCGTGCCTTTGCGAATCGCATCCGGCACTTCGCGGGATTTGCCAATGCCCACGCCAACACTGCCGTTATTATCGCCGACGACGACCACGACGCGGAATCCAAAATGGCGTCCCCCCTTGACCACTTTGGCGGTGCGGCTAATATCCACCACGCGTTCGTCAAACAGTGGACCTTCTTGCTCACGCTCTTGGTCGCGCGTGCGACCGCGCGGACTTTTATCACCCATTGGACCTTTTGGCATGTTGCTTCCTCTGAAAATAGGTTTGTAGTCGCGCGATTCATCGCGCGGGCGATCAATCGCCGTACTACGCGCTCACTCGCTTATTTTCAGCTCTCGGCTGGTACGCCGAAGGCGAATGAGCCACTCCACTAGAATTCGAGTCCACCCTCGCGGGCGCCTTCAGCAAGGGCTTTGACGCGACCGTGATATTGGAATCCGCCGCGATCGAATACCACTTGCTTGAGACCTTTTTCCAAAGCGCGTTGCGCAATCAATTTGCCAACGATTTTGGCTTCGTCGGTTTTCTTCAACACTTTGGCTTGAGCCCGCACCTCAGTATCCAAGGTGGAGGCGGCAACCAAGGTGCGTCCTTGTGAATCATCAATCACTTGGGCAAAGATGTGCCGCGCACTGCGAAACACATTGAGCCGCGGCCGTTGCGCCGTGCCTTTGACTTTGGCACGCACACGTCGCTGGCGTCGCCGTCTGCGTACAAGAGTTTCCATCGTTTTCATTCGTCATTCCTCACCGTGCGTTCGTCAATCGTCCGCGCGCATGCTCTCTTACTTGGCGCCTACCTTACCCGCCTTGCCGGCTTTACGGCGAATCTTTTCGCCCACATAGTGAATGCCTTTACCTTTGTACGGTTCCGGCGGACGCACCGCATGAATCTTGGCTGCCACTTCTCCCACCACCTGTTTGTCTGCTCCTTCCACAGTGAACAGACGTTGCGATTTATCTACGGTAAAGGTAACCCCTGGGGGCGGCTCAATCGTAACCAAATGCGAAAAGCCCACCGCAAGCACCAAGTTCTTGCCTTGCAATTCCGCTCGATAACCAACCCCTTCGACTTCGAGGTCTTTTTTGTATCCTTGGGTTACGCCGATCACCATATTGTTGAGCAAGGCACGGGTCAGACCATGCTTGGCATGGTATTCTTTGGTTGCCGGCGCACTGACCACGATTTGGTTGTTTTCCACCTTGATGGTCATGGCGGGATCAAACGTTTGTTTCAGTTCCCCTTTGGGTCCCTTGATCGTAACTGTGGTGCCTTCCACGTTGACCTTGACCCCGGGGGGAATGTTGATAGGCATTTTTCCAATCCGTGACATTCTTCCTCCACTGAGGTGCGACCAGCCCCCTCGGCAGGCGAGGCGGCTGGATGGCGCACTTACCAGACGTAACACAACACCTCGCCGCCCAAGCCCATCCGCTTGGCGCGCGCGCCGGTCATGACACCACGCGTCGTTGAAACAATCGTAATGCCCAAGCCATTGCGCACCCACGGAATCTCGGTTTTGCTGGCATACACCCGGCGCCCGGGTTTGCTCACGCGTTTGACGCCGCTCAACACGGGTTTCTTTTTCTCATCGTACTTGATCCAAACGCGCAGCATCGGTTGCGGCTTGTCACGCGTTACTTCGAGTTTTTCGATGTATCCTTCATCCTTTAAAATTTTGGCTACCGCCACACGCAATTTCGATGCAGGCATCACCGCACTAGCGTGTTTGACCGCCGCCGCATTGCTAATGCGGGCGAGCATATCAGCGATGGGATCGTTTACCATTAGTCCCTGCTCCTTACCCCACAACTCGAATTCTTGGACGTACGCTTACCAACTGGATTTGGTTACGCCGGGGATGTGTCCTTCCAAGGCTTCCTTGCGGAAGCAAATACGGCATAATCTGAAGCGTCGCATATACCCTCGTGGACGACCACAAATCTGGCAACGGTGGCGGACACGATTGGGATACTTGCGATGCAATTCGCGATTCACCATGGATTTCTTTGCCACTCATCCCCTCCCTTTATGGCGCGCGGAACGGCATGCCCATCAATTGGAGCAACCGTCGTCCTTCTTCGTCATTCTTGGCGGACGTCACAATATTCACTTCCATACCACGCACTTTGTCAATCGTATCGTAATCAATCTCCGGGAAAATCAACTGCTCGCGCAAGCCCAGCGTATAATTCCCGCGCCCATCGAACGCCTCACGCGGCACGCCACGAAAGTCGCGGGTGCGCGGGAGGGCTATGTTCATCAACCGATCGAGAAAGTGATACATAGTCTCCCCACGCAGCGTGACCATGACTCCAATCGGCATCCCTTCGCGCAGTTTGAAGGTCGCAATAGATTTTTTCGCTTTGCGGACGAGCGGTTTTTGACCGGTAATGGCGGTCAAATCCCTCACCGCGCCATCCAATGCTTTGGCGTTCCCAATGGCTTCCCCCACACCGATGTTAACGACAATCTTTTTGATCTTGGGAACCTGCATCACATTCTGATAGCCAAATTCACGCATCAAGGTTGGCACGATTTCTTTGCGATAGAGTTCCTGCAAACGCGGTGGAACGCTGGCTTTGGCGCGTTGGGCAGGACTCTTGGGCGCTTTGGCTTCCGCTTGCGGTGTTCCTTTGCCTTTTTGTTCTTTCTTGGCGTCTGGCTTTGCCGCCTGTTCTGGCTTCGCCATCTTTTACCTCTTTATCCGATGTTGACCGTTAGACTTGATCCTCGAACTCGACCTCTATTCGATAGACTGTCCGCACTTTTTGCACTTGCGAACTTTTTTGCCACCTTCCATGGCAAAACCAACACGCGTGGGCTTACCACAATTCTTGCACACCAGCATCACATTGGAAATGTTGATAGGTCCCTCACGCTCAATGATGCCGGCTTGAGTGCGTATATTGCCCGTGCGTTTTTGATGTTTTTTGATGAGGTTGATCCCGGCAACCACGACCGTGCCTTTTTGGGGCGAGACGCTATGCACTTCGCCCTTTTGACCGCGATCGTTACCCGCGATCACCATCACCGTATCACCTTTGCGAATCTTGTTCATCACAACACCTCGGGTGCCAGCGAGATGATCTTGGTAAACTTTTTATCGCGCAATTCGCGTGCCACGGGTCCAAAGATCCGGGTCCCTTTGGGATTGGTGGTATTACCGTCCAAGATCACAGCCGCATTGTCATCAAAGCGAATGTACGACCCATCGGGACGACCGTGTTCTTTGGTGGTGCGCACAATCACCGCACGCACCACTTCGCCTTTTTTGACCGAGGAGGTGGGAATTGCCGTCTTGACCGCCGCGATAATGACATCGCCAATATCGCCATAGCGGCGGCGCGATCCGCCCATCACGCGGATGCACATGATCTCGCGCGCGCCGGTATTATCGGCGACGACAAGACGCGTATTCGTCTGAATCATTGGACCTCACTTTCTTCGACCGCATCTTCCGATTCAGAGGCGCTCTCTTCTTCGCCAGCCAATTTTGCCAAACGTTCCGCAGCGCGGCGCTCTTCTTCCGCCCGGCGGGCAGCGCGTTCCGCTTCTTCTTTAGCACGCAAGTCTTCCAACTCTTTTTCGACGATCGCTTCTACCACTTCGCCCCGTTGGACGATTTCATGGACCCGCCAGCGTTTTTCCCGCGATAGCGGGCGCGATTCGATAATCTTGACGAGATCGCCGGCTTTGGCAACCACCGGCTCGGCGTTATGCGCCTTGAAACGGCGCACGTGGGTAACCACCTTGCCATACAAGGGATGGCGACGGCGTGCTTCCACTTCGACCACCACGGTCTTTGGCATCTTGTCGCTCACCACCCGGCCCTGCATTACTTTACGTCGTTCTCTCATTTCGCCTTTGCCTCCTGCCCGCCGGCACGTTCGCGCAAAATCGTCTTGACGCGGGCAATCGCGCGGCGCACCTCGCGTAGGCGATTCACGTTTGCCAATTGACCGGCAGCCCGTTGAAAGCGCAAGTTGAATTGTTCTTGATAGAGATCGTCCAACTGCTTGCGCAGGGTAGCGTCATCCATCGCGCGAAGTTGTTTGACGTCCATTACTTTGCCTCCGCTCGAGTGATGAACTGGGTCTTGATGGGCAACTTGTGGGACGCCAAGCGCATTGCCTCGCGAGCCACCTCTTCTTTGACGCCACCGATTTCAAAGATCACGCGCCCTGGCTTGACGACAGCAACCCAGTGATCGGGGGCACCTTTACCCCCCCCCATCCGGGTTTCGGCCCCTTTGACGGTAACGGAATGATCGGGAAAGACGCGAATCCACAATTTGCCACCGCGTTTGACAAAACGCACTACGGCCCGGCGCGCCGCTTCGATTTGGCGGCTGGTCATCCAACACGGTTGCAACGCCTGCAAACCATAATCGCCAAAGTCCAGCGTAACGCCACGGGTTTCTTTACCTTTCATCCGACCGCGATGTTGTTTGCGGTACTTGACTCGTTTGGGCATCAACATCTTACGACTCTCCCGCCGTGGCGGCTTCGGCTTGCGCTGCCGCCGCTTCGATTTGCTTGATAATTTCTTGCTTGCGTTGTTCCGGCATCACTTCGCCTTTATAAATCCAAACCTTGACACCGATCTTGCCATACGTGGTCAGCGCCTCTTGGCGGGCATAATCAATATCGGCACGCAAGGTGTTGAGCGGAATCCGACCTTCTTTGACCATTTCGCGGCGCGCCATTTCCGAGCCGGCCAGGCGGCCCCCGGCGGTGATTTTGATCCCCAAGGCGCCGCCGCGCATAGCCCGCGTAATCGCTTGCTTCATCGCGCGCTTGTGCGAAATGCGTTTTTCGATTTGTTGACAAATGCTTTCGGCAACCAAGTAGGCATCAATTTCCGGTTTAGTGACTTCGACGACTTCGAGTTTGATTTTCTTTTTGGTCAAGTCTTCCAACTCTTTCCGCAACTGATTGACGCTGGCGCCCTTGCGTCCGATGATGATACCGGGCTTGGCGGTATGCACATAAATAGTTACCTGATTCGGAAAGCGTTCGATGCGGACATCCGAGATGCCGGCGTGCCCCACTTTTTCACGCACCAACTTGCGCACCTTCATATCTTCGGCAAGTTGTTGGTTGTAGGTTTTCTTGTCCGCGGCGTACCATTTGGAACGCCAATCTTTGATGACGCCCAATCGAAATCCGTACGGATGAATCTTGCGTCCCATTATGACTCCTTCACCTCGCGTTCCGCCACGCCGACGGTAAGATGGGTGCTCCGTTTCAAAATAGGTTTATAGCGGCCACGGGCACCGGCTTTTATTCGTTTGAGTGTGGGGCCCTCGTTCGCATAAATGGTGCTAATATACAAGTCTTCGCGCACCAAGCCATAATTTTGGGTGGCATTCGCCACCGCCGCGTTGATCGCTTTGGCGACGACACGCGCGGCTTCCTTGGGCGTCAGTTGCAACAAGCCCAACGCTTCGTCCACATTCTTGCCACGCACCAAATCAGCCACCAGACGAATCTTGCGTGGAGACATGCGCAAATATTTTTCCACGGCTTTCACCTGAAAATATTCCGCCATCGTTTATTCTCCTTAACTGGCTTTGGCTGACGCGGCTTCCGCCGCTTTTTCCTTGGTCGAGTGGCCGCGGAAATGCCGGGTCGGCGCAAATTCACCCAAGCGATGTCCCACCATATTTTCAGTGATATAAATGGGCACGTGACGCCGTCCATCGTGCACAGCGATAGTATGTCCAACCATCTGCGGAAAGATGGTGGAAGCGCGCGACCACGTTTTGAGGACACGCTTTTCGCCGGTCTTGTTCATCTGCTCGATGCGCTTGAGCAATTTGGCTTGTACAAAAGGACCTTTCTTTAACGAGCGACCCATAAAACCTCCAATGAGCCAATTCCCAATTTGCCAATGAGCCAACCTGTTCTTGGCACGCCAACCCTTTGATGCCTTGGCTCATTGGTCAATTGGCACATTGACTTATTTCTTTCCTCGTCGTTTCACAATGAATTTGTCAGTAAATTTGATTCGGCGTGTCTTTTTGCCCAATGCCGGCTTGCCCCACGGTGTTTTGGGACCGGGCATCCCCACGCCCACCTTGCCTTCACCACCCCCGTGCGGATGATCGCGTGGACTCATCACGGAACCGCGCACCGTCGGTCGCCAACCCATATGGCGGCGGCGTCCCGCTTTACCGAGTTTAATCGTGTTCCATTCCGCATTGCCCACTGAACCGATCGTTGCCATACATTCGACGCTGACGTACCGCACTTCGCCCGATGGCAAACGCACTTGGGCGTACTTGCCTTCCTTTGCCATCAATTGTGCACCTGTCCCCGCGGAGCGGACCAACTGCCCACCTTTGCCTTTTTGTAATTCAACGTTGTGAATGATCGTTCCCACCGGAATCGCCGAAATGGGCAAAGTGTTGCCGGGCTTGATTTCGGCATTGGGTCCCGAAAGAACCGTATCGCCCACCATCATTCCGATCGGCGCGAGGATGTAGCGCTTTTCGCCATCAGCATACTGCAAGAGGGCGATGCGTGCTGTACGATTGGGATCGTACTCAATGGCAGCGACTTTGGCAGGCACGCCGAGTTTGTCTCGCCGGAAATCAATGAGGCGATACTTGGGCCGATTCCCACCACCGCGATGGCGCACCGTGACCCGACCTTGATTGTTGCGGCCGGCTTGCCGCTTGAGGGTAACGAGCAGTGATTTTTCCGGCTCGGTTTTAGTAATCTCCTCAAAGGTGGACGCCGACATATTTCGGCGTCCCGCCGAGGTGGGTTTATAGACTTTGATTCCCATGTTTATACACCTTCGAACAGGTCAATGCGCTGATTGGCTGGAATCGTGACGATGGCTTTTTTCCACGGCGGTTTATAGATCACCCGGCGGCCATAGTGACGTCGCTTGCGCGACATTCGAATCACGTTCACGCTCAGAACATTCACCTTGAATGCCGTTTCAACCGCCTCTTTGATGAGGGGCTTGGTTGCCCGCCGATCTACTTCAAACGCGTACTGACGCAGATCATCCTTCAGGCGATTCGTTTTTTCTGTAGTCAATGGTCGTTTCAAAACTTCATATAGGTGCATAGCCAACCTCATCAATGAGCCCAGGGCTCATTGGTTCATTTACCAAGATAACCTTCGATCACTTTGACCGCCTCCAGCGGCAAGACGAGCATATCGTAATTCAACAAATCACGCACATTCAAGTAATGGGCGTGCAAGGTCTTGACATCTGGAATATTCGCCGCCGATTTTTGCACGACTGGATTGGCCTCGGGCAACACGATCAATGCCGACGATTGAACTTGGAGATTGCCTAGAATGTTTTCCATTGCCCGCGTCTTGGGCGATTCCAACTTCAAATCTTCTACCACGCGCACCTGGCCCTCTGCCACTTTGGCAGACAACGCTGAACGCAATGCTAGACGACGCATCTTGAGTGGCATCTTTTGGGTGTATTTCCGTGGCGTCGGTCCAAAGACGATACCTCCATGCCGCCATTGCGGTGCACGCGTCGAACCTTGGCGCGCGCGGCCCGTCCCCTTTTGTCGCCACGGTTTGGCACCACCGCCGGCCACTTCGGCGCGCGTCTTGGTGTCCGCGGTCCCTTGGCGGGCATTTGCCAACTGGCGCAGGAGCGCTTGGTGCATAACCGGCTGGTTGGGTTCAATCCCAAAGATTTTGTCGTTCAGTTCGGTCGTCCCAATTTGCTGACCGGCTTGGTTATACAGAGGAACTTGCATGCTTGACACTCCCTTGCCTACTTGGCGCCTTTCTTGCCGACTTGTTGCACCTTAACCACTTTTTTCTCTTTGCGTGCTCGTCGAACAAAGACCAAACCGCCTTTTGCGCCGGGGACAGGTCCCTTGATCGCCATCAAGTTTCGCTCGGGATCTACGCTCACCACTTCTAAATTCAAAGTGGTTGAGCGAACATTGCCCATCTGTCCCGCCATCCGCAAACCGCGCAAGACACGTCCGGGAGTTGTGGTTGCCCCGCTGGCACCGGGTCGGCGCACGCGATCCGAGGCACCATGCGTTTTGCTACCCCCATGGAAATGATGCCGCTTGACCACGCCCGCATGCCCCTTGCCTTTCGAGACGCCGGTCACATCCACCAAATCGCCTACGCTGAACATCGTAACGTTCAATTTTTGCCCCACCCGATAATTGGCGATGCCGGTGGTCCGAACTTCGCGCAAGTGTTTGAGAGGCGGCAAATTCTTGAGATGGCCGCGTGCCGGTTTGTTCAAACGCATGCTCTCGGCAAATCCTAATTGAATTGCGCTGTAACCGTCTTTTGCCGGCGTTTTGATTTGGGTCACAAAGCAAGGACCTACTTCCAAAACGGTTACCGGGATCGCTTCGCCTTTTTCATTGAAAATCTGTGCCATCCCGACTTTTTTGCCAAGTAATCCTTCAGCCATAATAAACCTCAGTCGTCAGTCAACAGTAGCCAGTCCCCAGTCAATTTACTGTTGACTGTTGACTGTTGACCGTTGACTCACAGTTTGATTTCGATATCCACGCCTGCGGGCAAATTCAAGCGCATCAGCGTATCAATCGTCTTGGAGCTTGGCTCGAGAACGTCAATCAAGCGCTTGTGCGTCCGAATCTCGAATTGATCGCGCGAGTCTTTGTCAATGTAGGTTGCACGTTGCACCGTGAATTTTTCGATTTTGGTGGGCAGGGGAATTGGTCCTACCACCGCCGCACCCGTGCGCTCTGCCGTTTCGACAATCTGCTTCGCCGATTGATCGAGCACTCGATGATCATAACCTTTGAGTTGAATGCGAATCCTTTGTCGAGCCATAGTCTCCCTCAGTTCAATGCGGAACACTTGGTCGCTCAGCGACCAACTTCTATCCAATCACCTTTGTAATGACGCCCGAACCGACGGTACGTCCACCCTCGCGGATGGCAAACCGCTCGCCTTTATCCAATGCCACCGGCGTGATCAACTTGACCTTGATCGTTACATTGTCTCCAGGCATCGCCATCTCGACCCCCTCCGGCAACTC
>DAOUAL010000116.1:0-5386 GCA_034433515.1 Anaerolineae bacterium | reverse complement strand
TTGGCTGATTTCTTCTCGGCGGGACCTTTGCCCACCATCTTGAAAACCAGTGTTGTCTCGCCAATGCGAATCTGGTCGCCATCTTTGAGCCATTGTCGTTGAATTTTGCGTCCGTTCACAAAAGTTCCATTGGCGCTTGCCAAGTCGTAGAGATAGAATTGTGGCTCTTTCTTGCGTGTCCCCTCTTCCAACCGAATTTTAGCGTGTTGACGCGATACTGCAGGGTCATCCAGCACAATGTCGTTGCTCTGTCCATCGCGCCCAATACTCGTGCCTTGCGGATTGGTTAACTGGTAAAGCATACCAGCATGGGCACCACCGCCCTCCGCGATCGCAAGCCAGGCGAAGACCGGTGGTGGTGCACTGAGTATTTGGGTCGAATTTGGACTCGTTGCAAAAACCTCATACCCATCCACTCGCTGAGTGCGTTGCGAAGGAATATCGCCAGGGTTGAATCGTTCTGTTTCATTCCAGTTACCAGCGGATCCATTGATCGGCTCTGTTGGTCGGTCATTCTGACGCATAATCTCCTCCTCAAGTTCCTTAGTTTCTGGGCCGTAGTTTGACTTCTTTGAACACAAAACTCACATTGCCTAGTTGCACTTGGTCGCCATCCAGAAGCGACTGGCGTTGCACACGATGACGGTTGACAAAGGTACCATTTGTGCTGGCAAGGTCGTACAATACGTACTGACCATTCTCAAAACGGATTTCGGCATGCCGTTTTGAAATCGTTACATCGTCTACCACAATATCGCATTGAGTCCCATCTCGCCCAATCGTGTTTCGATCGCGGCGTAACGGCATTTCTTTGCCAGGCCGGTTACCAATTCGCCCGACTAACCACGCCGAAGGAGGTTGGGGCGCACCGATCACGGCAGTACCGGGCAAAGCCGGTGTTGGTGATGGTTGGTAGGAGGCAACAGGCGCTGGTACGGTTGCTGCTGTTCTTTGGGTTCCTGGCACGGGCGCGCCGATCGCTGTAGCCGCCGTCTGCTCAACAACCATCGCCCCGGTCCAGCTTACTGCTGCCGCTCCGCGGCAATAGTGCCGCGCTTCGCCGCTAAAGAGATACAGAATCGGCAAAGCATGGAACAACCCATATACAATTCCAAAGATAGCCGGGTAGACGAGTAGCCCGCCGAGGAACACAAAGAGCGCAATGCCTATGGCGAACCAACCCAGCGTAGCACTCACCGCTGAGAGAATACCACCGACCCTGCCCCACTCCCTGCCTTGCAACAACCCCACACCGCTTATCCAGTACCCTAAACCACTGGCAATGAGGATGACCCCAATGAGAATGAAGAGAATTTGTAGGCTTTGGAATGTGGCTGACGGAATCGCTGTCAGCGCTGCCGCAAAACCTAACCAGCGCAAGGCATCTGCAAACACAAACGAAAATATGCCTCCCCCAATCGCTGTGCTCGTACCGTTCAAGAAAAACCAGATGGCGACGAGAATGATGCCAATAGGACGTTTCATTTTGACCTCCTCTTGTTTGTGCAGTTCCTCATGTCCCGCGTGCAGTTTATCTGATGATTGCTTTTTTCCTCCTTCTGACCTGTTCTCGTTAATACTCCAATCGCAACAATGTTTTCCCAAGACGAACCACATCGCCGAGTTGCAGACGAACGCTTGTGCCTGTCGCAACCCGGTTGTTATTGACGTAAGTGCCATTCGTAGATCCCACATCCTTTACTGCTACTTCACTGCCTTGACAGTAGACTTCCAGATGTTGCCTCGAAATACCTTGGTCAGTAGGATCAACTTCATTTCGCCCTAACAGAAGAACTCCCGGTCGCAATACAATCTCTTTCCCACGCACATTGCCAGCAATTACCACCAAGCATGGCATGCCTTTGGGGTGGGAGTCTCCCGCTGGTGGAGGTGACGGAACAAGCGATGGTGAATTCTGAAAATCCGGAGGTAAGGTGGCTAGGTTGTTTACCGGTGTGACCTCAAAAGTCATGCCGGGCTGATACCCTAGTGCTTTTGCCAAGTCCATCGCGTTCTGATATCGCCGACGAATATCCTTCTCCAATGCCTTTAAACAAACGGCTTCCAATTCTGGTGCGATGTTCGCTCTCGGATTGGCTTGGCTGGGCGGTATGGGCCTGCGCGAACGATGCATCTCTACCACATCCTTTGGATCACCCTTGAAGGGCCAGGTTCCGGTCAACATTTCGTACAGCACTATACCCAATGAATAAACATCGCTGGCTGGCTGCACCGGCTCACCAACTACCATTTCATAGGGTAAATAGTACGGCGTACCAACGATAAAGCCCTCCGAGGTTTTGGTCGTACGCATGGCAATTCCAAAGTCACCCAATTTGACGCCGACATTCGTTGCGAGCAGGATATTTTCTGGTTTGATATCTCGATGAATTATTCCATGGGTATGCAAATAGGACAAGGCTTCACAGGTTTGACCAATGACTGGAATGATCAGACTCGGCGAGGAGGGTCTGCCAGGAACTAACCGCCTACGCAAGGTTCCACCGTCCACATACTCCATCACGATATAGTGTGTCCCATCTTCAGAACCATAATCCAGAATTTTTACGATGTGGGGATGATGACTAAGCTGTTGCATAAGGGGACCTTCCTTTATGAACATGGCACGAATATAAGGATCTGTTGCCCTTAGAATTTTGATAGCGACCGATGTTTGGCCATCGGGTGCTATACCTTTATAAACAGTGGCAGACCCGCCCGGAGCGATGGTGTCAGTGATTTTGTAGGTTCGCAAGCCACGCACCTGATGGGACACAAGGGGGGCTGGTACAGATACAAAAGATGGAGACGGGCTGATGTGACGTTCGGCTACAACTTCTTCGCCCCACTGAAACACAAACACCACATTCGCAATCTGAATTCGATCGCCGCGCTCTATGCGTTGCTCAACAATTCGACGATTGTTGACAAATGTGCCATTTGTACTTCTCTGGTCTACGATCCAATAACCATCGCTACGGTGTTCAATTCGCATATGCTCACGCGAAGCAAGCATGCTTTCGACTACAATGTTATTCTTCGGATCACGCCCGATCGCTACGTGAGCAGACGACAATGCAAATATCTTCCCTGTGAGAGGTCCTTCGATGCAGACGAGGCGCGGTCCCAAGGGGGGAGCCGGTGGAACATTGGCGGAGGGTTCCGCCGCAGGTTTTGCCGGAAGAATCGGCGGGGCACTAGATGAAGGAGGTTTAGGGACAGTCGAACTGTGTTCAACCAATTGATGATTGTACTTGAGTATAATCCAGATAATCAATGCCAGAAAAACGAGCAACAAGCCACTACAAAACAATACAGCGGCAACGGAGGGGCTAGAATCAACAGGCACTTTGGGATGCTCCTTCTAAAGAGCATTTACACGAGACAGCATATAGCAATAGATTTGGTACAACTCATTTCGGAATTTTACCAATCAACATCCACCCTGGCAATCTGAGGCAAGCAACAGTGATGAAAGGTGGCCGTCAAAGCCGCCTGCAGCGCACAATTGCCTGCGTGCCATTCTTCCGCATGTTGAGACCTATCCGCAAAAATGTTTTCACTATCAGGGTATCTTGCTCAGCGAGGTTATCGTCAATCGTCTCCTCGGAATCATACATAAATGCTAGCACCGCTTGTTTGTGTTTCTTGACTCTTCAATTGGCTCGTCCGTTCCTCCGTCATCCGAGAACCCAGTAGTATCAAGCGCTATCAATTTCTCAAATTGGGCAATCCCAATAATTGCAGCCATCGGACGACCGTACGCTTTCACTATAAAGATGTTTTGCGCATAGCATGCCTTTTCTATCACCTCACGCGTCTTCGAGCGCAAAGTGGTCATCGAAATCGTTTGACACGATGGCTCAGAGTCTTCTTTATTCATTGTAAGTAACCTCGGTGGTCTCGCGGGTTCAAGCCCCAGTTTGTGACTCTTCCTGTTCCTTATCACATTGTCACCTTGTATAATCTAGTCATCCAGTGAAAACTGGATTAGAATGCTCGTAGAAGCTGAGGTCGGCGTTTTTCTCCTTGAGGCTCGGCCTCGTCCGAAAGACTGTCGCCTCGGCTCTACGAGTGGGCTCGTATAAGCAGGTTGTCGTTTTGCGACGGATCACCCACAAGGCTGAGAGTCTCGTAGAAGCCCGAGGTCGCCTCACCTTCATTGTGAATCGCCTGGAGGTAACGATGTTCTTCTGTGGCATTGATGTCGCCAAACGCCAGCATGTCGCTTTAATCCTGAATGCGGCGGGGACGGTGATCCAACGGGCTTTCTCGATTGCCAACACCCGCGACGGCATGGCTCAATTACACCAGCACTTGCGGCACGTGGCGGAACCGGTGACGATTGGGCTGGAAGCCACCGGCCATTACTGGCTGGCCCTCTATGAGTTCCTCACCCAGCATGGTTACGCCGTTGTGGTCTTTAATCCCATGCAAATCCATGCCTATCGCAAAAGTGGCGTGCGGAAATGCAAGAATGATCGCACGGATGCCTTCTGGATTGCGGACTTGGTCCGCATTGGGCAAGGTCAGGTGTCCACCCCGACCACGCCCGTGTTGCTCCAATTGCGCGAATTGATCCGTTTCCGCTTTCGCCTGACCGAGCAGATCGGCGACTGCAAACGCAAGATGATTGCCGTGTTAGATCGGGTCTTCCCAGAGTATGAAACGCTCTTTTCCAATGTGTTTCTCGCTACTTCACGGCGCTTGTTGCAGGACGCGGTCACCGCGCAAGAGTTCGCCGACCTGGATGTGACTGAACTGACCCAGGTTCTGCAATCCACCAGTCGGGGACGCTTCGGTTCCGAGAAAGCCGCGGCCGTCCAAACGCTCGCTCGCCAATCCATTGGGGTCCGGTTTCTCACCGACGCTGTGCGGGTTGAGATGCGGTGCTTGCTGGAACAGATCGCACTCCTGGAAACCCAACGCGACCAAATTGATGCAGCCCTGGCGGAACTGATGACCCAAGTCCCCCAGTTCCTCACGACGATCCCAGGCGTGGGCTTGGCGACGGGCGCCGCACTCCTCGCAGAGATTGGCGATATTCACCGCTTCCCTGAACCCGAGAAACTCGTGGCGTTTGCTGGGATTGATGCCCGGGTCTATCAAACCGGCGCATTCACCGCTGAGCACGCCCACATGAGCAAACGCGGTTCGCCTTATCTACGGCACGCTCTATGGCAAGCGGCATCGATGGCGATCAGGCATGAGCCTCAACTCCGCGCCTACTATCAGCACAAGCGCGCCCAAGGGAAACATCACGGTGTCGTCCTGGGAGCCATTTGCCGCAAACTGCTTATGCGCATCTATGTCGTCCTCAAAGAGCAACGTCCTTATCAGGTGAGGACTGCCCAATGACTGGTGGTTGATCTTTTTAAGGTTCGAC
>DAOUAL010000115.1:0-1836 GCA_034433515.1 Anaerolineae bacterium | reverse complement strand
ATCGAACTGTATCAACGAGCGTGGCGCAAGCATTGTGGACCTATCCCCGCGCGCGTCGGGTTTAATAAAGGCGGCTCGCTGGAGCCGGTACTTGCCCAAACCGATGTCGCGCTGATGGCATTCTCGACCGTGTTTCTGAATTGCTTGGCGAGCGGCATTCCGGTGGTGGGGATGGGCTGGTACGATTTCATGTGGCGCCAGGCAATGATGGACGGCGGTTATATTCGTTTTGCCGATTCGATGGCAAGCGTGCCAGATGCAATAACCTCGCCGTCTTCGCTGCCCACTTGGCACGCTTTGCTGGCATAATGTTCATCGCCAAGCGCGCAGGATATTATTTCCGTTGCAGGCGAATGAATTCGCGGCACTAACTACCCAAAAGCCGCCCGGCGGCGGGGAGGCAAACCTGCGCCGGCAGGTTTGGGGTAATGGTAGACGCGATTTCAATCACCACAGAGCGAATGAATTCGCAACAACAACTACCCAAAGCCGCCCAACATCTATAACGTAAAATTATCGGTGGATTTTTTGGACAACACCATGACACCCAATTTCCTGCGTTCGATGTCGCAGCAGCGTTGGTTTAAACTCGGTGCAATGCTCGTGTTTCTCGTCCTGTTTGGCGCGACGGTGTGGCAAGGTATTGTCAGCTCGTATCGGTTGTATCCCTCGGCATTACCGGGCTATCGTGTTCAGCCGTTCGATTCAACGATTATGTGGGCAGGGACGCGCGCATTATTTTCGCAAGGCATCAATCCGTACTCGCCCGCCGGTGATGCCATTGTGCAAACGCTGAACTTTGGGCGACCGCTCCAACCCGGTGATGAAAAGTACGTCAAGGATGAACAACGCTTTGCCTATCCGCTCCATATTGCCTTGCTCTATTTGCCGACGATCGGCTTGAATTTTTCCGATGCACTCGTCGTCTTGGCATTTTCATTTTACGCCAGTTTTCTGGGCGCGGTGTGGCTGTGGTTTCGTTTGCTTGATTTCCCGCGCGACCCCTTTGTGCGCGTCTTGCTCATCGCCGGCTTGCTCACTTTGCCGGCAACGTACAGTAATTTCCAAGGCAGACAGCCAGCCCTGTGGGTTTTCTTTTTTCTGACAGCCACCCTCTATCTCATGCGGTTGAATCATCGGCGCGCGGATCTACTTGCCGGATTCTTGCTGGCGTGGTCAACCATCAAGCCACAAAGTTCAATCTTGGTCATTCTCTATATCGTGTTGGTTTACTATCTCTGGCGACGCGGTTGGCAGAAATCGCTTCCCTTTCTCACGGGATTCTTTGGCACTGGCTTGCTCTTGCTTGGCGTAACGCACGCTCTCTTGCCCGGCTGGCTGTTTGAATTCTGGAATGCCCTCCGCGATTATCGCGGCTATGCCGGCGCAACGGGTGCGGAAAATTTGTTTGGTGTTGGCACCCCCATCGCGTGGGGCGCGGCAATCGCCAGTTTGCTCCTGTGGCTCACCCAAACGATTGATCTACTTCGCCACCCTGAGTGGCAGGAAGGGCATCTCATCACGCTGGCAACCGCAATGCTGGTCCAAGTGTTCGTTTTTCCCACACATCCGTACAACCTGATCTTTGTGATTCCCATTTGGTTGCTGGGTTTCAAGTGGGCGTGGCGCGCGTGGGAAGCGCATTCAACCCGCGCTGCGCTTTTGCTCGGTGGTTTGGTGGTGCTCGGAGTCTATCTAGCGGACTTGGTGTGGTTTGTCATTTTGCAGGCAGATTCAAGTGGGGTGGTAGCAACGTTATCGGCGCGCGGACTACTCAGCCAACTCAGAGCCATTTTGCCGGGAAATTTTTATTGGACCCCGGTCATGGGCATGGCA
>DAOUAL010000114.1:0-14931 GCA_034433515.1 Anaerolineae bacterium | reverse complement strand
GAGGTGGCAAAGCGGCCGCCGTCGAGTTGCACCATCGGGCGCAAATCGGGGGGGATGACGGGCAAGACGGTGAGAATCATCCATTCGGGACGATTGCCGGCGCGGCGCAACGCTTCCACCACGCGCAAGCGTTTGATTTCTTTTTTCTTGACTTGTTTGGATTTCGTGGTTTTGATGGTTGCGCGAATAGATTTGGAGAGTTCCTCCAAATCAATCGCTTTCAAGATTTCATAAATGGCTTCTGCGCCCATCCCGGCTCTAAAGAGCGTGCCCCACTTGTCGCGCATCTCGGTATAGCGCGATTCGTTGATGATCTCGCCCACGCGAATCGCTTTGAGATCATCCATCTTGGTATCATGCGCCGTACGAATCTTTTCCAACTGGACATCCAGTTTCTGGCGCAGTTTGGCAATTTCATCGTTCAGCGCGTGCCGCTTTTGATCGGTTTCCGCATCCAACATCAAGCGGCGGTCGGATTGCTTGGCGCGAATATCTTTTTCGATTTCGCTCAACTGATCTTGAACGAGTTCGTTTAATTTTTTGCGATGCTTGGCGGTAACTGTTTCGCCTTCCTCGGCGATCACGTCACCGGTCGGCTCAAACACAATCGCCTTGCGAATCTCTGAGCCCTTGGCTTCTTCGATGCGATTCTCAAGTTTCTTCGCCAGACTGACAATTTGATCGGTCTTGTCGGCAAGTTGCTCTTCGAGTTTTTGGATGGCGGCTTCGGTTTTGCGTGTCAGCGATTCGATTTCTTTTTCGAATTGCTTTTCGAGTTGCGCGATCTCGGCTTGAATCTTGGCTTCCAGTTCCTGCGTCTTGTTTTGCGTTTCCTTGCTCAAGCGTTGCATCATTCGCTTGCGCGCATCTTCATCCACTTGGGTAACGATATATTGCGCAAAGTACAACACGCGTTCCAATTGGCGTGGGGAGAGATCCAAAATCAAACCAATGCGGGAAGGGACACCGCGCACGTACCACAAATGCGAAACGGGCGACGCCAGTTCGATGTGGCCCATTCGCTCGCGCCGAACGCGCGCGGGCGCAACCTGCACGCCGCACTTTTCGCAAATGATGCCGCGATTGCGAATCTTTTTATATTTGCCGCACGCGCACTCCCAATCGCGCTGGGGGCCAAAGATGCGTTCGTCAAACAACCCTTCGCGTTCGGGACGCAACGTGCGATAATTGATCGTTTCTGGTTTAAGGACTTCGCCGTATGACCACGCGCGAATTTGCTCTGGCGATGCCAGACTGATACGCAATGCGCTGAAATCTTTCAGTTCCATTTTTGCTCCGACCTTGATTCATCTTACGTGGGATACGTTCAATTTAATCTTCGTCTTCGTCCGGTTCTTCGTCAAGCGATTCTTCGTCCAACTCTTCCGGTTCGAGGGCGCGCCGTGTCTTGCGTTTGCGATTGCCGCGAATGTTCTCGCCCCGGGCAAAGCGTTCGCGCCGTTCGCGCATCACATCCCGTTCGGAACGCAGTTCGCCGGGTTCGCCGTGCAACAAGCCCATCCCCAGTTGCGGTACTTTTTCTTCGCTCTCTTCTTTGCCAAAGGTCATCTTTTCCCCTTCGGCGTTGAACACTTCAACCGCAAGCCCCAGCGATTGCAATTCCTTGACCAAGACACGGAACGATTCCGGCACGCCCGGCTCTAAAATCTCCTCGCCTTTGACGATGGCTTCATACGTCTTGACGCGCCCGGTTACATCATCCGATTTGACGGTCAACATTTCTTGCAAGGTGTGTGCCGCGCCGTATGCTTCCAGCGCCCACACTTCCATTTCGCCAAAGCGTTGACCACCAAACTGTGCCTTGCCGCCCAAGGGTTGTTGCGTTACCAACGAGTACGGACCGGTGGAACGCGCGTGCACCTTGTCTTCCACCAAGTGCGCGAGTTTCATCATATAGATCACACCGACCGTTACGGCTTGATCGTAGGGCAGCCCGGTCTTGCCATCGTAGAGCACCATCTTGCCCGAAATAGGCGTGGGGATCTTGAGTTCCGCGCTTGCCTTTTCGACTTCGGCAAGCAATTGTTCTTCGGTCATCTTTTCCGACCACGAACGACCATAAGTTTCCAGCCACAAGCGATAGCACACCAGCCGCGCCAGCCGGTCGCTCTCGGCACGGTCTTGGACGCGCCGCCGGTCATCTTCAAACGAAAGTAGCGTGTCCGGGTCGTATCCTTTTTCTTTGAGCCAGTAACGCATCACTTGGCGTCGGGCGTACACCCGATCATTAGCAAGTTTGCGCCGATCGGCATCCTGGAGAATCTCTTGCAAGTATAACGTGCGCGCTTCATCCTCATCGTTCAAATCTTCCAGCGTGTATGCTTGTTCGCGCAACCATTGCCAGGCGCGTTGCGTAATATCGTACCACGCCTTGTCAATGAGCCATGCTCGCGCCAGTTCCGCGCTGATTTCGGATTCATCAGCGCCATCAAACACCGGCGAAACCACTTTGAAACCCAAGCGGTCGGCCGCCCAACCCAGATGCGTCTCCAAAATCTGTCCGATGTTCATCCGGGCGGGCACCCCGAGCGGGTTGAGAATAATATCTACGGGTGTTCCATCTTCCAAGTACGGCATATCTTCGATGGGGACCACTTTGGAAATGACCCCTTTGTTGCCATGCCGACCAGCCATCTTGTCGCCTTCGGTGATCTTGCGCATCTGCGCGATCGAGACGCGCACCAATTTGTCAACGCCCGCCGGCAACTCGTGATGTTCATCGCGGGTGAACACTTTGACATCCACCACTTTGCCACGCTCACCATGGGGCAAACGCAACGACGAATCCTTGACCTCGCGTGACTTTTCACCAAAGATCGCGCGCAACAATTTTTCTTCGGGCGTCAAATCGGTCTCGCCTTTGGGCGTGATCTTGCCGACCAAAATATCGTTGGGGCCAACTTCCGCACCAATCCGAATGATGCCGTCTTCGTCCAAGTCTTTCAACACATCTTCGCCCACGTTGGGAATGTCGCGCGTAATTTCTTCGGGACCCAACTTGGTATCGCGCGCTTCAATCTCGTGCTTTTCGATGTGGATGCTAGAGAACTTGTCTTGATGCACCATCCGTTCGCTGACGAGAATAGCATCCTCAAAGTTGCCACCTTCCCACGACATGAACGCCACCACAACGTTCTGCCCCAAGGCAAGTCGGCCCTGGTCGGTGGATGAACTATCAGCAATCACTTGGCCCTTTTTCACTTTCATGCCGCGCGTGACGATGGGGCGCTGATCAATACAGGTGGATTGGTTGGAACGATTATACTTGCGCAAAGGATAGACGTGTTCTTTTTTGTTCGCGCCGCGAATGCGAATTTCGCGCGAGGTGGCGCTCACCACCTCGCCATCTTCTTCGGCAACCACCACCTGTCCTGAATCGAGTGCGGCTTGGACTTCCATCCCGGTGCCTACCACCGGCGCTTCGGGACGCAAGAGCGGGACTGCTTGGCGTTGCATATTCGATCCCATCAACGCGCGGTTCGCATCGTCATGTTCCAGGAAGGGAATCAACGCGGCAGACACGCCAACGATTTGTTTCGGGGAGACATCCAGATATTGGACACGATCGCATGATTCGGTCAAGAAGGTTTGATGCCGACGAATCTCTACGCGCTTGTCCAAGAATTGACCTAACGCATCCACACGCGCGTTGGCTTGCGCAATGGTGTAGCGATCTTCTTCATCGGCAGCGAGATAAACGATTTCGTCGGTCGCGTAGGCACGCACCGGCACCTCGGTGATCTTTTTGATGGCAGCAATTTTCTCGGCAAGATTTTCATCAATGACCGTGTCTGCCTTGGCAATGACTTTGCCGCTCTCTGGTTCGTGAATATCCTCGCGCAAGATGCGTCCCACCAACTGGCCCTTTTTGTTCTCGACGGTGTTGCGCACCAACCGATACGGTGTTTCGATGAACCCAAATTCATTGATTCGACCATAGGTTGCCAAACGACCAATCAAACCGATGTTGGGACCTTCGGGTGTCTCAATGGGACAAATGCGGCCATAGTGCGAGTGATGTACATCGCGCACGTCAAAACCGGCGCGCTCGCGGCGCAAGCCGCCGGGACCCAACGCCGAAAGCGTACGCTTGTGCGTGAGTTCGGCGAGGGGATTGGTTTGATCCATAAATTGCGAAAGTTGCGAGCCCCCGAAAAATTCACGCATGGCTGCGACAACCGGGCGAATGTTAATCAAGTTCAACGCCGAGATTTGATCCGCTTCGCGCACACTCATTCGTTCGCGCACCACGCGTTCCAAACGCAGCAAGCCGATGCGCAAGTGATTCTGGATCAACTCGCCCACCGTCTTGACCCGGCGATTGCCCAAGTGATCAATATCATCGCCGCCTTCCAAGCCGTTGTTGATGAGGATCATATGCTCGACAACTTTGACCAAGTCATCGGCGCGAATAATGCGTTCTTGCGGCAATTGATCCGCGGGAATATCGGTGCCGTACAAACGGCGATTCAATTTGTGACGACCAACTTTGCCCAAATCGTACCGACGTTGGGTGAACAACAACGTCGTCATGAAATTCTTGGCATTGTCGAGAGTGGGCGGATCGCCGGGGCGCAATTTCTTGTAAAACTCGAGCAATGCCTGATCCACGTTTTCCAGTTTGGGGGTCTCGCGCTCCAAGGTGCTCCGAATGTATTCGTGTTCAGGATTGTTGTCTGCCCCGGCAAAGATGTTGATCAATCCTTCATCCGTACCATCGCCCACCCCAACGGCTTTGAGTAGCATCGTTACCGGCACCTTGCGCTTGCGATCTACCTTGACCGACAAGACATCGCGCTTGGAGGTTTCAAACTCGAGCCAGGCGCCGCGATTGGGGATGAGTTTGGCGGAGCAAAGAATCCGCCCGGTGGCGCGGTCTTCGGTCGCGCTGAAATAGACGCCGGGCGAGCGAATCAATTGCGAAACCACTACACGCTCGGCACCGTTGATCACGAATGTACCATGATCGGTCATCAGCGGAAAGTCGCCCATATAGACTTCTTGCGTGGTCGCTTCGCCGGTCTGGTTGTTGACCAACGCCACTTTGAGATGTAGCGGGGCGGCGTAGGTCATATCCATTTCGCGGCATTCCGCTTCCGAGTACTTGGGCTCGCCGAACCAATACGTCAAGTTCAGCCGTTTGGCAATTTCGTTATCGCCCGGGAAATAGAGGGCATATTCTTTGTTGAACGATTCGATGGGAGAGATTTCATCGAAGAGTTCACGCAGACCTTCGGTCTTGAACCATTTGAATGATTCAATCTGGACTTGAATCAAGGTGGGGATATTGTGAACATCGGGGATGCGGGCATACGATTTTTGATCCGGCATCAAACCGTTAATCAACGGGGTCATCGTCAGTTGGCTCATCCACACTCACTCCTCAGGAAAAGTTGAGCGCGCAAACCAGAATGCACCATTCGGACACCACTGCCCGGCTTTCAACCATAGGAACACGCGCCAGTCAAATTATTCACGCCTATCTGGCAAACAAAAACACTCTTGCTTATGGTGACACCGGAGAGATGGGGGATGGAGTTTACGCAAGTTTGCCGTGGAATTTGGCAACTCTCAAAAACTCCCTCTCGCAATTGGGGGGATACCCGGTAACGGCTTCAATCATTATGGACAACGAAGAAAAAATAGCTCAGAACGCTCGCCGCCTTGGCAACAAAAATAACCGACCGCGATCCGCCTTGGGTATCTCGCGCCCGAAAAAATGTGTTAACCTTAAGCAGTCAGATAGTATATCAAAATTACCTATGCTTGTCAAGTTTCCTGTGACTGGTGATTACCCAAAACTCACCGCAGAGGCGCAGAGGTCGCCGAGTTGTCTTATTTTTTTCTCTGCGTTCTCGACGTCTCGGCGGTAAAATGGAGATGTGAGTAATCACCAGTCCTGTGACTGGGTTTAAGGCAATCGCATTTGGAATTCCAATCACCGTGCCAGCGACGAGCCGGCGTCTTTGACGCAACATCTCCACAGGTGGAGATGGCAAGTTGGGCACTTTGGGCCACACAATTCTCCGTTGTATGTTGATGAACATCGCCAAAAGAAGGCAGTTCACACCAGAAAACTGGGGAAAGGTGTCGCGCTGGTCATGGAAAAGTTCAAATGCGATTGCCCTACTATATATGTGTCTCCCTCGTCAAAACTCCGACCTGCTAAGAATGGACTAGAACGTTGTCGGCTTCTATTGGCGAATCTGCAACTCCATCACTTGGGTATCCTTTGCCCCAAAGCGATACTTGTATTCCTCGTTGCCGCGCAAGAAATCATACCGCCGCCGCTTGGCTGCAATCGCATCCTGAATTGAATGCGCAAAGAGGACGATGCCGGGACTGAGCGCGCCGTACTTGGTGGAATCGTAGCCCGAGTTGTACACCAGCACATCGTTGTTGTACACAAAATTCCAAATTGCCGCCGCGCGTTCGCCTTCGATCTCAAAGAAAGCAAGTTGCAACCATCCTTGCGCAAACAACGCGCGCGCCATCTCGGCAAAAAAGGATTGCATCCGCGTGTCCATAAACAGATTCTTATCGGGACGGCTCTTTTTGTGCAATTCGATAAAATCTAGCACCGCTTGATCCAACATCTCCGCCGAATCAACGACGTACCACTTGGCGTTGACCTCTTCGATGCGCCGCAGTTTGCGCCGCACCTCGTGCCGTTGTTTCTTGTCGAGCGTGGCGAGATAGGTTTCCCAATCCGCCGGCAGTTCGATGATCGGTGAAACATCATGCGGATAATGCTCTACCGTGAACCCGCGCGCTTGCGCCATCGCTTTGAAGATCGTGTTGGTGGGCGAGGCAGCCGGTAGGGTACACAAATCGAGCGAGTGCCACGCCGGAAAATCGGGCTGTGTGAGTGTATCAAGCAAGGCGGCATACACCTGCTCTTCGTAGCCGCGCGCGGCGATAATGTCCAAATAATCGGACACGTCCACACAACCAATCAGCAGCAGCGATGTCAAGCCATCCGGCGCGGGTGGCGCAAACAATGGCGCAATGCCAACAAGGGTACGGTCATCATCGCGGAACGTGATCACGCGCAATTCACCTGTTCCCAGCGTTTTCCACCACACCCGTTGCCATTCGTGCGTGAGAAACAGCGTATCCATCGCCGAACGATGTAGCACTTGATTCCATTCGGCTGCAAGTTGATCGAACACTGAAACATCGGTAATTAAATCTATTTGCATAAATCCTCAAGGTCGAGAGGTGATCGTGGTGGTGAGCGGCGGCATCGCCGTGATGATGCGCCGGATTGAGGTGATCGTCAGTGTCGCGCGCGTGCCGGTGATCGTTACACTGGGTGCTGGGTTAGTGAGATCAATCGTTGGTGTTAAGGTGGGTAGTTCGCGCGTTGGGATGGGGGCTTGCGTTGGGGTCGGCGCAAGTGTGCCACGCGTTGGGACAATCAATGTCACCGGCGCGCGTGTGGCGGTCGCCGTCTGGGTGGGCTTGGCTAACAAAGTGGCTGTTGGCGGTCGTTGCAAAGATGGACGCACGATCAAACTCAAAGTCCCGGCACAATAGAGTACGCCCAAGGCGATCACCACAACCGCCAGACAGCCATACGTGATCTGCTGGCTGGGCGATAAATCCCAAAAACCGCGCGGGGTCAAGGATTCCGGCTGAGAAAGATGATCAGACACCGCGTTTGTGATCTCCGCTCCAAATGAACAACTCGTAACCTCCCCAAAGAAATCGTCCGCATTATAATGCAAGACGCAGACAAGTCAAAACGTCCACGCGCGAGTTGAAAAAAATTCGATTCCGATTATACTTGCCCCCAAAATCCCAACGCAAGGTCCCAAGATGAATAATGAAGGTGCAACGAGCGGTTTAGATGTGCGCGGTGGCGATCCGGCACTGCCCGCCAAATGCGCGTCCGAATCCAAAGTCGAAATGAGTCAACAAATGATGCCGGCGGATGCGAATCCATTAGGCAAAGTGCACGGCGGTCACGTCATGAAATTGATTGACGAAGCCGGCGGTTTGGCGGCAATGCGGCACGCACGACGCCCCGTGGTGACCGTGGCGATGGATTCGATCACCTTCCTCTCGCCGGTCAAAGTGGGCCACTTGCTCACCTTGCGCGCCGCCGTCAATTGGGTGGGCAAATCTTCGATTGAAGTCGGCGTCCGTGTGGAAGCGGAGAATCCCATCACCGGCGAAATCACGCACACCAATTCCGCATTTGCCGTGTATGTCGCACTCGACGACAATGGCAAACCTTGCTCGGTCCCGCCTTTGATTTTAGAAACCGATGAAGATCGCCGTCGTTGGGCGGACGGCGAAGCGCGTCAACAACTTCGTCTCAGCCGATCGCGAAAAAAATCCTAGCCCGAGGAGCACAAGCCGATGAGATTCGCCGAACGCACCCATCGTTTGGGCACCGAGAGTGCCTTTGAGGTTGCCAACAAAGCGCGCGCGCTCGAAGCGCAAGGTCGCCGCATCATTCATCTGGAATTTGGCGAACCGGATTTTCCCACGCCTCCCAACATCGTCGAAGCCGGCATCCGCGCGTTGCGCAACGGCAAGACCAAGTACACCGCCAGCCAAGGTCTCCTTGAACTGCGCGAAGCGATTGTGGAACACACCTTTCGCACTCGCGGCGTTTCCATCACACCGAACAATGTGGTCGTTACGCCGGGCGCCAAGCCAATTATGTTTTTCACGATCCTCGCGCTCGTCGAGTCGGGCGATCAAGTATTGTATCCTAATCCCGGCTTTCCCATCTACGAAAGTATGATCAATTATGCCGGCGGCATAGCGGTTCCATACACCCTGCGCGAAGCCAATCACTTTCGTTTCGATCCCGATGAATTTCGCGCCAAAGTGAATCGGCACACCAAGTTGATCATCCTCAACTCGCCGGAGAATCCCACCGGTGGCGTGCTGGAACAATCCGATTTAGAGATCGTCGCCGAACTTGCGCTCAAGTACGATTGCACCATCTTTTCCGATGAGATTTACGGACATTTGGTGTATGACGGCACGTTCCACAGTTTCTTGAACATCCCAACGATTGCCGATCGCCTGGTCATTCTGGACGGCTTTTCGAAAACGTATGCCATGACTGGCTGGCGCTTGGGCTGGGGCATTATGCCGGCCGACCTCGCTGAAAAAATGACCTTGATGCAAATCAATTCGACCTCGTGCGTCGCCGATTTTGTGCAACACGCCGGCATTGAAGCATTGCGGGGACCGCAAGCTTCGGTGCAACAAATGATCGCCGCCTTCAAAGCGCGGCGCGAAGCCATTGTAGAAGGGATGAACACCATTCCCGGGTTCAAGTGCCTCAAACCGCAAGGTGCGTTCTATGCGTTTCCGAACATTACGGGGACCGGGTGGAATTCGCGTAAACTCGCCGACTATCTCTTGAACGAAGCGGGGGTGGCGTGTCTCAGTGGCACGGCGTTTGGTTCCGCCGGCGAGGGCTATTTGCGTTTTTCGTACGCCAATTCGTTGGAGAATATTCAGCAAGCCCTTGCACAGATACGCCAAGCCGTAACCAAGCTTCACGATTGAGCCAAACAGCGCGGGGCGAGTCGTTGGCTCGCCCCGCTAGTAGTGCACCAACATGAAAGGGCGTGGTGAAAACTCGATTTTTAGCCACGTCTGTCAACGTCTTCCCATCCGTCTGGTATGCAACTATTTCATGTTGTTGCACTAGGTGTACTTGTCCGGTTTGAGCACGCCCACAAACGGCAGATTGCGATACACCTCGTTAAAGTCCAACCCATAGCCCACCACAAATTCATTCGGAATATCAAAGCCGATGTAATCCACCTTGACCGGCACCTCTCGCCGGCTGGGCTTGTTGAGCAACGTGCAAATCCGCAGCGATTGTGGGGCGCGGGTTTTCAGCAAATCCACAATGTGCGCCAAGGTATGCCCAGTATCAATAATATCTTCAACGATCAACACATTGCGATTTTCGATGCTCGTGTTCAAGTCCATCAGAATCCGCACGACCCCACTCGATTCCGTGCGCGCCCCGCCGTAGGACGAGATCGCCATAAAGTCAATCGCGTGGGGAATGCGAATCGTGCGGATGAGATCGCTCAGGAACACGACGCCGCCTTTGAGAATGCAGACGAGCAACAAATCTTTGCCCGCATAATCGCGACTAATCGCTTCGCCCAGTTCAGCCACACGTTGTTGGAGTTGTTCGTGCGAAATCAAAATCTTGGCAATATCGTTTTGCAAATCCATGTTTCGATGCTTACGCGTTTAGGGTAAGAATGGAAAAATCGAACGGAGCGAAAAACCGGCGGGCGTAGGTGTTGCCGTTGGTCGCGGCGTCGGTGTCAACGTCGGCGTGGCGGTGGGCGTTTCCGGAATCAGCGTGGGTTCGAATGTTGGCGTAAAAGTTGGCGTCGGCGATAGAGTTGCTGTGGGAGAAGGCAAGGGTGCCTGCTCCTCTGCACTCAAGACACGCAACGCCGCTGGATCATCATCGGGATCAACAAAGCCGCCAAAGATCCAACCGCGCATCGAATTGTTGGGATAAGGAATCTGATACCACAATCCATCTTCGCTTTGCCCCAACAAAGTGACCGGCATCCCCTCGCGCAAGAACCCCAGATTCTCGGAAGCGGTTGTTGGTTTGGCGCGCACGCGAATCGTGTCTGAAATAGTTGCGCGCACACTCGAAATGACTCGGGGGGGGGTGAGTGGGGTGGTGCGCGTAATCGAAATGGATGCTCGCCCGGATGGCGTGATCGTCGCAGTGGCGGTGGGTGAAGGCGTTTGCGTCGGCGTCCGCGTTGACGTGGGGGTGGGTGTGGGCAAGCCACGTTTGAATTGCGCCGCGTACTCGCGTGTGATGTCGAGATACAAGTTGCCGTACGATACGCTCGGCTCGATCATTGTGCCTTCGGGCCATTCGTTCCAACTGGTGATCATGATCCAATCGGGATAGGTGGTGAATGCCGCGCGCCACGTCTCGCGATAATACTCGCCGTTCTGCCGATCGCGCACGACCTTTTCCGATTGCGTGGTCTTGCGATTGTCTGCGCCGGGATTGACCGTCGCGACCCAAATCTTGTCCGCGCCGAACGCGGCGATGCGGCGGGGCCATTTATTGAGTTCGGCTTGCGGGTTGGGTGCCCACGCGATCATATACAGATGATGCCCATCGAACACGCGCAAGTACGAGACGTCGAGACCTTCGGCGATCCAAAGCGTGCGGCGTTCCGGATCAACTTGGTTGCGAATGGCTTGCCATTCATCCACCGAATAGTGTTGCTGTCGCCAGAAAAAGATGATCGGCTTGCCTTCGGAACGCGCATAAGCCGGGTGATTGACGTGAGTCGCCATCAAATTCTTGAGCGAACGAATCACATCGTCTTTGGAACGATAAAAGGGCGAGGTCAATTCAAAGTCCACGCCAACTCTGAAATCCATTCCGCGCGCCAGATCGAGCATGACTTTGAGATTGTCATCGGTTTGGTTGCCCGCGCCCCACCACGAGACGATAAACGCATCAATGCCGGCATCGCGGGCTTGGCGAATGTGGCGTGCCATGGCATTGGGATCGCGCGAGACGTAAGTTTGGGCTGGCATATCCGGCACCTTGTCCGCGCGCCACGTGTTCTCATCGAACCAGTTGTAATAAAAGGCGAGGACAAGCGGCGGACGTTGCGCGTGCGCGTTTTCGGTGAGCAACAATCCCAAAGCAACCGCAAGGCAGAAAACGAGGAACAGCAGAATGCGTTTCATCGTTGGGGTTATTTTAGCACAGGATGGTGGAGGAACAAAATCAGAGACAAGAGGCGAGAGGCAAAAGATGCAAGGAGTGAACAGCAACCGTGTTCACTCCTTGCCGTTTTCTTAAAGAGTCAAGTCGTTAGTGATCACCTCCTTAGCTTGGAATCGAATTTGGGTTTATACAGTAATTGGGTTTACCTCGCTTTCACCTCCTTTGGTCATCCGACCGCCGACCGCCGCCGTGCATGGGATTATTCTTGTGTCCCGTTTTTATCTTACGCCGGGTACGCTTGAGTGAATAGCCGACTCCTCGGTGGCTTGTACATTCAAACTGAGTATGGCAAATGCGAACCAGTACGCAAAGATTGCGGCGACCAGCGTGCTCATCAAAAGGACAGGCAGAACCGTGTTGACAAGTAGTGTCTCTAGCGTCATCGCACCTCCTTTATCCCACGACACTCTTGAAAGGAATAATTTTCTCGCTAGAGTCGGAACCGTTGTCACCACGCATCTGCAAGCATTCGAGTTGTTGCTGGGACACCAGCAATTGGGCTTGCAGACTGGAAACCTGGCGTTCCAGATGCTCGATGCGATCGTTCATCTGCTCGAACAGAGCATAGATGTTGCGCATTCGGAGCGCTTCGTCCACAGCGTGGCTAGGTTCGGATGCCGCTCGCTCGATAGAGATGCTCTGGGTGACCTGCCGCGCCTGATACACCCATTGCACCGATTTGCCGGCGGCGATGATAATTGTTGCGAGCATTACGCCGAGGACGATGACGCGCATGCCCCAATCTTTGAGTGTCAACCACAGTTCAAAATCCCGCTCGGCTTGTTCTTGTTGTCGTTTATAATCTGCCATTTTCTTCTCGAGCTCAAAGCGTCTCTCGGCTTCATTGATTTCTGCGTCCATCTTAATCCGTTGCGCTCGCGCGTCTGCTTCTGGTCCAAAGTTGCCAGAAGCGAATAGAACCAGTACGACCGTACCAATGAGGATCAACGACAGGAATATGACGATCGCTTTTACTACGCTGGCAGTGGGAGTGTAAGGATTACCGTACATCTCAGTGTCCTTTCTAGAAACATGCACTTGTTCAAGAATTCCAATTTCACTTGCAATAAAATCAGAGCAGGCTGACGCGGTCAAGCCGAAAAGTAGATGAGTTGATGACGTTTACCTGCCATTTTCTACGAAACAAAAAAACGGGAAGGCAAAGATACCTTCCCGCTCCGTAACGCGAACCTTTCACGATGCTGACATTCAACTGAGATAGCCGTTATATTTGAGCAAGCGCAACCCCTCCAGTCGCAATGCCGCCGGCAACAACGTCTTGTAGATGTTGCAATGCGGGCTGGACACATCCCAGCGCCCGGTCGCACGAAATGTTTCAAGCGGGCAACCGCCGGTGCAGCGATAGCGAAACGTGCATTCGCGGCAACCGGTTTTTTGATCCACCGGGATTGAGCGGATAAAACCCTTCGCCACCGGCAACAATAAATCAGAATCAATCGTGCTACTTACGGGACGATCCAGATGCATTTGACATTGTGCGAGTTTGCCTTCATGGGTAATGACGAGATACGAAGTGCCCACCCCACACGTTTGCGTGTGGGCTTGCATCTGCACTCGGTCGAGCAAGCCGTTGAGGAAAAAACGTTGCGGCAACAATTCTTCAAACACGGCGTACGCTTTCAATAATCCGTCAATGATGATTTGTTCTTCCAATGCCAACTCGGCATGTGTCACCGATAATGTATTCTGCCGATAGAAATTTAGACTGACCGGCAAATCGCGCTCTAATGCCCAGCGTACCGTATCCGCCGCACCACCGGCGTTGAGGCGCGTGACAGTAATCGTGATGTCGGGACGGATACCGCGCGGAAGCAGTATTCGATCAACCGTTTTCTCGATTTGCGCAAATGTCTCGTGTCCGCCGCGATCACGGCGCAAGCGATTGTGCACCTCACCCACGCCATCGAGCGAGATCATGAGTTTGACACCGGTTTCAGCCAACCAGTCTGCTTCTGGTTCGCGCAAGCGTGTGCCATTACTCAACACGACCTCGCGCAAAGGCAAACCGGTTTCACGCGCAAGTGCGTCTGCCTTTTCGTGCAGATGCCGAATCAGCGCGAAATGTAACGTGGCTTCGCCGCCGGCATATTTGAGTTTGACGCGCCGAAAACCATTGTGTTGCGCCGTGCCAAAAATTCGTTCAAGCGTGTGTTGTCCAATTTCTTCCGTCATCCGCGCCGACGACTTGCGCACATAGCAGTACGGACAATCGAGATTGCAGGCGTTGGTGATGTGGAGCCATGCGGTCAAGGTTTCCGGGTGGCTGGGCTGGGCTTGAGCATACCCCTTCACCGGTCGAATCAATTGTTGCGTGGCGAGCGTGCGGTCAATCGGTTGGGTCAGTGGCTGCGGTTGCGCGAATGCTTGCCAACGTTCCCACGCCATTGCATTCAGAACACTGGGTCCCGCCGGCGCGTAAGGGCTAAAGGCAAGCCGAAATCCTTGTGGCAACTCGGTGGTGTACGTGTCCGGCGTTTGCGTAAAACTGGATGGCGTTTCAACGGGATGGTTGAGCGCAAAGGGCTTGTCCGCACACGCGCAATCGTTTTCGATTGCCTCGGGCGGTTCTTCGATGGATAGCACCACCGCGCCATCGGGACACGCGCAGTCTTCCTCTTGCTCAATCGCATTCCCAACCAGAATAACCGCTTGCGATTCGATTTCTTGGAAAAGCATCGGGCTTATCCTTCTTCAGAGCCAACGCCAAAACACGCCTGCAGGAATTCGTCGGCGTCTGCTGGATTAAAGGGCTTGATCTCTTCGACCCTATATTTTTTACGCGCCTCGCGCACGTAGTTGTGGAAATCCTCTAACTCGGTGCGATTGAATTTCTTGGTATAGTCGTACATCGCGTCCCAGATGATTGAGAGTGATACCGACCGCACCGAAAATAGTTGCGCATAACCACTGGCGAGGACGTATTGTTCCGCCGCATTCTTCAAGTGTGCCCGTGCCTGAGCATCATTATGGACAGTTTGATGGCGTTGGTCTGGATTATCTGGATAATCCTTTTCGATCTCCTTGACCCGTTCGATAAAATGATCCATCGCTACACGCGCACGCAGGTGCGTCAATTTCCCCAACTGATAGTACACATAGGCATCGTCGCGTTCGGC
>DAOUAL010000113.1:0-17241 GCA_034433515.1 Anaerolineae bacterium | reverse complement strand
AGTGGCGTTGGCTTGCTCGTCGTTTGGATTTCATTGCACGATTGGGTGGGCTGGGCGTTCATCGCGCCGTTCGCGCTGTACATTTTGCTCCTCGGTTTCTATCAATGGTGGCGCATTCCCATCGGTTGGTTGCGTGGGCTGTACTATTGGCTCAACAAACCGCTCGATGTGAAACCGGAACCGCAGAAAAAATTTTTCGCGCTCGCGTTTTGCGGCATCGCCGTTTTCATCCTTGTCATGTTCACCTTTTTCGATTGGCGGATCGCCACATTACTCGCGCTGATTTTTCTGGCGGCGGTTGTCTTGCTGTGGGCAATGCACGACCGCGAGACGCGCGGTGGTCGTTTGAACCTGCACACCGTTGCCTCACGCGTACCCATCCGCGAAATTCTCAAAGATGGCCAAGTGGTGCATCACGATGGTTCGCGTTCGCGGATCTCCATCATCACGCTGGGGCGGAGCGGCTTCAAGCCCGCCTTGCAAGCCGCCGACATCGCCGATATGCTCACCAAATTCCTCGCACACCTCGCCCAACGCGAAGAAGGTTTGCTTCCCATTCGATTATTTTGGCTCACCGATTATCACCTGGGACAACTCGACTTGGCCGATCACGATCACGTGGATCAAAAATATCTGGCTGAATTACGCGCGCTCGCCGAAACGAGCGCACGCAAAGCGCGCGTGATCCTCACCGGCATTGTCTATCCCACGTCACTGGAAACATCCGTGCGCGATTGGCTCGCCCAACTCGATTTTGGCTTGACCCCGCTGGGCGCGTACGCGGTCGAATCGTTGGTGCGAATGTTGCTCGGCGGCGAAAGTTTTCTCCAGCAAGTTCAGCAAGCGACGATGGCGATGGACGGCGTACTGCCCACCGAATTGTATCGCGGCTACATTCCGGAACAAATGCGCTTTGATGTTCAAGTGAAAACCAATCGCAACACGCTCGATGTGATGCGCGTAAACACCCCCTTCCCCGAAGCACGCGCCGCGTTGATGCGTGCGCTGCAATCGGTGGATGGGCTGGTGACGATCACGCTCACGCCGTTGCCCCGTCAGCAAACCGCGACCACATTGCGCGGACAAATTCTGGCGGCACGTATCCCAGGATTGGGGCGGAGCCAAGAAGCGCGTGCGTGGCGCGAGATTCTCACCAAACTCGAAGATCGGCGTTCGCTGGAATATCTTTTCGATACACAGACTCATTTCATCACGTGGGCACGCAATCCGGACGAATCGGAGAAAAATCAAACGCTGGCAATGACATACCTCACCGCGCTCGATCTGACCGCACTCGATGGACGCGAGTTGGACGCGCTGGGCGATTGGTTGCCAGTGCTGGGAACACGGCGAGCCGAAAATCGTTTGACGCAATTCATCAATTGGCTCGTCTTGCCGCCTCCTTCGCCGACACAACGCTTGCTTACCACTGAAGCGATTGCCACGCTTGCCAACGAAGAAGGGAGCGATGTGTACCTCGCCGATGCGCGCGACCGGATTCTGTTGGGCAGGAGTGTGGACCTTGGCAAGGAAGGTTTGCGTTACGCTGATTTTCGCGCGGACACGGGTCCCGTCCTGCTCGTCAGCGATCAAGGCGGCGGTAAAACTTCGACGCTGATCGTCTGGTTTGTCCTTCGCTTGCAATTGCTCAAGTACAAAATTGTAGCGATCAATTTGAAATACTCGACCCGGATGCAAGCGGCGATTGAAAAAATCGGCGGCATTGTGTTACATCCACACGATTCACTCGATCAGTTTGAAAAGCAAACCCGCGAAGCACTGGCAAGTCAGCGCGCTGTGATTTATCAGCCGATCAAAGGCACGCGCCCATTTGCCATCGCCGATGATCCGTGTTTGCGCGCGTTCATCAAAATTTTCTACGAAGAGTGGTTACCACAGCGCAATGAGCCAGCCGCGCTCGTCATTGATGAGATTCATCGTTTGATGCCCAAAGATGCGCCGCTCTCTGCCAATGCGGCAGAAGCCGCCACGTTGATCGCGGAGACGTTCAAGGATTGGGCAGAGCGCAAATTGGTGATCGCCGCCGCGACGCAAACGTTGCGCGATTTGTTGGGGAGCAATCTGGGAATTGCGTTGCAAAAATTCCGGACGGTGATGTACTTTCAAGTGGGTCCCGAAGACCGCGAGATGCTGATCGAAAAAGGGTACGAGCCGGCGTTGATCGAAAAAATTATTGGTGCGCGGCGACGCCCCCGGGGCTATGGGGTGCTGGTCATGCCGGACGGATTTTATACGACGATGAAAATTTTGGTTACACAAGACGAAAAAGAAATCATTCAACGTCTGGATGTTGAGGAGACGGCGGACACGACGCCGCAGTTGGAATTTGAATGATGAATCGTGATTTGATTATTGTGCTCGCACTCGGCATTATTGCCTTGCTGTGCTTTCCGCTCCTTGGCTTGCTGGTCAGCGATGTTACCCCCACCTCGTTGATGAATCTCTTTGCCCCGCCGCGCGTTTATGTGCTTCCCTTGCGTCAAGTTTTCGCGCTTGGTCAAGCCCACCCGCTCACCGACACCGCTTTTCTGTTGTACGAAGGCGGCAGCGATGTGTTTTACGTGATCGGTCAGCAAGGTGGCTGGGTGCGTTTGCAAACGTTGGATAGCACGCTGGATTTTTGGACGGCATCAGAGAATATTTCGACGACACCACCCAGCGCGGCGCAGTACGATTTTGCCAATCGCGGCAAGGCGGTGCGTTTGGTTTCCCAGACCGGCTTTGCATGCGTACACGAGGAGGCACCACCACCCGTATTCGCCATATGTCAGCCCTCGCCCAATTTCTCTGCCGGGAAATGGATCGCCAAAATCACCGCCAACGAGGTAACCCTCTATCTCATCGAGATAGAGGGCAAGAGTTATTTTGTGCCGCCGGCAAATGTGCCGGCACCACCATAAACAACTTGCCAAGAGCTACTCTCTTGGCAAGTTTTGTTTTAACGACTGATGTCACACGCATCTCATCGCAGAACCCATTGCGAGCGTAGAAGAAACTCCCTTGGCGGTGCAGAGATCGTGGGGCAAATTTGGAAATTTGCCCCACGAAAAATCGGGGCATCCTTGGATTTTTCAAATGCCCTCCAAGGTGAGTTAATGACAATTGTTGGTGAATGTGGCTTGCGTGGAGGTTAGATCGTTGGGGGCGGTTACGTGCAACCGCGCCCACCCATCGCCGGCCGGCGCAGACAACCATTGATTCGTGACCGTCTGGGTCCCTGCCCCACTAAACGTGAGCGTTGCGCTGGCGAGCGGCGGCGAATCTTTGCGTTCCCATTGATACGTGACCACCCCCGCGCCGTTCGTCGTGATGCTACCCGTGAACGTAAAGTTGCCGGGACACGCCCCCGTGTAGGTGGTGGGCGTAACGCTGACACTGATGCTCGTTACAGCAAAAGGAATCGGTGTCACGGTTGGTGTATTCGTTGGCGTGGGTGTATTGGTCGGCGTGGGAGTACGCGTGGGTGTTGGTGTGCGCGTGGGCGTGGGGGTGAACGTTGGCGTACTCGTCGGCGTAAAGGTTGGCGTGTTCGTCGGTGTCAAGGTAAAGGTCGGTGTGGGCGTAAAAGTGGGCGTGGCGGTGGGACCAATTAACGTGCGCGTCAACTCGTTGTTCGCGTAATTGGTTTCTTGGACTTCTTGCAAAAGATTGACCCGGACATTGATCGTTTGATCGCCCACGACCGTTCGATTAGGCACGACGAGTTTGGCTTCCTGGCCCGCCGGGAGCGCAGACACCGGGCGCTCGGATTGGACGACCAAGTTGTTCACCGTTACTTGGATCAAGAAGGGACGATTGACATCGCCCGGTCCCTCGTTGCGAACCGTGTACATAATTTGATTATTGGGCGTGAGGGTAATATCGGAAACGATGAGATCTGGCAAATCGAGCACGGTAATCGTCAGCGTCTTTTGCGCCGTGGTGCCGAAGGGTGTGGTCGCAATGAGATAATAGGTGGTTGTCGTGGTGGGCGAGACTAACTTGTTGCCGACCGGATCCACGCGGTCTTGATTCAAAAAGACTTGGTCCGCATTCGAAACATTCCACGTCAACAACGTGGGCGCGCCGCGCGTAATGACAGTCCGCGTTGCGCTGAAATCGTTGATGATTGGCGTCGGTATAGGCGTCGCGGTTCCGGTGGCCGTTGGCACACGGGTGATCGTTGGCGTGAGGGTGATGGTGGGTGTAGCCGTCGCCGTGCTGGTGGGTTCGAGCGGCGCGCCCATCATAAATTGCCACGCGCGCGAGACTTTGTTATCGGACGTATCGCGCACTTCGACCAGAACGACGTGTGTACCCGCATCCAAGTCTGCACTATACGTTACCGATCCTTCGGTTACATTCGCTTGCGCCGTTACATCGCGTCCATCCAGCACCAATCGAACCGAACGTGGATTGATCGCGCGATCATCGCGGAAGGTTGCCGAGATATTGACGCGCGTGGTAAGCGAGCCGGGAATCGAGGCGGATGGGATCACCGCGTTTTCGACCGGTTCGATGCGTGAAATGACCGGCGCGTTGGTATCGCGCGTTGCCAGATAGCCAATCCCCACCGCAAGCGCGGTCACAATCAAGGCGACCAAGAGCGCGATGCCGACCAATCGCCACGCGCATCCTTCGGGTTCGGCGGCAACCGGTGGAGGCGCGCGCCGCACCACCGGCGGCACCGGGGAAGGTTGAGGTGGCGGCGGCGTAGGTGGCGCCATGGTTGGAGCCGGGGGTGGCGCAGTCATTGGCGCCGCACCTAAATTTGCCGATCGCAAAACTTTGGCACGAATCATATCTGCCAACGAGTCGGGGAGGACGATGGCAGGTAAATAACCAAAGAGCGATCCGCTGGTACCAATGCGACGACGAATGCCCCAGATGCGTTCCGGGTCAATTTGCCCCGAGAGCGGTCGTCCGTGTTGCCGCGCTTGTAAATCGAACTGATTGTCGAACGAACGGCGCGCCTCTTCCAGCAAGCGCGCGAGGTCTGTGCGCATCACACCGAGCGCGCGCGCTTTTTCCGTCGGCGAAAGACCGTGCAACTCTTCGACGGCGAGGACGGCACGATGAAACGCCGGCATCGAACGCGCGGCGCGCCAAATATCGCCCACTAAACCGGACACCATCGGCTCATCCGAGGGTGGCAGTGCGTCGAGCCAATCCCGTTGGCGTAAAAAGGTCAAGGCGAATTCGCGCGCCAAGCCGTAGAGCCAACCGCGCACCGGCGTTTGCGCATCCAATTCGCCTATCACCGAAGGGATGCGCGTAAACACTTCTTCGAGCAAACGCGCTGTCTGATCGCGATCCCCCACCAAGCGGTAAATGAAATCGTACAAGGCGGGACTGTGACGATCAAACAGAACGCCTAATGCCTCGCGTTTGCCGGCTTGAATGTCTGCAATTAGATCGTGATCCGTTTTACTCGTCAAAGCGAACCTCCCCACTCACCCGCGCGTCATTTGGGCAAGCGTCAAGCCCGCGCGCCACAGATAATAGAAACCCAGCAAGGTAACCGGCACGATCAACGCCGCGTGCAAGACCAAGGTATAACTGGTCGCCAAGTTCTGTTCCACCCCAAAGAACGTGAACACATAGACGATCGGCGCATCAAACACGCCCACATAGCCCGGCGTGCTGGGCGCAATCGTGACCAGATTGGCAAAGGCACACGCGAGCATAAATACCGCGAACGGCACGTTCACATCAAAGCCCATCGCGACGACCGTATACATCGCCGTTTCGAAAAGCCAAGCCAGCATCGAAAGGGCGAACACGGTGAACGAGTCGCCGGGACTGCGCAGAACACCCAAACCCTCCAAGAGGGCACGGGTGAGTTGCCGTGCGCGTTCACGCCAAGTTGCCGGCAAACGATTGAGTAAAAAATCGGCGATGGGTTGAACGCGCTGAGGCATTCCAGCGAGCAATGCCAACCCCACGATCGCGGCGATCAAGAGCGCGGCAACCATTCGTAATCGCATGGTCAGCGTTTCATCGGCAAAGTGAAGCAGAAAGGACGCCAAGACGATAAAGGTTAACATCGTCAAGCCATCAAAGAGGCGTTCAACGACAATGGTAACCAACGTAGCTGCCTTGCTCACCTTTTCTTGCGTACCCAAAATATAGGCACGTACCACTTCGCCCAAGCGCGCCGGCAAAATATCGTTTGCCATATACCCAATGACCACCGGGCGAAACAACACACGACTGGGAATCGGTTTGATGGAACGTAACAAGTAATGCCAACGCACCGCGCGCACGCCCACGCCGATAAAATAGAATGCCAAGCCGGGAATCAGGTAAATGTACTGCGCTTGTTGGAGTGAATGCCAAATCTTGACGGGATCGGTTTGATAGAAAACATAAACGAGCAAAACTAGACTAACGCATAAACCCAGCCAGAACCGTTTTTGTTTGAACATATTTGCTACAATCATCATAGCACACATCGGCAAAAAATAAAAGCGCGGCACCTGCCTTGGAGCAGATGTCGCGCCAGAAGCTAGCCGCACCATCAAACCGGTGCCGCCCACAGCGTATTCAATTGAGGGGTTACATCACCGCCGAAACCGCTTCGGGGGTCGGCGGGAGCATGGCGCCAAGCACGTGTTCCATTGCCATCGTGTGACTGCACAAGCCGCGAGTGGCAAAGTACTTGCAACCGCATGACCATTTGCCCGCGTCAAAACTGACTTCGTAGGTATTGTTGTCGCCGGTCAGTGAGACGCGGAATTGCTTGAAGACGATTCGGCGATCCTTTTCTGCGGCATACCGTTTCGCCTTCTCGATCTTGCCGATCATGCTGGAGTCCATACCATCCTCCTGACAAAATTTTGGGCAATTGCCCCTCGACCGAGCTGGGAAAAACAAAGCACCAAACGCAGAGACGCGTCTAGTGCTTTAACATCGAACGATCCAAGCCCGATCGGCGCGGGCGGCTTTGCCATTCATATCGCTACTGACCCCTTAACCTTGATTCCAGTATATGCCGATTCAGGCGAAAAGTCAATTCCGCGCGAATTAGAAATGTACAAATTCTCAGTTACTCGCTTTTCACGCCAAGTCAGAGAACAATAAGTGCATTCTTTACGGCTTGGGATGAGATCTCTCAAACGATTATACCAAGCACAATTGGATTTTCCCAGATTGATTTTAGAACGCAATGCCTCAAGATTGGAACGCTTGCACAATCTCGCGCCACTTGGGGGCATCCATCGGATCGAAGGGCGCATAAAAAGTTACGCGATCGAGCAAGCCAGCGTACTTTTGTTTGATGCGCGCCACCACCTCTTCGCGCGGCGCAACAATCGCAACCTCATTCAAGATGTCGTCGGGGATGAGCGCAGACATTTCGTCCCACTTGCCCCGCACCGCCAGCGAACCTAATTTCTGGCTGAGCTCGCCCCAGCCGTGCACATCTAACACTGACTTGTACGTGGGCGTGGAGGCATAGAACGCAATTTGTTGGCGCGCCATTTCGCGCTCTTCATCATTGGTGGCAACAAAAATCGAACTGGCGAGTTGAATGTTGGCACGCGTGCGACCGGCTTTTTGGGCTCCCTGTTCGATGTTGGGGAGAACGATCTGGCGAATGTACGCCGGCGTGTGAAAAGGGTGCACGTGAAACCCTTGGCACAGTTCGCCCGCCACCCGACAGAGATGTTCATTCACGCCGGCGATGTAGATAGGAATATCGGGATGATCAATGGGACCCGGGTTGAAGAACGGCGTCATCAACGTAATTTTGTAAAACTCGCCGCGAAAATTGATCTTGCCATCGCCTTGCCACGCCTGCCACAGCGCGCGAATCGCTAGAATCATTTCGCGCAATTTGGGCGCGGGCGATTCCCACGTCATCCCAAACCGTCGTTCGATGTGCGCTTTGACTTGCGTGCCCAATCCCAAAATAAAACGTCCACGCGATGCTTTGCTCAAATCCCACGCGATATGTGCCAGCGTCGTTGGACTGCGCGCGAAGGCAACCGCAATCGCCGTGCCAAATTCCATCCGCGAGGTATGTTCGGCAACGAGTGCCAACGGCAGGAACGGATCGTGTTGCGTTTCACTCGTCCACAAACAATCAAAGCCGGTCGCTTCGGCAGTCTGAGCGATGTACGGCATACTACGCAAGGTGGATGCCATCACAGCCACATCAATTTTCATTTTGAGGTCTCCCGTTTGATCTGTTGATCAGAGGCAAAGAATTTGAGTGTGCGGGCATTGGGTGACATGACGCGCGCGCGGGCAAAGTATTCAAAATCGAACCGAGTCGTATCGCCGGCGCGCAAACCGGGAATTGGCATCAGACGCGCGGTGAGTGGTTTGTTGAGTCGGACGGCGAGGGTTGCCAGATCGAGCAAAATAGCGGCGAGCGAATCGGCGGATGTATCGCCGGGAAGAGGTATCGTATCCAAGCCAGTGCCACACACGGTTGAGTACAAGAGCAACGAATCGAGGGAATAACGCGCCGAGTTCGCCGCGAGGATTGCATCTTCCAATACGGGGAACATCAAGCCGGAAAACCCGGTGCGTGGAAATTGGGCGCGGTTGATGCAATCGGTGAGGAACGCCGCCGCGAAGAGCGTGCCGTGTTCACCAAACGTCGCGCCAGTCAATTGTTCGATTGCGGCACCAATGCTGTGCGATTCGCGCGGGTATGGTGCCAGCGAAAAATCAATGCCCACAAATCGAAACGCAACGCGCGTGGCAAGAGCATTGGCAATGCGCTGAATCGTTTTGCCGGTCTGTTCGATGGCGTTGACCAAATTCGCGCGCGCTTGCTCAAGCGAGTTGGCTTGAGCGAACGCTTGAACCGCGAGCGGCGCGGCTTCGGTGGCAATCGCAAATGCCGGTGCGCCGCCGTCGTGATAGGCGGCAGGGAAAAAAGGCGAATGCGGCGGACAGTTTGCCAGCGCGGCAAAGCGCAGATTGCCAAAGCCAGCCGGCGTTGATTCCGCAAGCGCACGGATCACTTGGGCGGCGTTTGCAATCGCCACAAGGTTGATACCCTCCGTGCGCGAGGCGATATGAGCGGACGCGAAAATAGTCTGAGTGGCAGAGAGGATTGCCGGGAGAGCAGACATCAATGGATGATTGCCGGGGAGCGCGCCCAACGCAACGTAATTGGCTTCGTTCGACGTAGCAATGTTTTCGAGAGTGCGCACAAACTGACTGAGATCACGTGGAGCAATGTGTGCAAGCGATTGCGTAGCCACGCGCGTGGTTTGCACTGGGAAACCGGCATTGGTAAATTCTTGGCGTGCAAGGCGAACAAGTTCGCGGAACGGATCAAGATCAGCATTGTCGAGCGGGTCGCTGAGATTGATAAAGCCGGTAACGGAGCGAATGTTCATTTAGGGACCGAATAGAAACTCGCTGAGTTTTTGCCACCACGGAATTTCGGGTATCGGGGTGGGGGCTGGAACGGGCGAAGCCGGTGGAGCGGCAATCGGCGTAACTTGAGTCAGAACCAGCGTCTCACCGTCGCGCACCCAATGCCATCGCGTCCGCGCATATGATTCAGCATATTCCGGACTAGAGACGAGTGTTCGTTTGTTCGCCAACGCGTCACGGGTGGCTTGCGCTTGCGCCACTTGACGCTCAAGTTGTTGAGCAGTTTGCTCCAAACGAATGTTCACCAGCATTCGTTGGCTAAAATCGAAAATGAAAAAGAGCGTCAGCGCAAAGACGACGATCAGAAATACTTGATTGGGCAAGCGAGACATCCGATGAACCTTTCATAAGGTGGAACTGATGACTTGCCGGGTTGCGCAATTATCATACCGCAATCGTATTTCTGCGTCAAATGGGGGTCGGCGAACTTTAATTTTCGGCGATGAACTCGTGTAGGGTTGGTGAGCCATTCGCCGATGGGGAAAATCACGATTGCCGAGTCGTTTGACAACATCCCACGTTTAGGATACAATTTGGTCATATCATCATACCAATGGACACTTATACACCCGTCCAACCTGCTCGGCTCTACGAACAAGTCGTCGAGCAAATCGAACAGCAGATTCTGCGCGGTAACCTTCGGCACGGGGATCGCCTCCCCACCGAGCGTGAACTCGCCGAACAATTTCACGTCAGCCGCACCGTCGTCCGCGAAGCGGTGAAAGCACTGCGCGAAAAAGGGCTGGTGCAAGGATACCAAGGTCGCGGCACCTTCGTCACCAACAGCACAGCCCGTGCCGTGCGTCATTCACTAGGGTTGATGATGCAGATCAGCGCCGCCAAAAGCGCTAACGATCTCACCGAAGTCCGCGAAATCCTGGAGCCGGAGATCGCCGCCCTTGCCGCTCGGCGTGCCACCAAACAAGACCTCGCCGCCATTCAGCACGCCGTCGCCATCATGGACACCACGCTCGATGATGCCGATGCGTTTGTGGAAGCCGATTTGCAATTTCACCTCACGCTCGCTCAAGCAACGCAAAATCCCTTGATTTCCACGCTGATTAACCCGATTGTTGATCTTTTACGCGAAGCACGCAAGCGCACGTTCAAACATGGCGGTGCCGCGCGTGGTCAAGCCCACCACAAGAAAATTCTGGACGCCATTCTACGACGCGATGCGGAAGCGGCACGCACGGCAATGCGTGCGCATCTCAAACAAGTGCGCAAAGATAGCAAACTCGACCGCTAACGATTAAGCGCAATCATTATTCAAGAGGAGTTATTCATTCGTCGTTGACGCACCAACGGTCGGATGAAAAATGGACTGGGTGTAGGACAAATTTCAAATTTGTCCTACATTTTCAAGAGGAGCAATGATGGCAAACCTAGGTTTTGTTGGTCTCGGCGTAATGGGTAGTCGTGTGGTCAAACGTTTACTCGATGCGGGGCACACCGTGACCGGCTATAATCGCACCAAAAGCAAAGCACAATGGCTCATTGATGCCGGAATGAAATGGGCAGACTCGCCGCGCGCCGTGGCGCAAGCCGCTGACATCATCTTTACGATGGTTACCAACACGGCGGCGTTGCACGCCGTTACGTTGGGCGAAGAGGGTATCTTGGCGGGCTTGAGCCCAGGCAAGATTTACATTGATATGAGTACAGTCAGCCCAGCCGCCGGACGCGAACTTGCCGCCAAGGTCGCCGAAAAGGGTGCCACGATGCTGGACGCGCCAGTATCCGGGAGTGTCGTAACATTGGAACAAGGGACCATCTCGCTAATGGTCGGCGGCGATTATGCCACCTTTGAAAAGGTCAAACCGATTCTGTTGGATATTGGGCCCAAGGTTACATACGTGGGCGGTAATGAACACGCCGCATTGATGAAGGTCGCCACCAATCTCAGTCTCGCCGTGCAAATGCTCGCCTTTAGCGAAGGGGTGTTGCTGGCAGAAAAATTCGGCATCAAGCGTGAGACCGCCGTCGAAGTGTTGCTCAACAGCGTCATCGCCTCCCCGATGATCAAATATCGGGGACCCTTTGTTTTGAAAATGCCGGACGAAGCGTGGTTCGACGTGAATATGATGCAAAAAGATGTTCAACTCGCGCTTGAAATGGGACGCTTACTGGATGTTCCCCTCCCCACAACCGCCACCGTGAACGAGTGGCTGACCGCCGCACGCGGGATGGGATGGGCAGAAGAGGATTTCGCCGTGATGTTTCGCGTGCTTGCCACATTGAGCGGCGTGAATAAACCAGAATAATTTTATATGGGCAGGAAATCAGAATCGCAAATGAGTGTAAAACCCACCATTGACCTTGAACAATCCTTGCATATGTACCAACAAATGGCAAAGATTCGCGCGTTTGAAGAGCAGGTGAACGAACTTTACAAAAGCGCGAAAATGCCGGGACTGGCGCATCTTTACATTGGGGAAGAAGCCGTTGCGGTAGGCGTGTGTGAAGCACTGCGTCGCGACGATTACATCACTAGCACACATCGCGGACACGGGCATTGTCTTGCTAAAGGCGCACGCGTAGACCGCATGTTTGCAGAACTTTTGGGCAAACAAGCCGGTTATTGCCGGGGCAAAGGCGGCTCGATGCACATCGCCGATCCGGATTCCGGCAATCTGGGCGCGAACGCGATTGTGGGTGGCAGTGCCGGCATTGCCACCGGCGCGGCGCTCTCCGCCAAAATGCGCGGCACCGATCAAGTCGTTGCTTGTTTCTTTGGTGAGGGCGCACTAGGGCAAGGTTTGTTGTACGAAGTAATGAACATGGCATCGCTCTGGAAGTTGCCGGTCATTTACGTGTGCGAAAATAATCTGTACAATGAGTACACCCATTACCGTGAAACCACCGCCGGCGAATTAACCGCGCGCGCCCAAGCGTTCGATATTTACGCCGAGACGATTGACGGTCAAGACGTGCAACTCGTTTACACGACGATGCAACGGTTGGTTGAACGCGCGCGGCGCGGCGAGGGACCAGCGTTCCTCGAATGTCAGACCTATCGCTATTACGGTCATCACGTCGGCGACATCAATCGCACCTACTATCGTTCCAAAGAAGAAGAGCGCGCATGGATGATGAATCGCGATCCATTGAAAATTTTATCCACGCGCCTCATCGCGCAAAAACTGGCGGAGCCGTCTGTGTTTGAACGCATCGCAGCAGAAGTGAAAGCCGAAGTAGAAGCCGGTGTGCAGTTCGCGCTCAACGCACCCTACCCTGATCCTAGCGAGGTGAGTGAAGATGTGTATGCTCAAGTCTCACCACCGAGACGCGGAGAACACAGAGAATTTTAATTGTGTTGTTCTCCGCGCGCTCTGCACCTCGGCAGTGCAATATCTCTGGCGGCAGGTTTAACCATGACCGAACGTGAAATCACTTTTGCAGAAGCGGTGCGCGAAGCGCTGGCAGAAGAAATGCGGCGCGACCCGCGGGTGTTCATTATTGGCGAAGATGTCGCGGAAGCCGGAACGCCGTTCAAAGTCCTGTCCGGTTTAGTGGAAGAGTTTGGCAAGGATCGGGTGATAGACACACCCATTTCCGAGCCGGGATTTTCCGGAATCGGCGTGGGCGCGGCGATGACCGGGATGCGCCCTATCGTGGACATTATGTTTGGCGATTTCCTCACGCTGGCGATGGATCAGATCGTCAATCAAGCCGCTAAAATCCATTACATGTCCGGCGGCAAATGGCGCGTGCCCATTGTGTTCCGCACCACGCTCGGCGCCACGCGCCGCTCCGCTGCACAACATTCGCAAAGTTTGCACGCCTGGGTCAGTCATATCCCCGGCTTAAAAGTGGTCTTACCCTCTACCCCCTATGACGCCAAAGGGTTGCTCAAGACGGCCATCCGCGACGATAACCCGGTCGTTTTCTTCGAAGACAAATTGATGTTCAAGATGACCGGACCGGTCCCCGCCGAAGAGTACACCATCCCTTTCGGCGTCGCCGACATTAAACGTCAAGGCAAAGACATTACGATTGTCGCCACGAGTTCGATGGTGCAGGTTGCGCTCGGCGCGGCAAAGATGTTGGATGAAATCGGCATCAGCGCCGAAGTGATTGACCCGCGCACCACGTTCCCGCTCGACAAGCAAACCTTGATCGAATCGGCAAAGAAAACCTCGCGTGCGATTGTGGTGGACGAAGGGTACGAGCGTTACGGCGTAACTGCGGAGATTGCTTCGGTCATCGCCGACGGCGCGTTTTATTATCTCGATGCACCGGTCAAACGTATGGGCGCGATGGATGTGCCAGTCCCATTCTCGCCGGTGTTGGAAGATTTGACCGTGCCAACCGAGAAATCGGTTTTTGAAATGGCGAAACAGTTGTGCAACCAAACGTGATGCGTGTTCCGCACGCATTGCGAAACGGAGGTCAACGATGATCCGCGATCAACTGCTCGGCGTGTGGAAACTGGTCTCGTACGAATTTCGTTTGGCGGATGGCATTCTGATTCGTCCGATGGGCCAAGGAGTGCAAGGATTGCTGATCTATGATCCGAGCGGTTATATGTCGCTTCAAGTGATTGACCCCGAACGTCCTAAATTATCCACCGAGGATTGGATGTCCGCCAGTCCTGCAGAAAGCAAAACCGCATTCGAAGGCGTGATGGCGTACTATGGCACGTTTGAGGTGGATGAACAAAAAGGGACCGTGATTCATCACATCGAACAAAGTTCATTCCCCAACTGGAGTGGCATGGATCGCGAACAATTTTTCGAAATGGAAGAGGAGCAACTCAAACTCCTGACCTTGCCGATGACGTTGAGCGGCGAACAATTGGTCGGACAATTGATTTGGCGAAAGGTGAAATGAGCGCAGAACAATGGGTGGGCACATGGCAACTCGTCTCCGCGCAGTATCGCCGCGCGAATGGCGAGGTTATTGAAATCTACGGCGAGAATCCCGTTGGGGTGTTGATGTACGATGCGAACCGTTATATGGCGGTGCAAATTATGCGGCGTCAGCGTCCCAACTTTACCGCCGCTGATCGGTTGGGCGGTACACCCGAACAAATTCAAGCAGCCTTTCGGGGTTACCTGGCGTACTTTGGTCGTTACACGATTGATGAGGAACAACACACGGTTACGCACCACATTCAAGGTGCACTCTTGCCCAACTGGGTCGGTGTGGATCAAATGCGCTTCTTTGAACTGAATGGCAATCAACTCACGTTGCGCACGCCGCCGTTGATGATTGGGGGCGCAGAAGCAACAGGATATTTAGTGTGGGAAAAAATAAAATAAAACGTAAATTACGTTTTAGGAGGACGAATGGCAATCAAAACCTACGGCACCATGGCGGTGGATTGGGAACAGCGCATTGACTTTGATCGCTTGCGCCGCGAACGGCTGGCGCGCGCGAAAAAATTGCTCAAAGAATCAGAGATGGGTGCACTGCTCTGTTTCGATATGAACAACGTGCGCTATCTCACCGCGACGCATATCGGCACGTGGGCGCAGGACAAGGTCAATCGTTTTACGCTCTTGCCACAAGATGAGGAGCCGATTCTGTGGGACTTTGGTTCAGCGGCGCGGCATCATCAACTATACGCGCCCTGGCTCGGTGAGAAACGTTCGCGCGCTGGCATCTCACTCTTGCGTGGGGCAATGTCGCCGGAGATGGGCCGCGCCGAAGATGTGGCGAACAAAATTTGGATCGAACTCAAAGAGCGCGGCTTGGAAAAAGAACCGCTCGGTGTGGACATTGCCGAAGTACCCATTTTGTTTGAACTTCAGAAAAAAGGTCTAAAGATTGTGGATGGGCAACAATTGATGTCGGACGCACGGCTCATCAAGACGCAAGACGAAATTGCTTTGCTCACGCACGCCGCCGCGCAAGTGGACGCCGCGTACGATGAACTCTATCGCGCGATGAAGCCGGGTATGCGCGAAAACGAAGCGGTCGGCATCGTTAGCAAGGTGTTGTACGATCTCGGCTCCGAGTACGTCGAAGCGGTCAATGCGATTTCTGGCGAACGCTGCAATCCGCATCCGCACGTCTTCTCGGATCGCATGTTGCGCCCTGGCGACCCGGTGTACTACGACATTTTGCACTCGTATATGGGGTATCGCACGTGCTATTATCGTTGCTTTACAATTGGCTACGCGTCGCAAGCGATGGTGGATGCCTACAAACGCTGTCGCGATTATCTGGATGCCGCAATCGAGTTGGTGCGCCCCGGTTGCACGACCGCCCAAATCGCCTCGGTGTGGCCCAAAGCAACCGAGTTTGGTTTTCCAAACGAGGAAGCCGCATTTGCATTGCAGTACGGTCACGGCGTTGGCTTGGCGATTTGGGAAAAGCCGGTGATTAGTCGGCTGGTCTCGCTGGAGCATCCCATCGAAATCAAACCTGGGATGGTGTTCGCGCTCGAAACCTTCTGGCCCTCGTCGGATGGGTGGAGCGCGGCGCGCATCGAGGAAGAAATTGTCGTCACCGAAACGGGACACGAAGTCATCACGCGCTTTCCGGCAAACGAGTTGATGGTCGCCGGGCATCACTATTACACGGCGACGGGACCTTTGCCCACCACACGTACGCACGAACCCGAACCGAACGCCGAGGTGAAAAGGATGGTGGCGGCGGTACGCGGGTAAATCAGTGTTCAGTAGTCAGTGTTCAGTATTCAGTAGTCAGAAATGGGTTACGCTGAAGACTGGAGAAAAATTTGTCAACCAACGTCATTATGCCTGCCTTGGAAATGGCGCAGGATAAAGGGAAATTACTTCGCTGGCTCAAATCGGAAGGCACCACCGTAACCAAGGGCGAGCCGATTATGGAGATCGAAACCGATAAAGTTACGGTCGAGATCGAAGCGCCGGCGTCCGGCATACTGACCAACATTACCGCGCGTGAAGGCGATGTGGTGCCGGTCGGTCAAACAATTGCGTTGATTCTTGCGCCCGATGAGAAAGTGGAACACAAAGCCGGCACAGTAGCATCGAGCGTCGCCATCAACGCAACGCCGGTGGCGCGCCGCATCGCCCAAGAGCATGGCATTGATTTAACAACGATCAAGCCGGGTGGCGGACGAATTGAAAAAGCGGACGTGTTGGCGTATCTGGCAACGACCGCTGAACGTCGGCGCACGACCGACACCCTTGAGGCATCCGCAACGATGCCACGCGTTCCTGCCTCGCCCAAAGCCAAACGCTTGGCGCAAGAACGTGGCATTGACCTTGCTACCTTGCGCGGCACCGGACCCTATGGTGCGATCATTGCCGCCGACATTCCCACCGCGCCAATCCCCCAATCCCCCACTGTTCCAACCATTTGGCGTGTGATGGCGGAACGAATGACGCAGAGTTGGACCAGCGCGCCACACTTTTATCTGGTGCGCGAGGTGAATGCTAGTCGTTTGATCGCGTGGCGCGAAAGTGTGAACAAACGCACACAAGCAAAAATCACCTTCACCGATGTATTGGTCAAAATCGTTGCGGTGGCGTTGCGGCAACATCCGCGCATCAACGTATCGTGGAACGAGGGCGCGATCATTCAACAACCGGACGTCAACATCGGCATTGCGGTTGCCCTTGACGATGGCTTGATTGTGCCGGTCGTACATCGCGCCGATACGTTGAGCCTCGCGCAAATCGCCGCGCGGCGTCAAGACATTGTTACGCGCGCCCAAGCCGGTAAACTCAAACTCGAGGATTTGCAAGGCGGCACGTTCACGCTTAGTAATTTGGGAATGTACGGTGTGGATGCGTTTAATGCTATCGTCAACCCCCCACAAGCCGCGATTCTTGCCATCGGTCGCATTGCCGAGCGCGTGGTCGCCATCAATCATCAACCAGCCGTGCAACCGATGATGACGCTGAC
>DAOUAL010000112.1:0-4313 GCA_034433515.1 Anaerolineae bacterium | reverse complement strand
GCGCCATACCCGTTCACCACGATTGAGCCACACGTCGGCGTGGTGGCGGTGCCCGATCCGCGTCTTGACGCGCTTGCCAAGTTGATTCATCCGGAAAAAGTTACACCGACCACGCTTGAGGTGGTGGACATTGCCGGCTTGGTCAAGGACGCGCACAAGGGCGAAGGGCTGGGCAATCAATTTCTGGGGCACATTCGCAACGTGGATGCGATTATCATCGTTACACGGTGCTTCCAGGACGATGATGTGCCGCACGTGTCGGGTACCATTGACCCGCGCGAAGACGTCACGATTTTGGAAGTGGAACTCGCCTTAGCGGACTTGCAGACGTTAAAGAATCGGCGTGACAAGGTGCATAGTCTTGCCAAAACCGGCAAAAAACAAGTGCTGGACGAATTGCATTTACTGGAGCAAGTGATCGCGCACGTTGCCGCCGGCAATCCCGTCCGCACAATGCCGTTGAATGATGCCGAACGCGAACTGCTGAAACCCTTGCAACTATTGACCCTCAAGCCACTCATCTATGTTGCGAATGTGGGTGAAAAGGATTTGCCGACTGGCGGCGAATTGGCGTCGCACGTCAAGTCGCTCGCGCATCAAGCGCACGCGGAATCACTCATCGTTTGTGCGCAATGTGAAATGGAATTGACCGAATGGTCGGGCAACGATGCGGCGCAGTATCGTCAAGAACTGGGACTGACCGAAGCCAGTTTGGAACGGGTGATTCGTTCCGCGTACAAATTGCTTGACCTGATCACGTATTTCACCGCGACCGGCGGCAAAGAGTTGCGCGCGTGGACGCTCAAGCGGGGCAGGACGGCGCTGGATGCGGCGAGCCAAGTGCATTCCGATATGGCGCGCGGGTTTATTCGTGCCGAGGTGATCACGTGTGAAACATTGCTGCAGATTGGTTCGCTCGCCATCGCGCGCGAAAAAGGAATGATGCGCATCGAAGGACGAGAGTATGTGGTGCAAGATGGAGATGTAATGCATTTTCGATTTAACGTTTGAGGGAGGCGGAAAGACAAAGGACGAGCGACCCATGGACAAGTTTATCATTGAAGGCGGTACGCAATTGCGCGGCAGTGTAACCCCATCGGGCAACAAGAATGCCGCGCTGGCACTCATCCCGGCATGTGTGTTAACCGATGAGCCGATTACCTTGCACAATGTTCCGCGCATCCACGATGTGGAAGATATGCTTGCTTTGTTGGCAAGTTTGGGCGTGGACATTCACGAACAGGATGCCCATACCTTGGTGTTGCAAGCGCGTCAGATTCGGACAACTGAACTGGACCGAGAAATCTGCTCGCGGATTCGCGCTTCGATCTTGTTTGCCGGACCGATGCTGGCGCGGACGGGGCAGATTCACTTGCCTCCGCCCGGCGGTGATGTGATTGGTCGCCGACGCGTGGATACGCACCTCCACGCGTTGCGCGCGCTGGGTGCCGAGATTCAAGTGAACGATGGCTTTGAAATGCAGACGGAAGGGTTGCGTGGCAAAGATATTTTTCTGGACGAAGCCAGCGTTACCGGCACCGAAAACGTGCTGATGGCGGCGGCATTAGCCAAAGGCACCACCATTATTCGTAATGCGGCAAGCGAGCCGCACGTCCAAGACCTTGCTCTCTTGCTAAACAAGATGGGCGCGCGCATTACCGGCATCGGTTCCAACACTTATACCATCGAAGGGGTGGATCAGCTGCACGGCGCGGAATTTGAAATTGGTACGGATTACATCGAGACCGGGAGTTTTATCGGTTTGGCGGCGGTAACGCGCGGCGAAATCACCATCAAGAATGCCGCGCCTGAACATTTGCGAATGGTGTTCTTGATGTTCAAGCGACTCGGCGTCGAATGCCAAGTGCGCGGGAACGATGTGTTTGTTTCTGCTCATCAAACCTTGCGCATCGAAAGCGATTTGCACGATGCGATCCCCACCATTGCCGATGGAATCTGGCCCGCCTTTCCCACCGATCTGATGAGCATCGCGCTCGTTACCGCGACGCAATGTCATGGCACGGTACTCTTGCACGAAAAAATGTTTGAGCAACGCTTGTATTGGGTGGACAAGTTGATGAATATGGGCGCACGCGTGGTGGTGTGCGATCCGCATCGCGCGGTGGTGGTGGGACCCAGCGCACTGCACGGTGAACGACTAGAATCGCCGGACATTCGCGCGGGAATGGCGTTGCTGTTGGCGGCGTTGTGTGCGCGCGGGCAAAGCATCATTGGCAACATTGGGCAAATTGATCGCGGCTATGAACGGATTGATGAGAAACTGCGCGCGTTGGGGGCAAGGATCGAACGGGTCAAGTAAGCCAGGTGGCAGAAAGAAAAAGGCAGAGAATCCCTAAAGGGTCTCTGCCTTTTTGCTTACTGGGTGCGTCCCACGAGTGCTTTCATCAGATTATCCAAAAATTCGCCCACATACTCTTGCTTGAAACCGGCAAGCACCACAAAGACGTACAAAAAGATGGGCCCCACCTTGAAATCGCCGATGAGAATATTGCCCGCAAGAATCCCGGCTTGCGAAAACACAAACAACACGGCGCCATACAGCGAGCCAAGTAACGGTCGCGCTAGATAATGCATCGTGTACGCCGGGTCGAACTCGCGGCGTTGCACATAGCGCGTGACGTTATACGCCGCGCCCATCGCTCCACCGATCATTCCCCAGCCCAGCGTGCGGAGCAGGACAAGAAATTCCGGTGCCACCGGCAAACCGAACAAGGTTAGCCCGGTTACGTACGATAACGCGACGATGCTGCCTCCCAGCCCAAGCGTCACAATTTCCCAGACCCACAGGACGAACATCATTGGACGCCGCGATGCTTGCGCGCTCGCGGCACTGCGTTTGAGTTTGGCATCGGTGGCGTGGATGAAAAATTCTGTTCGCGCGTAATCACGGCGTTCGTATGCCTGCCGCGCTTGCAACAACAGATCAAAACAAGCGCTGGATGTTTTGGGGCTATCGTTCAGTTGCGCTTTGGCGTCATCGTATAATCGCTCGATTTGAAACGATAGCGTGAGAAAGCGTGGGTCTTCGGAACCTGTGAACGATGTAGGACGCTCATCGGTTGCAGCCGTGATGGGGGATGGCTCCGATGATGGAGCCAGCGGTTCTGGGGTGGTTTCCAACGGTGACGGTACGGCTGGCTCGATCGAAGGGGGTGTGATGCGGTTTGCCGGTTGCGGCGGCTCGACGATGTAGTTGGGCGTGGTGTGTGCGGCATCATCGCCAAAGAGGGCATCCACCGGCCGCCGTTTGTTACTGGGTTGGTTGAGCATTGATAATCACCTCGGCGAGTGCGCGATAAGCCTCTGCACCTTCGTTGTGTTTTTCGATCTCAAATATCGTGCGATGTTGCGAAGGGGCTTCGGCAAAGCGCACACTTTCTTTGATGACAACATCCAAAAGTTTATTGGGATAGGAAGCCCGCACTTTATCCAAAACTTGGCGCGCGTGCATACGACGCGGATTGTACATCGTGGGAACGATACCGAGCATTCGCAAGTTGGGATTCAAGCGACGTTGCACTCGCGCAATCACGTCAATCAGCGTATCGAGTCCACGCATCGCGAGAAATTCGCATTGCAAAGGGACCAGAATATCATCAGCGGCGACGAGCGCGTTGACCGTGAGCAACCCCAGACTGGGCGGACAATCAATCAAGATAAAGTTGTATTGATCGCGAATGCTTGCCAACGCGTCACGCAAAACAAACTCGCGTCCCATCATCGCTACGAGTTGCAATTCTGCGCCCGCCAAGTCAATGTTCGAGGGAATCACATCGAGATGGGAGCGTGCGTGATGGATGATCGCCCCAATCGGGATGCGTGAATCGGTGAGAATGGAATAGAGCGTGAATTCTAAATCGTACGCGGGCAAGCCCAATCCAATCGAGAGCGCACCCTGCGGATCGCAATCCACGAGCAGAGTGTACATCTCTTTTTCGGCGAGGGCAGCGCCTAGGTTGATGGTGGTGGTGGTCTTGCCGACGCCGCCTTTTTGATTGGTGACTGCAATGACACGTCCCATCGGCAAACATTATAACATAGAATAAATCGAAATAAAAAGGTGGGCTGGAATCATTCCAGCCCACCTAATCGCATGAGAACAGTGTGAAAACGATGTTTGCGAATGACGTAGTTTACTTGGTGCAGTCGGTAGCACCGGTGGGCAACGCGCCGGTCAGGTCTTTGAGGGACAATTGCAACAAGGCGCACGAGCGTTTGAAGTTGTGCACGGCTTGTGCCTTGCCTTCGTTGCCAGGACCCGCTGCGCCCCACATCACGCCATAGACGGTGCG
>DAOUAL010000111.1:0-8140 GCA_034433515.1 Anaerolineae bacterium | reverse complement strand
TTGCGGGAATTGGAGGGTGGTGGGCATAGGTGTCCTTGGGTGCCGTAACAGGCGAATGAAATTCGCAGCAACCAAGACCCGAAGCCGCCCTACGGCGGCTGAACGGCAAACCTGCGCAGGCAGGTTTGGGGTAGTGGTAGACGCGATTTGAATCGCCAGAGGTAGGATGTTACCAACTTGTTCTCTTGAAATTCATATTCGACGGCAAAATCAGATGGAAATCGGCTAAAGTCAATTGATCTCAATTCGATTTATCGCACGGCATTATTTGCCGCGCAAACGTTCAATCAGTTTCAAGACATCTTCCAGGTTGATGGTGACGTAACCGAGCAAAATCAAAACCAAAACCACGAGCGGAACCGCGCCAACAATCCACGCAGTCGTTTGGCTCACGTCGCCTTTCTTCAAACGTAGCAGACTTTCGAGTATCGCACATCCAATCAGTTCGGGAAACGCAAAAAGCCAACGCAATGCGGAACGGATTTTCGTTCCAATGCTTTTCTGGACAGGCACATCAAGTCCAACCAATTCGACTTGTCGCACAAACTCGCGCCGTAGTTCTGCCCAATCCACCGCGCGGTTATCGGCTTTGGCTTGGTAGAGCAAACTGCCCGCGAGTTGCAGTTTGTACGGATGATTGCCCGCCAGTAACCACGCCTCCTGTTGTTCTTTGGGCGTGAAGGCGCGGTCGCAATTCGCGCCGCGCGCAATCAGTTCGCGCGCTTCGTCGTCGGTGAGTTCGCCAAGCGGCAGATGCGTAAAGATGTTGAAGAAGGGAGAAGTGTAACCCAACGTTTGCGCGAGATCAATCAGCGGGGATTTGGACGCGGTGATGAACGCAAGCGCGTGCTGGTTCATCAAGAATCGCCACGATTCGTAGAAATCGAACGTGAATTGCTCGCGCCGATGCGTAAGTTCCTCGAACTCGTCGAGGCAAACAACGGGAAACGTGCCGCGCGCTTTGAGCGCGAGGATGGCGTCTTGAAATTCCACGAGCGACGTTTTATTGCCATCAGGTTCGCCCGCGCCCAATTGTTTGAGAATTCCGCCAAGCAATCCATCGAGCGTGTGACAGCGCGCGTCCTGCAATTCGATGTACGCAAAGCGGTACGGCGCGGCATCGCGCAGATAGCGCACGTACCGCTGCGCGACGTAAAACAACAGCGACGATTTGCCAATGCGGCGCGGACCGACGACGGAGAAACTTTGCATCTGCCCCGTGTGCGCGACTTCCAAGCCCGCAAAGATTCGCTGCAACTCGGCGCGCCGTCCAACGAACTGCTCTGGATTGACACGACCGCCGTAGAAGAAGGGATTGGTCACAAGTCTCCTCGCTGAGCGCGAGCATATTATACCACAAAGTATGAAACTGGGTTGTCATTGCAAGCCAGGGCTGTTGCCAAGTCGGATCGGGCGACTGAAGTCGCAGCCACCAGTACCCCAAGCCTGCCTCCGCAGGCTGGATTCTAGCCGACGCAGGTCGGCTTCGGGTAGGGGTCGCAAGCGTTCACGCAGAAGAGTGTACAGACGAGTCGGCGACTCGTCTGTACTATCACCGAAATCGAAAGGGCGTGAACGCTTGCAACGGCAGTGGTTTTAACCGCCTGTCAAGGGACTTTGCAACAGCCCTGATTGCGAGCGTTTTTTTGCAAAGCAATCCCCAAAGAACTATGGAGATTGCCACGTCACCGCTTCACGGCTTCTCACAATAACAGATCAGTCATACTTTCGCCTTTACGGTGCTTTTCCGTACTTTTGTCCCACCATCTCCTGCCCTGCCTCGCTCAACACAAACTCAATGAATGCTTGCGTTGCCGGGCTGGGGGTGCGCGGAACCACGAACGCAAATGTCCGGATGAACGGATACGTTTTGCTCTCGACGGTTTGCGGCGAAAGGGGTACATCGTCCACGGTGAGCGCGTGAACTTCCGGCGTCAACGCGCCCATTGACGTGTACCCAATCGCATCCGCATTGCGCGCCACAAAATCAACCACCGCCGCTTCACTGGGCATCACCAACGCGGTGCGCGTAACCCGCGCGCCTTGCATCACCATCGTTTCAAACGCATGCCGCGTGCCAGAGCCGGCTTCACGGCTGATGACGACAATCGGCTTGCCCGCCATAGGTCCAAGGGGCCATGCCACAATTTCCCCGGCAAACACTTGACGCAGTTGGGTGCGCGTGATGGCATTGATGGGATTCTGATGATTGACGATGATGGTAATCCCATCGCGCGCGATGACGATGGCTTGCATCGAACCCAATTCGGTGGGCTGAATTTGCCGGGCAACCAAGCCAATCGTGCCGGAAATTTCTTGCGCGGCGCGCAAACCGATTTCGGAATTGGTCGCACGCACATCAAATTTTACATTGGGATGCGCTTGAGCGTACGCCGCCGTGAGCGACTTGGTCACCGCGTACATCGAATCCGAGCCGGTCATTTCGATGCGGACGATGGGGACGGGCGGCGTGGGAATGACGTTGCACGCGACGAGGAGGAGTAAGTCAAATAACAATGTGCCATTGCGAACGAAGCGAAGCAATCTTTCAAAACCTTTCGAGAGATGGCTTCGTCGCAAACAACGCTCCTCGCAATGACAAACCAACTTTTTCACCCTTACCCTCGCATCAAAGCAACGACAATGATGAACGCTGCGAGCAACCAACGATAGTACACAAATACATCGGTCGAGTTGCGTTGCAAAAAGCGCAAGAGAAATTTGATGCAGAGATAACCGCTGATCATCGCGCTAAGAAAACCAACGGCAAAGAACACCAATTCCGAGGACGTGATCCCATCGCGCAGCAGATTGAAAATACTCTTGGCGCCCGCGCCGGCAATGATGGGGGCGGAAAGTAGAAACGAAAAACGCGCCGCCGTCTCGCGTTTGAGATCGAGGAACAAGCCGGCGGTAATCGTCGCTCCCGAACGCGAGACGCCGGGAAAGATCGCCAAGGCTTGCGCGCAACCAATGATGAGCGCATCTTTCAACGATAACGTTTTCATTTCGCGTTGATGTTTGGCGATGCGTTCGGCGATGAACAGCGCCGCGCCCAGCAACGCAATGATGACCCCCATCACGATCATCGGGACAGGATTGTGCGGCGCGTCCGGCTGATGAAACAGTTCTTCGATTTTGCTTTCTGCTAGCGCGCCCACCAGCGCGCCGGGAATACACCCAATCGCAATCCACCACGCCAACCGGCGATCCACATCATCGCCCACCTTGCGTTCAACGATGCTTGCCAGCCCGGCGCGAATGAGGCGCACCCAATCGGACGCAAAGAACCAAAGGAGCGCGACGAGCGTGCCAAGATGCAACGCTACATCGAACGCGAGACCGGGGTCGCGCCAATCAAACAACCAAGGAATGATGATGAGATGCGCCGAACTGGAAATTGGAATGAATTCGGTTAGCCCCTGCACAATGCCGAGCAGGATGGCTTGGAATAAATCCATGGAGACTCCTTGAGAGTTAGAGTGTTGAGTATAGAGTTAGAGGGTAGAGTGTTGAGTGAGGTAGCGGTAGAGTAGATCGAGTGCCGCTTCTGCGCTGGCTTCTTTGTTCTGCAAGCGGTTACCCTGCCAAAGATGTTTTTCCACAATGACACGTTCTGGGGTTGCCAGACCGATGTAGGTCAGTCCCACCGGCTTGCCCGGCATCCCGCCACCCGGACCGGCAATGCCGGTTACCGCCAATCCTAGCGTCGCCGAAAATTTTTCGCACACACCGCGCGCCATCTCGGCGACTGTTTCTTGGCTCACCGCCCCAAACTTGTTGAGGGTATCCCACGAGACCCCCAGCGCGGCAACCTTGGCTTCATACGCGTACGCAATCACGCTCGCAATCACGTACGCTGAACTGCCCGGCACATTGGTCAAGCGATGCGTAATCAAGCCGCCGGTGCACGACTCGGCAAGCGCGAGCGTTTTCTTTTGCATGGTCAACAAACGTCCAACCATCACTTCGAGTGGTTCGTTTAATGGGTGATTCATCAATGGCATTATAAACACAAATCAGAAATGTGCAATCCAAAATCCGGCAATCTCACCGCGAATGAATGCGCCACAACTCGCGGTCTCGCCGTAGGGCAAATTTGCAAATTTGCCCCACACCCAATCCGACTTCACCAGCCATACACCCTCCGCAAAATCGAATTGACGCCACTTGGGCTTGGGATTATAATTATCACAGGAGTAAGAACCGATGATGCGATTTGACCGATTCACCGAACGCGCTCAAGACGCGTTCGCGCGTGCCCATGAGATTATACAGCGTTATCGTCATACCCAATTGGATGCGGAACATTTGTTGATGGCATTGATCGAGCAAACCGGTGGCGCGGTGCAAAGTATTCTCGACCGCGCGGGGATTGACGCCGATATGTTGCGTCAACGCATTGACGAAGCCCTGCAAGGAAATATTGCCACACGTTACAGTCCGCCTTATGCCAGCACCTCGCAAGCCCAGGTGTACATCACGCCCCGCGTCAAGCGCGTGGTAGATATTGCCAACGAAGAAGCCAGCAAGCTCAAAGACGATTACGTCTCCACCGAGCATCTCTTGCTCGCCCTCTCGACCGATCGCGATGGACCAGCGGGCCGGATTATGACCGATTTTGGATTAACGCGGGAACGCATTCTGCAACTCATTCCGGAGATTCGCGGGGGGCATCGCGTGACCGATCCCGGCGCCGAGGGACGCTATCGCATTCTGGAAAAATATTCGCGCGATCTCACGCAACTGGCGCGAGAAGGCAAACTCGATCCCGTGATCGGACGCGACGAAGAAATCTTGCGCGTGATCCAAGTCCTCTCGCGCCGCACCAAAAACAATCCGGTGTTGATTGGCGAGCCGGGCGTGGGCAAGACCGCGATTGTGGAAGGACTTGCGCAGAAAATCGTGGCGGGCGATGTTCCCGAACCCTTGATGAGCAAGCGCGTCGTCGCACTCGATCTGGGGGCGATGGTGGCTGGCTCGCGTTTCCGTGGTGAATTTGAGGAACGGCTCAAAGCCGCGCTCGATGAGATTCACAACGCCAAGGGCGAAATCATCCTGTTCATTGACGAACTCCACACCGTCGTTGGCGCGGGCGCGGCAATGGGCGCGATTGACGCTTCGAATATGATGAAGCCGGCACTCGCGCGCGGCGAACTGCAATGCGTGGGCGCAACGACGCTGGACGAGTACCGCAACCACATCGAAAAAGATGCCGCGCTGGAACGCCGCTTTTCACCGATCTTTGTGGACGAGCCGGATGTGGAAGCGACCATCAAAATGTTGCATGGCTTGCGCGATCGCTACGAACAACATCATCAAGTCAAGATCAATGATCAAGCGATTGAAGCCGCCGCCAAGTTATCACATCGGTACGTGAGTGATCGCTTTTTGCCGGACAAGGCGATTGATTTGGTGGACGAAGCGGCGGCGAAATTGCGCGTGGCAATCTTCTCAATGCCGGCAGAATTGAAACAAATGAAAGCGCGTCTGCGCGAATTGCAAAAGGAAGAAGAGGCGGCATGGAGCGCGCGCAACTATGAAGCCGCCGCTAAATCGCGCGCGGAACGCTTGGCGTTAGAATCCGAGTTTGAAAAGAAACGGACCGCGTGGCAACAAGAGCAAGGGCTGGATGAAGTCGTGGATGAAAGTGACATTGCGGAGATTGTCGCCAAGTGGACGGGCATTCCGGTCGCCCGGATGATGCAGACCGAAGCCGACAAATTGCTCCAAATGGAAAATGAATTGCACAAGCGCATCGTTGGACAAAACGAAGCAATCAACGCCATCAGCGATGCGATTCGCCGTGCGCGTTCCGGCTTGGCAGACCCCAAACGCCCCATCGGCTCGTTCATTTTCTTGGGACCGACCGGCGTGGGCAAGACCGCACTCGCGCAAGCATTGGCAGAATTTCTCTTTGACGATCCGGACGCCCTCTTCCGCGTGGATATGAGTGAGTACCGCGAACGTCACACCGTCTCACGTTTGATCGGTGCACCGCCGGGTTACGTCGGTTACGAAGAAGGCGGTCAACTCACCGAAGCCGTGCGCCGACGGCCTTACCAAGTCATCCTGTTCGATGAGATCGAAAAGGCGCATCCGGAAATTTGGAACACGCTGTTGCAAGTCTTGGAAGATGGTCGCTTGACGGATGGGCAAGGCCACATTGTGGATTTTCGCAACACGGTCATCATCATGACCTCGAACATTGGCACCGAGTTTGCGCAAAAAGGCGGCACGCTGGGCTTTCAGATTCGACGCGGCGAAGAAGACAAGCAACTCGAAAAGAATTACGCGCAAGTCGAAGAATCGCTCAAACGCACGTTCCGCCCGGAATTTCTCAATCGCATTGATGAGGTGATCATCTTTCATGTGCTGGATCGCGATCAAATCAAACAGATTGTAGATTTGCAAATGAAAGAGATCGCCGAACGTTTGCGCGAACATCACATCGAAATTGAATTGACCGAGGCGGCGCGCGAATGGCTTGCCAAAGAAGGGTACGATCCACAATTTGGCGCGCGTCCGTTGCGGCGTACGCTTCAACGCAAAGTCGAATCGCCGCTTTCGCGCAAGTTGCTAGAAAAGGAATTTCAAGCCGGCGATTGCGTGATTGTAGATGTCAGCGAGAGCGAGGGGATCGTCTTTCGCAAAAAAGAAAAGATGCCGGCGGAGCAAGCGATGCCGATGGAAACGCCGGTCACGTCGGGGTGAGAGTGAAAAGTTAGAGTGAGGAGTTAGGGTGAGAGTGTCAGCGAGAGATCGCTGATGCTCTTTTTTATTTTGGGATTGCGCCGCTCAAAAGATACAACACCAGTGCCGAGATCAAAGGAACAGTGAGGTTGTCAATACCGAAGGGTGACACGGCTTCAACGACAGTAACGCTGACAGCAACAAGAAAGGCAAGCCAGAGACTCGCGCCAAGCGGTTGCGCAAAGACGATGAGTGCGATCCATGTGGCGATGAAACTAAACCCAAACATCGCTAGCGATCCTTCCAACGAGCGCGTTTGTCCCAGCACGGTAAACCGGCGCACGCCCCAACGTTTCCCCACAATCGCGGCAAACGCATCACCCCAGGTCATTGGCATCAGACTCGCGACGAGCAATGCCGGGAATGACCATAACAACGGAATCAGGATGGCAAACGAGATTGGAAAATACACCGTGCCGAGTTGGCCACGTTCGCCGGTTTCCATCCCGGCAAATATTTGCCGGCGATACGAAATGTAATTGATGACGATGAATGCGAGCGGTGGTAGAATCGCCCATTGCCACGTTTGGAACAGCCACACCAGCAGAAATGCAACCATCCCCACGCCGATGTGCACAAACTTGCGCGTAAACTCGACCGAGAGATGCAAGCCGCGCCGCAGTCCTTCGCCCAGCGCGAGGATGATTGAGACGTAGAGAAAAGCGAGTAAGAGCGCAATTGGGTCAGACATCAGAATCCTCAAGTTTCAGATTAAAGGTCCAAGGTTGGGGTTATGCCTTGGCGGCGTGGGTAGCAAGGTGCAATGCTTTGGCAATCTCGGCAGCAACCGTTACGTTGTTCTTGAGCAAGGCGATATTGGTTCGAACACTTTCGCCTTGCGTGAGATCGGCAAGGCGTTGAAGCAAAAAGGGAGTGAGCGCGTTGCCGGTGATTTTTCGCTGTTCCGCTTCGCGCACGGCTTGCTGGATGAATGGTTCGATCACCTCGCGCGGCGTTTCGTATTCGCACGGGATTGGCACGGTAATGAGCACCGCTCCCTGGAATCCCAACGCCCAATGCGTCTGGATAAACCGTACAATCTCCGCCACCGAATCTACGCGGGTTTGCACGCGCAGACCAGACGAGCGCGAATAAAAAGCCGGAAATTCATCGGTTTGATAACCCAGCACCGGCACCCCGTGCGTTTCGAGAAATTCCAACGTCGCTGGTAAATCAAGAATCGCTTTGGCGCCAGCACACACCACGGCGACCGGTGTTTGCGCGAGTTCGAGTAAATCAGCCGAAACATCCCAGGTTTGCGCTAGCCCTGTCGCCCGATGCACGCCGCCGATACCGCCGGTGGCAAACACGCGAATGCCGGCACGATGCGCAAGCCACATCGTTGCGCTGACCGTTGTTGCGCCATCGCGTTTCTGTGCGATGGCCA
>DAOUAL010000110.1:0-17517 GCA_034433515.1 Anaerolineae bacterium | reverse complement strand
GATCACTGGTGCGCCCACAGCGAATGAACAACTCCGAAAAGGTAGGACAAATTTGGAAATTTGTCCTACGTCATCCACATTTTCATCTGACCGCTGGTGCGCTAACGGCGAATGAATAACACCCTCGGATTAGAGTTCGGATGGCTGAGATTGGGTAACTTGTTCACCTCCCTTCGACTCACTGGTTAGAAAACAAAAATGCCTTTCAAATGCCGAGGGCATCAGAAAGGCGTACATCACCTGCATTGAATCTAGAGGCGCATCTTCGCGCGCAGAACCTTCGTGATTTATCGAACAAAAGATACCACAAACCACTGGGATTGTCATTGACTTTGGTCAATTGAAAAAAAAGAAATGGGTGAGATTGTCCTCACCCATTTCCAGTCTTGCCTTTCCGCTTCGCTACGCTTGTTTGTGGCGATGGTAAATCACACCGACAAGGAGCATCAACGCAACACCCAATTCCCAGCCATGCTGGAGAGGATTCATGGGTACATCTGCCGATGTGGTGGCGGAGAAGGATGAGAGTTTAACAGCAGTGGGGCTGTTGAATCTGATGTTGATTGTCGAAGAGCCAATTGTGGTGTTGCCGACTCTGGCGGTTGCCGTATTCTGGTACGTCCCCACCGCAGAACTGGAGGGGAATTGTACTTGATAGATCAAGGTAATGGAACTAGTCGCCGGCACTGTCCACGTAGAATTGGGTTGGCTTAGCCAGTAAACTGTTCCTGTCGAAGGAACTGGTGGCACATAACTCGAGTTGCTGGATTGGATAAAACTTGCTGGAACAATTCCATTATAAGTGGTGGGTGGCAATCCTGCGCCAGAAGGTAAAGTATCTGTGATGGCATCCAACATAATTGGGATGTTGGAAGTGTTTGTGATTCTTACGGTATAGGTAACTATTCCGCCGGAGGAAACACCGGTGGCTGAAGCGGTTTTGGACACTTGAAAAGGATTTTGAGGTGCCGGCAAACTCTGGGTGCAAGGGATACTCACGCACGCGCCAGCATAATTCCCGGTGTATTTTTGATTATTCTTGCCGCTGGTTAGATCGGAAAATGGGTAGATGGGAGTGCTTTGTCCAGTACACAAGACGCGGAAAGAATATACTACGGTAACATAGTTATTCGACGCGCCCGACGTTACCGATGGAAAATATAGCCGGTTGTTCACTCCTGTCATAATTCCCGAACTAAATGTTGAACTAGTGATCGTATCACTGACTAACTGAAAGCAATTGGCTCTGAAGCTGGGATTGCCGGCGGGTTGGATATTCGCATCCGCACCGCCGTTAAACGAATTACCAAAATCGTACACTACAGTATAGGTTACAATTTGCCCAACATATAAACCGGGTCCCAGAGAGGCGGTGTAAATATTGCCACCCGCGTTTGCGGAAATCTCGTTGCGTGTGATCAATGTGCCATTAAATGTTGTGGCGCCGGGTGTACCGTCGGTTACCGATACTTGATAATTCCCGGTCACATTGTCGCCGCAGGGATAGGACACAAACCAAAAAACCGGTACGGTCGCACTGGGAGCCAGAGAGCCAAGATAAATGGTAGCCGGTTGTCCTCCGGCTAACGCAAAGCCAGCGGTACTGAAACTGAGCGTGGCTTGCAAATTGGTTAGCGTACTCCCGCTCGAATTGGTTACGTTCACCTGAAGATACATGGCGTGCGGACCGTCACCCACATTACATTTGTTGGCATCATTGACGGCATAGGGCGTGATCGCCGTGATGGTAACGCCGGGTGCCGCCAACGCCGAGGAAGGCAAGCCCAGTATCACAAACATCAAACTTGGGAGGCTAAGAAAAACAGCCAAGAGAATCTTGTGTCGCGATTGCGATCGGAATGAGGGCTGGGTTTTGGGGCTGCGCTTGATGTGTGTGGCTGGATTGTCCTGGGGGGAGACCCGCTTGGAAAGACAGATTGGGAACATTCCATGACTCCAAGAAAGAATAGAATTTGACCACTCGCATTTTAATACAACTTTTGTATCAATTGAATAAATTAGAATAACAGTTGCATAACGGTTGCATAACAAACTCACCGACCGGTATACCGCTCGGACAAGGGAGATTTCTAGGCGAGTCTGATCAGGGGAATTAGTACAGCGTGCGTTCGATCTGGGCGAACTTTTCCAATGTCTGGGGTTGGTTGACGATGATCATTGTCCGCGTGCAAACGATGTCGCCGTTCTTGCGGAGGATTTGGAGCGAGCGGCTGAGCGCTTCGGGGACGGTGGCGATGCGTGCCGCCATATCAGCGTTGGTGTATTCTTTGCGATGAATGGGACGCGTGCCGTGTTCGCTCAAAGCGAGGAGGAGTTTGGCGGTGCGCGCCACGACGGAGCGGAACGAGAGGTCTTCGTACTGCGAGAGGAGATTGCGCGTGCGTTGCGCCAGCACGCGGAGCAAGCCCAAGCCCACCATCGGATAACGCTTGAGCAGGGCTTGAAAGTTTTCAAACGAGATGTTCCACGTGATACAGTCTTGGACAGCGATAGCCGTGGCGAGATTGGGGCCCCCATCAAGGACGGTTACTTCGTTGAACATGATGACCGGCGCAATCTCTGCCACAATCGTTTGCTGACCTTGGGGTCCTACTTTGCACAGATGGACGTGTCCCTCAAAGAGGACAAACATCCCGGCGGCCGGTTCACCTTCGCGAAAGATGATGCTCCCGGCAGGATGCGTGCGTACTTGACCGGCGTTGACGATTTCAGCGCGGTCGGCTTCGGGGAGTCGCTTGAAATGTTCAACGCGACCCAGGGATTCAACGAGGTTGAGGGGAAGAGGCGTCATTGTCTCAAACACAAAAGTCTAGGTGGTGGGTTTGTGAATCGTGGGGGTAGCGGTTTGAGCCGGCTTGACCATGAACCGGGATGCCCACAGCGCAAGTTCGAACAACAAGATCATTGGCAACATGACCACGGTGGGCGCCACGATCGGATCGGCGACCGGCGTGATGAGTTCGGCAAAGACAAAGATGATAAACCAGGCGACCTTGCGTTGTTTGCGCAACCAAGTGGGAGAAACGATCCCCAGTTTGATGAGAATGAGCAAAATAATCGGCATTTCAAAAGCGATGCCGGTCGAAATCAAAAAATAGATGACAAAAGAAATGTATTGATCCGCACTCGGAAAATATTCGAGCGGGCTTTGGTTGGGTGCGCCAAACATCCCAATCAAGACGCTGAACATGTTCCGCAACATCAAGTAACCAAAGATATTGCCGATGAAAAACAAGATCACCATCGCAGCGATGCCGGGAATGATATAACGTTTCTCATTAGGCAAGAGGGCGGGCTCGATGTAGCGAACCAGTTGATAAATCCAAATGGGCGCGGCAAGAAAGATGCCCCCGTACAACGCCACGCGAAAGCGAATCATAAAACCATCGAGCGGACTGAACGCTTTGAGGGTAATGTTGCCGGCGGGTGCGCGCAGAATATCCAAGATCGCATCGGAGAAAATGTAGGCGAGGGTGGTGGTAACCAGAATTGCAACGATGGCGATGATCAAGCGGCTACGCAGTTCTTCTAAATGTTCGATCACGCCCATCCGTTTTTCATTTGCCATGAGCAGAATAATCCATTACCTAAAGTGAAACAGAAAGAGATGCCAATCCTTGGCATCGGCATCCCTTCTGCCAACCGTTCGCAAATCATTTATTGTGCCGCGCCGCATTCGGGGCAAAACTTGGCACCGGCGATAATCGGCTTGCCACACGACTTGCATGTGGGTTTGGGTTCTGCCGGCTTGGGTTCCGGTTTGCTCACTTCTTCCGTAAATCCTTGGGTGGCTTCACGAGTAGCGGCTTGAAATTCCTTGAGCGTCTTGCCCAACGAACGTCCAATTTCCGGCAAGCGCGAAGGTCCAAAGATGATCAGCGCGACGATGGCGATCACAAGCAAATGAAGGGGTTGTAAACCAAAGGGCATTTCACGGACTCCTTTCAGACCGATGGCCTCCTGGCGCGCCATCTTCAAAAGAAATTCTATCACAGAATAGGGGGGCGCGCAAATTTTCAGCGACTATGGTTGCCCCACATCGTTTATTGCGCCGCACCACATTCTGGGCAAAACTTGGCACCAGCGATAATCGGTTTGCCGCAAGATTTGCAGGTGGGCTTGACTTCGGCTGGGGGTTCGGCGGGTTTTGAGATTTCTTGACTAAATCCTTGCGTGGCTTCTTTGGTGGCGGCTTGGAATTCCCTGAGGGTTCGACCAATGGCGCGCCCAATCTCCGGCAGACGTGAAGGTCCAAAGATCAACAGTGCGACAATCGCGATGATCAACAAATCGGTGGGTTGGATACTAAACGGCATTTCAAACGCTCCTTTCAGATGGACGATTCCAGACCATCCTCGACGCCGATTGTAGCACATCTTGTTGCCATCCGCAAAATAATTCATTGGTCGCCAAGCTGTTTCTTGCGGCGAACAAATCTATGTTATACTTGGGATAGTCTCGCGAGGGAGGCAAACCGATGCAAGAATTGAAAGAACGCATTCTCAAAGAAGGACGCAATCTGGGCGGCGGCATTCTCAAAGTGGATTCATTTCTCAATCATCAAATTGACCCGCTGCTGATGCAACGCGTGGGTTTGGAACTGGCACGCCGCTTTGTTCACTTGCGCCCCACAAAAATTTTGACCGCTGAAACGAGCGGCATTGCGCCCGCGCTCGCAACCGCGCTGGCATTGGGCATTCCCTTGGTGTTCGCACGCAAGAGTCCACCGCTCACCATGGATTTTACGATTGTCAAGGAAACGTGCCAATCGCGCACGCACAACAAGCAAGTGGAGCTGATGGTCTCGACCGAGTACTTGCGCCCAAATGATCGCGTGTTGATCATTGACGATTTCTTGGCGACGGCGCAAACGATCACCGCACTTGCCCGGCTGGTGCATAAAGTGGGCGCGCAAGTGATCGGCGTGGGAACCGTCATCGAAAAGACGTTTGAGCGCGGACGCGAAAATGCACGCCACCTCAACGTGCCGATTGAATCGCTTGCCGTCATCAGCGATATGGAAAATGGCAAGATCGTGATTGCGGATTAATCTTCTTCCATTCTCCCTCTTGTCCACTCGCAAATCGAGAGTGAGGGGGAGATTGGGAGTGAGGGAGAAACAAGTTGCTCGACTCGATTGCAATTCTCGACTACGGTTCGCAGTACACGCAACTGATCGCTCGCCGCATCCGTGAACTGCATGTCTACTCCGAAATCGTACCACACAACATCTCGCGCGACGAAATACTCAAACTCAATCCACGCGGTATCATCTTATCCGGGGGACCCAATAGCGTGTACGATCCCGGCGCGCCCATGCTGCCCAGCTTTTTGCTCGACCTCAATGTACCGATTCTGGGCATCTGCTACGGGATGCAACTTTTGGCATACACGTTGGGTGGGCGAGTGGAAAAATCGAATCAGCGCGAGTACGGTCACGCGATGATTCACATTGATCGCGCAGAAAATCTATTCTCCAATCTCTCGTCTCCCCTGGCGGTCTGGATGAGTCACGGCGATCAAATCACGCAACTGCCGCCCGGCTTTGTCCGCCTTGCTCACAGCGAAACGTGTCCGTTCGCAGCGATGGCGAACCCGGCGCGCAAAATCTACGCGCTCCAATTCCATCCCGAAGTCGCCCACACGCCGCAAGGCATTGACCTCTTGCGCTATTTCGTTTTCGATGTGTGTGGATGCCAAGCCGCTTGGACGCCGGCGTCATTCATCGCTACGACTATCGAACAGATTCGCGCGCGGGTAGGCGACGCGCGGGTGTTGTGCGCGCTCAGCGGTGGTGTGGATTCGACGGTGGCGGCAACGCTCGTGGGCAAAGCAATCGGTGAACAATTGGTGTGCGTCTTTGTGGATCACGGCTTGTTGCGCCAAGACGAAGCGCGCACCGTCATTGAGTTGTTTCAACAGCAACTTGGCTTGGAACTTGTGGCGGTGAACGCGCAAGAACGCTTCTTGAACAAACTGCGCGGCGTGGTTGACCCGGAAGAGAAACGCAAAATCATCGGCACAGAATTTGTGCGTGTGTTTGAAGAAACCGCCGCCACGCTTTTGAGCGAAAAACCCATCCGCTTTCTAGCGCAAGGGACGCTCTATCCCGATGTGATCGAATCGCGTGCGCCGGAGCGGAGCGCGGCGGCGCGCATCAAAACACATCACAATGTGGGCGGCTTGCCGGACGATTTGCAATTCGAATTGATCGAACCGTTGCGTTATCTGTTCAAAGATGAAGTCCGCGCGGTCGGTCTAGAATTAGGTTTGCCGAAATCGGTCGTTTATCGTCAGCCGTTTCCAGGTCCGGGGCTCGCGGTGCGCATCCTCGGCGAGGTTACACAAGATCGGTTGAACACATTGCGCGCGGCAGATGCCATCGTGCGCGAGGAAATCGAACGCGCGGGGCTGGGATGTGACGTGTGGCAATACTTTGCGATTCTCACGCCGCTCAAAACGGTGGGCGTGATGGGCGATGGGCGGACGTACGAGAGCGTGGTGGCGGTGCGCGCGGTAACGAGTGCGGATGGAATGACCGCCGATTGGGCGCGCTTGCCGTACGATGTGCTAGCACGCATCAGTAGTCGCATCATTAACGAGGTGCGCGGCGTCAATCGCGTGGTGTACGATGTAACGAGCAAGCCGCCGGGGACGATTGAGTGGGAGTAGAGTAGAGTATAGAGATAGAGTGTAGAGAGTTGGAGTCATCGGGTTGTACAATGACTCTTTGGGGCTATTGACACAGCTTGAGTTGATCTTGCCTCTCTAGGATAATCTGTGGCCGTTCGTTGTAGGGCGTAATCTTGCCGTGCAATTCAACGCACTTGCCCTTCAAATGATCCCACGTGTACCGGAACGACACACCATAAAACGATGTGCGCGTGTTGTCAAAGTTAATAAAGAACGTACTGCCCGACAAATTGGTGTTGTACACGACGCCCCGTACACAGGTTGTTTCGTTCATATGCGCAGCGGCTTCTTTCCAATCAATACAATTCGTCGCCGAGGCGGATGATGGTGCCGATCCTGTGGGTCTGGGGGTTGCCGTGCTGATCGGTCGCGCGACTGGCGTTGAGACGGAAGACGCCGGCGGTGTGAAGGTGGGATAAGGTGTGTAGGTGGGCAGTGGCGTGTAAGTGGGTAGGGGAGCGGCAATCGGCGCTGAACACCCCGTCATCCAGAATACGAATGCCATCAGCAGCAAGAATGGCTTCATTGGGATCTCCTTGATGGTAGAAAGCCGATTGGGTTCGTCCAAATACAAAACCTACGTTTGTATTCTATCAAGATGCTCACCCAAAATCAAAATGCCAAATGTCCTAGGGTGTAATTCACTTTGGGGGACAGATTGGTAATTCGTGCTTGAGCCTGAATAGCCCCACCCCCCTGCTCCTCTCCCCACGCCGCAAAGCGGCGTGGGGAGGAGGGAATAGAGGTGGGGCGTTGAGCGTCAAAAACAAATACTATTCACGCATACCTGATGTCAAACGGGTGGCATTCGGGAGCCAAGTTCCTCCCGAAAGTGAATTACACCCAATGGCCTACGAATCCTCGGCTTCTAGTTCTTTTTCGAGTTGAGCAATCTCTTCTTCCAACTCGTCAAGGCGCGCGAGGGTGGACGGTTTGAGTCCATGTTTGGGCAATTGCTGTTTCAATTGTGCCAATTCGCGTTTCAACTCAGCGAGGTATTGCGCTTTGGTCATACTCCTCCTTGCGCCCATTTTATCTGATTTGTGCAAAAAATAAAAAGAGGGCAGGTTTTCTGACAGGGCTGTTGCCAAGTCGGATCGGGCGAAGTCGTAGCCCCCAACACAAGTCGCCCTACGGCGAGTACTGGTTTTAACCGTCTGTCAAGGGACTTGGTCTGCAGGGACTTGGTCGCAATGCGGAGGAGGTACCGTTAATTATTGAGCATGCCGGCGAAAAGCGAGGAGCGCGGCGATAATTTCCGCGAGGTAATGGTGCGCGAGTTTGAGGGGGTGCAAAACATAGTGCAAGGGCACAAGACGCGGATCACTCACCTTGTAATAAAATTGCAACCATTCGCGCGGCGGCAATACCAAGCGCATCAGGTAGCCCAGTTTTTCCTTACGTCGCCCCATCATCAACAAATCAGGGAGCAGACGATTGAGCAGGGGGAAAAAATAGAAACTGAAAATGGGACGCGTCATGCGGCGGAGCGAGAGCACCTGGTCTGCCGGCAAATAGAATTCGTGCCACCATTGCCGAAAACGATCCGGGCATAAGGCGTCCAAGACCGCACGTGGCGCCGCAACATTCAACAAGTGCTCCAGAAAATAGAGACTGTAATACACACTGACTTGGATTTCTTCGGCGCGGACAATCGCTATGACGCGCTCCCAATCAAGTTGAGCGGCGTGATCCCGGACCATCATTGCCAGATCAGCGAACCAATTGAGTCGGGTATAACCGTGATAATGGAGATGCGTGCAGGCGTGAATCAACTGATCTTCCAACGAAGGGACTTGGATGATGAGGTCGCCGAGCCGGCAGCTTTGCGCTCGCTGCCAGAATCCCTCTACATCGCGTGCCGCCAAGCCGGTGTTGTACAAGTCCTCATAGTGCACTTCGACGAGCAGTTTGGTGGTGCGATGCCAGTATTTAATTTCATAGGGTGAAAGTTGCGGAATGAGTTTAGGGGGAGGTTCGGTGAAATCCGCTTCAACCACGAATCCGTTTTCGGTGAGAACCCGATGTACGTCGCGCCACGCACGTTCGCGCACAATCACATCCAAATCGTTGAACGAACGGAGCATCGGCTCGGCATAAACTTGCTGTGCCAGCGCGGGTCCTTTGACCACGATGGTCTCTATGCCGGCATTGGTCAGCCACGTCATCACTTGAGCAATATGCCGATACAACACATTCATCCGAATCACCAACGCACGATAGGCATTCTGGATCTGTTGCCGAAAAGTGGCTGGCGGATAATCCAACTCACCGTGTCGCTCGAGATAATGATAGGTCAGTCCAATCAAGCCATTCTGGCACACCGCCTCAAAGACTTCGCCCCAATCTGCCTCCACCCGGGGAAGTGGCGGGGTGAAATCCCCACTCGCCCAAACACAGAGCAGGGTTCGCGTGGGCGCAGAAATGTTGACCCGTTCGTAACTTCCTTGCAAGTTGGCTGGCATTATCCTGGTCCGTCTTCAGATTACGTTTTACGCCGATCAACCCAATTCACCCAAAATTTCAAAAGGCGCGTGGGAATCTCTGAGATCGTTTGATGAACACGCCGCGTCCACCGATGGGGCTGTGGGCCGATGAGACGCCGTTTGAGTCCTTGCCCGATCACCAGCGCACCTCTGACCAACAAAGTGGTGTAAGCAATACTTGCCCCCAATAGCCGCCATCCCCGCGTATCGAGTCGCGTTTCTCGGTCCGCCCGGCGAACCGCCAATACCTTGCCGATGACTTGATCCGCACTCACCAGGGGATCGAAGGACAAGCCATTATCTCCTTTGGTCAAGAAACGCCTAGTGTCCGGTGTTCGCTCGATCCGAATAACTCGATGAATGATCAACTGATTCGATTGCCAAAACACGATCACATCGCCCCTCTGAATGGGTGTCCGATCATGGGCAACCAACACGCGATCACCATCCCGCAAGAGCGGCAACATACTATTGCCGGTGATTGGAATCCAATGACATTTGTCTTGTTCTTTCCAAAGTTGGATTGCTATATCTAAAAGTGACGGATCCAACCGCGTCTCTTTATCCACCACTCATCCTGACTTTACTAGCGCGCTGAGCGCGTCTGCCATTGCCGGCAGCGCACCGACATCAAGTTGATAACACTGGGCTGGACTCACCCAGTCTGCCAACTCCATAAACAAACGGGTGGCACTGCCCCCAAACTCATTGTGCAAGAGCGCGGAACGATGCCCGCCTTGAAATCGGCGCACAAGTTCGAGTACACCTTGGCGGGGCGAAATGGCTTCCAGGCGGACTGGGGCATTGAACGTGGGACGACGGGGCGGACGTTTGGTTACTTCAAAAATCAAAACCTGATGTTCGCGACACACCCCTTCGATGCGTGGCAAGATTTGCGTGGGATGTGGCGCGTGAATCTTGAGCAGGGCATAGCCCGGCGCGGGAGTAACTTGGACGGCGCTGATCCCTTGGATGCGCTCCAGCGCGGCAAGCAATGCCTCGTCGGCGTGATCCACGGTAACGTGCAAGACGCGCTCGGGATTGGGGGGTGCCGCCGGGTTGCGCAAGATCACAATGTGCCGCACCGGTACCGGCGCGCCCATACTGTTGGGTTGAATCTGTTCAATATCGAGAATCAATTTATTGAGCCAAATGGTTGCCCCCACTGCCGCCTTGGCAAATCCCACGCGCTCCAAAGTATCGGGACGAATCCGCAGACTTCGCGGAAACGGATACACGCGCCGATCCATACGTCCAAGCGCTGCCATCTCGTCTGAAAGAAATTTAAATCCCTGGCGCACCAGTTCCAGGATCAACGTCGTCTTGCCATGCCCGGTATCGCCAGCGATGATGATCCCTTGGTCTTGATCCGCGACGACGCCAGCGTGAATGAGAAAATGACTCTGGACGTGGGCAATGATCGTGTGCAAAATAGTTTCATAGACATAGCCCTCCCGCAATGCCGACGTCGGCATTATTTGGGCTTGCCCGTTGATCAGCAAGACGGGTTGCCCCCAAGGCGCAACGGGCTGGGTCAGCACCACAAACTCGAGGTGGGTGCGCGCTGGGGGTAAAGGGGGATCGGTATGAAAACGCCGGTACATTTGATCGAACAAATCAATGTACGGCGCAGAATCCGACTGAATAATGGCGTCCAGATCGAAAAAACGCAAGCGTAATGTTTTCAGGGTGAGTTGCGCTAGAATTGATTGAAGGTCGTTGCGATAATCCACATGACTACTTTCTGCAAACGAGGAGACCGACCTCGTTGTCGGTCTCCCAGTACGCTGTGACGGTTATGGGCACGAGTTAGAAAGGTTCACCGCCGCCGCTGTAGGCATGCGCCTCGCCCAACTCTTCGAGGATTTCCTCGTCCGTCATCGTTGTAATTTGTGGCATCTCGTACTTGGGTAGTTGCTCTTGCATTTGGGTCTCACCTCCCTCCTGAGGAGATCAACAATCCTTTTTCATCAAAAACGCGAATGATTTTTTGAATATCTTCGATGACGGGATATTCGGGGGGCACGGCAAAATGAGCGCGCAGACTGGCTTCGATCTCTTGGAGTGTGTGAGAGCCATCACACAAATCCCAAACATGCTTGGCGGTCGGATTCAAAATATGAATCGCCGGATCGGTTGCGCTCGAGAGAATCGTCTCGCGTCCAATCGTTCGGCTCGTAATGCCAGGTTTGCGCATCGGTTTGATGATCATAGCTGATCCTTGCATCTCTAAAGAGAGTCAAACGTGCTTGCAAGATACTGGCTACATTATATCTTGGGTGAAAAAAGTTAGCAATGGGGTGCACTAGGCCATTCATTCACGGGCTCAAAGGAATGCCAAAGGCTTGCGCGAGCGCAAGCGCAATCAACGCGACGCCGTTATTTGCTGCGTGCAAGAGAATGCCGGGATAGAGGGAGCCGGTTTTTTCGTACACCCAGGCGAGGAACACGCCCAACACAAAGATCGGAATAAACGCATCCACGCTAAAATGGAGCGCGGTGAAAAACAAGGTGCTAATCAACATCGCCTTGGACACGCCCACGCGCGTGCGCAAACTCGCGTACAAAAAACCGCGAAAAAAGATTTCTTCGGTCAAGGGCGCGATGACGGCGACGCTCACAAAGGTGATGAGAAAATTCCAGCCGCTGACATCCATCCGATAGATGACCTCTTGCGGTTGCAATTCCAACCCCAGCGCCATCGCGATCACTACATAACAGATGCGGATCAAATAGGACAAACCCAACAACGCGAAACTGAACAAGCAACCGAACGCGGCATCAAAGCGGCGCAAGCCCAACTGTTCCCATCCTACCCGATAGCGCAGTACGCTGAAGGTCCACGCCGCCCCCACGATGATCATATCTTGGACGATGACCAGAAGCATCAAGGCAACATTGTTCTCGCTGATCGAAATCCGCAGCAACCCATTCAACCCAAGGACAGCCACGTTCAACACAACGATGCCGGCGGCAGCAACGATGATCGCCCAAAACACATCGCGCAGAGTCCATGGCGTTTGAGTTGCCGAACGCTCAAAAGTGGATGGTGTGATATTCATCAAGCCTTGCCTTTTTCACACGAGTAATCCTAATGCCAACAAAATACCAAAGAACAAATGCAATCGCCCAATGCCGATCAAACCGCGATTGAGCGGACGTCCTTGTTCCGCCCACACGATGCGAGTTACGTGAAATGCCAGCGGCAACGTGAGCCACGCCAGCATCACCCACATCGAAAAAATCCCGGCGAGCGATGCAATCGGCAAGATGAGGTACGCAAGGACGATCAAGAGCGTAAACTCGATGCGCGTGCCGGTGCGTCCCAGGATCACTGCCAAGGTATACTTGCGGGTTCGGCGATCGGTGTCAATGTCGCGCAAGTTATTGACGACGATGATCGCAGTAACGATCATGGCGACCGGCAATGAAGCGATGAACGCGACAAACGGAACGGTATCGGCTTGCAAGTACGCGCTCCCCATCACCGCGACGAGTCCGAAAAAGACAAAGACGAACAGATCGCCCAAGCCGTGATACGCCAGCGGGAACGGTCCCGCCGTGTAGAGCACGCCTGCCGCCATCGCCAGCACGCCGATGATGAGAATGGGTAAGCCACCCACCGAAACCAGGTAGAGTCCAAGCAGCGCGGCAAGTCCAAACACGATTATCGTCCCCAGCAACACGGTGTTCGGCGGCATCAAGCCGGCTTGGGTAATGCGGGTGGGACCCAACCGGTCTGCGGTGTCTGCCCCTTTGCGAAAATCGAAATAATCGTTGGCAAGATTGGTGCCGATCTGAATCAAGGTGGACGCCATTAGCGCGGCGATGAACACGAGTGGACGAAATGTCCCGGCACGCGTACCAATGGCTGTGCCCACCAATACTGGCACAATCGCCGCAGGCAATGTAGGCAGGCGTGCCGCCATCAGCCAGATTTGGAGGGCGCCAGGACGCAGCGGTGATTGAATAGCCATAGGTTCACTCTCTCAAACGATGACGAAATTTTTTGCGGAACTGGATGACTTGGTAAAATCACCATTTGGCAGTAAGGTCGGTCGGGATTGGTCGCAAAATAATTTTGGTGATCATCCTCGGTGGGATAGAACGCCGTGAACGGTACGACTTTGGGCAATCGTTTTCTGTTCTTCATCGTGACACAAAATGATGGAACGATATAGCGTACCAATGTCCGTGCCTTGCCGATTGAGCGTGGTGGGATCGTGAATACGGAAAAAGATTTCCCAGAGTCCTTGGAACGAAATTTTCTGCGGATCAAACGTGAGTCGAACCACTTGGCGTGGTCCTCGGTTAAACTTGCCAAGATTAGTCGCATTATACCACACCCCAATGAAAACAAAACCTCCCTAACTCGGCGAGGGAGGTTTCTGGCTGAAGAATGGCAGGCACCTTATCGTTGCGGCAAGCGCACACGCGCCATCGTATATGAATCAATGAATTGCCCATCGCGGAATGCCATGCCCACGCGTTTTCCTTCGATCTCAAAACCAAATTTTTTGTACAACTTGATCGCTGGCTCGTTATCGGTGTACACGTCCAGTTCCAACCGGTACAGATTGAGCCACTTGTCTGCCAAGTCAACCAGCGCTTGCAGCAACGCCGTGCCAATGCCTTTGCCCTGCCAATCATCGCGCACCATCATACCGATCTCACCCACATGCCGGCGGCGGGGACGGTTAGGAAAGGTTTGCAATGCGATTTGTCCTACCACTTCGCCGTCCACACACGCCACCAGCGAGTAGAATCCTTCCGGTGGTTCAGCAATCCGTTTGCGCCATTGCTCGACGGAGGGATAGGGAATTTGGAGCGTGCCCCAAATCACCTTGGGTCCAGCAAACATCTTGACGATGGCTTCATAATCGCTGGGTTCGGTACGTCGGATAACGAGGTTCATAGGTGTGCTCCATTTTGAGAACCTTTCGAACGAGAAGAACGTGCATTTGACAAGAATCTAAAAGTGTAGATAATAGAATCCGCAGCAAGTCTGTGTAGGGTGTTCGAGAACGCTTGAGACGGATTGCGTCTCGGGCGTTTTTTGTTATGACCCGATCCCGTCCATTGACAAGAATTGGAGGTGAAACAACAATGGCAGATCGAATTCAAGGTACCGTCAAGTGGTTCAACGCCGCCAAGGGGTACGGTTTTATCGCTCACGAAGGCGGTAAGGACGTGTTCGTGCATTTCTCCGCGATTCAGAGCGAGGGCTATCGCTCTTTGAGTGAAGGTGAAAAAGTCGAGTTCTCGATTGAGGACAGCCCCAAGGGTCCCCAAGCTGTGAACGTGACCAAAGTGTCCTAATCCTTTCTCATCAGAACGGATGACGACAGCCGCCACGCGTGATCGTGAGCGGCTGTTTGCTTTTCATCCGACGTGGTCTAAACATGCTTGCGGTGCGTGGTGCGTTGTCATTAAACGTAGCAGATGATACGTCTTAGCCTCGCTTTCGCACCGTAGTAGTGCACCAACATGAAAGTGCGGGGTGGAAACTCGATTTTTAGCCACGTTGGTCACCGTCTTCCCATTGGGCTGGTCTGCAGCTATTTCATGTTGTTGCACTAGCCACATGGTCTATTTGGCGGCACCGGTGCGAAATCTAGGCTGAGGCCAAGCCCGAACGTGATCGGCGAAACTTGCCCCTAAACTGAAATGCACCCCCACTCACATGTTCAGGAGTTGATCTGTCTTCGCTGCCATAATAAAATCGTTGCGGTGCAGCCCCTTGATCTTGTGCGTCCACCACGTTACGGTAACCTTTCCCCACTCGGTGAGAATCGCCGGGTGATGCCCCTCTGCTTCAGCAATTTCGGCGACCTTGTTGGTGAACGCGACGGCTTGGACAAAATTCTTGAACTTGAAGACGCGCTCCAATCGCTTGATGCCCTCCCGCTCGATGATTTGCCAGTCGGGCACTTGGGGATGCCACATTGCTATTTCCGCGTCCGTTGCCGTTGGCTCACCGCCACGACACGCCACGCATTTTTGTCCGCTTAATTCGTCCATGGCTCCTCTCTCCTGAAAACGTAGGACAAATTTGAAATTTGTCCTACGTTCACCAGTATTTTCATCCCAACGCTGGTGAACGCCAGTTCAGGGGAATTACCTGGCTAATCGTTGCTTGACTTTGGCGCTGGTCAGTTCACGCAACGCATCGTTGGCAATCCAGCGCGCCGCTCTTGAATCAAGACGTTGAATTTCGCGTGCGGTTTGGATCGCGGCACGATTCAACGCACGATTGCGTTTGCCGATATTACGTAGTGCCCAGTTCACCGCTTTGCGTACATAATTCCGTTCGTCCGTCGCACAACGTTTGATGGCGGGGATAAATTTCAGGAACGCGGCGTCCTTTGCTTCTTTATCTTGCCATGCCAGACACGCCATCAACGCAAACCCGGCGCGTCGCACAAACTCTTCTTCGCGTTTGCTCCATTCGATGGCTTGGCGGTACGCCAACGGCGTTCGTTCGAACAAATTCATACACACTTGATCGCACACATCCCACGAATCGAAATCCTTGACCCAGCATTCGATCTGCGCTCGAGTGACGCGCGCCGGATCGTCAATCATCGAAGCGAGGATGCGCGCTTCGTGGAGGCCGGACCGCCACAAGTCTAACGCAAGGTCATGATCGGTCCCGATCTCCTTTGCCATCTTGCGCAAGGTGGGAATTGAAATCCCCAACGTGTTTTTAGGATTGATGCCAAAGCGCGCCATCCCGGCAACGTTCGCGGGATTTCTCAATCGTTTGAGTTGGGCAAGCACTGGTCTGACCTTCATAACTTGCTCCGAGTGTCTTTGACGGCAAAGGCAATGCCGGCACCCAGCAAAAAGCACACCGCCGCCAAAATGTACAACGCCGTGTAACCCGACCCGGGCACTTGATTATTGAAGAAATCCAAAACGGCACCGCCCGCGCCGGCGATCACACCGGCACCTGCTGTTGCAATATTAGAAATTCCCAGAAAGCGACCGCTCTCTTCGCCCGGGATCAGATCGGTTGCCCACGCCCAGTTCGCGCTCAAAAAGATGCCAATACTCAAGCCGATGACGCCGCCGGCAATCAGTACAGTTGTCATCGTTGTTGCTGGCAAAAGCATCACGGCGCCGATGGCGCCCAATACACCTGACGCAATGACCATTCCTTTGCGCCCCACGCGATCGCTCAATGCGCCGGCGGGATAGGCAACCACCGCCACCGCCACGCCGATGATCGCGAGTAAACTCCCGGCTTCTGCCGCTGGGTTGGGCAGTTTCAAGACATCTTTCAAAAAGAGCAAAACATAGTTGCGCACCAAGTTCGCGCCGAGCAGAATGAGCAAGCGTGAGATCAACCACAAGAAGAAATCGCGACTGTAAAATATAGTGTGCCAGATGGAGGCATGCCGTGCCGCCGGTTTGGGCATCGGCACGGCGCCTTCGTACGGCTGTTCGGTGACGAACACGGCGGTGAGCACCATCGTGAACAGCAAAAAGAAAATGATTGCGGCGAATGCCAGACCCATTTGGCCCGCGCCCACCCAACTGCCCACAACGAGTGAAGTAATAATCAACCCCACCATTTCGAACAATTGCTTGACACCGGTTACTTTGCCGCGTTTGTGTTCCGGCACCAATTCCGGGATGTAACTCTGATAGGGTCCGTGCGCCACGTTGGAGAAAAATTGAAGCAGGACGTACGCCACCAAGAGAGTAACGTAATCCTGCGCGAATAACATCACGAGAAGGAACACGCAGGCAAACAAAATACCGCCCACGATGTACGGTCGGCGTTTGCCCCAGCGCGTGGTGCGCGCATCGCTCCACGCGCCGGCGGCGGGTTGCACAATCGTCGCGATGATCAAGCCAATCGCGCTAAGCGTGCCTAACGCCGTCCCTTTTTGCGATTCCGGTACCAGCAACGGCACCATTGTCGGCAAAAGGATTGGACCCATTGAGTTCCACAAAAATGAAAGCGCGAACCAGTACGCGTTCAGCGTAAAATAATTCCACGCGTGCAACGGATTGGTTTTTACCGCAGTCATCGTCGTCATGCGCCTCGCTCCTCTTTGAGATAGGTGATTGCTTGGGCTGTATGATACCACGCGTTGCGGGGGTCTGCAAGGGGATGTGTGGTCAAAGGCAGGGCTGTTGCAAAGTCGGATCGGGCGACTGAAGTCGCAGCAACCAACACCCCAAGTCGCCCTACGGCGAGTACAGACGAGTCGCCGACTCGTCTCTCCACCAGCCGACGCAGGTCGGCTTCGGGTAGGGGTCGCAAGCGTTCACGCCTTTTCGATTTCGATGAATGGTTGAATTTTTC
>DAOUAL010000109.1:0-33176 GCA_034433515.1 Anaerolineae bacterium | reverse complement strand
CACCCAGCCACCTTCCAACATCATCTCTTGATACACAAAGCGTGCCAGTTTGGGCATGATGCCACTCAACTTGATGGCTGAGGTCATGGGGTTATCCAACCAAGATAAATCCGCGCCGATTTTTTGGATTTCGGCGCGGAGGTCATCCGCATTCTCAATTTTCTGCACCGCCACGTTATTCAACAGCATCGCCACGATTCCAGCGTTACTCTTTTTGCTTGGCTTCCAACACTACCACTTGAGGTTCGTTGGGCAAGGAATCTTTGGTTACTTTGAGACTGGACACCGGGGCAGGGGCTTTGATCCCCATCTCTTTGAAAAATTTTGCCGGCGTGTCGAGTTTGAACTTGAGGTCAGGATGGGCATAGTGCATTGGAATGACGATTTGCGGTTCGAGCAGTGAAACGATTTCTGCCGCCTCGCTTCCGCTTATCGTTGACACACCACCGACTGGTACGAGCAACACGTTTACGTTCCCCAACGCTTCGACTTGGGTTTGCGATGGCACGTGGCCCAGATCGCCCAGGTGGCACACGGTCAAACCGTCTATATCGAACACATAGATCGTGTTGGTGCCGCGTTCCTTACCGCCTTTTTTATCGTGCGCCGAAGGCACGCCGGTGACAAAGATATTTTTGATTTCATATTCGCCGGGTCCTTCGATGATTTTAGGGTCGCCCTTGACCCCTTTCGCAAACGAATGCCCGGGATGATTGTGACTAATCGTTACAATGTCACCGCGTGGGCGTGCAAAACTGAGACCAATCTCTTTGTCGTACGGATCGGTAATGACTGTGCCATCGCGACCACGCAAACGAAAACACGCATGACCAAACCAATCAATTTCCATGCTTGCCTCCACGCCAGTGTCGTGCCGATTATAGTCGAATCAGCGCGGAAAAGCAAAAGAGGCAAAGCGGTTTGGCTTTGCCTCTGGAATCAGCACGCTGTAGATTCACGCGCGGTACAAATTATAATCGCGCGCCATCCGAATCACCGCGCGGCGTGTGGCAGTGGCACGCGTGAGTCCATAGCGGACTTGGCTCTCGGTTCGATAGAGTCGTACGATTCCCAGATAGACCAAGTCATCCAGTTCTTTTTGCACCAAGCGCGGCGAACGACCGATGCGTTGAGCAACCTGATGTGCCTCAAGGTGCATTGCTGGATGGCGTCCAAAAAAGAGCAGTAAATCCCATCGCACCAAATTCGTAGCGTAACGTTCAATGAAGGTAAATAATTCGACATCAATTTCTTGGGTGGAGAGGGGGAACGAGGAGTTTGCGGTCAACGCTGACTGGGTAATTGTCATAGTTAGATGTGAACCGGAAGGATTTCGCAATGGAATATTATCATTGCCATTGCCAAGGGTCAATAGTACCGCGGCTCTTTTTTTCTTGTAAGCAAACCAAAACCTAGTCGCAAATAAGAAGGGCAACCGTTTGGGTTGCCCTCATTTGACAAAGTCCACCGTCGCCAGCCAACACGCGCTCGGATCACCGGGCGGATAATTATTGGTCGAGAAATGAAAATACGGGTCAGAGAGCGGCACGCCAGTAGCATCCACGATCCAAACATACCACACCGCCGGCTGTGCACCAAACGAGCCAATGGCTTTGAGCGTAAACGAGTACTCGCCACCGTTGCGCGTGAATTGTTCTTCAACAATCGTCGCCACATCCGGGTCGGTCGCATAACGCACCCGAATCCCATCCTGCGGTTGTCCGCCGCTGGTTACCTTGCCTTTGATGTACGTTCCCCCCGAATGTTCACACCGAAACACTGGACGATAGGCGTAAGGCGATGGAATGGGCGTGGGCGGCGGACTGGTTGGAATCGGTGTGCGTGTTACCGGGCGCGGTGTGGACGTGGGCGTATTCGTTGGCGTGTTCGTTGGCGATGGCGATAAAGTTGGTGTGGGCGTCCAAGTGGATGTACTCGTTGGCGTTGGGGTCCACGTTGGCGTCGTGGTGGGTGTCCACGTCGGCGGCAAGGTCGGAATCACAGCCAGCAAGGTTGGCGCGCGACGCGGCTTGAATGGATTAAAAGCGATCTGCGGGTTGATAAAGATGAGCAGGTAGAACACCGCCACAACCACACTCAGCGTTGCAACAATCAATGTACCAATTTGATAGGCGTCTTCGGATTTGCTTGGCATAGCATAGCGATAGGGTTTAGCGTCGTCCAAAATTCACTTCGGCGCGCCAGCACGCACTGGGATCATCCGGATTGCGAATATCGTTGGTTACAACGCGCCCGGCATTGGGATCGGAAAGCGGTTTGCCGGTTGCATCAGCGACCCAGACATACCACGTGCCCGGGCGTGAACCTTGCGGTCGCAGCACAAAGGTATAATGCCCCGGCCGTCCCTCTGAACCTTCGGTGTAAACGGTGTTGATCACGTTACTGCCAGGCGATGTCCCTAAATCTACGCGAACACCGGAAAGAGGACCCGCCGCCGAGTTGACGTATCCTTCGATGAATGTTCCGCCCGAGTGAAAACAACCCGCGTACGAAACGCTGTACGAATAGGGCGATGCTGTGGGCGGGCGCGGTGTGTTTGTCCACGGCGGACGCGTGCGTGTGGCTGTGGCGACCGGCGTGTTGGTGGGGGTCCGCGTAGGTGTTTCGGTTGGCGTGGGCGTGAACGTGGGCGTAGCGGTTGGCGTGTTGGTTGGCGTAAACGTGGGCGTGGGTGTCCACGTCGGTGGCAAACCAGGCCGGGTGGCAGTCGGCGAGACCGGCGGCTTGAAAGGATTCATCGCAACCTGGGGATTGATAAAGATCATCAAATAGTACATCACCACCAACACAATCATCACAATCACGACGAGGGTTGCAATTTGAAATCCTTCTTGAGTTTCATCCATAGCCCACTCCCATCGCAGAAGGCGTGTTGATGCCAACTTTACTTGGGCAGTGCTTGTTCGCCCTGCCCGTACAGTTGTGCCGGCACAAGCACATAATCAAGTTTGCCATGGCGCGTGATCGCATCCAACATCAAGAACGGCGATTTCAACGATTGGTTGACGCCATCTAACAAATTCCGAACGTCCTCCTCGCTCGCCACCGACCAGCCCCACCGAATCACCATCAATTCTTGACGCAACACAAACTCGGTTGCCAAGTTGGGGTCCTGGGATTTGGTAGCACCTGCCTGCGCTTCCGCCAATCGAAAATAATGCTCCCACGCTTGATGCCACGCATCTGCAATCGCTGATTTATTCTTGCTCCATTCCGGCACCAGGTCTTGGCCAAACGCGCCGCGCGCGATACGATTCTTCAAAGCAAGCCAATGCACTTGATCATTCCACAGCGCGATCTGAATAGCAGGGTCCTGCGTCGTAAGTTGTTGATCATAGTACGCTTGACGCGCCTCGTCTTCGGCGAGCAAGGCATCAGCCAACTGCGCGAGTGAATCGGAGGGCCATACCGCGCCGGGTTTGGCGTCTTTCAAATCATCGGCAAGTTGCTGGGCGGCGGCAAAACGGTGTTGCTTGGCGGCATCCACTTGGGATGAGGCTGGCAATTTGCCCAATGTCGGATTGAACACTGGACGCGCGACGATGGTGGGCACCTCGTTCGATGTCCCGGCAAGGTCGTTGGCTTTGGTGCGTGCCTGCGCCGCCAGCGAATTGGCGCTCATCGCCGCATACGCGTCTGCGATTTGATTCAAACGACGCATACGCACATCGCGCGACAAGTTGGGCGAGTGCTGCGTAACGAGATACGATTGATCGGTTACCCAGCGTGCCGCTTGATTGGCACCGATAGCACGCAACCCCGCGCTGGCTTGGTGGTAGGTATCGAGCCGGGTTACATCGGAGAGCGCTGGACTCAATGTTGCCAAGAGGGCAGCGGCTTGATAGCACACCGAGGCTTTGCGCGTATCTTTGGCGGTCGTATAACGCGTACCTAATTGCAACAACGCACCAATGCGCGCGGCGTCCGGCAAATCGGGATCGTACGCCAGCAACGCGTACGCATTCTCCAGATGCGCTTGATCCAGCGACGCGCTCAATGCATCGGCGGAACTCATTTCGGTGAGCGGCAAGATGATGGTTCCCGGCACCAGCGCACGCGGATCAACCGACTCAAGCGGGGGTTGCCAGACCGAGACATCGGTCGGGTTACCACGCAAAAACCAGAACGCGCCCAGCACTATCAATGCCAGCGTGAGCAACAGACAACCGCCCAGAAAGAACAACAGCGGCACAAAACGACTGGGATGACTGGGTCTACGTCGTGATCGGGTCACGGCTGCACAAACCGCTCAATCTTGATCGTTTCACGCATCGCGCTCAACCATTTGAGAAACGCGTCTTGGCGAACATTCTGAATCACTTCGGGAGGCAGGGGGCGCGCTTTTTCTTTTTCGAGAACTTGGGCAATATGATAACCAAACTGGGTCGTTACCACATCGCTTACTTGATTGACCGGCAATTCAAAGATTACAGCTTCGAGACGCGGATCGAGCACACCGCGCGGCACCCAACCCAGATCGCCGCCGTTCGCCTTGCTCGTCTCGTCTTTCGAGTACTGTTTGGCAAGCGCGGCAAAATCCTCACCTTTGCGTGCGCGGTCGCGCAGTGTTGCCGCTAATGCCGGCGTATCCACCAAGATGTGTCGAGCATGAACTTGCTCGCCCTGCGTGGGAATCGGCGCGGTAACGTCATTCAACACCGCTTCGCCCAGCAACTGATTGCGCACGAGCGTACACAAATCGGCAAGCGTCAACTGGTTCTTGCTCATATATTCGTTGAGTTTGTCCACGCTGCCGGCATCTTGGATCATTTGCGCGAGGCGCGCGTTGAGATCATCTTCGGTCACTTTGATTTTGCGCGAATCGGCATACTGCGCGATGATGACATCGTTGATGAGTTGATCGAGCACTTGTTGCTTGAGCGATTTAATCGTCTCTTGTCCCTGCGCCGATTTGGGATCCGTGCCAAAATTCTTGATCATCGCATCCTGGGCTTGTGCCACCTGGCGATTGTACAGATCGAGCGGGATTCCCACGCCGTTTACGCGCGCGGCAAGTTGAGCATTTGCCGGCAGCGGCGTGGGCACCGGGCAAGTCAATGCACCTTTCGGCAACGATGCGCTCGACGCCGTTGTCGCCGCTGGTGCCGGCGTCCCCACTTGGATCGCCGCACTAGACGACGAGGCGGGAGGTTGAGTAACCTCCGGCAAGACAACGGTCGGAATGGGTTCCACCGGCGCCTTCTCGCCACACGCGCTCAATCCTAGTGTGAGAACAAGCATCAAGCCAGACACCATCAAGCGAAATTTCACGCATCCTCCTTAAAGACTGCGGAACACCGTCGCATTCATTATACCGAATCGGGAAAGAATTGCAAGACGCATTGCCCCCCCATTTCATCTATGTTATACTTGGACGCGATGGAGGCACCCAACTATTTCATCCCTGATCGCGACCCGCCCCGCTGGTATCCAAGTTTTCTGCGCGCGCCAGCGATCAGTGTCGCGCAAAAATATATCGAAGTGCTAACCTCACCGAACGATCTGGTGCTCGATCCATTTGGGGCAATGCCGAACGTGGCGTACGCCGCACACACGCTAGGACGCCGCGCGCTTGTCATCGAAACGCATCCGTTATGGGCTTGGCTGGCGCGCACGCTGGTCGCCTTGCCGGGCGAAAACGAAATCAACGCCGCGCTCACCAAACTTGGGGATGCTATGAAAGAGGATGTACCGCTCCGCACACACATCACCCACCTGTACGCGACAACGTGCGCCGCGTGCGGCAAAACCACGCCTGCCGATTATTTTCTCCGCGCGCGCACAGGCGGCATCCTCCACCGCCATTACACTTGTACGCACTGTGGCGCCACACGCGACGATGCCGGAACCGACGACGATGCCAAACGTGCACACGGGTTTGACGCGCGCGGTTTGCATTATCACATCGCCTTTGAGCGCGTGGTGCCCGCTGAAGGAATGTACGCCGACCGCATCCACAAAATCCTCGATGTGTATACGCCGCGCAATTTGTACGCGCTCGTTACCCTGACGCAAAAGATGGAGGTGTTGTTCCGCGAGCCCCGCGAGCGCAACATTGTGCTCTTGCTCCTCTTGCACCTCCTCGACCGTGGCACATCCTTCTACGAATCGCCCACCGCCGACGCCCAATTGAGATCGCACAATCAATTTGTGGAATTCAATCTGTGGCATGAAATCGAACTCGCTGCGCACGCACTCGCCGAATACAAGCCGCTGCCCCTTGCCACCTCTATCGCCGAGGTGGTCAAGGCGGATTCGCCGCGTGTGTTTATCGGACACGGCGATGCGCCATCACTCGTCCGTGCCAGCCCGCCTCAATCGGTTGCGCTCGTGTTGTCGGCGCTCCCTATCCGGCGCTTGGGTTGGCTCGCACTCGCGTATGTGTGGGGCGCGTGGATTCTGGGGCGCTCGGTCGTTCAAGACTGGGTTCCGTTTCTCGATTCCAAAAAAGATTTGCTGTGGGAATTGCGCCGCTATGCCGAACTACTCGGCGAATCGTTCGCGGCGCTCCACACCTTGCTACGCCCGGCAGCGTATGCCGTGTTGGTCTTTAACGAATCGCGGCATCTGGCGATTGAAGCATTGCTGATGGCAAGCGCGCGCGCACGATTGGAGTTGGAATCGTTTTTGTTTCAACCGCGCGTGGGCGATGCTACGCACAGCGAGTTTGGCGATTTGCGCGGCAGTTATCGAATAGCGTTTCGTAAAAACAGTACGCTTCACCCCACGCCTGCGGAATCGTTGGAGCCAGAGCTCCCCAGCGATGAGGCGCGCGCACTGTGGCGACCTGCGCCCAGCGTGAACATCGGTCAGTTGGAAAAAAATATTCGTAACGCCGCGTTGGACGCCGGCAAAGCAATGCTGGCGCGGCGCGGTGAAGCGCTGGCATACACCTGGGTGCATCACGCCGCCTACACTCGTCTTGCGCGCGATGGATGGCTCACTCAAGTTTGGGAAGCCAAGTTAAAGACACCGCCGGGCAGATTCGTTCATCAAGCCGTGGTCGCTGGCTTGCGCGCGGGCTATGCCGAAGATTTCGATCATTACGAAACGCCAACGCAATTCGTGTGGTTGCGGCGCACCCAACTGGAGCCACCATTGATTGATCGCGTGGACGATGCGGTGCGTGCGATTCTAGAACGCGGTTCAATCTCAGACGAAGAATTGCAAGACGCCCTCTATCGTCAATTTCCCGGCGATCTCACGCCAGAAGCCGGGCTGATCGAACTCTGTGTGGCGGCAAACGCACGCTTGGACGTCAATGCCAAATCGCGCGCCATTGCGATGTTGACCACGCTCGGCGAACGGCTGGGGTTTCAAGCAAGTTTGAACACGCAAGATTCAACTTCTATCCGTGCTTTCGATCTGGTTTGGCAAGCGGAGGGAGAAATCGCGCACGCGTTCATGTGGCGTGAACGCGCACACTTTACCGACCTCATCGAAATACAGATGGCGCCGGCGCACGGGTACATCATTGTGCCGGAAACTATCGTGGGGTTGCTGCAAGAAAAGGTGCGCCGCTTGCCTCACCTAGCCGATGCGTTCTATGAAGCCGGCTGGAATTTTGTGCGCCTGCCCTTTGTGGAACGCTTGCTTGGTCAGGAAACGATCGAACGCCACGATTTGGTTTTCATCATCGGCCTAGAGCCGCCGACTTTGGAACAGGGAACGCAGTTAGAGTTGCTTTAGCACCAAACTCGGACAAAGCAAATTCATATCCTCCAAATCAGAAAAATTGGCGAGCCCCCGGTCTGGGATTGCTCGCCATGATTTTACTGAACGCGGCACACGGCTCAACACTCACTATGCCCGCAACTGTAACATTTGCGGCACCCTTCCTCATTCACAAACGAGGCATGTCCGCACTCGGGACACAGATCGCCCACTTGGAACAATTGCAACTGTTTGGGATCTGGCACAGAGTGTTCACATGGCGCGCCTAAATCTTCTGCCAATGCTTGGGCAATGCCATCCGGCAACGAACGCACCCGTTGCAGACCAAACCCCATCGGTCTGCCGCCACCAATGCCGCTCAACTGATCCACCACTTGATGTAAGCGCTCGGTGGGCGAAAGCGAGGAAGGCATCCGCAACACCAGCGAAATCAAGCGACCAATCGCTTCACTCACCGCCGCGGTGTCCGACCCGGCTTTGCCCACATTGCAAAACACTTCAAACGGCTGATCCTCACCATTACGATTGACGGTCACATACGCCTTGCCCAACGGCGTTGCCACTTCATAGGTTGCCCCATGCAACTGGCGGGGACGCGGTTTTTTCTTGGTCGGCGGTTCGCTCTCGCTCGCCGATTTCTTCTTGGCAATCTCCTTGGTCTCCAACACCACCTTTTCGCGCGTCCCTGCCACGTAAACCGTGATCCCCTTGCAACCCAGTTTCCACGCGAGAAAGTACGCTTGCGCCACATCGTCCACCGTGGCGGTTGCTGGAAAGTTGATCGTCTTGGAGATTGAATTGTCCACAAACGCTTGCAGCGCGGCTTGCATCCGCACATGTTCCGTCGGCGTAATGTCGCTCGCCACCACGAACGTCTCACGAATCTGGTCGGGCACTTGATCAATATTCTGACACGTGCCGGTGAGTACCACGCGCTCGAAAATTTTCTTGCGGGTTGGTTCATCAATGTTTGCCTCGATCAACGCTTGCTCAAACAACGGACTCACATAATCCAGTTGCAAATCCTTGCCCTGATCGTTGACATGGCGCGTGTAGGCAAGCGCAAACACCGGCTCACAGCCATATGATTCCACGCCCGCGACCGTTGCAATCGTCCCGGTGGGCGCGATGGTGGTTTGCGCCGCATTGCGAATGCCATACCGTTTGATGCCCGCTACAATTTCGCTCCAAGCGAGGGGCGGCCGTCCCCAATCATGGGTGAATGGCTCGATGGGTTTGGGCGGCGTCCAGCGGAGATTTTCCGGATCGTAGATGGAACCCTGGATGGCTGGGAAGGCGCCGCGCGTACGGGCGAGTTCGATGCTGGTCTTCATCGCATGAAAACGCACCCACTCCATCACTTGACCGGCAAAATCTTCGCCGGCGCGCGAACCATAGCGCACCCCCAAGCGATACATCACGTCGCCCAAGCCCATAATGCCCAGACCGATGCGACGCGCGCGATGCGCCGCTTCGGCAAGTTCCGGGACGGCGGGGACGTACTTGTTCGCATCCACCACATTGTCGAGAAACCGCGTGGCCAGTTCGACCGATTCGCGCAGTTTTGCCCAATCCAACCGATTGTCCGGCGTAACGTGTTGTGCCAGATTGATCGAACCGAGACAACAGTTTTCGTATGGCCCCAACCATTGTTCGCCGCACGGATTGGTTGCCTCCAATTCGTACAAATGTGGTACAGGGTTGTCACGATTTGCCGCGTCCAAGAACAATAACCCCGGTTCGCCATTGTGATGCGCTTGCTTGATGATTTGATCGAACAATTCACGCGCGCGCACCGTGCGCCACACTTTGCCATCGCGCGGGTTGACCAATTCAAACTCTTCGTCGTTTTCCACCGCACGCATAAACGCATCGGTAATGCCCACCGAAATATTAAAGTTGGAAATGTGTCCTTCCACCGATTTACAGCGGATAAATTCTTCAATGTCCGGATGATCCACGCGGAGGACCGCCATATTGGCGCCCCTTCTTGTACCTCCCTGCGCCACCTCACCAAACGCGGTATCGTACACGCGCAAGAATCCCACCGGACCGGTCGCAACGCCGGCGCTCGTGTGGACTCGGTCGCCTCGGGGACGCAAGCGCGAAAAGGAAAACCCATTGCCGCCGCCGGTTTGCTGAATCAAGGCCGCCGCACGCAACGTGGAAAAAATCCCGCGCGAATCGCGGCCCATATCGTCCACAATCGGCAGAACAAAACACGCGGCCAGTTGACCCAACGGCGTGCCCGCGCCGGTGAAGGTGGGTGAGTTGGGGAAAAAGCGCAAGGTGGTCAGCAAATCGTAAAACTGTTCGCGCACAATCCTGGGATCACCGCCATAGCGCACTTCCGGTTCCGCCACTGTGCGTGCCACTCGATCGAACATTTCTTCCGGTGTTTCGATGGGCTTGCCGTCCACGCCACGCCGCAAATAGCGTTTCTCCAAAACGATGCGCGCATTCGGAGTCAGACGAAGTGGATGCCGTACTTGCGTTCCATCGCGCGGCGCAGTCGTTGAGATTCGAACTGGGGCGTTGATGCGCTGATCCATGACATACTCCTCCGCTGAATGACAAGATTATGGTTTGGTGCAAAGAAAAACACAGGGCAAGCAACACGCCGCTGGGGGTGCGGCATTTGCCTGCCCGCAGGGGTGTCTGATGCCAGACTAACGTGCAATGGGTGAGAGGATGACTAGACTGTTGAACCCAAGTGGTTGAGCCAGAAAGCGGTGCTTGATCATTCCAATGCCATCTTGACTTGAAGACGTTCTTCGGCTTCGCGTTGCTTGCGCTCCTTCAAGCGTTGAATCTCCAGAGCCAGCGAATCCAAATCCGCAAAGCGACGATAAACCGAGGCAAAGCGCACGTACGCCACATCATCCAATTTACGCAACCGTTCCATCACCATCTGTCCGATTTTTTGCGAATCCACCTCGGACTTGGCAAGCGAATGCAATTCCATTTCGATGTCATCCACAAGGGATTCGATCGCTTGCATCGAGACCGGACGTTTGGCGCAGGCTTTGACGATCCCGCCCAATAATTTTTGGCGATCGAACGCTTCGCGACGATTGTCTTGCTTGATCACCATTAGACCGGTTTGAGCGATGCGTTCGTAGGTCGTGTAACGTTTGTGGCAATTCAAACACTGACGCCGCCGTCGGATCGAATCGGCAGATTCACGCGTGTCAATGACTTTGTTTTCTTCGTGGGCGCAATACGGGCACTGCATCTTTCTCCTCCAAGGTTCGGCAAGGTGCGAAACATGGTTTGGGACATTCGCGCCAATTCTTCACGTCTATTTCCCAAACCCCGTATCTTGTGGTGCACTCGGATCGGACTACAACGCCTCGTGTGCGCGCACAGTCTAGCACAATTTTTTTAGCCCGGCAAGAGGTTTACCTTAAAAATGGCAATCGGTTACAAATTCTTAACGCCCGCGACTTTTCATTGAAAAAACTATTCGCACTGCGTCCAATACACAAGATTGGGACCGATGTATTCCCAATAACTATAACAACTCTTGTTGCTAATATCGCGTGCAGAACTGGAAAGTAAATAACGAATCGCCATCGGATTGTGGTTGGTGATCTTGGCAAGCCAATCGCCATGGGCGTCCCAATGTCCACCCGACCACACCAAGCGCGTTGGATCTTTGGCAAACGGCGTGCCATATCCTACCGGCTTGTGCCATTGATACGGCGCATAGATCGCCATACTCACGTTGCTGTGTGGCACAGCATCGAGCCAAACCTCCATATGCACCCCATTCGATCCGATGCGATACCACACACTTGTACCGGCATTCAAGGTCTGCCATGCGCCGGTTGGATTGAGCGGATGCGAGGGATCGGTGCCGCCGGAAAAATTTGTGGCAGGAGCCGGCACATAGATCGGCATTGGCATGGGAGGGGTGGGCAAGACAATGACCGGCACAGATGAAGGAGCCGGTTTAGGGGGTAACACGATAGCGGGGATAGGCGTGGCAGTCGGTAGCATACCAACACCTGGCGACCACACCTCACCAACCTTGAGCGGGCGCGCGGTGGGCCAGGGCATTGTAGTGGGCCAGGGAATTCCCGGCAAGCCCGTAGGATCGGAGGCGATGACGGATGAAACCGAAATCAGCCACAGCGTCAGCGTTAGCGCACTCAACACCAACGCGTGAATCACTCGTTGTGTTTGCATAGAAATCGCTCGCAATCAACCTGGGGCATCATCGAGACGTTCACTTGCAACGTCGCGATGCTCCTATTTTCGTTCTACGCGCTTGCGCAAGAAAGCCGGGATGTCTAGATCGTCGTGATTGATTTGACGCGCCGGGGGCACCGGGAAATCAATCATCTTGCGACCTGGCGCAACCAAGACATTGCTGGTCGCCGGGTTTGCGCCGGTTTGTCGTTTGGCGACCGCATTAAAACCCGTAGCAATCACTGTTACTTGCAACTCGTCGCGCATTTCCGGATTGATCACGGCACCAAAAATCAAATTCACGTCCGGGTCTGCCACGCGCCGCACCACTTCGGCGGCTTGATACACATCGGTCAGGGTCAAGTCCTCGCCGCCGGTGACGTTGAACAACACGCCTTTGGCACCATCAATCGTTACATCCAGCAACGGACTGCGAATGGCTGCTTCCGCCGCCGCCACCGCGCGATTTTCGCCGGACGCACGACCAATCGCCATCAACGCCGCACCGCCGGAACCCATAATCGTCTTGACATCCGCAAAATCGAGATTGATCAAACCGGGGACGGTGATCAACTCGCTGATGCCTTGAATGCCTTGCCGCAAGACATCGTCCGCGGTGCGGAACGCGGTTTGCAACGATGCCTTCTGATCCACAATTTCCAACAAGCGATCGTTGGGAATAACGATCAAGGTATCCACTTGCTCTTTGAGCCGATTCAACCCTTCATCGGCGATACTCCGTCGGCGGGTCCCTTCGAAGGTAAACGGTTTGGTCACCACACCGATGGCTAACGCGCCGACTTCTTTGGCGAGACGCGCGACGATCGGCGCGGCACCGGTGCCGGTGCCTCCACCCATTCCTGCCGTGATGAACACCATATCGGCGCCCACCAACGCGTCGTACAATTCCTCGCTCGATTCCTCCGCCGCTTTTTCCCCGATGCTCGGATCACCGCCGGCGCCCAAGCCACGCGTCAATTTATCGCCAATGCGAATGCGCTGCGGCGCGTTCGAATGAACCAGGGCTTGGGCATCGGTATTGATGGCGATGAAACTAACCCCGCGCAATCCTTGGTCAATCATTCGATTGACGGCGTTGGTGCCGCCGCCCCCCACACCGATGACTTTGATTTCGGCAAAATTTTCCGGTTTGCTTTCCGATATTGGTTGCCTCATAGGCATCTCCTGGCGCGGCAGCTCCGCGCGGGTCTCACTTCCCTTGGTGACTAGTCCTTGTTGCTTTACGTCTACCACAACGTCTTTGTGCGTTTTCATAGGTCCCCCTATATCTAGTGGTGAACTAGACTTGATATACAATATTTGGGAAGGTGCAAATATTCTACAGTATCCATAGTCTTCTGTCAAGCCCCTTTCTCGGTATCCGGTAGAAATGCCTTTCTTGCCCATCCAATCAAGCCGCCCATTAGCTTGGATCGCTTGGGCATCCCTTTGGACGATGAGAGGGCGTCCAACTCGCGTTGCTTCCAACCCCATTGCAACAAGCCAATGCTCGTCGCGAATGCCGCCGAGGTAATCCGATCAGTGAATCCTTCGAGGTCGCGCGGCAAGCCCACCCGCACCGGCATTTGCAAGATTTCGCGGGCAAACGCTTTTAGCCCGGCGAGTTCGGCGGTGCCGCCGCACAGCACGACGCCTGCCGGCAACAAGTTGTCATAGCCGGATCGTTTGACTTCGGTGAGGATAAGTTGACAGATTTCCTCCGCGCGCGCGCTGATGATTTCGGCAATGTCGCGGCGCGAGACGGTCCGCTTGCCTTCTTCACCAAACGCGGTGACATCAATATACTCGGTGTCCGGAATCAGATTGGGATCGGTGTGCCCGTACTTGAGTTTCATTTCTTCTGCCGCTTCGAATGGCGTACGCAAACCGACGGCTAGATCGTTGGTGATGTGTTGTCCGCCGGTCGGCAAGATAATCGTGTGCCAAACACTGCCATCAATAAAGATCGCAATATCGGTTGTGCCGCCGCCAATGTCCGCCAACACCACCCCCATTTCTTTCTCGGCTGGCGTCAACACCGCATCGCCCGCCGCAATCGGTTCCAACACCAACCCCGCCACACGCAACCCGGCACCTTCCACGGCTTTGACCACGTTTTGAATCGAAGGGGCTGCGCCGGTCACAATGTGCGCTTCCACCTCCAATCGAAAACCGATCATCCCCAGTGGGTCTTTGACGCCATCTTGACCATCGAGCGTGTAACCGCGCGGAATCGAATGGATGATGTCACGATTCTGAGGGACCGCAATCGCTTCGGCGGCTTCCATCGCGCGGTCAATATCGTCTTGGGTAACGCCGCGTCCACTGTGAATCGCCGCAACGCCGCGCGAATTGGTAGATTGAATGTGTGCCCCAGCAATGCCCACATACACCGCCTCTGCCGTCAAACCCGATACGCGCTCGGCTTGCTCGATTGCGCTAGCAATGGCTTGCGTTGCCTCTTTCACATCGGTGATCACTCCCTTGCGCATCCCGCGTGACGCCACCACGCCGGCGCCCAGAATGCGCCACGTACCATGCTCGGTGTGCTCACCGATGAGCGCGCACGTTTTGGTTGTGCCAATATCGAGTGCTGCGATAGGTGTTAGCATAGTCGTTAGTCGTTAGTCGTTAGGTGTTAGTCATTTGTTCATTTGGTATTTTTATCATTGATAATATGGTTCGCCCTTGCCCAAATCAATAAATCGAATCTTGGCATTCTGCGCCACGAGGTGTGTCACCAGGGCGCGCAGTTTAGCGATCTTGCCCGCCATCTCGTTCGCATCGCCCAAATAAATCTTCCAACCGCGCTCATCGGTGAATGCCAGACCACGCGCGTTTGACCATTCGACATTGCGCGGTCCATCTATCCACGCCCGCCGAAACGCCCAGAACGCGTTGATCGCATCGGGATGAATCGGTTGACCCGGCTTGACCGCTGTTTGATCCAAATCTCGGATGACCGGCAATTCAGCCAAGTTGGTGCGCGCGCGAAAGCCGATGCCATCCCCATCCACCCAATACATCTCGTTGCCGCGCAGCCATGTGATTGCCGGTGTGCGTTCAACGATGTTGATGCTCACGCGATTGGGCAAGTTCGTTGTAACGCGCACCGTTTTCACTTCCGGCAACTTGGCGAGCGCACGTTCCACGGCGCGTGCGTCAACAAAAAAGATGTGATAGTTCATAATCCCACTGGCGTTCTCAATTTCCGCTGGGGGTAGATAGTGCGCGCCCGTCAAATCAAGTTTGTACACATAGAACAGATCGGTGTTGAAAACCCAGAACGCGCTTAACCCGATCAAGAGAATCAACCCAATCGCCATGAGACGCGGGCGATCTTGCGTCCATGAATCAAGCCATTGCCTTGGCTGGGTCATTGTTCCACCTGCCATCACGTTGACGCGACGCGTTCGTCGTCGCGTGGTGGAACGCCGCGGGGTGCGTCGTTGATAGGATGAGTAGGTCATGCGTTTTGCTCAAGATGTTTTGGATTTGCGTTTATCGGCGTAGCGTTCCAACGCCAGTTGAATCAACCGATCAATCAGGTCCGAGTAGGCCAGACCGCTCTGTTCCCACATTCGCGGATACATCGAAACCGAGGTAAAGCCGGGAATGGTATTGATCTCGTTCACCAACAATCGTTCGGTCTCTCGTTCCAAAAAGAAATCTACCCGTGCCATACCGCACGCATCAATCGCTTGAAACGCACGAATCGCCAACGTTTGCACGGCGCGGGTCATTGCCGGCGATAAATCGGCCGGGACGATGAGATCGGTGCCGGCTTCAGTAGCGTATTTGGCTGTGTAATCGTAAAACTCGCGGCGCGGAATCACTTCGCCCGGCAACGAGGCAATGGGATCATCATTTCCCAATACGCTGCATTCGATTTCGCGCGCATTCACGGCGGCGCGCTCGACAATCAACTTGCGATCGTACTGCGCCGCGAGCGTTAGCGCATACGTCAACTCATCGCGATGGTGCGCTTTGCTTACACCCACGCTCGATCCCAGATTCGCCGGTTTGACAAAGCAAGGATAGCCAAACTGTGCTTCGATGCTTGAAATTATTTCTTTCGGGTTCGCTTCCCAATCGCGGCGGAGAATCACGCGCCATTCAACTTGCGGAATATCGTGCGCGCGAAAAATCGTTTTCATCAATGCCTTGTCCATGCCCACCGCACTCGCCGCCACACCGGCACCCACGTATGCCACATCCGCAAGTTCGAGCAAACCTTGCAGCGTCCCATCTTCGCCAAACGGTCCGTGCACCAAAGGAAACGCCACATCAATCGTACTCAAAGGTGACACGCTCGCCATCTGCCGCGATTCGGTGGGCACAAGTTCCGCGCTGTTCAACGTTTGGCTGTTGGGGTGCGGCATTGCTTCGATGGGCTTGAGCAAAGGGGTAGGACTAATGGCGGCGAGTTGTTGGAGCGCATTGCCCCCGGCAAGCCACTTGCCTTGTTTGGTGACTCCAATGAGCACTACTTCGTACTTGTCCTTGTTGATGGCGCGCGCCACCGATTGCGCCGAAGCCAACGAGACTTCGTGTTCACCCGATTTGCCGCCAAAGATGATTCCCACGCGAATCTTTTTCACTCTACCCTCTAACTCTACACTCTAACTTACCCACTCCCCACAATCTCTATCTCTAACTCTAACTCTACCCCAAACTTTTCCCGCACGTGCTCGCGCACCAACTCGATCAATGCCAACACCTCGCTTGCGGTTGCACCGCCATGATTCACCATAAAGTTAGCGTGTACCGGCGAGACTTCAACATTGCCGATGCGCGTCCCTTTCAACCCGGCTTGCTCAATCAAGCGCCCGGCAAAATCGTTGGGAGGGTTCTTAAAGATCGAGCCAACACTCGCTTCGGCGGGTTGGGTCCGGCGACGATGTTCAATGTACTCACTCATACGCGTGATGCACATTTGGGGGTCATCGCGCGTCAAAATAAACTCGGCGCTGAGAATGACATTGCCCGACTCCCACTTGAACCGGCTCGTGCGATAATCGAACGCCAAATCTGTCTTGGGTAACCGTTGCATGGTGTTGTGCGGATCCAAAATCAAAACGGTATCCAAAGAATCGGCAATCGTCGCGCCGTGAGCGCCAGCGTTGCCCACAATCGCACCGCCCATCGTGCCCGGCACACCAATCGCCCATTCCAAGCCGCACCAGCCCTGCCGCGCCATTCGATTGGCAATGCCCGGTAACGACGCGCCGCTCTCGGCATACAACATTGCTTTGCCCGGCTCTGCCACATCCAACCAAAATTGCGTGCAATGATTTTCGATCACTAGCCCACGAAAGCCAGCATCGCGCACCAGAATGTTCGAGCCATTGCCCAGAATGAAAAATGGCACCGCATAGTGTCGCGCCGCACGCACCGCTTGAATCAATTCGGGAATCGTGTGCGCTTCGATCAACAAATCAGCGGGACCGCCAATGCGCAACGTAGTTCGCGGTGCAAGCGGCACATTCGCTTGCGCACGCTCGCCCAAGGCAAGACGCAATTGGGTTAGCATCCCTATTCTCTTGCGGCGGCGCGACCACCGACTTCGGCTTCCGGCGTCGTCAAACGATGAATTGCCAAGATCATTCCGATCAGCCCCCACGCCACAATAAAGGTCATATTGTCCCTCGTGTTGGTCAAGGAATTTCCCAAGAAGACCAACCCGTTCACAACATATCCCAGTGCACTGGCAGTTTGGCTCGGATAAATAAAGAGTGCCACAACAACGGCGGCAATCAAGGCGCGCCAAAATGCCCGCTTGCTCCGCAAGCCTTCGCCGGCAAACGATAACGAAAGTAGCAAGATAATAATGATTACGAACGGAACTGCTTGATTGTCCACCAGGGCTTTGAACCAACCTTGCAGCGGCAAGCCCGTTTGCCCTACGATATGTCCTTCCAAACGCAGGATGATGTACAAGACAAACAACGTCAGAAAATCATCGTACCACGCCGGCGAGCGTAGCGCGTGAAGATACAAGCGCACCCCCAAGCCAATCAGCACCAGCCCCAGCACGACCGCGAGCACCCACCCCTGCACGACGAGGGGACCAATCGTGGCGATGATTTGATCCGGTTTGAAACTAATCGCTGTGCGGATATAATCCGCCGCGCTGTCAATCGCGGCATTCAACCCTGGTACCAGATTGAACGGAACCTTGTCGGGGGTAAAGGTCTTGCCATCCGTCAACAACTTGCCAAGATTCACTAGCCAATCTTTGACAAACGCGGTGGCCGTGAGCATTCCCCACCAATACACCAGACTCCGTATGCTAAAGAGTTCACCCATAACCTATTCTCCTCGCATTTGAGCGATCCACTCGCCCACGCGATTCACATCTCCCGCGCCGAGGGTAATCAAAACATCACCGGGACGCAAACGGCTGGACAAGAATTCTGCACATACGTCCAAACGATCAATCCAGCGTACATCGCGATGCTTCATCTGGGCAACGATTTGTGCACTGCTCATCCCCGAGTCATTGGTTTCGCGCGCGGCGTAGATTGCTGTAACGATCACGTGATCGGCTTCAGCAAACGATTCGGCAAATTCCTTCAACAACGCGCGCGTCCGCGAATAGGTGTGCGGCTGAAACACAGCCCAGATTGTTCGCTGGGCGTACCGCGCGCGCGCCGCGGCGAGTGTAGCACGCACCTCCGTAGGATGATGCGCATAATCGTCAATGATCGTTACGCCGCCAAACGTTCCCTTTACCTCAAATCGGCGCGCTATGCCGCGAAAATTCTTGAGCGTATCCCGCGTCACATTCCATTGCACACCAACGTGGTGCGCCACCCCCATCGCCGCCAAGGCGTTCAAGACATTGTGCGATCCTGGGATGGACAATTCCAACTCGCCCACGCGCACATCGCCGCGCCACACCACAAAATTGGTCCCGCCCCGACCATTCGGTTCAAGGTGCGTCGCACGCCAATCATTCCCGGCATCCAATCCGTATCGTACCGTTGCCACATCGCTGCGAAGCAACGCAACGATGCGTGGCGCATCGCCCCAGCCAATAATCAAACCATCGTCCGGCACTTGGGCCAGAAATTGTTGAAATGCACGCGCGACCTCGTTCACATCTCGATAAATGTCCGGATGATCCAACTCGATACTCGTAACCACCGCGATGTTTGGACGCAATCCCAGGAACGCGCGGTCGTACTCATCCGCTTCGATGACAAAATATTCGCCGTCGCCGGCGCACGCATTGCTGTTCCATTCTGGCACCATACCGCCCACAATTGCATCGGGGTCAAGCCCGGCGTTTGCCAGAATTGTGGCGATCATTCCGGTCGTGGTTGTCTTGCCATGCGTGCCGGCAACGGCTATCGTTTGCTTGCCAACGGTAAGTTGCGGGAAGAAATCATAGCGTCTCTCTACGCGAATTCCGCGCCGTCTCGCTTCGATGATTTCCGGATTATCATCGTGCGCCGCCGACGTGATCAACACCAAATCCACGTTGCCCACATTTTCCGCGTGATGCCCAATAAAGATTTTTGCACCGAGCCGGGCGAGTTCATCTGTCAGCACTGATGCACGCAGATCCGAGCCGGACACCTCAACCCCGCGTGCGATGAGAATGCGCGCAATCCCCGAGAGGCCAATGCCGCCGATGCCAACCAGATGAATGCGCCGTGGGATCATCGCTTGAGCGACTCCAACAACGCGATGATATTTTCTGCCGCGCGCGGCTGCGCCAGCGCACGCATTTGCTCGCGCATGGCATTCAGTTGTTCAGACGTATTCAACAATTTTTCGAGCGTCGGCAACAGATCGGTTTCCAATGCCACATCTTCCACCATCAACGCCGCGCCTCGCTCAACCAAAAATTGCGCGTTCTTTTTTTGATGAACGCCGGCAAAGGGACCTGGCACTAGAATTGCCGGCAATCCCAACGCGGGAAATTCACCCAGCGTTGCCGCACCCGCACGCGCAATCGCCACATCCGCACAACCCAGCACGTGGGGCAAATCTTCTTCCAAGTAACCAAACACACGCACCCGCGCGCGCAACTCGCTCATTTTTTGCGAGACTTGAGCATTCATCCACGCTTCATCGTTGCGGCCGGTGAGAAGAACCAGTTGTCCCAAACGCGAAAGTTCGACCAAATGCGTTACTGCAACTTGGTTGAGGTGATGCGCGCCGGTGCTTCCCCCCAAAATCGCAATCGTGCGTGCGTGGGAATCGAGATGAAAACGCGCGCGCGCTTTGGCTCGATCAATGTTAAAGAACTCGGAACGTACCGGATACCCGGTCGTTACCGCTTTGCCGGGCGCAAAATATTTTTCGACTTGCGGGAACGAGACCGCCACCCGCGTTGCCCAACGCGCCGTCGCACGAATCGCCCAACCCGGCTCCAGATCGGGCAAATAAATCACGCTAGGAATTTTTTCTGCCGCGCTCGCCCACACGACCGGCGCGCTCACGTATCCGCCGGTCACAAACGTGGCATCGGGACAAAACTCTCGAATCAATGCACGCACCTTGCCAATACTGCCATACATTCGCCAGAGGGAGCGCGCCATAGTCCACGGCGCTTGGCCGCGCACCTGGCCCGTCTCAATCGCCTCAAAACGAATCTGCGCGCGCTGTGCCAAGCGCGCTTCGATACTATTCGCGCGACCCACATACAAGCAAGCGGGATCAGTGATTCGATGGCGAAGCGCGGCGACGACGGTCAGGGCGGGATACACGTGTCCCCCCGTTCCGCCACCCGAAATTAAAAGTCGCATGCGTTTTCTTGGATTCACTCGACGAGATATTGAGCAATACGCCAATCGCGGTGAGCGTGGCAATCAACGACGAGCCGCCAAACGAAATAAAAGGCAACGGCACGCCGGTAAACGGAATCGTGGCGGTAACCACACCAATGTTGATAAAGGCTTGGAAGATCAACCAGAACGTCAGCCCAGCCGCCAACACTTGGCCAAACGGGTCCTCGGTGCGTGCCGCAATGCGAAAGCCGCGATACACAAGGAGCAAGAACAATCCCAGCACCAACCAGGTGCCAAACAAACCCAACTCTTCGCCGAGCAAGGCAAAGATACCATCCGTGTGCGGCGCAGGGACGTAACCAAACTTGGCATAGCCCGAACCAAGTCCACGCCCCAGCAACCCACCCGAGCCTAACGCGATCAACGTCTCGGAGATTTGATAACTATTGTCGTCGGTCATGGCAAACGGGTCTTGCAGAAATGTAAAGATGCGGTCGAGCGCGTGCGGCATATTGAACGCCACCACCAACATCGTAACACCACCAATGATGAGCAACAAGGCAAACTGAACGGCGTCTGCTCCAGCGATAAAGAACATGGCAAACGCACACAAGACAACGATGATCCCGGTGCTCAGATTGGGTTGTATCATAATCAATCCCGCCACGCCTCCCACGATGATGGCAAACGGCAACAAGCCGTACGTCACGTTGCGCAACTTGTCCCCTTTCGATGAAAGCCAGCGCGCCATATAGACGATCATCGCAAACTTGGCAAACTCGGAGGGCTGGATCGAACCGTTGAACAACCATCGTCGCGAGCCGTTAATCGGCGCAGTAAAGAACAGGGCGATCAAAGCGATGAGCGTGATCACCATCAGCGGGACAGCAAGTTTACCCCAGACCCGGTAATCCACGTACCGCAAGATGATGAGCATGAACAAACCCAGCATCGCGTACTTGGCGTGGCTCACCCATTCCGATTCTGCCCCGGCGGTTCCCACACTCGGTTGGAACGTTACGCTCCACACCATCACCAATCCGATGATGAGCAACGCGATGACAACGACCAGGAGAACATAATCCGTCCGAAAAAAGCCGGGCAAGTCAAGCCGTGATGGCGATTGTGTGGTCATTCTCTTCTCCCTTCGTCCTTCCACCCCAAAACGATTTGCTTGAATTGCTCGCCGCGATCAAACTCATTGGCAAACATTCCAAAACTCGCGCAACCGGGTGAAAGCAAAACAATTTCACCTTCACGCGCCACCTCGCGCGCTTTTTCGATGGCTCGTTCAAAATTATCGAATCGTCCAACGATCAATGCATTACCACCGGCTCGATCAATCGCGTGTGCCAATTTATCCGTCGCCGATCCTTCAAGCAGAATCACCGCACGCACTTGAGCAACGATGACACGCGCCATTTCGGAAAAATCCAACGATTTGTCTGCGCCGCCAGCCAGCAACACAATCCCTTTTGCCGCTGGCGCAAGGGTTTCAATCGCAACGATGGCGGCGGCTGGCGCGGTCGCGGTCGTATCGTTGATGTAACGCACGCCAGCAATTTCACAAACCAATTCTTGGCGATGTTCGATGCCACGAAACTCGCGCAAGGCATCTGCAATCTGTTCTGGCGTTGCCCCCCACACCGAGGCGAGTGCAATCGCCGTCAGCGCATTGGCGAGGTTGTGCGCGCCCGGCACGCGCAATTCGTTGACGCGCATAAGCTTGTGCGTTGCGCCTTCCCAGTTCCACACCAGCCACTCGCCTTCGCAGCACGCGCCTTCTTTCAGCGGTCGCGTTGCGCTCGTCCAAACCGTCTTGCCAAACGAACGCGGCAAGCGGGTTAGAATCCGATTGTCAAAGTTCAAGACGATGTAATCGCCTGGCTGTTGGTACCGGAAAATGATGCGCTTGGCTTCCGCGTAATCGTCCATATCGCGGTAACGGTTGAGATGATCCGGCAAAATATTTGTGATCGCCGCGATGTGCGGGCTGATTTGGTGCGGCGCAAACGCTTCCAACTGCCAAGACGAAAGTTCGAGTACGACCGGCGTATCCGCGTCAATTTGATCGAGCAATTCTAGCGCGCTCACGCGCAAATTGCCGGCGATAACCGTCTTGGGATTGACGCTTTTCAAAATCGCGCCGGTCATCAACGTCGTCGTTGTTTTGCCTTTGGTGCCGGTGATGCCGATGACTTGCGCCATCCCGCGCGGCAAGCGTTCAACGAACAACGACATTTCCATCTCCACTGGGATATTGTGTTCGCGCGCGAGTGCAAGCCACTTGGATTCACGCGGCACGGCTGGATTGCGGACAATGAGATCGGCGTTGAGAAAATCCTGCTCACGATGTTCGCCCAAGACGTATTCAATGGGCAAGTCGCGCAGTGCATCCAACGACGCTTGCAATTGCTCGGCGGTTTTCAAATCCGTTACGGTGACGCGCGCACCTTGCTTGACGAGCCATTTGGCGACACCAATCCCGCCGCCGTGCACGCCGAGACCGAAGACAAGGACGCGTTTGTTTTGTAAATCAATCATTACAACAACGCCAACGCAATCCCCAGCATCCCGGCAAGCAAGCCCACCAGCCAGAATCGCTGCACCACTTGGGTCTCCGACCAACCTAGCAATTCAAAATGATGATGTAACGGCGCCATTTTGAAAAAGCGTTTGCCTTTGGTCCACTTGAAATACAAGACCTGAATCATCACCGATAACGTTTCGCCAACAAACACCGCGCCGATGAGCGGAAGCAACAGCCATTGCCCGGTCATTAGCGCGACCACTGCCAAGGTGGCACCCAACGCCAGCGAGCCGGTATCGCCCATAATCAATTCTGCCGGATGCGCGTTGAACCAGAGAAAGGCGAGCAACGCTCCCACGATCGTAAAACAAAAGGCGACCAGATACGCTTGACCCTGCAAGAACGCAATGACACCATAGCATGCAAACGCAATCGCACTCGTCCAGCCCGCTAGACTATCCAAGCCATCGGTGAGATTCACCGCATTCGAGAAACCCACAATCCAAAACATCGCAATCGGAATGTAGAACAAACCAATATCAATTTTCGTGGGGATTAGGGGAATCGCAATGCTCCGCAAATCCAAACCAAAGTGCAAGGCCAGCACAATGACAAACGCCAAAACGCATTGCACCAAGAATTTTTGTCGCCCGGCAAGTCCTTCGCCCTTGCGTCTGCCCCGAATGCCCGCCAAATCGTCCAACGCACCCAGGAGGCCAAACGTCAACAACGTCCCCATCGGCACCAGAATCGAGCGACCGATGAGGGTGTTCCCCATCAGCGCCGCCAAGTTCAATCCGATGGTGATGATGAGCACGGGACCAATGACCATGATGCCCCCCATCGTGGGCGTGCCGGTCTTGATCTGATGTTGTGATGGACCATCAATGCGAATTTGTTTGCCCAAACTATAATCGCGCAACACTCGAATCAGCGGTGCGCCCCAGATGACGGCAAGACAAAACGAGATTGCACCAAGTGTGAGGGGCCATGCCATCAGAATCGCTCCGTGACGCCGTTCGCGTGTGCGAGCGCATTGACAATTTCTTCCATTTTGACTCCGCGCGATCCTTTGATCAACACCATATCCCCTTCGTGCATCACCTGGCGCAAGAGTTCGATGGCTTGCGCATTATTCTCTGCAAACAAAATGCTCTTCTCCGATAACCCAGCCTCGCGCGCCGCCTCACCGATCCAGCGACCACGTTTGCCGACGGCAATCAACACATCCACCACTTGAGCGGCACGTCCACCCACGACCTGATGTCCATGCAACTCTTCCGAGCCCAGTTCCAACATATCGCCCAGCACCGCGATCTTTCTGCCATTCAAATCGGCGAGTAGATTCAACGCGGCAAGCGCGGATGCCGGGCTAGAGTTATACGTATCGTCTAAAATTGTTGCGCCGTTTTCTGCCGGCACCGCCAGCAACCGCAACTGCGCTGACACATCGCGCAAGCCGTGCAAAATTTCGTCCCACGATAATTCTTCGACCAAACCCACCGCGGTTGCCGCCAACGCGGTGTGAACACTATGCCGACCCAGCAAGGGCACGCGCACGTGCAACGCTTCATCACGATAGTGCAACACGAACGCGATGCCGTCCAAACCAAAACTGGCAATCTGATCTGCCCACACATCGCATTGCGGATGCAAGCCATAACAAAACACACGGGCGCGCGTCTGCTCTTTCATCGCGATGACGCGCGCATCATCACCGTTGAGAATCGCCCAGCCATCGCTGGGCAATGCCTGCGGCAATTCGCTTTTCGCACGCGCAATGTTCTCAATCGTTCCTAGGCGTTCCAGATGCACCGGTCCCACGTTCGTAACGACACCGATGCGCGGCTGCGCGATTTCGCACAACAACTTGATTTCGCCGAGCGCGTACATCCCCATCTCCAAGACGGCGCGTTCGTGCAATTCGTTCATTTGCAAAAGAGTCAACGGCAACCCAATTTCGCTGTTGAGATTCCCTTCGCTCTTGAAGGTGTTAAAGCGTTGCCGCAACACGGCGGCAATCAATTCCTTAGTCGAACTCTTGCCCACGCTGCCGGTCACCCCAACGACTTGGCATTGAAACTTGCGCCGCCAAAACGCAGCAAGTTGTTGTAACGCGGCTAGACTCGATGGGGCAATGAAACCCACCGGCACGCGAGGAAGAGGACCAGGTTGCAACCCGGCGACACGAGATTGTTCCACATCAATCCAGTGTACATTCGGACCTAGTCCTCTCCCCGTGGCGCGCGCTTCGGCGATCAAAGCCACGGCGCCGCGCGTCAGCGCATCCGCAATGAAATCATGTCCGTCAAGCGTTTCGCCTTTGAGCGCAACGAACAACGCGCCCGGCTGAACTTGACGTGAATCCGCAACAGCAAGCGAAATTGGAATTTGTTCTAAACTCGCCGGACGAGTTTGCGTGAACGCTTGAAAAATGTCCGCCAGAGTCAACATATCGGTGAGCCCGTTGGGGTAGCCAAACTATTTGATTGCCAAGCGCACATTGTCCGGCGGCAAGCCGGCTTGAATCACAATTTGCTTCGCAATCGCCGCAAACACCGGCGACGCCACCTGCGAACCCCATTCCGAACTTTGCGGCTTGTCCAGTTTGACCAAAATCACAAAACGCGGGTCGTCTGCCGGGAGATAACCAACAAACGAAGCAATCGTCCATTTGGGATCGAACGAGCCAGCGATCGGAATTTGCGCCGTGCCCGTTTTCCCGGCGATGCTGTATCCCGGCACAATCGCCTTGTTCGTAGATTCGGCGATGATAGAGTCGGACAGAATTTTCGTCAAGGTCTTGGCGGTCTCGGGCCGAATCACTTGGCGCACCAATTGGGGTGTCGTCTCGATGGGTTGACGCGCCTTGGCTGGCTGAACCGATTTGACAATGTACGGTTTCATCAACTTGCCTTGATTGGCTACGGCGGCAACCGCCGTAATCATTTGCAACGGCGTAACCGCAATGCCTTGCCCAAATGCATTCGTCCCCAAATCCACCTCGCGCCACCGCCCATCGCCCACGACCTTGACATCGCCCGCTATTTCACCTGCCAATTCAATGTGCGTCAGCGCACCGAATCCAAAATTCTTGACGTATTGATAAAAACGATTTGCGCCCAGACTAATCGCAATCTTGACCATCTCAACATTCAACGACATGCGCAACACATCGGTCAAGCACACGCGCCCCGGGGCAAGATCGTTGTGGTTCTTGATTATGCGTCCGCCAATATAAATCGAGCCATCGTCCTGAAAACACGATGAAGGCGTAATGACGCCGGCATCCAACGCCGCTGCGGTGGTCACAATCTTGAAGACCGAGCCGGGTTCGTACTGGGCGCTGATCGTTTGATTGGCGTAACGACCTTGATTCGCCGGATCGAAATAGCGATTCAAATCGGCGGTGGGCCATACTGCCAGCGCCAAGATTGCCCCCGTCTTGGGATCCATCACGATAATCGAACCGCTTTCCGCGCGCGAATCGCGAATGGCGTTTTGTAATTCTTGTTCCACGATGCGTTGAATCGCGGCATCAATCGTCAAGACAACCGTTGCACCCGGCGTAGCCGGAATGTCGCGCGGGAGATCAAACGGAATGGGCTCTTTGAGCACATTACTCGATCCCCCCACCTTGCCATCCGTGCCGCGCAATTCGCCATCTTTGGATTGTTCGATGCCATAGGCGGCTTTACGCTCGGCATTGACAATCCCCACAATCGCGTGCGCAAACGATCCATTGGGATACACACGAACGGGCTTGGCATCCACCGCGAGGTACAAAAGTCTCTGCCGATTCTTGAATTCTAAAACGGCTTCGCCGATTTCCGGCGGCACATCACGCAGCAAGACCACGTTCGTTTGATCCGATTTGAGTTTTGCCAGAATCGCATCGCGCGGCATTTTCAGAATCGGGGCCAGATCGGTTGCCCATTGATCCGGCTCATCCACATCTTTAGGCGAAACGCGAATCGTGTACAAAAAGACATCTTTGGCAAGCAACGTGCCATCGCGCGTCACAATATCGCCCCGCGGCGCCGGCACAATGACCTCAAACGTATTTTGCTTGTCCGCGCGCCGGCTCAAATCCTCCCAACGGATAATCTGCCAATAAAACAATCGCGCAGCCAGCACGATGCCGACTGCCATCAAAAGGATGAACGCCGCGCGCATCCGTAGCGGCGCACGCGACAAGGGTTGAGCCGACATGGCGCTCCTCAACTACGGACTGGCTTGAACCGGCGGCACCTCGAGCGGGATGCCCAGCCGTGTGAGGAGTTGTTGCCACAAGATTACAAGGAACGATTCGTTGTTCGTGGCGGGCGATGAAGCGACGGGGGGAGCGGATGCCACCGGATAATCTTTGACTTGAACAAAAGTTGTTTGCGCAAGCGTCGGCGGATGTAATCCGAGTGCCCGCGCGCGTTCGGCAATTTTGGGCGGCGCGGTTTGAACCGCCACCTCATACTCTAACTGATCAATCTCGCGCTCGAGTCGCACCAATTGCTCACGCAACTCTTGCACCCGTTGGCCGGTCAGCGTGGCTTGACTACTTTGCGCCATATAGACAATGCCCAACAGCGCAAGCAACGCGAGCATCAAGGTCAAGGTGCGCATTGTACCAAATGAAACGGCATTCGTTAATTGGCGATGAACGATTGGTGTGGTCATCGGTTCAAATCTTTTCGGCAATGCGCAGTTTGGCACTTCGACTGCGCGGATTGTTGGCAATCTCGGCTGGCGTTGGTCGCAAGGGATGCTTGGTCAACACGCGCAACCGATCCGACGAACGAAAGAAATTTTTGACAATGCGATCTTCCAACGAATGAAACGCGATAATAGCGACGCGCCCACCTGGCGCCAAGACCTCAACGATTTGCGGCAAAACGTTTTCCAACCGTTCCAATTCACGATTCACGGCGATACGCAATGCCTGAAAAGTGCGCGTGGCTGGATGCAAACGTCCCCACCGCCCGATTGCCCGTTCGATCACCCGGGCTAACTCCGCCGCCGTGTAGATGGGTCTGGCTGCCACTATCGCCCGCGCGATTCGCCGCGCGGCACGCTCTTCTCCCAATGTGAACAGAATATCCGCCAGCGATTTTTCATCGAGCGTGTTCACCAAATCAGCCGCGGTCGTCGGCTCGTACGGGTTCATCCGCATATCGAGCGTGCCATCGCTAGAGAATGAAAAACCGCGTTGCGCGTCCGCCAGTTGGATTGACGAAAGTCCCAAGTCGAGTACAATACCATTGACGGGCACAAAGCCATTTGCCGCCGCTACTTCGCGCAAGCGCTCATAGTTCGAATGGACGAGCAAGACACGGTTGCCAAAGCGCGCCAAGTTTTGTGTAGCGATGGCAAGGGCGGCTGGATCCGCATCAAGACCCAGCAATCGCCCGGTGGGCGCAGACGCTTCTAAAATCCCAGCCGCGTGTCCACCCGCCCCCACCGTTCCATCAATATAGCCTCCACCATCGCGCGGCGCGAGCGCGGCGATCACCTCTTGGAAAAGTACGGCGACGTGCATAAACTATGGCTCGGTCGCGCCATTCATACGCAATAACAATTGTCCCATGTTTTGAGAGATCATCGCGGCATTGGCTTCCAGTTCTTGGTTGAGGGCTTGATATTTTTCGGGACTCCACACTTCGATCCGGCTCATCAAGCCCACCACGACGGCGTTACCATTCAAACCGGCATATTCGCGGAGGTGTTGCGGAATTAGAATACGACCCTGCCCATCCACCTCCACCGGCTCGGATTCGGCACCCAGATAACGCGCCCACGCGCGCACTTCCGGAAAGACAATTCCCTGCCGATCCACTTCGCGCGCGATCTCTTCGAACTTGGTTTGGGGAAAGATGAACAGGCATCCCTCCAACCCGCGCGTTACCACAACGTTGGTCGAGAGTTCACTGCGCCACTTGGAGGGCAAAGTCAACCGACCCTTGCTATCAATCGTATGCTGATGCGAACCCAAGAACACGTTTTACTTCTCCCACTTGGGCAACAAGAACAAGCGTTCTACGCCACCGGTTTCCCACTTTGCCCCACTTTTTACCACTTTCGCTGGCATTATCCCACATTGTAGGGACGCTGTCAAGGGGTCAGATAACAATTTTAAGGTGGCAATCTTGGGCGATGCTTGACCGTAAACGATTAAGCATATCTAGGATTTGTCCAAATTGATCGTCGCTACGGATTGTGGAGCACGGCAACCCCATGAACCCAGTTTCGATTCTCTGGCACCTTCAGACGCTTGATCACGAGATCGCTGACAAGACCAAGCGCGCGCACCAAGTGAACGCTGCGCTCGCCAGCGATCCGACAGTGGTGGCAGCACAGACCGCCTTGGACGCCGAACAAAAGAAATTGGAGGCGCTCCAGCGCACTATGCGTGATCGAGAGTTGGAAGCCCAAGGGCTGGATCAGAAAATCAAGGAATTGAACGAACAAGTGTATAGCGGTCGTATTACCAATCCCAAAGAACTGGATGGTTATGCCAAAGACTTGGAAATGCACAAACGAAATCGCAATGCATTGGACGACAAGTTGCTCGAGTTGATGGAGGCGATTGAGCAAGCGCAAAAGCGTGTGAACGAAAAATCGAACGCGCTCAAACAGACGCAAGCCAAGCGCGCCGGTGATTTGGAACACTTGATCCGTGAACAACGCGCGCTTGCCACCCGCTTGGCAGAACTTGAGGTCGAACGGGAGAAAACACGTGCGGCATTGTCCACCGATCTGTTGCGCACCTACGATCAACTGTATCGCACCAAAGCCGGGCGCGCGGTAACCCAACTCAAGCATAGTGCGTGCGGTGCCTGCGGGATGAGCGTGCCTACCGGTCTGATGAATCGTCTGCGCGCCGGTGAAGAAATCGTCTTTTGCTCAAGTTGTGGTAGAATTCTCGCGCCATGAAAATCATTCTCTACACCGATGGAGCATCGCGCGGAAATCCAGGTGCCGCCGCTATTGGCATCGTCTTGACAGACGCCAGTGGCAAAGCAATCGAAACATTAGGTGAAAGGATCGGCACCGCCACCAATAATGAAGCCGAATATCGCGCCTTGTTGCGCGGGTTGGAACTCGCCACACATCACGCGACCGATATCGAGATTCGCACGGATAGCGAATTGATGGCGCGTCAATTGAAAGGCATCTACAAGGTGCGCGCAGAAAATTTGAAATCGTTGCACGAGCAAGCGCAACGCGCGCTCAACAAGTTCAAACGGGTAACCATTGCCATTGTGCCACGCGAATTGAATCGGCGGGCGGATGAATTGGCAAATCAAGCGCTGGACGAAGAAGCGGGTAGAGTATAGAGTACATCTTTCGCAGGAGTGAACGAGTTCGATGAAATTGCTTTTGATTCTCTTGGCGGCGATCACGCCACTGCGGATTTACAAAACCACCACACTTCCCCCCAACGGTGAGTATCGTCAGCCCATTGTGATTATGGCAGACGATATAACACTCGATTGCAACGGCTCGGTGATTGTAGGCAACGGCATTGGTGTGGGCATCTTGGTGCAGAATCGCAAGAATGTAACGATTCGGAATTGCCGGGTACGCGGCTGGGACGTGGGAATGTACGTGGTGAGTGGTCGCAACTTTGTATTCGAACGCAACGATTTCAGCGGCAACTATGTGGACGACAACTCGAATATTGAACATCTCAAGCCGATCCCGCACGGTGGCATGATTTTGAACGGCATTCAGAATTCGCGCGTGGTAGGCAACACGGCAAACGGAAATGTTGCGGGTATCCAAATCTTGAATTCGTCCAAGATTCGGGTGGAACGCAACACGACGAGCCGCAATCGCGGCTGGGGCATTTATCTCTACGGCACCACCGCGAGTCAAATTTTTAGCAACACCGTCGAGTACAACAATCGCAGTTGCCCGGAGTGGGGGGAGGATGCCGGCTGCGGTTCCGCCGGCATTGTCCTGACCCAGCAATCGGATCGCAATCAAATCAATTGGAACATTCTCACTGCCAACGGCGATGGCATTTATCAAGGCAACACACCGCAGAGCGCGAGCCATAATAACGAGATGGCATACAACACAATTTCCAAAAGCATCGCCAATGGGATCGAAGCGACCTTTAGTTTTCGCAATTACATTCATCACAACACGTTCACGGGCGATAACTTTGGCGCGTGGTTGGGTTACGCGCAAAATGTGCGCTTTGAGTACAACACGGTGCGCGGGGCACGGTCCCATAGCGTCCAACACGATAACGCCAAGAACAGCAGGTACGTTGGCAATACGTTCGATGGTGCAAAAGTTTTGTTGCAACCGGTGCAAGGTGGAACGTGCGCGGGTAACTCATTCAGCAACAACAAGTTGTTGAACAAAGCCACGATTCAAACGCCGGGTTGTCAATAGAGGATTCAAGACACGATGGCTTGGGAACGTAAACTGATGCGTACGGTGCGCTGCCAAAACGATCAACAACGCGGGACGCTGGCGCGCTTGCTCGCCGCCATCGCCGATGCCGGCGGCAGCGTGGGCGAGATTGAACTCGTCAAAGAAGGGAATCAGCGTGAAGTGCGCGATGTTGTGGTCTTTGCGGAAGATGAAACACAACTTGAACAAATCATTCGCGCGATGTCTGCCAATCCCGGCACACGTGTCTTGGAAGTGCGCGATCAAGTTTTAGAGTTGCATCAAAAAGGCAAAATCGCGATTCGCAGTCGTTACACCATAGATTCGTTGGCAACCTTGCGGCGCGTGTACACGCCCGGCGTCGCCGAAGTGTGTTTGAAAATTGCCCGCGACCCTGCGCTCGCGCGCCGCTTTACCGCCATCTCCCATCTCGTTGCGATTGTAACCGATGGCACTGCCGTGCTTGGGCTGGGCAATATCGGCGCACTCGCCGGTATGCCGGTGATGGAAGGCAAAGCGATGTTGATGGAAACGCTCGTCGGTTTGTCCGGCGTGCCGATTCTGCTCGATACTCAAGACCCCGCCAAAATCATCGAAACCGTTGCTATGATCGCACCCACGTTTGGCGCGATTCAATTGGAAGACATCTCCGCCCCGCGCTGTTTTGAAATCGAAGAACAATTGCAAGCGCGCTTGGATATTCCGGTCATGCACGATGATCAGCACGGCACGGCGGTAGTAACGACGGCGGCGCTCATCAATGCCTGCCGCATCGCCGGGCGCGATTTGGGCAAAGCCGTCATCGGACAGATTGGACTCGGCGCAGCCGGTTTTGCCATCGCCAAGATGTTGATGCAATGGACGGGCAACCCGGTGCTGGGTACGGATTTATCGGAGGATGCGCTGAAACGTTTCGAAAAAGCCGGCGGCATCCGTTCCACCTTGCCTCAAATCATGGGCTCGACCGATATTGTGATTGCCACCACCGGCGCGCGTGGGTTGATCAAACCGGCGATGGTCCATCCGGGTCAAATCATTCTTGCTTTATCGAACCCCAACCCGGAAATCGAACCGCAAGACGCGCTGAATGCCGGCGCAAAATTCGCCGCCGATGGCAAATCGGTCAACAATGTGCTGGGATTCCCCGGCATCTTTCGCGGCGCGATTGACGCGAACGTGCGTCAAATCTCGCACGAGATGTACATTGCGGCGGCAGAAGCGATTGTTGCGCAAACGCCTCCCGGCGAGTTGATGCCCAATCCGCTCGACAAACAAGTGCATCGTGCTGTCGCGCACGCGGTGGCAAGAAAAGCGATTGAGCAAGGACTCGCCCGCGCCGAATATGTCGAGTACGTTGAAGAATAGCGCTAATCAATGTAAAGAACTGGACATTGGCGAAAACTGATTGCACATTTGACTGACTTTCACAAAAGGACTGGCTGTCGTTAGGTGAATCGGCTCGATCGGAGTAAGATTGCGGTCTACCACAACCCAATCCACACTTCAGGAGTCTCACCGTGAGCAACAGCCAGCGCGTCTATCCTACGGTCCTGCGCTCGATTTTGCCAAATTGCCCAACGCGGCGAATGACGCACACTCGCAACTGGGCGTGGTTC
>DAOUAL010000108.1:0-8561 GCA_034433515.1 Anaerolineae bacterium | reverse complement strand
ACTAGATAGTGTTTGCCATCAAATCGTATTCGCTTGCATCAGTGATTTTCACGCGCACGAAATCGCCCACCCGTAACTCTTTTTCGATGATGACCACGCCATCCACTTCGGGCGCATCGCGATAGGAACGCGCAACGCTAATGCCATCGCCCGCGCCTTCGATCAACACGTCAAGTTCTTTGCCCACCCAGCGTTTGTTTTTGGCGAGCGAGATTTTTTGTTGTAATGCCATCGCGCGCTCACGGCGATATTTTTTCGTTTTGGTGGCAACCTGGTTTTCCATCGTTGCCGAAGGTGTGCTTTCTTCGCGCGAGTACTCAAAGATGCCCACCCGATCGAATTGTTGTTCCTCTAAAAATGCCAAGAGCGCGTTGAACTCGTCGTTGGTTTCGCCGGGAAAGCCCACGATGAAAGTCGTGCGAATTGCAATGTCTGGCATCGCGGCGCGCAAATCCTCCAACATCTTGCGCGCGACTACAATGTTGGGACGTTTCATTCGCCGCAAGGTTTCTGGGTGCGCGTGTTGAAGCGGTACATCGAGATAGTGCAACACCTGCGGATAGCGTGCCATCGTTTCGATCAGGCGCGGCGTAACATGCCCGGGATAGGCGTACATCAAACGCAACCAACGCAAACCCTCGACCTCGGTACACAATCTTTCGATGAGCGGTGCGAGCGCATCACGTTGTCCCCAATCCCAGCCATAAGCGGTTGTATCTTGCGCGACCAAAACGATTTCCTTAACCCCGTGTGCAACCAAGTCGCGCGCTTCGGCGATGACGGCTTCAACCGGCTTGGAACGATGTGCGCCTTTGATGGCGGGAATGATGCAAAAGGTGCAAGGGCGATCACAGCCGTCCGCGATTTTGAGGTACGCGCTGGGTCCTTGAGGCGCACGAGGGAGTTGTTCAACGATCGAGCGTGCGGAGATTTGCGCGATGGGCAAGCCGGCGTAGGCTTCGTTCAACCAATCATCATCACGCGCGCGCGAAACGAGATGTTCGATCAAGCGTGGCATGGCGAGCCAATGCCCGGCGTCAATCACCGCATCCACTTGGGGAACCTCACGCTGAATAGTTTCGCCATAGCGCGAGATGAGACAGCCCGCCGCGATGAGTAGTTGTCCCTCGCGTTTCTGTTCGCCCAACTCACGTAACGTGGCGAGCGATTCTGCGCGCGCAGCTTGTAAAAAGCCACACGTGTTCACAATCAAAACATCGGCATCTTTTGCGTTTTCCGCGCTCTGAATGCCGGCTTGTTCCAGGAGGGTGCCCATTCCATCGGAATCGGCGACGTTCTTGGCGCAGCCAAGGGTATAAAGATAGTATCGCATAGATTTTTCTAGGGCGTGGGAGTTGCCGTTGGTAACTCGGTTGGTGTTGGAGTCAGCGTTGGTGTTACCGTCGGCGTTTCGGTCGGTGTCTCGGATGGCGTGGGTGAAAGGGTAGGTGTGGCGGTTGGCGTAACTGTGTTCGTTGGCGTACGCGTTGCGGTTGCCGTTGCCGTGCTGGTCGGTGTGGCGGAAGGGGATGGTGTTGATGTACTTATCGGCGCGCTAGGCGTGATCGGTCGGGGTGGCACCGGGGTTTCGCTTACCAACTGCCCTCGTTCATTGATTGAGAATTGTCGTTCGATCAATTTGGTTTCGGCAAAGTTGCGTGCGGCAAACCAACGCGTGTTTCCATTGACCGAAAGAATCGCGTTCTTGGGATTTTCAACGCGCACGTACAATATATCGCGCGCGCTCCACGATCGCGTGGTACCGCCGGCAATCGAACTGTCAAACACCATGATTCCATCCACGCCCACTTGAATCTTGATCGTGTCGGTAACGCTCACCTCAAAATTGATGACCACTGTTGCTTCGCCGGTGCGACGCGGCGTAATCCCGAGCGTCGGTGTGGGATTGCCGGGAAAAGTTGGAAAAGGAGCGATGGTTTCAGCCAGCGTTGGAATCGGAGTCGGTTGTGCGCCGGGCGCGGGCGTGGCTGTGCGAGTTGGTGGAACGCGCGTCGGAACGGACGTCGGTTGCAGTTGGGCGATGAAGGATATGGTTGCGAGCGAAGCAAACAAACCGATTGTCACGCACAGCAAAAGAATGATGGCAACGATGCCAGCGATGACCGGCAGCGATGGTGGTCGGCGCGTCAAATGGGCAAGTGAAAAGCGTCCCGGTTGCGTTGGAATCGGTTCGAGTGATTCCGGCGGTTCAAGTTTTTCCGGCGGCTCAGTTGGTTTGGGCATCAACGGCGGCGGTGCAATTTTTTTCTTCGGTTCTTCAGGAATTGGTTGTGGTTCAACGGGTGGCGGTGGCGGAGGGGGCGCCGCTTTATCAACGGTCGGTGGAGCCATCGGCACGACGCGTGGTGCGGGAGGTGGCGGTGGTGGCGGTGTTATATCGGCGACGTAGAGTTCCAACATTTCATCTGGATTCACGCCGAGATAAGTTGAATAGGTGCGAATCAATCCGCGTAGGAAGGGTGCGGGTGGCAGATGTTCATAATCACCTTCTTCCAACGCTTGGATAATTGTCCCGCGGATACGCGTATCAATTTCGACTTGATAAATGGAGATGCCGCGCGCCTCACGCGCTTGGCGAAGTTGTTCACCCAAGAGAGACATCGTTGGCAAGTTTACCACATAAAGCGCGGTTTGCAAAACGATTGTGCGAACCTTTGCCTTTGGTCAAGGCTTGTGCTATAATCCATCTTGGTGAAGCCAATGCAACCTTTCTCCCCAAGACGTTCTCCACGTCAACGAAAAAATGGAAATACGTTGCTCAAGGGGATGGGGCTAATTGTTCTTGCGCTGTTTGCCTGCGGAGGACTTTTTTTTGCCTATCAAATCTATGATACGGTGCGCGAAGCCGTGATTGCGTTAGGGTTGCCGGATCTTGGCGAATTGCCGGTGATCTCGGCAGGCGGACCGCAGCCCACTCGTGAACCCGTCCCCAACATCGCGGTGGGCGAACGCGTGAATGTTTTGCTGTTGGGGATTGATCGGCGCCCTACCGAAAAGTGTCCGTGTCGAACGGACACCATGATTCTGGTAACCCTTGATCCCAAAGCCTCCACAGCAGGCGTGCTGACCATTCCACGCGATTTGTACGTGACGATTCCCACCGTCGGCGAGAATCGCATTAACACCGCCGCGTTTTACGGCGAGTTGTACAAATATCCCGGCGGGGGACCTGGGCTTGCCAAGAAAACTATCGAGTACAATTTTGGGCGCCCGGTGCATTACTATGTCTTGGTAGATTTTGCCGGCTTTCGCCAAGTGGTGGATGCGCTAGGGGGGATTGATATTGATGTACCTAAACCGATCAACGATCAGCAATACCCCGACGAGAATTTTGGGTACAGTCCCTTGTACATTCCGGCGGGCCGCATTCATATGAATGGCGATCTTGCACTCAAGTATGCACGCACGCGTCATCAAGACGGTGACTTTGGACGCTCTAAACGACAGATTCAAGTCTTGATGGCGATTCGCGATAAAGCCTTGCGCTTGGACATCCTACCCAAGTTGCCCTCCTTGATTCAATCTATGTGGGGTACGCTCGAAACCGATATGAGTCCCACCGAAGTTTTAGCACTCGCCCAAGCCGGGGCAAAGGTCAAAACCGAAAATATCAAATCGGCTTCGATTGATCAAACTATGACCGTTCAATTTCGGACGAGCAACGGCGCAGATGTGTTATGGTTCGATCGGGTAAAGGTAGGGCAGTTATTCGATCAGATTATTCCGTTAGACACGGCTGGCACCGATGTGGCTGGACGAGTGCAACAAGAAGCCGCACGCATCACGGTGTTGAATGGTACGAACACGCCTCAGTTAGCGGAACGAACGGCTAAATATTTACAAGGTCAGAACTTTCAAATCGCTTCGTACGGTAACGCGGATCGGTTTGATTATGCCAAGACCGTACTGATTGATTACAGTGGTAAAAAAGTTGCCACCGTGAGTGCACTCACAAAAATTTTTCACGTCGAGCCGGGCAACATTCGCTACGTGTCGAACGTGAACAGCGATTCCGATATCCGGATTATCTTGGGCGCGGATTGGACGCCGCCGCAGTAATGTTAGGGGATTGGGAGCTTGGGCGATTAGTGTGTTGATGAGGTGGTTGCCAAGCCAACCAAGTGATGGTAAACTCCGCTGTGAGCACGTCCGATGGAATCGGTAGATTGGGGAGTAGGCAAATTGGCTCAAGCGTTGTATTTGAAATACCGTCCGCGTTCCTTCGCCGAAGTCGAAGGACAAGAGCATATCACGACCACACTCAAGAATGCGCTGGCGCTGGGACGGATGGCGCACGCGTACTTGTTCACGGGACCCCGTGGCACCGGCAAAACCACCGTCGCGCGCGTGCTCGCCAAAGCGGTCAACTGCCTTTCGGAAAATTCCGACAAGCCGTGTAATCAGTGCGCCATCTGCCAAGCCATCAATGAAGACCGTCTGCTCGATTTGATCGAAATTGATGCCGCCTCCAACACGAGCGTGGAGGACGTGCGCGATTTGCGGGACAAGGTAGATTTTCGTCCGAGCGAAGCCAAGTACAAAGTGTACATCATTGATGAAGTGCATATGCTCTCGAACGCGGCGTTCAATGCGCTTTTGAAGACGTTGGAAGAGCCGCCGCCGCACGTCATCTTTGTCCTGGCAACGACCGATCCGCAGAAAATCCCGGCAACGGTCCTTTCGCGTGTTCAACGGTTTGATTTTCGCCGGCTCACGTTGCAAGAAATCATCGCGCGTCTCACCACGATTGCAGAAAAAGAACATCTCAAAGTTGAACCGGCAGCCATCGAATTGATCGCGCGGCAAGCCACCGGCGCCATGCGTGATGCGATTAGTTTACTCGATCAATTGACTGCCTATGGCAATGCTGAAATCACGCTTGCCCAAGTGCAAGGATTGCTGGGCGCGGCATCAAGCCAGAATGTGGGCGAGGTAGCCAAGTGGCTGGCGGAAAAGAATGTGGCGCAAGGGTTGGCAACCATTTCGATGGCGGTGGATAATGGGGCAGACCCACGCCAACTGGCGAGAGAGATTGTGGAGTACTTGCGCGGCTTGTTGTTGATCAAAGCCGGCGGTGGGGAAACGTTGACGCTGACCGCCGAAATACAAGCGGAAATGAGCGAACGTGCTGGACAGTTTTCGGTGGATCAACTGGTACGCGCGATTCGTATTTTCAATCAAGCCACGCTCGAGTTGCGCGCCAGTGCGCATCCCACCTTGCCGCTGGAAATTGCCTTCGTTGAAGCAACCTTAGGCGAACCCACTGCACCGCGCGGCGAAACACCGGTGGTGCCGCCCCCCCGTGCCCAATCATCACCCACCAAGCCCGCCGTAAAGAATCGCGCGCTGAGCGCGCCTCCGGTATCGGATAACGTTGCGCCCCTGAGTGAACCGAGGTCAGCGGCGGATTTGACCATTGAGATATTACGTGAAAAGTGGGATAGTGTGCTAGCGCGTGTTCGGCAATTCAATCGCAATGTCGAAGCGCTGTTGCGCAGCGCCGAACCTTTGAAAATTGAAGAGGGTGTGATTGTCCTTGGTTTTTATTACGAAGTTCACGCCAAACGATTTGAGAAAGAAGAAAAAGGTCGTGAGGCGATTGAGCGCGCTTTGGACCAAGTGTTCCAACACAAGTATCGTGTGAAATGCGTCTTGTCGCCCAAGAAAGCCAAATTGCAAGCGGTGAAAGAAGATCCACTGATTCAAGCCGCCGTCAATCAGATGGGCGCACAAATTACTGAAATACACAATCCGGGAGTAGCATAAATGAGTAGGCGAGGCGATCCACGGCGTGTGCCCCCAGTGTCGCGGGTGAACCCGGCCGGTGGCACGGGCAATCTGCTGCAATCGTTGCAACAACGAATGATCGAAACCCAAGAAGCGCTTGCTAACGAGACATTGGAGGTCACGGCGGGCGGCGGTGCGATCACGGTAACGATCACCGGTCAACAAAAAATCCAAGCGATCAAACTATCCCCCGACGTGATGAACGCGGGTGACGTGGAGATGTTGCAAGACTTGATTGTCGCGGCGGTGAACGAAGCGATTGAAAAATCGCAACAACTCGCGGCAAGTCGCATCGGGGAATTGACCGGGGGTTTGAAAATCCCCGGTTTGTTTGGTTAGGTATGGATACTACGCCACGCGCGGTAACGCGTTTGATTGAAGAGTTTCACCGCTTGCCGGGCATTGGGCCCAAAACAGCACAACGACTTACGTTTTATTTGTTACGCGCGCCCAAAGAACACGCCCAAGCCTTGGCAGACGCGGTGTTACGTTTGAAAGAAAACGTTGTCCTGTGTTCGATCTGTACGAACATCGCGGAACAAAACCCTTGTGCGATCTGTCGTGATGAATCACGTGATCGTTCGATTGTTTGCGTGGTCGAAGAGCCGCTCGATGTTCTCGCCATCGAACGGACCCGCGAATATCACGGTTTGTACCACGTGTTACACGGAGCGATTTCGCCGGTCGAAGGGATTGGGCCCGAAGATTTGCGCGTCAACGAATTGCTGACGCGCATTCAAAAAGATTCGGGCATCAAAGAAATCGTTTTAGCGACGAATCCGAATTTGGAAGGTGAAGCGACCGCCATGTACTTGGAGCGCTTGATCAAGCCGCTGGGAGTCAAGTTGACCCGGTTGGCGCGTGGATTGCCGGTGGGCAGTGATTTAGAGTATGCGGATGAGGTGACGATCACTCGCGCCTTGGAAGGTCGGCGCGAGGTTTGATGGGGGGCAGAAATTTTAAGATAAGACACTTGACAAAGCGGTGGATTTTGCGTATAATGCTGTGCGCACGATGAGTGAGGCATTACAAATTTTTCTGTGGGAGGCGCATCGAGACTAAAGTGATGGCAATGAACATAGGTTCGTTGAAGAGTCTCGTGTTGCCTCCGCCGACAAAAGGTCGGCGGATTTTGTTCTCCAAGAACCCAATTTGACACGGGTGGTAAGTTGTGATATAAATCCGCCCGTTCGCCCGAACCCTAAGGGGTGCGGGCACCAGGACCTTAACAACTGAAGAGTGGTAGGAAAGAGCGTTCGGATGTATCCGTGAGGATGTGTCCCAACCAGTAAATCGAAGCACCTGGATTAAAACTTGAAATTGGAATACAACGGAGAGTTTGATCCTGGCTCAGGATGAACGCTGGCGGCGTGCTTAACACATGCAAGTCGAACGGACGCCTTGGGAAACTGGGGCGTTAGTGGCAAACGGGTGAGTAACACGTGGGTGACCTACCCCAAAGTGGGGAACAACAGACCGAAAGGTTTGCTAATACCGCATGGGCTCGGTGATTCGGTTCATCGAGTAAAGCCTCGCAAGGGGCGCTTTGGGAGGGGCCCGCGTCCCATCAGGTAGTTGGTGAGGTAATGGCCCACCAAGCCGATGACGGGTAGCTGGTCTGAGAGGACGATCAGCCACAATGGAACTGAGACACGGTCCATACTCCTACGGGAGGCAGCAGTGAGGAATATTGCGCAATGGGCGAAAGCCTGACGCAGCGACGCCGCGTGGGCGACGAAGGCCTTCGGGTTGTAAAGCCCTTTTGGCAGGGACGAGTGAGGACGGTACCTGCCGAATAAGTCTCGGCTAACTACGTGCCAGCAGCCGCGGTAAAACGTAGGAGGCGAGCGTTATCCGGATTTACTGGGCGTAAAGCGCGCGTAGGCGGTTAGGTAAGTCGGGTGTTAAAGCCCCTGGCTTAACTGGGGGAGGTCATTCGATACTGCCTGGCTTGAGGGCGAGAGAGGAGAGTGGAATTCCCGGTGTAGCGGTGGAATGCGTAGAGATCGGGAGGAACACCAGTGGCGAAGGCGGCTCTCTGGCTCGTGCCTGACGCTGAGTGCGCGAAAGCGTGGGGAGCAAACGGGATTAGATACCCCGGTAGTCCACGCCCTAAACGATGAGGGCTGGGTGTCGGCAGGGTTACCTGTCGGTGCCGAAGCTAACGCGTTAAGCCCTCCGCCTGGGGACTACGAACGCAAGTTTAAAACTCAAAGGAATAGACGGGGGCCCGCACAAGCAGCGGAGCGTGTGGTTCAATTCGATGCAACACGAAGAACCTTACCAGGGCTTGACATGCACGTGGTAGTGAAGGGAAACCGGAACGACCCGCAAGGGAGCGTGCACAGGTGCTGCATGGCTGTCGTCAGCTCGTGCCGTGAGGTGTTGGGTTAAGTCCCGCAACGAGCGCAACCCCTTTCGCTAGTTACACGTGTCTAGCGAGACTGCCGGATTAACTCCGGAGGAAGGCGGGGATGACGTCAAGTCAGCATGGCCTTTATGTCCTGGGCTACACACACGCTACAATGGGTGCTACAGAGCGTTGCCAAGCCGTGAGGCGGAGCTAATCGCACAAAAGCACCCTCAGTTCAGATTGCAGGCTGCAACCCGCCTGCATGAAGTCGGAGTTGCTAGTAAACGCGCGTCAGCCATAGTGCGTTGAATGCGTTCCCGGGCCTTGTACTCACCGCCCGTCACGTCATGGGAGCTGGTAACACCTGAAGTCGGTGACCGAACCGCAAGGACGGAGCCGC
>DAOUAL010000107.1:0-58373 GCA_034433515.1 Anaerolineae bacterium | reverse complement strand
TCATCTGGCACGGGATCCATCCCCCATTCTGCCCACAACGCTTGTCGCTTTTGCTCCAATGCGGATTCAGCCGCGCGGTACGCGTTGAGGTCGCGTTCATTGGGCAGGCGGTAGGTTTTGCCCGTGCGTTTCGGATGACTCAGCACCACCGCCATCATCCGCTGGCTGGCTTTGCCTTCGCGGAAAAGACGGCGCGTAGTATTGTCATCAATCGCTCCGTCACAGACAGGGCAACGCACGTGCGCGCGCGAAATCGTGCCTTCTTCAGGGTCAAAATCAATCGCATCGCCTTCAACAATCTTGGCATCTACACGCTTTGCCTTTTTGTTCGGAATGAGTTTCAGCGCAATCTTTTTCTTGTCCTTCTTCGCCAGCCACGTCTGCCGCATCAGCGGAATCTCCGCACCGCAGGTTGGGTTTTGGCATGGCAGCGTCCGCGCCCAGATGTAACCAACAGGAATCGAACCATCGGGGTCTTTGGGATAAAACTGTTCCAATTCCTTGCGCGCTTCTTCCAGCACCCAATTGCCCCAGTATTTCACCGCCTCAAGAAGTGGATTGACCGTGTGTTCGGTTTCCAACGGCAAATTGCCTTGCCCCGTTACCTGCTTTTGTTCGCTGTCCACTGTCCACTGCCCATTCTTCACTGTTTGCGGCTTGCCAAATTTCTGCGGATATTCCAGCACCGCCTTGTTGATGAGCACGGCAACGGGGTTGTAATCGAGCGCGTAGGTTTCACAGCCCAGGCGCAATGCTTCCAAAGGAATCGCACCACCGCCCGCAAAGCAATCCAGCACGCGCGGCGCACGTCCGCCGTACGCTTCGCGGATCAATGCGCGCGCTTTTTCAATGAGAGGGTTTGTAGTCGTGCCATTTATGGCGCTTCCCTCACGGCGATGAATCGCCTGATTACTAACCACCTCCCACGGCGAAATGTCGCGCACAAGCGCGAGCAATTCCTCGCGGCGTTCGGGGTCGTCGGGCAAGAGCGCGGCAAGCGCGGTGGCGCGGGACGCCGCCAGCGGTCGTCGTGCCCACCAGATATGGAGCGTCGAAATGTGTCCATGCCGAATGTTCTTTTCGCGGACGGATTCTTCGGACACTTTGCGGAGGGGAAAATCAACTTCAATAAGTCGCGGACGATTTTGTTGCGTCATAGACTCCTAATCTTTTTCCCAGTCACCGTAGTGATGTTTATACCCATCTGGGTCACATATGGCACAGTATTCTCTCGTTTTGCCATGCGGACACTTGGACGAAACAGGTTCAATAGTTTTGAGGACAGCTTTAGATCTTTCTGGTTGTGCCCGCATCGCGAGGACAGGCTTGGGCTTCTCAAAGCTGGGAGGACTCGGAACTCCTAGCTTCGGTCTTTCTTCGGCATGCCTAATAACAGGTCTAGCGACAATCGGTCGAATCTCTGCCTTTGGTTTTCGCCCAAACAAACTCACAATCGCCACAAATACGATGATGCCCAGTGCGAGTATGATAAACAGCAACACTGACAGAGGCCAATCTAGCAGCAAAAAGAGAGCGCCAAAGTACATTGAGTTCCAGTAGGCACAAGCACAGCACAATCAGAATTGGCAGCGGTATAGCAGAAACCTTGCCCCTTCAAGTTCATCCCTTGTCGGACAAAGGAAGATATATTCCAGAATTATCGTGTTGAACGGCGTTCACGTATCGAGTGCCGTAATCAACGATTCAGCTTTCGTCGGGAAGAATCCCTTGGCGTCAGGGGCAAGATGCCATACATCCTCTCCACGTACTAACAAAATATGAACCCCCAGGCGTCCAATGCCCGCGAGAATCTTTCGCATATAATCGTTCCGTTATGCCGGCAGCCATCAATTGTAGTTAACTACAATTTGAGAAGTGAGAATTGTACTTTATGCAAGAAAAATACAATTCTGCTGACTACCTTTCACCCTTGCCAACCACTTGCAGAATTTCGTCGGCAACGAAGGTTTTCCCATAAGACGACTCGCCCAAGGGTTTCAGAATACCCATTCGCACGAGGCGCTGGACATGCCCACGCGCGCTGTGATATTGTTTGACGCCAAGTCTTCGTTGGGCTTGGGGAATCGTTATCAAGGGCGAATCGAATAGAGCATCCACCAAGCGGAAGGCAAGCCCAGAGGCACGCATTTTGGTCAGCCGTTTGCGCCATTCCAACTGCAAATCCTGCAATCGTCTTGCGCGGACAACCGCATCACGCGCTTGTTCCGCCACGCCACGCAAAAAGAATGCAATCCACTCGCGCCAAGCCCCGCGTGCACTGACCGCCATCAGCAAATCATAGTACTCGTCACGCTTCTTTTCAAAGAACGCGCTGAGGTAGAGCAGAGGTAGCGGAAGCAAATTCCAATGCACCGACAGCAAAGAAATCAGCAAGCGTCCGATCCGTCCATTGCCGTCAATGAACGGGTGGATCGCCTCGAACTGATAGTGAATGAAGGCGAGACGCACGAGCGGGGGAGTGTCATCCTCAGAATGCAAATATTTTTCAAACGCATCGAGCGCCGTGTTCATTTCATCCACAGGCGGCGGAATGTACGTTGCCTCGTTTAATGTGCAGCCAGGCGCGCCAATCCAATTCTGTGTGCGGCGAAACTCACCGGGTGTCGCTTGATTGCCGCGAACGCCTTCCATCAGCCGCGCGTGGACCTCGCGGATCAATCGAAGACTGACGGGCAACGCGCCCAGTCGTTCCAAACCGTATTCAAGCGCGCGAACATAATTGAATACCTCACGCACATCGGCTTCGGGTGCGGCCTTAAGACCAGGCAGAGCAAGTTGCCCTGCTTCAAAGGCATACAAATCGGCAAGGTCGGCTTGCGTACCTTCGATGCGCGATGAGAGCACCGCCTCGCGTCGGACAAAGGGATTGATGAGCAAGTGCGGATTGGGGATCGCGCGCCCCAAGCCCGCCAGTTCGCCCAACGCGCGGTCGGCATCCGAAAGCAGGCGAATCAACGCAGAATCAAAAGTCAAAGTTGGCGGCAGTGGATTTGGTACGAATGACCAGTACGCCGTCTCACCTTGCCCAACTTGAATCACGCGTCCACTAGGGCTGTCCCTAAACTTGTCTGGATTCATCTAAAGATGACCTCGGTCATTTTTCCAGTCCTTGAGGTTCGTAGTCGCGCGATTTATCGCGCAGGCGGCGATGCATCGCCTGACTACAAACTATTTTTCCAATCCTTGATCACGTAGCGTACGATTTCGACGATTTCCTCCGCCTTGACCTTGGCGGCAGGATTTTGAATCGTATGCAAGAGCGGCTCTGTCCTAGCGTTCTCGACAATGTAGAGCCAATACTCATTTCCCAAACGTTGCGCCATCAACCATTCATTCGGTGTGATGACAATCGCGCCCGTCGTTGCGCGCGCCTTCACTTCGATATAGCGCACATCGGTCGTGCGTCCTTCTGCGGCAGACGCCAGCGCGGACGACCGAATGTCGTAACCCAGATTTTCTTTCGATACATCTTCGGGCCAACGCGCGTGATCGCGTTCGTACTGCATCGCCACGCGCATTCCGATGGCTTCGATTGCGGGATCAACGCGCAGCCCTTCTTGCTCAACGGGCTGGGGAATCACGCGCACCACCCCCAACACCTTGGGTGTCGAAGGCAAGAGACTGGTCTCGCGGCGAATCTCTTCTTCCAGCGATTGTTTGCGCGCACGCAACTCTTCGCGTCGCCGCTCTTCGTTTTGCACTTCGACATCCGGCAACGTGTCCCCTTTGATGCGCCGTGTTTCATACTCGATCAACCGCGCATCCGATTCGCCGATCATCTGCTCCAGCGACCGCAAACCGTACTTGCGTTTGATCGTCGCATCGCGCTCGCGTTGCTTGAACAAATCGTTGCGGTACGCTTCGATCACGTTCGTAATCGCAAACGCGATGACAGCGTCTTCGCTCGGCGGCGTCTCCATCGGAATAGTGTTCTGCAACGGTTTGAGGTCCCACAACACCGACGAATTCGCCAAGCGCATCTCGCCTTGAATCGTTTGATGAATTGCAAAGAGCCGCTTGCCCGTCACGGCATTCGCTCCATCACGCACTTCACCTTCAACAAACCAGAGCCAGCCATCCATCTGACCGTCGGGATCGGCAAAGATCGCCCCGCGCCGCACGTCATTCTCGCACATATCCAAGAGATGATCAATCGTCGTTTCAAGTAGTGGATGTCCTGGCGCGATAAAGACGGCTTCCTGTTGGCGCGCGATTTGCTTGTCGAAGGCGACCTTGGGATATTCGCGGAACACTTCGCCGAAACGAATTTTGAAATCGTGTGACACGTTACGCAGTTCGTACGGCACACTCGGCACGCGCAATAATCCATCGCGCCGCCGTTCGATGCCAATGCCTGCAAAATTGCACGCGCGCTCAAAGAATTGTTCGATGTATTCAGGCACCAGCCGATTCTCACGCGCGCGGCGATCTTCGCCGAGGACGCGTTGCAAGTCAATGTGCCGCGTTGCCAACATTTCGAGCGTGGCGTCTCTGATTTTGCGGACAGCTTCCTCATCCGGCACGGCGTTGATCTCCGCCACGATTTCTTCCAATGTTCGCCGCTGTGAAATGGCATCCACGATCAATTCCTGCAAAGTTCTGCCCATGATCTTTTCGCCAATCACATCAAAAACGCGGTCGCTGCCTAACTCGGCTTGGATGCGTTCCAGTTTCTCAAAGAGCGCGTGTAACACCACCCCTTCGCGCGTGTCCGCTGCGACAAGGTTGTAAATATGTACTTCTTTCTGCTGACCGTAGCGATGGATGCGCCCCATACGCTGTTCCAGCCGATTCGGGTTCCAAGGAATGTCATAGTTGACCATCAACGCGCACGCCCAGTGCAGGTTGATCCCTTCGCCGCCCGCTTCCGTTGACACCATCACTTGGGCGCTCGTCCGAAAGTCGTGTTCTGCTCGAATACGCGCATCCAGGTTCATTCCACCATGTAGCGTAACAACCGAGTAACCCCAGCCCGTGAGTTTTTCTGCCAAGTAATCGAGCGTATCGCGCGATTCGGTAAAGATGAGCAGTTTCTCCTTGTTCTGCTGAATGCGCTCGTCCGACATCACTTTGCGAAGTTCGCCTAGTTTTGTCTCGACCTCGCGCTTCTCTGTCTCACGCGCCAACCGAACGAGTTTGTCCAACGTCTCAATCTCGGCTTGTAATTCCTCACGCGTCTCTGCCGCCGTCAAGCGTTCGGCAAGGTCTTGTTCTTGGCGCAGGCGTTCGGCTTCCGGCGCATCTTCGAGCGCATCTTCGTCAATCGTGCCGCGTTCGGATAACCACTTGCCCAATTCCAACAATTCTTCGAGCCGTACCTTGCGACGTTCAAGCGAACGCCGCGCCGCGCGCACGCTCGATGCCAGGCGTCTTTGCAAGATCAACAATGCAAACGCGACATTGCGTTTTTCGGATGCGAGTGCCTTGTTGTACGATTTTTCGACGTACTCCGTCACCGCGTTGTATAATCGTTTTTCGTCTTCACCGAGGTGATACGTCTTGGTGTAAACGTGACGTGGCGGGAAGAGCGGTCGTCCATCGAAATCGCGCAGGTCTTCTTTCAAGCGTCGGAGGAACAGTGGATTGTCCTGATTCTTCACCGACTCGGCAAGCATGTCGGTGTTGGCGAACAGTCCTGGTTCGAGCAAATCCAGAAAGAGCCGAAAGTTTTCGGGATCGCCACGATGCGGGGTCGCCGTGAGGAATAGCAAAAAGGTGCTGATACGCGAGAGCGTTTCGCCAAAGCGATAGCGTTCGGTCTTGTCGGTCTTGTTGCCGTAACGATACGCCGCCATCTTGTGCGCTTCATCTACGACGACCAGATCCCAGTGCGCATCGCCCAGCGCCACCATCACGTCATCTTGCTTGGCAAAGTCCATCGAGGTGACGATTTGCGCTTGATCGCGCCAGACATTGCGGCCCCAGGTCGCATTCATCACCCCCCGATCTACCATCGTGAACGTCTCGCCAAAGCGCTCCTTCATTTCGCGGAGCCACTGGTCTTTCAGATGCCCAGGCACGACGATAAGCGTACGCCGCACCAAGCCGCGATATTTCAACTCTTTGAGCAGCAAGCCCGTCATAATCGTTTTGCCTGCGCCAGGGTCATCGGCCAGCAAGAAACGGACACGCGGGTTTTGCAGAATGTAATGATAGAGCGCTTCGATCTGATGGGGCAGTGGGTCAACCTGGGATACGTTCACGGCGAAGAGCGGATCGAACTGATAGGCGTAGCGAATGCGGTGCGCTTCCATCGAAAGGAAGAACGCCTCGCCATTGCCTTTGAGGTCACGTCCCGCTTCGGCTTCAATGCGCACGCGGGCAAGGTCTTCCGCGCTGAGGATGCGCGAATAGAATTGCTGCGGTTGCGACCGCGTCCCGACCGCTTCAATCTTGGTCAAATTGCCGAGTGCCTGTACGGTCAAGACGCGCACAGGTTCGGGCCAGAAATCACCAATGAGAATGTTACCGAGTTTGGGTAGTGACATGGCTGATTTGCCTTGTTTTGTGCATGACTTGCGATATGGGTGACGGCTTGACAAACGACCGTCTTACGAATTGAAACAAAAACACCCGCCCAGATTTTTGACCTGAGCGGGCAATCATGCTACACTTGGACTTGCCTGGGGTGCCCGCACTGGCGCCCTGGGTTTCACCCCGTAGGTGGTCAGACCAAACGGGGCATTTCTTTTGTCCGCTTTTATTATACGCGCGCCTGCGAATTTAGCAATAGTGGATTGCTGGTGATTGCCCACATCTCAAGTATCTCCGAAGAGATGATGTGGAAAAGGCTGGATGGCTAACCATGAGAGGGTAGCCATAGCTTGCCAAACGGCGCTCAAGCCGCGCAGGAGGGTGTAAGGGCCATCGCGGTCAGTTTTCAAACCGAGTTTGCCACCCAGTTTTCGTAACCAAAGCACCGCTTTCGGAGGCCAGCGTTGGATTAGGAAAAAGACGAACTGAGCGGCTGCCAAGACCAAAGACACGCCGCATGCGCTCCAGCGTGCGGACGCGCAAGTCTTCAACGTCCAAGCCTTGTTCCTGATCAAAGCGATAGCCATGTTCAATGCGGCTGCGCAGGTGCCAGTCCGCATAGACTTGTTGTGCAACCGCCAAGTTGAGAATGGGGATGTTGGTCAATAGGGTGAGCGGATGAGGATGGAGATCGTCTTGTGTCACCACGACCCACAGTGGCTGCTGGGTCTCTGGCAGGCGGATGAGAAACCAGCCTATTTTCAGGTTGGCCAAGTGCGTGCGCCCGGCATGCTGGAAGACGACCTGATAGGTCGTTTGCCAGGGAACGCAGTCAACCAAGTCTTGCAGGTGTTCGGTCTCCCAGCGGTTGAGGCGGGAGTTGTACACTTCTACCAGGCGCTCCGTGTGTTTGGCGGCGATGATGAACTCGGCGGGCTTCAAAAAGGCGAAGAGTTTCTGGTCATCGCCGCCGGCATCCATCACAAAACACCGTTTTCGGACTGGAAAGACCCAACGCGTCGTGCGCATTGCGCGCTGGATTTCCCGATTCTCGCTCAGAAAGTCGGCTGTTTTGTAGGAGAACCAGTTGAGATAGGAGAGGGCGGGCACGCGGGTGTTGATCACCGTGGCGGTGATGGACGGATAGCCACGCGCCAGGCAGGCGCCGCCATTCAGGTCAGGCGGCGTACTTTGGTGCACCGTGCTGACGCCCTCCAGCGTTTGCGTGTAGGGTTTCTCAAAGTTGACCGGATCCAACACCACGACCAGATACTCAGGGTCTTCCTCGCTCACCGTCCGTCGGGCGATACGATACATGCCCTTGAACAGCGGATGATGATGAAAGCGCTTATTCCACACGAAGCGATAGAGGCGTTTCGCCCCGGCATAGCCACTCCTTTCCTGGCGGGGTGTGCTTGGCGCCATCGCCGCAATCACCGGCGTCTCTTGCGCCAAAATGCCGCGTACTGCTTCGGACACTACCCGTCGCAAGCGTTTCTCCGGCAGCAACTCTGTGAGGGGCGCAAGAAAATCCTTCATCGTCTGTTCCAATTCTTCCACCGGCATCTTGGCGAGAGTCTCGGTAAGCGGTATATTCATCATCGCTCTGCCTCCTGCGTTTGGTTCCTGAGATCACAAAGCTTACCCCAGGTGGCAGGGTTTTCTACCATCTCTATATTTGTGGGCAATCACCAGAAAAAAACTCTTGCAGTCTCCCCAATTTGATGCTATACTATCCTCGAGAGGAAAGACCCAATCGAATGTCTGACCCGCGAGTTCAAGCTCAAGCCATCATCGTCCAAGCCCAGGAGGAGGAACGCTATCGCTTGGCACGCTTGTTGCACGAAGGTCCAGCCCAATTGCTGGCGAATACCGCCGTTGAGATCGAAGCGTATCTACGCTTGATGGATACCCAGCCCCAAGCCGCGCGGGATGGATTGCAATCCTTGTTGCGCGAATTGCAAAAGGGGTTGGGCGATGTACGCGAATTAATTGCCGGTTTGCAACCGCCTTTATTAGCCGAACTGGGTTTGGTTGCCGGCTTGCAAAAATACGCCGAGACTTTTGCCAAACAAACCGGTATCACCGTTGAACTCAGTGGCTGGGAACAACTCACGGAGCGCCTGCCTGCCACAGCCGAACTAGCGATCTTTCGCATCATCCAAGAAGCCGTTGAAAACATCCGCGAACATGCCCAAGCCCAACATGCTCACGTTGTGCTAGACGTCCAACCCGATCAACTCATCATCACCATTGCCGATGATGGCAAGGGGTTCACGACATCGAATCCGCCTCAAGGTCGTCGGCTTGGATTTGTGGCGATGCGTGATCGGGCTGAACTCTTGGGAGGTAGTCTCCAAGTATTTTCTGACCCGGGACGCGGGATGCGCGTAGTCCTAACCGCGCCAGTTCCCAGCCGACGTGTTCCATAACTGATTGACCAGCGCTGCCCAAAAAGGGAAGGATAGCGAGTGAGGATCCTATGAAAACCAAAACGCCTGTCAAGAAAAAAACAACGCCCGCCAAAATCCGCGTGATGATTGTTGATGATCATCCCCTCTTTCGCGCTGGACTACACCGCGTCTTGGAAATGGAATCCGATTTCGTCATCGTGGGCGAAGCCACGGATGGCCAGGAAGCCATTGACAAAGCACATCAATTAGAACCGGACGTCATTTTGATGGACGTGAACTTGCCCATCATCAACGGCTTGCAAGCCACCCGCGAACTGACCGCCTCGAAAAGCAAAATGGCTGTCATTGTGCTGACCGCTTATCACGATGACGAGCAAATGCTGCATGCCATTCGGGCGGGCGGGTCTGCTTATTTCCCCAAAGATGTGGACCCACAAGAATTGATCAAAGCGGTCCGCGAGGTCAGCAAGGGCAACTATGTCCTGAACGATGCGGTGCTCGCCAAGCCCCAAGTCGCCACCTGGCTCCTCAACCAATTCGATCAGATGCAAATCACCGGCACCGAGAACTCGGAGTTTGCCTTTCAACCCTTGTCTTCCCGCGAGATGGAAATTCTCAGTTGCATCACCAAGGGGCAAAGCAACAAAGAGATCGCCCAACATTTGGGCATTAGCCGACAGACCGTCAAGAATCATATGACGTCGATTCTCCGCAAACTTGCCGTCAACGACCGCACCCAAGCCGCTGTCTATGCCCTGCGTCGCGGTTGGATTCGATTGCAGGATGCACGCTAGTTCAAAGGTCAAGTTATGCCAACACATACCACCATCCCTGACCCCATTGCAATGGCAGAAGACGCCGAAAAAGAACGCGCCCAAATCGAAAGCGAGGCGCGCGAAATTGATGTGCTGATCAAGCAAACCGCCGGCGAGGTGGAACGACTCCAACAGCGCCAAACCGAGATGGCGCAACGTTTGCGCCAAGTCGAAGCCAATCTGGAAGCGTATCCCCGCGAAGAAATCAAGAACGCCTATGCCGCCGCTCACGATGCGCAAATGCGTTTGTTTATGATGCGGAATCAATTGGAACAATTGCAGAACAAGCAACGCACCCTCCAACGCTATCGTGGACAATTGGATCGGCTGGCGTTCAATGCGCGCCAACTCGCCGAAACCTCCGGCTCGGTTGTCCTCGCGGGGCGCGAAGGTGTGGATCAACAGTACATCATCCAAGTCATCGAAGCGCAAGAGATGGAACGGCAACGCTTGTCCCGGCAAATGCACGATGGACCTGCTCAATCGCTGACCAACTTGATCTTGCAAGCCGAAATCGTCGAGCGATTGTTTGACACCGATACGGGCAAAGCCCGCGCGGAACTGGGAAACCTTAAGACGGCGGCGAACGCCACCTTCCAACGCATCCGCGATTTTATCTTTGATCTCCGCCCGATGATGCTAGACGACCTGGGATTGATTCCCACCTTGAAACGGTATGTCCAAACCTTTGAAAACAAAACAAAATTGGCTGTGCATCTCTCTGTATTAGGCGAGCTGCCCGTACCCTCTTATATAGAGGTAACACTTTTCCGTGCCATTCAAGAACTGTTGAATAACGCCGCGCGGCACGCCCATGCAGCCCGGATATCGGTTACGTTAGACTTGCAAAGTAATCCGGTCGTGGTAACGGTGGAAGATGACGGAAGCGGCTTTGATGTAGATGCCGTCTTGTTCACCGCGCGCCAGAAGGGGACATCGGGATTAGCCAATTTGGAGAAGCGCGTTCAGATGCTGGGAGGCAAGATTCAGTTTCAAAGCGCCACGGGACGCGGAACCAAAGTGCGCATCGAACTGCCGGCAACGGTTTGATTGCAACCTGTTCTAACACTTTACACTGCGAGAGATGTTAGGATAACGGCGTGATCTATTCGTTTGCAGCATTCTAGTGAGCAACCAAGCCAGTGTTTTCTTGGGAGTTACAAGTACCCTACTCCTATTGCAGTCTATGTGCTTTGGGTGTATACTCACGCCAGAATAGCACGCCATAAACACCGAAGCGGAAAGGAGGTGAAACCGAATGTATCTGCCCCGTGAAGAAGGTCAAGGTTTGGTGGAGTATGCGTTGATTCTCGTTTTGGTGGCTATCATCGTTATAGCCATTCTGACCCTGCTTGGACCACAGATCGCCAACATCTTTAGTCGGGTTACCAGCGGTTTGGGTGGCACATAATTGTGCCAATCAACGCTGCCATCCTTGGGCCCTATCCATGATAGGGTCCTCGCACAGTTGATCCTTTGCATTTTATTTTATTTCTTCTTCATCGGGGGTCAAGTGATTTTTTGACCCCCTTTTTTGGGAATTACCAGATTCCTTTTAGCAAGTATGCAAATTCAGAAGTTGGCGCAACACCACAAAAGACCAGTGCCCACACTCAAGTCTCACCCCAGCCAGCAAGAGGGTCAGAGCATTATCGAAATTGCTTTTACGTTCCCGCTGCTCCTGATGATTGTGCTGGCACTCTTTGAAATGGGAATGGTCTTTGGTTCATATATTTCGCTGGCGAACGCAACGCGTGAGGGTGCGATCTTTGCCTCCATGCATCCGGAACTAACTAATCCGGCCAACGATAACAACACCTATGGCAGTGGCACGCGGACGCTGTGGCAAGAATATTTCAAACGCGTGAACGATGAAATTGTGGTGCTGGTGAGCGAACCGTTGCGAGAAGGCCAACTCTTGGATGAAGGCACGCTCATTGTCAATCGGCCAGTGGTAGGTCCCGCCCCGGGGCCCAATTGCCCCGGCACTAACCCGTTGAATCCTGGTTGTCCGATTACCGTAACGGTGAGTTTTCGTTTACACACCTTTGTGAGTGATGCTTCGTTGCCGGTGGTAGGCAGACTAGGATTGCCCAACTATTATCAACTCACCTATTCGGTAGGCATGCCTATTCGATAGAAGATGAAACGCAAGATACTCTGGGCTAACAAAGAAACCGGCCAAGCCACCGTTGAATTCACATTAATGTTTCCAGTCTTTATCGGCATCGTACTTGGGATTGCCGCTTTTTCCATTTTGTTCTATTCGTATGTTACCATGCAACTTGCCGTGCGAGAAGCGGCCAGTGCTATCGTCCACAACCCCAAAAAGAGCGTGGATGAAATTCGAACTATTGCCTGCAATTCAGGTTTTGCCTTGATCCGAAATTCGATCTTGGTCCAGGTCGAACCGCCGGATACCACGGCGATCTCATGCGCCAATCCCAATACAGGCACCGCCGCCCCTGCCACGTGGGTCCCCGGAAGCTCGGTGGCGGTGAGTGCTTTTTACAACGTGCCGATCCCGACAGCCAATATACCGCTTCCAGGCGGCAATGCCATCCGTTTTGGACCTATTCCAATCAAAGCCCAATCTCGGATGACGATTGAATAAAGTTTGGCCCAGCCACAGGAGGTATATTTATGAACAAGTTTCTGAAACGTGAGCAAGGACAATCGTTGATTGTGGTGGCCGGCGCACTGGTCGGCATCATCGCGTTGCTAGCACTCGTGGTGGATGCCGGCAATGCGTACGTTGAGAAACGCAAGATGCAGAATGCCGTTGACGCGGGCTCTAGCGCCGGCGCGCTGGCACTGGCTCAAAACAAGAGCAACGGCGCCATCGCCAATGCAATCTCCAGTTATATTCGCGCCAATGGCGTAGATCCTGCCCGGATCAAAGCCTACTATGTCGTTGAAAATGCCCAAGGCAACCCCATTGTCGTGACAAGTAGCACCGTGGACGCCTATGGGTACAACAACCCGGCACCCAAGACGATTAACGTCAACGGCAGCGCTCTCCCGGTCATCGGCATTCAAGTGGAGGGCGACAAAACCTTTCCCACGTTTTTTGCCGGCTTGATTGGCTTTCGACAAATGACTGTGGCTGGTGCCGCCGCCAGTTACGCCAAATGCGGCGCGTGTAGCGCGGGGGGCCTCTTCCCCGTAACCATCAGTATCAGTACCTTTGTGGATGAGAACGGCGATGGTATTCCAGACGCTCACTATGAACAATCCGATCCGACCTATACGTATCGGATTTGGGAAAACAAGCCAAGTTCTCCCGGTAACTTTGGCTGGCTGAATTGGGCAGGGGGTCAACAGCCAAGCGAAACCACCCTGCTCGATAATATGGCGCATCCGGAGAACAGCGGCACCTGGCGCGTGAACGATCTGGTGCCTGGTACGCCGGGGACCAAAATGACGCAGAACATGCAAAACCTGATCACCACACAATACATCAACACCAACACCGCAGTTACGATTCCATTGTATGATCAGGTTAGCGGTACCGGCAACAACACCACCTATCGCATCAAAGCATTCGCCCGCTTCCGCATCACTGCCATCGGCAGCCAAGGCAATGACAAGTACATCGAGGGCAAGTTCCAGCAATGGGTGGACCCCTCCGCCGACGGTGGTTGCGCCGACTTTGGGATGTGCACCGTCAAGACACGACCGCCGATTGACACGCCCCGCACGTTGCTCGGCACCGTCAAACTGCAAAAACTGACCCTGACCCAGAGCACGCCGACGACTATGCATGTGCCGGTAGATGTGGTCAATGTACTGGATATTTCTGGCAGTATGAACGATTCGTTTGGAAGTAAAACCAAATTGCAAGCCGCCAAAGATGCCTTGACACTCTTTAACAACAAAATGCAACCGAATCTGGGCGACAAGGTTGCGCTGGTAACCTTCCCATATGTTCAACGCGGTTCGCGGTATAACTACCGTTGTACCCAAAACGGTAACACAACATCGTACTATTTTGCGCAGCAACGTGCGGCCTTGACCAACAACATTGCCAGCGTGAACAGCATCATCAACGGGTTGAGTGCAAATGGCGGTACTCCCATCGGTGCGGGCTTGCAAGTAGGCCGGCAGACGGTTTTGGGAGCTGGACACAGCCCCAACAGTGTGGCCGTGATCATCTTGGCATCGGATGGGTTGGCAAACATCCGCCTCAACGGCAAGTGGACTGGTTTCAGCGGTTCGACCTATAGTTCGCCTTCCTGCAATTCGGGGGCGGTTCAAGACGCCATTGATCAAGCCAATCTAGCGAAGAGTGATACCAATCCAGCAGACGGCAAACCCGACACCATCATCTTTAGTATTGCCGTGGGTGATGATTTCAACCCTGATGCCATGCGCGCCATCGCCACGCCGGACACCGATCCAAACAAGCCCCACTACTTCCGCGTGACCAATGCGGATGCCATGCAATCCATCTACAACCAAATTGCTACACGCGTTCAGCAAATCGGTAGCGAAACTTGCCAGGTGATCCCCACCGAAGCATTTGCCAGCGGAGCAACAGTTGTCATTCGCAATCAGGATACGGGCGTCTCTTACACGCTGCAAACCAACTCGGTTGGCGAATTCATGCTCCCCAACGCCGCTCCGGGAACCTATGAGATTCAATCGGCGACGGTAACCGTGAATGGTTTGACCTACAATATTATGACTGACTATCTGGGTGGTGCACCCCTGACTTCCAATCCCACGGTCGAGGTGGGCATTGGCTCAGGCACTTACAAGACCGATGTCTTCCTCAAAACCAGCACGACTATTCAGTGTGGTAACCAGTAGTGCAACAACATGAAAGTGCGTGGTGAAAACTCGATTTTTAGCCACGTCTGTCAACGTTTTCCCATCCGTCTGGTATGCAACTATTTCATGTTGTTGCACTAGGTAGCACCAAGGGGGTAACCTGCAGGGTTACCCCCTTGATTCCAACTCACACCCTTCACTTACCGAGGTACTCTTGAAATGCGTACCTACAAATGGTTATTCATTGGCGGGAGCATTATGCTCCTTGCTTCATTCTTGAGTCTATTCTTCAATTCACCTGACCGAATTTCTGCGACTAGTGGTCCTAATTGCGACACCCAGAAATGCACCTTCATTGACACGACGATCAATGACTTTCAAGTGGGTCAATTTGCCTACACTGGTTTGAACAATGCGACGGGCGATGGCTCGGTACAATTGCTCCCCGTTGGCTTGACCTCGCCGTGGATCACAGACACCTACACGATTGGCATCAGCCGAACAGAATTGGCTGCCGTTACTTTTAGTGGGAATGGAACTGATTTCATCTATGTGATTGGCGGTCTAGATAATAGCGCACCGCGCCAAGTCCTCAAGTCAATCCTCAAAGCCACAGCCAACAGCGATGGTTCGATTGCAGCGCCCGGGTTTACCGTTGTTTCCGGTGCCGATTTACCATTTGGTCGCAGCGGTGCATCCGCTGTGATTTCTCCAACCATCTCAGGAGCATGGTTGTATGTGCTTGGTGGAAACACTCAAGATCAGTTTGGAAATGAACTCATCACCTCAACGATATACTACAATTTTATTGATACCAATGGAAACTTTCCCCAGCCCTCAAATTGGCGAACGGCTACCATGCCGCCGTACGGCTATCTAAACTCGGGCGAGTTAGTCTATTATCAAGCCGTTGTCCAGGGCGGGTATCTCTATGTGATGGGTGGAGCCGATGCGTATGGCAATCCCTACCCAGACATTTATCGTGCTTCAATCAACGGTACCACCGGCGCGCTAGGGAGTTGGGTGCCGGAGACCAATGTCCCGAATATTGCGCGTAAATCCTTCGCCGCAACCATCTGGCAAGGACCCAGTGGAACAAATTTTGTCTATCTGCTGGGCGGATTGCAGGCCAATGATTATGTTGCACAGTCTCAGGTTGATCGAGCTTCGTTTAACCCCGATGGATCGCTAAACCCTTTTGATTATAGCGGCTCTGCCTTGCCCTATGGTTACTATGCACACGGTTCGGTGCAGAGCAACAGCGTTCTCTATGTGACGGCTGGTAATCCTGGCGGCTCGGACGCGAACATCACCACGACGGTTCAATCGGCTCTGATTGACGAAACGACTGGCGGACTGCGCAATATCATTGAAGGCACTGTGAATCCGTGGATCACTTCCAATCCTCTGCCACAAGGACGCAAATATCACGCCACCGTGATCGGTAGCAATAACGGCGAAGTGTACGTGATCGGGGGGTATGGTCCGGCTGGTACGGGGACAAACACCGTCTATCACGGCTCAACGCGTGGTTTTGGTGCCAACTATGCGCCCGCTGGTACCTACACCTCTAAAATCATCAATATGGTGTCCCAGCGCGATGTCAACAAAATCGTCGTGAACACCACAATTACGAATCCGGTTACGATGACCGTCCAATATCGCGTGGGGGATTCAGATGGGGAGGTGACCGGAGCGCCGTGGATCACGCTCCCTGGCTTGACCCCGGGGGTGAATGTCTCCAATACCTTTACCGTCAACTTTACCAAAAGTAAAATCCAGTATCGTGCCATGCTTACGACCACCGTATCGAATTTATCGCCGGCGTTGAACGCCTTTGAAGTGCAATTCCCGTCGCCGCCCACGCCCACGCCGACCAACACGCCGGGCGCGCCACAATTACCGGACTTTACGATCTATGGCATCGAAGCGCCGCCAGCGAACTCTGAACCAGGCAACCAAACCTTCAAAATCCGCGTGGCGAATGTGGGCAACCGAGCATTCGCGCCCGTCCAGCGTGTCCCGGGGACACCGGTGGCTCAACTCGCGGCACCGATCTTTAGACCTACGACGGCAGGCACTAGTCAACGAACTACAGCGCCCCGTAGTCCCTCTGCCACACAATACTTTGCGTGGATCTTTTTCTATGTTGATCCCAGTTCGCCCCCCACGCAACTGACCGATATGCCGAACTGCCGGGACCAGTCTGGCAATCTGGTCACTCCACCTTTTGTCTATGTGGGCGATTTGCCCGTCGGGAGTGCCAAAGATTATCAAACCACTTGTTGGATAAACACAACCGGCACACACACTTTTTATGCGATGGTCAATGGATGCGATAATCCAAGTGCCAATCCCGATTATTCGACCACGTGCAGTCCCACCCAGGGGTACGTGATTGAAAGCAGATACGATAACAACATTTTTGGACCAGTACAGAGTGGTTCCACCCTGCCACCCTTGGGCGCAAACTACTTGCCATACATCCGGAAAAGCCCGTAGGCGAGTTCGAAATCAGGGAAGAGACTGTGGCGGGTATACCGATTACGATATACCCGCCACACTTTGCCGGTCCAAAATCGAATTACGGTACCGATTGACGCAAATATCGTGCTCCCATAAAGATCAACACCAACATCAACCCCAGCACCACCCACGTTAGGGAGACACCGGTCGAAGGGAGCGTCGCAGTGGGCACCGGCGTGGCTGTAGCCGTAGCCACACCGGCCGCTAGAGGTGTGATCGTTGCCACGATCACCGTTACTGGAGGTGCTGTCGTTGCCGTATTCGTGGCCGGGGCGGACGTCCATGTTCGGGTGGGCGTACTGGTCGAGGTACGCGTGGCAGTCCTCGTTGCTGTGGACGTAGCCGTGGCTGTATTCGTTGGGGTAGAGGTTTGTGGACTGGTGCTTGTTACCGTAGGCGTCAGGCTATTGGTTGGGGTGGGTGGCGGCGTAAATTGCAGCGCACGTGGCTCTGCCTTGCCTTGCCGAGTGGATGATGTTGGCATACTCACAAATGCTACCGTGACGACCATCAAGCCCAAGATGCTCAAGCCGTACCAAAGCACAATTTGCCTAGGACGATTCATTGGTTTTCTCCCGACTTCGCGCAACCTGCACACACCGGTGCAAACTCAATTGGACAAACCTGACGGCAATCGCATACGCAACCAGTGTAAGACAAAACAGAATCACTGTCAAGTAGAGATTTTGGGTGCACGGGTGTAATTCACTTTGGGGGACAGATTTGTAACTCACCTTACGCGATTTTACCACAGAGCACACGGAGAACGCAGAGAGAAAACATAGCAACCTCGGTGAACTCTGTGGTGAACAAATCATTGACCGCGTAACATCAGTTGTAATTCGTGCTTGAGTCTGAATGGCGCACCTTCGCTAGCGGAATAGCCCCCACCCCCTGACCCCCTCCCCACGCCGAGTTGCGGCGTGGGGAGGGGAATAGAGAGGGGGATGAGAGGGGAAACCTCTCACGGTGAGGTGCGAAAAACAAGTTGAGCGTCAAAAACAGATGCTAGTGCAACAACATGAAATAGTTGCCTACCAGACTGATGGGAAGACGTTGACAGACGTGGCTAAAAATCGAGTTTTCATCACGCACTTTCATGTTGTTGCACTACTAGTCACGCCTACTTGACATCAAACGGGTGGCAGTGGGGAGCCAAGTTCCCCCCGAAAGTGAATTACCCCCAGAGATTTTGCTTGTCAATTCCGATAAATCGGAGTAGAATAGTTGTGACTATCTCAACACCTCTCTCTACAAAAGAGTTGCTCATTCGCCTTCGGCGCACAGCCGGGAGATAAAAATAAGCGGGTGAGCTCGTAGTACGGCGCTTGATCGTCCACGCGATGAATCGCGCAACTACAAACCTATTTTCAGAGGAGTTGTTCATTCGCCGTTGGCGCACCAGCAGAGAGATAAAAATAAGCGAGTGAGCTTGTAGTACGGCGCTTGATCGCCCACGCGATAAATCGCGCAACTACAAACCTATTTTCAGAGGAGAAATTATGCGACGCGGTGGAAGAATTTTGATTGTGCTTGGCTTGTTACTCGGGTTAATCACAGCGGCAGTTACTTTTATAACCTTGTCGCAAGGAACCACACCTCAGGAAACCATAGCCACGCGCGATGTGGTGGTGGCAACACAGAATATCGGTCAGCGTGCCGAGATCACCCTCGATATGGTTAGCACCGCCAGCTTTCCGATCAATGCCATCCCAGCGGGGGCATTCGAATTTCCGCAAGCGGTGGTAGGGAAATTAACCCTGATGCCCATTTATCCGGGGCAAATCATTTTGCCCCCTATGATTGCGGATAAACCCGCGCCCATCATCACACCGACCGGCTCGATCGCCTCTTTTATGATCCCAGAGGGCAAAGTGGCAATGGCATTCGAGATTAGTAACATCAATGGCGTTGCCGGGGCGATTCAACCCGGCGATACGGTGGACATTTTGGTGACCCTGCAAGCCAGCGCTCTCCCGCCTGCCACCCCGCGTCCTGGTACCGCCACTACCGGCACGGAGGGTTTACCAGTAACACAACTCACGCTCCAAGATGTCTTGGTACTCCACGTTGGCTCATGGGGCATTCAAGACCGGAACGCTCCCCCCGGCGGCATTCTCACCTTTGTCCTTGATCGCCAAGACGCCGCCACCCTCAAAGGTTTCAAAGAACAGGGCCAAATTGATCTGGTCTTGCGCCGTGTGGGAGATCGCAAAATCTACGAAATCGAACCGGTCTCTTTACAATACTTGAACCGCCGATTCAAATTCAATCTGCTCCCCGGCATCACCGGACGTTAGCCATCGGCAGTATCCTTCTAGATCTCGATCGGTGATGATATTTTTTAAGGCGTTTAGATGTCTGTAGCGAATCCACCCAGCGGCAAAATCAAAGTTCTCATCGTAGATGATATCGCCGAAACGCGCGACAACGTCAAAAAGTTACTGTATTTCGAAAACGATATTGAAGTCGTCGGCGCAGCTGCCAACGGACGCGAAGGCGTCGAACTCGCGGTCAAACTCCAGCCCGACATCGTTTTGATGGACATTAATATGCCGGAGATGGATGGCATCGCCGCCAGCGAAGCCATCTCGGCTCAAGCCCCACACATCCAAGTGGTGATGATGTCGGTGCAAGGCGAAGCCGACTATCTGCGCCGCTCCATGCTTGCTGGTGCGCGCGAGTTTCTCATCAAGCCGTTCTCCGGCGAAGAATTGGTCAACAGCATCCACCGCGTTTATCAATTCGCTGCCACGCGCCGCGCCGCCGCACCACCACCCGTCCAAGTGATCGTACAGGGACCTGGCACCTTGCCCCCCACCCCACCCAAAGGCGCCAAGGTCATCACCGTGTTCGGCACCAAAGGTGGCTGCGGGGCAAGCACACTTGCCGTCAACTTGGCGGTCGCTTTGCGCGAGGAAACCAAAGAACGCATTGCCCTCGTGGATGGCAATTTGGAATTTGGCGATATTGGCGTTCTGATGAATCTGCCCAACAGTCGGACGATTGCCGACTTGGTCGGGGAGAAAGCCGAGATTGACGAAGAAGTTCTCGATGGCACACTCGTCAGTCACAGTAGTTCGGTCCGCGTTCTCATGGCACCGCCGCGTCCTGAACTCGCCGAACTGGTCCAATTAGACCATTTGAAAAAAATCATGGATCTATTAGCCAAATCGTTTGATTACATCATCGTGGATGCGTGGAAATCGTTTCAGGAAAGCACGGTCTTTTTTATGGACACTGCCGATACGATTCTCCTGGTCTCCACTACCGATATTCCTGCCATCAAAAATGCAAAACTGTTTTTCGAACTGTGTGAACAACTCGGCTATCCTGCTAACAAGACCCTCTTGGTCTTGAACAAGGAAGACGGCCGCAGCGGCATCAATCCCAAAGACATTGAAGCCAGCATCAAACATCCCATTGGCACTATCCTACCCAAAGACGAACGGACAGCCACCTTGGCGATCAATCGCGGAACCCCCTTTGTGTTGCAAAAGAATTTGCCACTCAGTCAAGCAATCATCACCTTGGCAAAAACACTCCGCCGGGTCACCGAGCCAACGCCCGTCGTTAGCAAAAACGTCAGCCGTAAATAAGTTCGTAAGGAGACAGGCCTATGTCTTTGCTCAAGCGAATCGAAAAAGCTACCCAAGCCACCACGCCCCCTACACCGGCTGCGCCATCCGCAACAACACCTGCCCCCGATGAATTGCGACGACGTCAGCCACCGGCGCCCGCACACGATCAATATAGCGATCTCAAAACACGTATCCAACAAAAAATTGTTGCCGAATTGGATCCAAAACTCGATTTATCGAAACAGGACCAAGTGCGCCGCTCCATCGAAGAAATGTTCAACACCTTCTTGGCGCAAGAAGAGGTGGTGTTGGCGCGCGCCGAACGTGCCCGCCTGTTTGAAGAAATTCTTTCCGAAGTGCTCGGTTTGGGTCCCCTCGAAAAACTCTTGGAAGACCCCACGATTGATGAAATCATGGTCAATGGACCCAAGAATATTTACATCGAGCGACACGGCAAAATCGAAAAAGTGCCGGTCGCGTTCGATTCAAACGCGCACGTGATGCGCATCATTGATCGCATCGTTTCTCCCTTGGGTCGCCGCGTGGACGAAGGTCAGCCCTACGTGGATGCCCGCTTGCCCGATGGTTCACGCGTCAACATCATCATTCCGCCGCTTGCTTTGGTGGGGCCCACCATTACCATCCGCAAGTTTGCCAAGAAACCCTTCACCGTCGCGGATCTGATCCGGTTGGGGACTTTTACCCAAGAGTATGTCGAATTTGCCAAAGCGTGCGTCGAAGCCAAATTGAATATCGTCATCTCCGGCGGGACCGGTTCTGGCAAGACCACGCAACTGAATATCCTCTCTGGCTTCATCCCCGGCGGTGAACGCATCATCACGATTGAGAACGCCGCAGAATTGCAATTGCGCCAAGAACATGTCATTAGTCTAGAATCGCGCCCACCCAACATCGAAGGTCGTGGCGAAGTTACGATGCGCGATCTCGTGATCAATGCACTCCGGATGCGTCCCGATCGAATTATCGTGGGCGAGTGCCGCGGGGGTGAAGCCCTGGATATGTTGCAAGCGATGAACACAGGGCATGAAGGTTCAATGACCACTGTGCACGCCAACTCGCCGCGCGATGCGCTCCATCGGATTGAAACGATGGTGTTGATGGCGGGCATGGACTTGCCCGTGCGCGCTATCCGCGAACAAATTGCCAGCGCCATTGATCTCATCATCCAGATCGCACGGATGCGCGATGGCACCCGTAAAATCGTTGAAGTGACAGAAGTGCAAGGGATGGAAGGGGATGTCATCGTTACGCAAGAGGTCTTTAAATTCAAACACGCCGGCGTTAAGGATGGCAAGATTCTTGGCAAACTCGAGCCCACCGGCATTCGCCCCAAATTTATAGAAAAGATCGAAGCCACGAACATTTTCTTGCCCCCACAAATCTTTGGGGTCGACTCGCGCTTTTTCCAATAAACCGGTAGAGGTCTAGTTAAAGGAAACGATCCTATGTCTCCGGAAATGGTGATGCTGATCAGTGCGCTCGCTTTTGTCTCGGTCGTCTTGTTCTTTATTGGACTGGACCGGATGCTAAGCAGTCGCACCCAAACCATCGAGTCACGGCTCGGCCGTTACGCGACGCGCACGGCTGCCCAAATTGAAGCCATAGAGCAACCCACTCCCCGCCCCAATCGCTGGGGACGCTGGGGGAATTTAGGTGACAACAAGCAATTGCTCATTGACCTGGGGCGCGCCGACCTCAAACTGACCCCCTCCGAGTTTATGGGCTTGAATGTAATCTCGGTCATTGGGTTCATGGCATTGGGTTACATTCTTGGGCGCGGCACGTTGCTGCTTGTGGCGGTTGGGGGGGTGATCGGTTTTTATCTACCCCGTCTGTATTTGAATTGGAAAATCTCGCAACGCTTGAACGCCTTTAATAACCAACTTGGCGATACTTTGACGCTTCTTGCCAATTCACTGCGTTCCGGTTACAGTCTCTTGCAATCTATGGAAACCGTCTCGCGCGATATTGCGCCGCCCATGTCCACCGAATTTGCGCGCGTGGTTCGCGAAATCGGCTTGGGGTTGTCCATTGATGAAGCCCTGCAACATATGCTCGATCGGGTCAAAAGCGATGACCTAGATTTGGTCATCACCGCCATCAATATTCAACACGAAGTTGGGGGTAACCTCGCCGAACTGTTAGACACCATCGCACACACCATCCGCGAACGTGTGAGAATCAAGGGACAAATTCAAGCCATGACAGCCACCCAGCGCTTGTCCGGTAACGTGGTGGCGGTATTGCCCATTGCGTTAGGTCTGTTTATGTACGTGATCAACCCGGGTTATATTCAAAGAATGTGGCAAAGCCTCTGCGGAATCATTATGCTTGTCACGGGGTTGGTGACCATTGGCATTGGATACTTTGCCATCCGCAAAATCACCGATATTGAAGTCTAACTGCTGCATCGGTTGAAGGGACGGAGCAATCTTATGGACCCTATGATGGCATTACTCGTTTCTATCCTGTTCGGATTCAGTGTGATTCTGATTTTCGTGGGCCTCTCCACGCCTTCCAAGCCCAGTGTGGAACAAGCACGTCTGCAAACGTACGGCACGCGCCCACGCACCCTGACCGAAATGGAAATGGCGCAACCGTTCAGCGAGCGTGTCATTCTCCCGCTCGTCAGGAACATGGCGTCGCTGGTCAAACGCTTTACACCGCAAAGAAGCGTCGAAGAAGTACGTCTCAAACTCGATCTTGCCGGTAATCCCAACAACTGGAGCCCCTCCGACTTTTTGGGCGTGCGTGGACTGGTTGCCTTCATCACGCTGGCTTTGACGGTATTTTTGTTGATCATTCTCAAGACGGATTTTGCCCGCCTTCTCTTGTTCGGCGCGATTGCCACGTTTCTTGGCTTTTACTTGCCGATGTTTTGGTTGAACAACAAAATCCGGATCCGCAAACACGAAATCGAAAAAAGTTTGCCGGACGCGCTGGATATGCTCACCATCGGCGTGGAAGCCGGCTTGGGGTTGGACGCCGCGATGGTCAAGGTTGCCGAGAAATGGAACAATGAACTTTCGCGCGCGTTTGGACGCGCCAACACCGAGATTCGTTTGGGCAAACTGCGCCGCGAAGCCCTGCGCGATATGGCAACCCGGGCGGATGTGCCCAGTCTCACCAACTTTATCTCCGCCGTCATCCAAGCCGATCAACTGGGCGTAAGTCTTGCCAAAGTCTTGCGCATTCAATCAGAGCAGATGCGCGTCCGTCAACGTCAGCGCGCCGAAGAACAAGCCGCCCAGGCACCCGTCAAGATGATGTTCCCGCTGGTCTTTTTGATCTTTCCCTCTATCTTTATCGTCTTGCTGGGACCCGCCGTACTCATCTTCATGGAAAGCAATCCCTTTGGTTAACCTGTACGCGCTGAACAAAACGCGCAACTGCATCTTGGTCACCCAGGGCCTCGTCGCCGATACGTGGTGGACTCGCCTGAAAGGATTGCTGGGGTATGCCTCCCTTGAACCCGGCGAGGGTTTACTGCTGCGCGGCGAACAAGCCATTCATACCATCGGAATGCGTTTTCCGATTGACGTCCTTTTTCTCGATTCAGCGCAACGCGTCGTTCATTTGATTCCTAGGATGGGCGCACAACGTTTTAGCCCATTCGTTACTAGCGCGCGCGATGTCCTGGAATTACCCGCCGGCGTGATTGCCGAAACCGGCACGATGCTCGGCGATCAAATCGAACTCATCTTCACGTAAGCGGAGCCCTATGATCGCGCAAATCGCGCGCCGCACGCAATCGGTGCGCCAACTCTTGCTCGATCTGCTTTTCCCTCCCCGTTGCGTGATCTGTCATCGCACCGGTGAATGGTTTTGTGCCCCGTGCCAGCAAGCCATCGAAAAAATCTTGCCGCCGCTTTGCCAGCGGTGCGGCAGACCTCTCTCCCATGACGATTGTCCATACTGCAAAAAACTTCCCTTGCAAATTGACGGCACCCGCGCCACTGCCTTTTTTGAAGGCAATCTCCGCGATGCCATCCACGCGTTCAAGTACAACCATCGCCCGGAATTGGCGCAACCGTTGGGCAACTTGCTCAGCGCGTACCTCACGGCGCATCCCATCCCAGCCGATATCCTCATCCCTGTCCCACTCCATCTCGAACGCGAACGCGCGCGCGGTTACAATCAATCCGCCTTGTTGGCGCACGTGTTAGGGGCGCAACACCACCTGCCGGTTTGGAACGATGGGTTGAGGCGCACGCGGCACACGCGCCCGCAAGTTGAACTCGATGCGATGGAACGTCGCCTCAATGTTCAAGATGCCTTTACCGCCGATGCGCGGGTTGCTGGCAAGCGCATCCTGCTGATTGACGATGTGTGCACCACCGGGGCAACAATGGAAGCGTGTGGACTCGCCCTTTATGCGTGTGGCGCAAAATCGGTGTGGGGATTGGCTATTGCGCGTACACGATAATTGGAGTAAACTATAGGCAGACCAGCCCAAGGAGGTGATGCCCACCGATTATCCCGCCCGGGGACCATCTAGTGCAACAACATGAAATAGTGGCATACCAGACGGATGGGAAGACGTGGACAGACGTGGCTAACAATCGAGTTTTCACCACGCACTTTCATGTTGGTGTACTACTAGCAAGTCTCACAAATTTGAGCAAAGGAGGACGCCATGCAACTGATTGTGAGCGGCAAGAATCTTGAAGTGTCCGATTGGCTCAAGGAGTACGTCGAGCGCAAGATAGGCAAGTTAGATCGCTATCTCCCTTCGTTGACGGAAGCACGCGTTGAACTTGCTCTGGAAAAAACCAAAAACGCCAAACAAAGCCAAGTGGTGCAGGTAACCCTCCGCACCAATGGCACGATACTCCGCGGCGAAGAACGGTCTTCGGACTTTACCGCCGCCGTGGACCTGGTGGTGGATAAACTCCACCGTCAAATTGAACGTTACAAAAGTAAACACGAGCGCGGGCGCACCCACGCAGAACCCGAAACACCTCCCGCCGAAGCGGTTACTGTCAATCAACCCCAAATTGTCCGCACCAAACGTTTTCGCATTCCACCGATGACGGAGGATGAAGCCATTGAACAAATGGAACTCTTGGGACACAACTTTTTCCTCTTTGCCGATCGAGAGACAGGCAAACTGAACGTCCTCTATCGCCGCAACGATGGAAACTACGGGCTGATTGTGCCCGAAATAGCATAGGTCTTTGGCACGAAAAAAACGCTCCAGGGGTTAGAGCCGCGCGCTCTAGCCCCTGGTCTATTCTGGGAGCAATCGCGTGTCCAAACAAACCACCGTTCTGCTATTCATCAAAGGTATGGCTGCCACCCCCATCGAAAACTTGGTCGCGCAAGCCCAATGCGCCGCCGCGTTAGACACTCTAGAAAAACTCCAAACGATTCCCGAGGTGGGATCCATTATCGTCGCGACACCCAACCGCGAGTTCGCCGAACGCCTCCGCCCCTTGGGCGTTCACATCGAAACCGGCGCCTCCGACGATGATTTTCATTGGGGGAATAGTTTGATCGAAATTATGACCAAGCATCGGGTCCAAGTCCCGTTGTACATCGGTGGCGGAAGCGGCGTCCTTATGACCACCGATGATTGGCGCGCCATCGTACAACGCGTGTTGAACGAAGACCAGATTGTGGTCACCAACAACTTTTTCTCCGCCGATTTCGCTGCTTGGACGCCGGGCGAAGCGGTGTTCCAGTTTGAACCACCCCGCGTGGATAACGATCTCGCGTATCGGCTGGGCGAGCGCGCGCATTTGCGAGTGATCGCACTCCCCAAGAACGCCGCCACCCAATTCGATATTGATACGCCCACCGATTTGTTAACGCTTACCCTTCACCCCGGCGTCGGAAAAAATCTGCGTGCCTTTCTGGACACAACCCCGCTCGACACCACCCGGATTCACCAAGTCCGCACCCTAATGCGCGAGCGAAGCGCAACCCTGCTTATCGCTGGGCGCGTCTCGGCATCCCTCGCCTTATTGCTGGAACAAACAACCCTGTGCCAATGGCGTATCCTCAGCGAAGAACGCGGGATGCGCGCCAGCGGGAGAGACGAACGCGGCGAGGTACGTTCCTTGGTGGGACTGTATCTCGATCAAATCGGTGCGCCAGCGTTCGTTGCTCAACTCGCCCAACTTGCCGACGCCGCTCTGATTGACTCCCGGGTCCTCTTTGCGCATCGGCGATTGCACCCCAGCGCGCCCGATCGTTTCTATTCCGATTTGCTCGAACCGGCATCAATCGGCGATTCGTGGATTCGCGAATTTACTGCCGCTGTCCGCGAGGCACCGATTCCCATCCTACTCGGGGGGCATTCGCTGGTGTCGGGCGGGCTATACGCCCTCGTCGAGAACGGCACTCCGGCTGGTGCCAAGTCTATTTGACGGGCGGGCGGTTAAAACCACTACCGAAGCCAACCTGCGTCGGCGGGCGTTGGGGTGTGGCTGCGCCTCCAGTCGCCCGATCCGACTTTAATCTAGACGAACACTGCAAGTTGGCTTATAATTCAGGGCGTAGAGTTAGAGCAAGTAACGGGCGAACAAGTTCTATCTTCCAATATCCGACTTATCATGAAACGCTTTGAAGAAATTCCACACACCGCCGATTGGTCGTTCCGTGCGTTTGGCAAAGACCTGCGCGAACTGTTCGAGAATGCGGCGCACGCAATTTTTGCGCTGGAAGGCGCCGCGCCGGGCAAGCCCCAGATCGCACGCCCGGTCGAGGTAACGGGGATTGATTATGAATCGTTGTTAGTCAACTGGCTTACCGAACTCGTGTGGTTGCAAGAATCGAACCACGAAACGTATCATCGCTTTCAAATCGAAACGCTGACACCCACCGAATTGCGTGCTCAAGTGTTCGGCACGCCGCTGACCGCCTTGAACAAAGTGATCAAAGCGGTCACGTATCACAATTTGAAAATCGAACAAACGGCGGAGGGTTGGCAAGCAACGGTGGTGGTGGATGTATAGAGGTGCACGATGATTACTAAAAAGGATTTTGAACGCATCAGCGATAACATCTGGCAAATCCCACAAACCTTTCGGCGCGATATGCGCGTGCCAGCGCGCTTGTATGCCAACGAAGAACTTTTGGAAGACGCGCTTCAAGACGAATCGGTCAATCAGCTTGTCAACACCGCGACGCTCCCCGGCATCGTCCAGTACGCCATCTCGATGCCGGATATTCATCAGGGCTACGGCTTTCCAATTGGGGGCGTGGTCGCCACGCGCGTACCCGACGGCGTGATTTCGCCGGGCGGCGTGGGGTACGATATTAACTGCGGCGTCCGTTTGCTCGCGTCGCACGTTGATCTGGATCAAGTGCAACCATACTTGAAAGACCTGGCGACCGCGCTCTACCAAAACTGTCCCAGCGGCGTTGGCTCGGAAGGAAGTATCCCGCTCAACGCCAAACAACTCGATGAGGTTCTGGAAAACGGCGCCGAGTGGGCACTCAAAAATGGTTACGCGCGCCAAGAAGATTTGGAACGCACCGAAGAGTACGGTCGCATGCCGGGCGCAAGCGCGGAGGCCGTATCGAAACGAGCGAAGGAACGCGGCAAGGATCAACTCGGCACACTTGGCGCGGGGAATCATTTTATCGAAGTAGATCGCGTGGCGGAAATTTACAACGCCGAGATCGCCGACCGGCTTGGATTGTTCCCCAATCAAATCGTCGTGCAAATTCATTGCGGCTCGCGCGGGCTGGGACATCAAGTCTGCACCGATTACGTGAACGATTTCCAGCGCGCCGTCCGCGAGTACCACATCGAACTGCCCGACCGCGAACTCGTGTGCGCGCCGCTCAATTCGCCCGAAGGTCAACAGTATTTCAAAGCGATGGCGGCATCCGCGAACTTTGCATTTGCCAATCGTCAAATCCTTGCCTATCACATCCGCCGTTCGTTTGAACAAGCGCTCGCCGGGCGCGTCCGCGATTTCGATGTGTATCAGATTTACGATATTGCGCACAACATGGCAAAGATTGAAGAGCACGAGATCGAAGGCAAGCGCATCAAGGTGTGCGTTCATCGCAAAGGGGCGACGCGCGCGTTTGGTCCTGGCTCAGCGGTTTTGCCGGACGATTTGCGCGACATCGGTCAGCCGGTCTTGATTCCCGGCTCGATGGGGACAGCATCGTACGTGTTGATCGGCACCGCTGGCTCGATGGCGCAGACCTTCGGTTCGACGTGCCATGGCGCGGGGCGCGTGATGAGCCGCGCGAAAGCCAAGCGCGAGGTGCGCGGCGAAAAACTGCGCGACGAGTTGACGGCGCGCGGCATTGTTGTCCGCGCCGGTTCGATGCCGGGCTTGGCAGAAGAAGCGCCGCAAGCGTACAAAGATGTTTCGCAAGTGGTGAACGTTGTGCACAACGCCGGCATCGGCAAAAAAGTGGCGCGGCTGGAGCCGGTGGCAGTGATTAAAGGATGAGTTCAATGTGCCAATTGCCCAATGAACCAATGAGTCAACAAATGTGATGACCTAATCCGCGCAGGTGGATTGCGTGATGTGGTAGGCGCAAATTCATTCGCTAACTTGACAGACCGATAGTGCTTGATAGAATGAGCACCGAAGAATAATGGCACAAGATATTCGAACCCTAAAAAGACAAACGATTATCAAGATCGCGCAACGCCACCAACGTGCGGGCAGTGGCAGTGCGCCGGCATTTCTCGCCCGGAGGACAACGCAAATGGCATGGATGGATCTCTCACCAGTTCTTACGCCAATCCGTTGGGCAGTTGTTGGTGCCGCGGCGACGCGCCTCTACATGCCCGAGCGTGCGACCCAGGATTTCGATATTGCGATTCGCGCCGAAGATGCGCCCGCCGCGCGGGAAAAACTGGCGGCAAGTGGATTTGTCCATCAAGGTGATCTGAGCATTGGCGGCTCAACCTGGCGCGCGCCCGATGGCTCATTCATTGATGTCATCGAAGGGCGCGAAGCGTGGTGGCAAGCCGCGCTAGCAGAAGCGCAAACGAATCGCGATGCGCAAGGTCTGCCGATTCTGCCAATGCCTTATCTGGTGTTGATGAAATTTCAAGCCGGGCGCGTGCAAGATATTGCCGATGTGACGCGAATGCTGGGGCAAGCCGATGCAACCGCGCTGGATGCTGTCCGCCACCTGTTCCGTCAATTCGCGCCTGATGATTTACCTGATTTGGAGAGTTTAATTACACTGGGCAAGTTAGAAACCGGCCACTGACTCGTTGCCGGTTTGCATTTCACCCGGAGACACAGGGCTGTTGCCAAGTCGCTTGACAGGCGGTTAAAACCACTGCCATCGCAAGCGTTCACGCAGAAAAATTCAACTACCCGAAGCCGACCTGCGTCGGCTGGTGGAGAGACGAGTCGGCGACTCGTCTGTACTCGCTTGGGGTGTTGGTGGCTGCGACTTCAGTCGCCCGATCCGACTTGGCAACAACCCTGCCCGGAGACACTGACACTGTCACATAGGCGGTGGAGCGCCAATTGGTGGAACAAACACATCACTGGGAATCAACCGCGTGCCCCAAAGTGGGTGACCACATTGGATTGAACGCCAATTCGACGGCTCAGGTGGGGAATTGAAATTCGCCCACCGTATATGTGACAGCGACACACCCCGTTTGCATTTCCCCGCACCCGGCATATACTAATGCTATGAATTCTTCTGACCCCAATCGCGTTGCGCCCATTCACAAATCCGGTTTCGTCGCCGTCATCGGCAAGCCCAACGTGGGCAAGTCCACACTTGTCAATGCGTTCGTCGGCGCGCCGGTCTCTATCGTCACGCCCAAACCGCAAACAACGCGCCGCGTCATTCGCGGGATTCTCACGCGCCCGGACGCGCAAATCGTTTTCGTGGATACCCCCGGCATCCACACGCCGCAACACAAACTCGGCAAGGTGATGGTCGAAGCGGCGTCGAGCGTGCTGGGCGAGGTGGATGTCGTCGTGTTCATGGTGGACGGCTCGCGCATGCCGGACGCCGAAGACAAACGCATCGGCGCGTTGCTCAAACAAAAATGTCGCGCGCCGATTTTGTTGGTGATGAACAAGATGGACAAACTCAAGCCCGCCGATGTTCAAGCCATCACCGAAGCCCATTGGGCAATTGTCAAATACGATGATTGGATGCGCATCAGTGCAACGCGTTTGCAAAACACCGACAAACTGCTGGAACAAATCTTGGCACGCTTGCCTGAAGGACCCGAACTTTACCTGAACGACATTGTAACCGATCAAACGATCCAAGCCATCGCCGCCGAACTGATTCGCGAACAAGTGCTGTTGGCAACGCGGCAAGAGATTCCACACTCGGTCGCCGTGGCGATTGACGATTGGGAAGAGCGCCGCGCCGATTTAACCCACATCGCCGCCACGATCTACGTCGAACGCGAATCGCAAAAAGGCATCGTCATCGGTGCGCACGGCGTGATGCTGAAAAAGATTGGGCAAGGGGCGCGCGAACAAATCGAAAATTGGATTGGGCATCAAGTATTTCTGGAATTGTGGGTCAAGGTGCTGCCCAAGTGGCGCGAACGCGAAGATAGTTTGCGTCAATTGGGGTTGGCTTCCGAGTGACAGAGACCAGGTTTTTGAAACGAAAAACCTGGTCTCTGTGTTAGGGCTTTGTCAAAGTCTATTAACAGGCGGTTAAAACCGCTGCAACAACCACGCAAAACTGACCTACGTCTGTTTCCACATTAGTCGTCGTAGGGCGACTTGGCGTTGGTTGCTGCGACTTGAGTCGCCCGACGCGACTTTGACAAAGCCCTGTCTCTGTGTTCTCTGTGGTTGACAAACGCACGTTTTTGTCATATTCTGTAAATGAATGAACACTCATTCATTCAAGAGTCAAGCCAATGCCCAAGCTTAGCCGCCAAGCCCGGCGCGCGCTCACCGAAGAGCGCCGCAAACAAATTCTGGATGCCGCCGCGCGCGTATTTGCTCAAAAAGGATACGAACGCGCCACGATTGCGGAGATCGCGCGTGCCGCCGGCATCGCCGAAGGATCCATCTACAATTATTTCAAAAACAAGGGCGATTTGCTGATCAACATTCCGCGCCAAGCCATTCAACCTACGGTCGAAACGATGAGCGCGCGGATGACCCTGATCACCAGCGATACCCTGCCCCCTGAACAGATGCTCATAACGCTAGTGCAAAATATGATTGCCACGATTCAACAGAACGCGCCCGTCTTTCGCATTCTCCTCTCGACGTTGCCCACGATGCCCCAAGCCGCACGCGACAAATATTTGAATCAGACCATCCGCTACGCTTTAACCATGCTCGAATTGTATTTCAACCAACAAATCAAACGCGGCGTTTTTCGGCGCGATCTTGAGCCGCGCCCTCTCGCCCGCGCCTTTATCGGATTATTCTTTCCGTTTATACTGATCCGCGAAGTCTTGCAGGTGGAGAACGATCAAGATTGGACCTATGATGAAATCATTCAGACACTCGTGCCGCTCTTTTTGCGCGGCGTAATGGCGGACGCACCCAAGAGGAAATCGAAATGAATTCACGCTTGCTCTCGATCATCCGCAAAGAATTTATTCACATTCTCCGCGACCCCCGCACGCTCGCGATTATGTTTCTCATTCCGATCATTCAATTGATTTTGCTGGGCTATGCGGCAACCAATGATGTGCGGCGTTTGAACACCGGCGTGTTCGACGCGGACAAGACGATACAAAGCCGGCAGTTGATCGAAGCATTTCGCGCATCCGATTATTTTCGAATCAGCCACTACGTCGTGAACGAAGCGGAATTGGCACTTTTGTTGGATCGCGGCGAGGTTCGCGTTGGCATCGTCATCCCCGCTGGCTTTGGCGACAACCTGGCGCGCGGAACCGCCGCCCAAGCCGCTGTCATTATTGATGGCTCAGATCCCTTGGTTGCCTCCACGGCCTTTTCTGCTTCCCAATTGGTGGGGCAAGCCCAAAGCATCAAGATTGTGCAACAACGTCTGGGCGTGGATGTTACACGCCTAGGCGGGATTGATATTCGACCGCGCGTATGGTACAACCCGGAATTGAAATCCGCCAACTATATGATTCCCGGCTTGATTGGGATGATTCTCCAATTTCTCACGGGGTTGTTTACCGCGCTCGCTATCGTGCGTGAACGCGAGCAAGGGACGATTGAACAACTCGTCGTTACGCCTATTCAACCCTGGGAACTTGTCGTCGGCAAGATCGTCCCGTATGTCTTTATCGCCTTTTTCGATCTAGTGGAAATCCTGGCGTTGGGAGTCTTGTTGTTTGGTGTGCCGATTCGCGGCGATTTGGTCTTGCTCTTTTTGATCTCGCTGGTTTTTCTGCTGACCACGTTGGGGCAAGGGCTGTTGATTTCGAGCATCGCCAGAACGCAACAAGAAGCAATGCTCTCTACGTTTCTGGTATTGTTTCCCGGCATTTTCATTTCCGGTTTTTTCTTTCCCATCGAAGCGATGCCAGGATGGTTGCAAGCAATTAGTTACGTCATTCCCTTACGCTATATGCTCGTCATCATTCGCGGGATAATTTTGAAAGGGGTCGGACTCCCATCCATCATCGAGCCGGTGATTGCGCTTGTCATTCTCGGTCCGCTCATTTTATTCGCGGCATCGCGGCGTTTCCGCAAGAGTTTGGAATAACACCTCAACGACGCAACGATGCAACGACCTAACGATGCAACGATTTAACGAAATAGCGACACAACAATGATCTCGATCACCAATCTGACCAAGCAATTCGATTCAACGATCGCCATCAATAATCTCTCACTCGACATTCAACCCGGCGAAATCTTTGGCCTCATCGGACCCGATGGCGCCGGCAAGACGACGACGCTGCGCGTCATCTCGACGGCAATGAATCCAACATCGGGCCGCGTGAGTGTGGGCGGCGTGGATACGGTCAGCGATCCCGAAGCGGTGAAAAAAATGATCGGCTATATGCCGCAACGCTTTGCGCTGTATCCGGATCTCACCGTCCTCGAAAATCTCAACTTTTTCGCCGATGTGTTCGGTTCACCGCGTGCGCAACGCGCCGAGTTGGTCGAGCGTTTGCTGGGTTTTGCTCGCCTCACCGAATTTCAAACGCGGCTTGCGCGCAACTTGTCCGGCGGCATGCAAAAGAAACTCGCCCTCGCGGCAACGTTGATGCATCGCCCGCGCGTGCTGTTGCTGGATGAGCCAACGACCGGCGTTGACCCGGTGAGCCGGCGCGAGTTTTGGGATTTGCTGACCGAGGTGCACTTGCAAGGCGTAACAATCGTCATCAGCACGCCATACTTGGATGAAGCCGAACGATGCACGCGCGTGGGCTTGCTCTATCGGGGCAAGCTGATCGCGTGCGACGACCCACGCAAACTCCGCGAGGATTTGGATGCCATCGTTTTGGAAGCGCACTCGGAACAAGCCCTCGCGGCGCGCCATGCCGTTGAACATCAAGACGGCGTATTGAGCGTATCGGCGCATGGGAACCTGATTCGCTTGCTGGTGGATCGCATGGAACGGATGGCTCAACTAGAATCGGTGTGGCAAGCATGCGGCATCGTGGTTGAACAACCACGCGAGGTCAAGGCACGTTTGGAAGATGCGTTTGTTCTTATGCTGACGGAAGACCGGCGACGGACGACTGAAAACAGATCGGAGGTTCCGTCATCGGTCATCCGTTCTCCGTCAATTGAAATATGAATGCACTCGCTCTTTCCGTACAATACCTCACCAAGCACTTTGATCACTTTGTCGCCGTAGATAACGTGTCGTTCGCCGTTCATCGCGGCGAAATCTATGGCTTGCTGGGACCGAACGGCGCCGGCAAGACGACGACGATTCGGATGTTGCTCGGTTTGCTTGCCCCGACATCGGGCAGCGGCAATGTGCTGGGATTCGATATCGTCACACAAGCGGAAGAGATTCGCAAGCGCGTGGGCTATGTTTCGCAAAAATTTTCATTATATCCCGATCTCACCGTGCGCGAGAATGTTGATTTCTATGCCGGCGTGTATGGCGTCCCGCGTGAAAAAATCGCCGAACGGCGCGCGCTGGTCTTACAAAGCGTTGGGCTGATGGGTGAAGATGAAACGCGCGTGGCGAGTCTTGCCGGCGGCTCGCGGCAACGACTAGCCCTTGCCTGCGCGCTGGCGCACGAACCGGAATTTTTGTTTCTCGATGAGCCCACAGCGGGCGTGGACCCGATTTCGCGGCGCGTGTTATGGGACTTGATTTACGATCTTGCCGAACGCGGCACGAGCATTTTGGTAACAACGCATTACATGGACGAAGCAGAAAACTGTCATCGTCTCGCGTTCATCTATCGTGGCAAAATTGTGGCGGAAGGCACGCCGCAAGCAATGAAATTCAAAGAGATGCAAGACCAAGTCCTCGAAATTGATTGCGAGCCGATAGATGCCGCGCTGATCGCTTTGCGTGAATCGAAATTGTTTGATGAAGTTGCGCTCTATGGTTCATTCATTCACGCGATCGGTCGTGGATTAGAGGAGAAAGTTGCAACGATGCGCACAACGCTAGCAGCGAAAGGAATCGCCGTCCAGAGCGCGGAGATCATCGTCCCCTCGTTGGAAGATGTGTTCATCGCACGCTTGAGAAACGTTGATTTGAATGACAAAGTTGTTTGAGCGATTCCTCGCTTCACTCGGAATGACAAAATACCTTGGAGGTTCTTATGCCACATCGTCCGCCGAAACAAGCCATGATCGTGATTCCCTTGATTGTGCTCGCCTTGATTGGATACTGGGCATATTCTACGTACACCGCCGGCATCGAAGCAAACACCGCCTCCGGTTTTATCGAGGGTGAAGAGATCGCCATCGCCGCCGAAGTCGGCGGACGCATTCAAGCCATCACCGTTGAGGAAGGCGATCGGGTTACTGCCGGGCAAGAATTGATTCGTCTGGATCGAACCTTGTTGAACGCGCAAATCGCGCAAGCGCAAGCGGCGGTGAGTACGGCGCAGGCGCAACTTGCGCAAGTTAAAGCCGGTGCGCGCCCAGAGGAGATTCGTCAAGCCGAAGCCGCGCTGGCACAAGCGATTGCCGCGCGCGATGGCGCCAAGCAAGCGTGGGAGAATGCCAAAGCCGCGCGCGCGAATCCGCAAGAGTTGGAGGCGCGCATCGCGGCGGCGGAGACACAACTCAAAGCCGCCAAGTTTCAATGGGATGCGGCAAAAGCCAATGCCTCTGCCGCCAAAGCGCGCGTGGATGCCATTGGTGGCGTGGATCAAACCCGGGTGGAAGGCAAGGTGATTGTGGAACAATGGGCGGCGGCAGAAGCGGCAGTGCTCACCGCGCAAGCCGGTTATGAGGGCGCGGCAAAGGGTTTGCAGATTCTTCTCGATATGCGGAACAACCCGCTGACGCTCAACGCTCAAGTGGATTCCGCCAAAGCACAATACGATGCGAGTGTTGCGGCAGCGGAGGTGGCGCAAGCACGCTTGGACGCGCTCAAAGCCGGCGCCACCAAAGAGCAGCTTGCCATCGCCGAAGCGGCAGTGAAACAAGCCGAAGCCGCGCTAGGAATTTTGCAAGTTCAATCCGCCAAGATGACCTTGACCAGTCCGGTCAATGGCATTGTCTCACGCCGCGCGGCACGCTTGGGTGAAATTGCCGCGCCCAATACGAACCTGCTTGGCGTAACCAATCTGGATACGGTCAAGTTGACGATCTATGTTCCCGAAACGCGCATTGGTCAAATCAAACTGGGGGATGAGTTTGAGGTCTATGTAGATTCATTTCCCGGCAAAGCCTTCAAAGGCCAAGTGGTGTTCATCAGCACGCAAGCCGAGTTTACCCCACGTAACGTGCAAACCAAAGCCGAACGCGTGAACACCGTGTTTGCGGTCAAGTTGCAGATTGCGAATCCAAATTTGGAGTTAAAGCCGGGAATGCCGGCAGACGCATTGCTCAAGTAAAAGCCAGTATGCAGAAGGCAGAGAACTCGGATTATCTCTGCCTTTTGTTTTGCGCCTACTGCCGACCGCCTCCTTTAGATGAGCAAGCCCCCTTCTGCCATCTCGATTACATCCGCGCGCGAAATTCTTTCCCCGATCAACAAGCGCGGCAGAATCAAATCTACCACGTTCGTCTCACGCGATTTGACGCACCCCGGCGCACCGATGATGGGCACATTGTCCTGATACGCCAGCAACAATAGATTTCCCGGCTCCACCGGCGCGCCGTACAGTTCGATGTGGGCACCGGCTTGCTGGATGCCGCGTGGCACAATGTCATCCGCATCCATAATCGAAGTTTCGCCGGCAATGATGATCAACTGCGCCCCCGCTCCCAGCAAGCCCACCAGCGTTACGTGAATCGCCTCTGCATTCTCATCGCAATATGCTTCTGCAACCACGCGTGCCCCCAGTGTTTCGATGCGGGCGCGTAATGGCGGCAGAAAAGTTTCTTCGGTGCGCTTGCGTCCCGCCTCGCTCCCGGTCAACAAAATCGCCACGCGCTCGATCTGGGGTGCAACTACATCGAACACGCGACCCACTTGTTCGGCGCGGCGCAACGTAGATGCCGGCAAAGCGAGTCCAATCGTTTTGAGGGTGGCAACGATTTTTCTGGGTTCAACCAGCGCATAGCCCGGCTTGGTGGCAAGGGTTACGCCGGGCAGTTCGTTCACGCGCCGCAACGCATCGCGATTCACTCGCAAGACGCCGGCTTGGGTTGCCCAAAAGTTAACGCGTCCACCACTCGGCTGGGTCAGTGCGACGCCATCGCCGGCAACGCTACGTGCGAGTCGCGCCGCTGCGTCGTCTTCGCGCACATCGTCCGGCTCCAACACGGCGACATACACCGATGCTTTGTCGAGCGCGCGTAACTGAGCCACATCATCGGGCGTTAGTACATGACCTTTGGACAAAACTTTGCGTCCATCCGTACCAACGATATGGTGAACGAGTATCGTGCCGATGGCTTGATCGGTTGGAAGATAGGTGAGTTTCACAACCGAGATTCTACTCTGCACGCACCGGCGCGTCAAGCGAAACAAAACCCCGGCAGGTTTTCACACCTCCCGGGGTTCGTTTTACTTGGGCATTGCCGCAAGTCTCGATTGTGCCGGTCGCCCTAGCACATGGAATGCGCCGGTCTCGTTGCTCAAGTCGGTAAAGTCGAGATTCCACAGAATCGCTACGCCAACCCAGCCCCACGATTTCATCATCCGGTATGCTTGCTCCAACCACTGGGCTTGCATTTCCAGCGAAATGTTCTTGGCGTACAAAAAGTCGGGATGGGGATTGGGTGCGGATGCCCAACCAAACTCGGTGGGCCAGAGTTGTTTGTCGCTATCGCCGTACTGCACCATCACCGCGCGATACGCTTCCATCGTTTCGCGGAAGAAGAAGGAGCGATGATTATTGTAACTGCCGCCGCAGACGTTGGGTGCGCCAACTCGTGCATCGGGCGAGTTGCAAAAGCCGCTGGGATGCACACCAATCGCATCGCTATATTTCTTTAAACCGGCTTGGTACATTTGGTGCAGGTACGCCACATCGTCCATATAGCCCGGCGCAGTTACGCCGGTCGGTGTAGGTGCCGCACTCACCACCACGATGCTGGGACACGCTTGCTTGATCCGGGTGTAAGCCACTTGGAGGTAACGAATATAGTCCGCGCCGGAAACCGGATTGGCACCCCACTCGCGTTCCATATTCGTTTCGTTCCACACTTCGATGGCGCCCAGCCCTTTGCCGCAATAGCGCGACGCGACCGCACCCACAAAGTCGCCCAAATCGTTTGGATTGTTGGGCGGTCCCGGCGCGCCCCCCGAGCCGCGTTGAACAGCACCCGTCCATCGGGGTCCACAAAGAATGCTGAACAAGATACTGACCCCATTGGCTGCCGCGGTGTTGGTCAGTTCATCAATCCGTGCCCATTGGATATTGCCTTTGTTCTCTTCAAACTCGCACCAACGGATTTGAACCTTCGCCCACGTAAAGCCCATTCCTCGAAGGGTTTGCATTTCGCCGGCAATGCCAATCGGCGAGCCCGTCCAGTTCAGTTGCGCACCATACGCAAACAGATTCTTGCCCCGGAACGCACTGGCAGGTGCAGCGGGCTGGGCGGCTGGTGCGGTAGTAGGTTTGGGTGCCGCTGGCACTGGCGTGGGTGCGGGCGTAGGCGCGGGCTTGACGATTTGTGCGACCGTCGTCGCCGTCGTGCCAACGATGGATTGCCCTTCATCGAACGAAAGCGCGGCTTCGATCTTGGCATCGCCGGGCTGCACGGGCACGGTCCACGTAAAGCGCGGATCGTTTGCCGGCGAAGTGCCGACCTTTTGTCCATTGACGCGCCAAACGATCACGGCTTTGCTTTGGTATTTGGGTATCTTGGCTTCCCGATATTGCTTGACCGCATCCCACACGCGCGCGTCCACCGCATCGGGCAAGACATCGCGCAAGGCAATGCCGCGCAAGTTGTATTCAAATGCGAGGGCAACTTTTTTCGCAAAGGAATCCGCCGTTTCGATGTAAACGGTATGCGGGAAACCTTTGTCGTCTTTGTAGTTAAAGTAGAACGCACCGGTCGGCGCATCGAACTTGATACCGCCGTCGCGGAGTTTGGGTAGATCGAGCGTAACCTTGGTATCGGACACGATGTTGGTGGGCAATTCTGGTTGACCAATCAACTTGGACGCCGCCGAGAAACTGATCGGCGCGTACGACGAGCCAAATTCATCGCGCCCGAGCAGGGAGAAGGTCAATTGCAGTTTGTAGCGATCCACACGCCCGACTGCCCAATCCAAGTAAGCGCGCACCGGGGCATTGAAATCGCCCACGTACGCATCGCGATAGTTGGGTAATGGCAGTTTGATAATGTCTGCCCATTGCCCCAGCGTATCCCAATCGAACGCGCCGGTATCCCATGTATCAACGGATATTTGTTCCGGCACCGCCATCGTCACGCTGAGAATCTTGTCTTTGGCATGCAGCGCTTGGGCTAACTCGCGCACAAAGGTGGTAAACGCTTTGCGTTGATCGGGATTGATATTTTGATAATCAATGTTCACGCCCGGGTACAATTTTTCGACCGTGAGATCCACCAGCGCTTGGATGTGTTGCTTGCGAATTGTAGCATCTTGGAGCATCTCATCTACCAGCGAACTGTTGTAGGTTTCGCCATCAAAGTTGCTCACGGTGGGCAAAACTTGGTACGGGCTGGAGGCACTGACTTCGGGCAGATCGGGAACCGTGCCGGCAATCCCGCCGTTTTCAGCAAGCGTCAACCCGATTGGGTTGACTTCGGCGAACAAGGCACCGGCTTGGGCAGGCAGCGTTGTCTTGGCACCGAGATCAACGCTAATCGTGGGCGCTTGATTGCCGGTTTGCACCAAAATGATGGCTTGGGGAATCGTCGTCGTGAGGTACGCCTCAAGTTTCTGCTCATCGAGGTACATTTGAAATGGAATCTTGCTCCATTTCTTGTTACTGTACCCATAGACATCGAGCGTGGCAAAGGGGTCCACGCCTTCCGGGATCGGAATCGAAAGAATGGCTTGGGCTGGCATTTGCCCTTGCAAACTGGGTTGATAGGCGCCACTCTTGACGTCGAGCATCGGTGGCAAGTCCTGCGCGAGCACACTCTTGAGGAACGCCTCTTGAGTTTGCATATCCAGTTTGATGTTAATGTTTGCTCGCACCACACCAGCGGGGATGATAAATTGTGTGCCATCGGGGAGAGAGACACTGCCGCCGGTCGAGGAGATGCCGGTATAACCGGCGCTCAGCACTCGTTGCGGCAACGCCAGCGGTGGTAAAACAAGGGCGAGAATGACAAGGAACGGAATAACAAACAGGTTAATGACCCAGCTGCCGGCTTTGCCCTCTAACAAACGATCGAGGGTGATGAGGAGTGGACTAGTTGGGTGATTGCTCAATTTTCTTTACCTCGTTCTAACTAAACGCTCCTGCAATTTATTGTTCTAAACTGCAGGAGCAGTTGCTACAGATTCTAGCATAGAGGGAGCAAAATCGCAAATTGGCAAAAATCTCAGATTCGCCACGGTGGCTTGATGTTACCGCCATCACGTCGGACGAATCAATTCGCTGCAACCCCTACCCGAAGCCGACCTGCGTCGGCTAGAATCCAGCCTGCGGAGGCAGGCTTGGAGTACTGGTGGCTGCGACTTTAGTCGCCCGATCCGACTTGGCAACAGCCCTGAATCAACAGCAATAAACCTTTGACGCTCATTCACCTTGGGTATATAATCCAATCGTTCGTACTCGCACACTTGGAGGCGTTATTTGTTCAACGTCATCATTCTTGGGATTGCTAGCTTCCTCACCGACATCAGTACCGAAATGGTGTATCCTCTTCTGCCATTGTATCTTACTTCCGCACGCATCGGTGCTTCGCCCGCAATTGTCGGTCTCATCGAAGGCATCTCCGAAAGTTTGGCAAGTTTGCTGCGCGTTTTTTCCGGCGCATGGTCGGATCGTATCCAACAACGCAAACCGATTGCAATCTTGGGATATGCCTCCAGCACGATTGGTAAACTGTTCTTGTATCTTTCCACCACGTGGCAACTCGTGCTTGTAGGGCGCATCAGCGATCGCTTTGGCAAAGGAATTCGTACCGCGCCGCGCGACGCTCTCATCGCCGATTCCACGCCGCCGGACCAACGCGGCAATGCGTTCGGCTTGCACCGCGCGCTCGATACGGCGGGCGCAAGTCTGGGTGTGATTCTGGCGTATCTACTTTTTATCTCATTCAACGATAGTTTTAGCCATGTCTTTTTGCTCGCCCTGATTCCGGCGTTTCTGGGTGTGGGCGTCCTGTTTCTGGTGCGCGAAAAAATCGTGCCGCGCCAAGAAACAACGGTCAAAGAAGCATGGTGGAAAAATTTGGGCGCACGTTGGCGCGCGTTGGATCGGCGCCTGAAAATCTTTTTGGTCATCATTTTCATCTTTGCGCTGGGTAACTCGTCGAATCAATTCTTGCTCTTGCGCGCCAAGAGTCTAGGCAACGATGACGCGACTGTAATCCTGATGTATCTGGTCTTTAATCTCGTTTACGCGATTCTCTCCTGGCCCGCCGGGCGTTTATCGGATCGCATTGGACGCAAGACGCTGTTGGTGTTGGGTTATCTCACGTATGGCATCGTCTATTTTGGCTTTGCGCTCGCCACGTCCACCGCATTGTGGACACTGTTTGCCGTCTATGGCATCTATATTGCACTGACCGAAGGCGTCGAAAAAGCGTTTGTGTCCGACATTGCGCCGCAAGATTTGCGCGCCACTCTCATCGGCTTGCACGCCACCGCAACCGGCATTGGCTTGCTTCCCGCTTCGATGCTTGCCGGCTTTTTGATGACTCTGAATCCTGCCGCGCCGTTTTGGTTTGGGGGTGGAATGGGTGCGCTCGCGGCACTCGCACTATTCTTACTAATTTGATGGAGTTATTCATCCGCCGTTGGCGCACCAGCAGTCGGATGAAAATGGACTATGGGTAGGACAAATTTCAAATTTGTCCTACATTTTCAGAGGAGTTGCTCATTCGCCGTTGGCGCACCAGCAGTCGGATGAAAATGGACTATGGGTAGGACAAATTTCAAATTTGTCCTACATTTTCAGAGGAGTTGCTCATTCGCCGTTGGCGCGCCAGCAGTCGGATGAAAATGGACTATGGGTAGGACAAATTTCAAATTTGTCCTACATTTTCAGAGGAGTTGCTCATTCGCCGTTGGCGCGCCAGCAGACAGATGAAAATAAGCGCGTGAGGTCGTAGTACAGCGATTGATCGCCCGCGCGATGAATCGCGCGACTACAAGCCTATTTTCAAGGGAGACAAGCAATGACCACACGTTTCATCCTGATTCGGCACGGGCAAACGGAATGGAACCGCGGCGACGAACGCTTTCGCGGACGCGCCGATTTGCCGTTGAACGATGTCGGCAAAGCGCAAGCCGAAAAAATCGCCGCACGACTTGCCCAAGAAGAAATCACCGCACTCTACACCAGCCCGCTTCAACGCGCGATCCAAACCGTCCAACCCCTTGCTGATCGAATGCATTTGGAAATCCGCCAGCATCCCGGCTTGCTCGATATTGACTTTGGTGCCCTTGAAGGGATGACCGTTGACGAAGCCCGGGCTGCGTTTCCAGAGGTCATCGAAAAATGGCTCACGACGCCGGGCAAGGTCAAGTTTCCCAAAGGCGAATCGTTCAAAGTGATGCGCACCCGTCTGGTGGCAATGCTCGATGAACTGATGGAAAAACACGCTGGCGAAACAATTGCGCTCTGTTCACACAAAGTAGTCTGCGGTGCGATGCTGTGCGTTGTCCTGGGGCTTGATGCCAATGCGCTGTGGCGGATTCGCCAAGACAATGCGTGCATCAACGTTTTTGAAAAACGCGAGCCGGGTTGGGTGGTAACCTTGATGAACGACACCAGCCATTTAGGATTTTAGATTTCAGATTTCAGATTTCAGAATTCAGATTTCGGATTTCGGATTTCAGATTTTGGTTTTTTTATTCGTTGCGTGCGCTAGGTTCGCGGTTCAACCCAAAGCGGAGCTTTGTCTTGTCAGCAATCTCACCTCGGACATATATCCTGACCCTCGACATCGGCACTTCTTCGACGCGCGCCATGCTGTTCGATGAACAAGCACGCGCGGTGCCGGACAGCGAAGCCCAATTCAAGTACGAGATGCACACCACACCGGACGGCGGCGTACAAGCCGATGCGGACACCCTGCTCGCTTGTGCCGAACGCGCGATAGACGATTTACTCGCTCAAGCCGGCGCGCGCGCGCATCACATCGTTGCCGTCGCGTCCGATTCGCTTGTCTCGAACGTGCTTGGGGTAGATGCAAACGGACGCGCGGTTACGCCGGTGTTCACGTACGCCGATACGCGCAACGCACGCCAAGTTGCAGAACTGCGCGCACATTTGGATGAACGCACCACACATCAGCGCGTCGGCACCTTGTTTCATTCCAGTTATCTGCCTGCACGATTCTTGTGGCTCGCACGCGCCCGCGCCGATGAATTCCAACGCGCCAAATATTGGATGTCGCTCGGCGAATATTTTTTGTACCGCTGGACGGGTGAGCGCGCGTGCAGTTATTCAGTCGCCTCGTGGACGGGTTTGCTCAATCGGCAGAAATTGGATTGGGACGAGGAACTGATTGCTCAATTGCCCATTACGCGATCCCAACTCTCGCCGCTGGTTGATCACGATCATAATGTCGGCGCTTTGCACGGCGAGTACGCCAAACGATGGTCGGCATTGCGCGCGGCAAAATTTTTTCCAACGATTGGCGATGGCGCGACCGCCAATCTGGGAAGCGGATGCGTGGATGCGTCGCGTATGGCGTTGACAATTGGCACCAGCAGTGCAATGCGCGTTGTTTATCCGCGCGGAACCAGTTCGATTCCCTGGGGCTTGTGGTCGTATAGTGTCAATCGCGACTTGGAATTGCTCGGCGGCGCATTGAGCGAAGGCGGCAATTTGTTTGCGTGGATGAACGAGACGTTGCAACTAGGACGAGAAATCGAATCTGAACTTGCGGCGATGCAACCGGACGCGCACGGTTTGACCGTGCTTCCTTTTCTCGCCGGCGAACGCGCGCCGAATTGGAATGCGAATGCGCGCGCGGCGATCATCGGTTTGAGTTTGAGCACACGTCCGATAGACATCCTGCGTGCCGGTCTTGAAGCGATTGCGTACCGGCTGGGTTTGATTTTTCAATTGGTACGCGACGTCGTTCCCGGCGCGTCCACCGTCATTGCCAGCGGCGGCGCGTTGATGAATTCGCCGGCGTGGATTCAAATTCTTGCGGACACACTCGGCGTGCCGGTGATTGCCTCCGCTGAACCGGAAGCGACGAGTCGCGGGACAGCGTTGCTGGCGTTGAAAGCGTTAGGGATGATTCAAGCGTTGAGTGATTTGCCGGCGCAAATCGGCGCGGTGTTCACGCCCGACGCCGCGCGGCACGAAATTTATGCGCGCGCGATGGAACGGCAAAAATGGTTGTATAATCAGATCGTGATGCAAGACCAATTCAAGCGAGGAGAAGTATGATCTACGAACTACGCATCTATCATGCCACTCCCGGCAAACTGCCGCAATTGCTCAAACGCTTTGAAACCATCACACTCAAATTTTGGGACAAGTACGGTATTCGGCAGGTTGGCTTTTGGACGACGCTGATCGGCGAGAGCAACAACGACGTGTATTACCTCTTGGAATGGAATGATCTCAACGAACGCGTACAAAAATGGGATGCGTTTCAAAGCGATCCGGACTGGATCAAGGCAAGAGCCGAGACCGAGAAAGACGGACCACTGACCACGCACATCACCAACTTGATTCTCCGACCAACCACGTTTTCTCAGTTGAAGTAGAGATGCTCTGCGCCGAACTCTAACATTTTCTTTGCGCTCTCGACATTCCTTTGCGATTAAAATGAACAGCAGTGATTCACAAACATTTACCGCCAGTGTTATTGTGAGCAGAGCAAAGAACGCGTCTCGCAAGGACACTGCTTTGAATTTGCCCGGCACGATCATCAAAAGGGAGCTGTTCATTCGCCGTTGACGCACCAGCGGTCGGATGAAAATGGACTATGTGTAGGACAAATTTCAAATTTGTCCTACATTTTCAAGGGAGTTCTAGAATGAACATTGCCGTTGGCACGGATCACGGCGGCTTTCCCATCAAACAAGCCGTCGTGGATGAATTGAAAAGACTTGGGCACACCCTCATTGATTGTGGGGCAATGACCTACGACGCCAAAGACGATTACCCGGATTTTGCGCGCGCGGTCGGTTTGGCAATTCAGCGCGGCGAAGCTGAACGCGGCATCGTCATTTGCGGCAGCGGCGTGGGCGTTACGATTGCGGCGAACAAGATGCGCGGCATCCGCGCGTGCTTGTGCCACGACTCGTACTCGGCGCGGCAGGGTGTCGAGCACGATAATATGAACGTGCTCGCGCTGGGCGGGCGCATCATCGGCGATGAACTCGCACGCGAACTGGTGCGCGCGTTCGTGTCCGCCCAATTCGATGGCGGCGAACGCTTTGTCCGGCGAATGAACAAGGTGTCAGAGATCGAAAAGGAACAGCACGGCAACGCTAGAAAGGAGTAGCGCAATGTCCAATCCACTCCTGGAACTCAAACAACTGGGGCAATCGGTTTGGCTCGATAGCATTCGACGCGGACACATTCAATCGGGCGGGCTGGCGCAATTGATCGAACAGGATGGCATTAGCGGCGAGACCGCCAACCCAACGATTTTTGAAAAAGCGATTGCGGGCAGTGATGACTACAATGACGCAATTCAAAAGTTGATCGCGCAGGGCAAGAACGCACTGGAAATTTACGAGACGCTTGCCATCGAAGATGTGCGGATGGCGTGCGATGTCTTTCGCCCGGTGTACGAACAAACCGAAGGCAAAGACGGATTCGTCAGCATCGAGGTTTCGCCCAAACTCGCGCACGACACCGCCGGCACCATCGCCGAAGCCAAACGCTTTTTCAAAGCGGTCAATCGCCCTAACGTGATGATCAAAATTCCGGGCACCCCTGCCGGCATTCCCGCCATCGAAGAATGTTTGTACGCCGGTGTCAACGTCAACATCACGCTCCTCTTTGCGATTCAAGCGTACGAGCAAGTCGCGTGGGCGTACATTCGCGCGTTAGAACGCCGCACGCAAGAAGGCAAACCGATTGATCGCATCGCCTCCGTCGCTAGTTTTTTTGTCAGCCGCATTGACACCCTCGCCGATAAACTCTTGCAAGACAAGTTGCGCGCAACGACCGATCCAACGTTGAAAGCCAAACTTGAATCGCTCGGCGGCAAAGCGGCAATTGCAAACGCCAAACTGGCGTACCAATCGTTCAAAAAAATTTTCGCCGATCCGCGCTTTATCGCCTTGCAAGCCAAAGGCGCGCGCGTGCAACGACCACTCTGGGCAAGCACAAGTACCAAAAACCCCGCCTACCCCGACACGCTTTACGTGGACATGCTGATCGGTCCCCACACAATCAACACTCTGCCGTTTGAAACGATTGATGCGTTCCGCAATCACGGCAAGGCGCGTTTGACGCTGGAAGAAGATCTAGACGCCGCGCGGCAAGTGCTCGATGATTTGGAATTGGTTGGCATCTCGATGCACGCCGTAACGCAACACGTGTTGGACGAAGGCGTGATCAAGTTTGCGCAATCGTTCGATCAATTACTGGCGAGTATTCAGACCAAAATGGTTGACGCGGCAAAGACACGCCACCGTGCAACGTTGGGCGATTACTTGAACGCGGTCAGTGAGAATTTGGCGGCGGCGGAACAAAACGGCGTCGCGAATCGAGTGTGGAATAAAGATGCGACGCTGTGGAAGACCGAGCCCGCCCATATCGCCGAAATTTCGATTCGCTTGGGTTGGCTGGATGTAGCAAGCAAGATGCGCGCGCACCTCGCCGATCTACAATCGTTCGCCGCTGAAGTCAAACGTGCCCGGTTCAAAACAATTGTATTGTGCGGAATGGGCGGCAGTTCGCTCTGCGTGGAAACGTTACGCGATGTGATAGGCATTGCCAAAGGATTTCCGCAACTGTTTATTCTCGATACAACCGATCCAGCCACGGTGCGCGCGCTTGCCCGCAAGATCAATCCCAAGCAAACCTTGTTCATCATCGCCAGCAAATCCGGCGGAACGATCGAAACGCTCTCGCATTACAACTATTTTGCTACACTTGCGCCCGCATCGAACTTTGTTGCGATCACCGATGCCGGGTCGGGCTTGGAAAAACTCGCACGCGAGAAAAATTTTCGGCGCGTCTTTTTGAATCCGTCCGACATTGGCGGACGCTATTCTGCACTCTCGTTCTTTGGACTCGTGCCAGCGGCGCTGATGGGGATTGACCTCGCCAAATTGCTCGACCGCGCCGAAGAGATGATGGGCGCGTGTGCGGCAAACGTCCCCGCCGAAGAAAATCCCGGCGAATGGCTGGGGGTAACCTTGGCAACGCTCGCGCAACACGGACGCGACAAGATTACCTTTATCACGCCGAAACAACTGGTAACGTTTGGCGCGTGGGCAGAACAACTCATCGCCGAATCCACCGGCAAAGAGGGCAAGGGGCTCGTGCCGATTGACGGCGAACCACTCGGCAAGCCGGCGGCGTACGGGATGGATCGCGTGTTTGTCTCGATGCAACTCGGCAAAGCCAAGAACACCGCCAGCGAACGCACGTTGAAAGCGTTAGAAAAAATTGGTCATCCGATTATTCGCCTCCAGTTGCGCGATCCGTACGACATCGGTGCAGAATTTTTCCGATGGGAGTTTGCGATTGCGATTGCTGGCACGCTCATCGGTATCAATGCGTTCGATCAGCCGAATGTGGAGGAAGCCAAGAAAAATGCGCGAGCAGTTTTGACCGACGACCGACGACCAATGACGGAAAAACCGGTTTGGGAGAACAAACAGTTTGCGGTGTATGCGACCGTGCCCATTCTGGCAAAGAATCTGCGCGACGCGCTTGCATCGTATTTTAAATTGGCGCAATCCGGCGATTATCTGGCGTTGATGGCGTATTTGCAAAAGACCCCGGCAAACAATGCCGCGTTGAAAAAGATCCGCGTTGCGGTACGCGATGCTCTCCAGATTGCGACGACGCTCGGTTATGGTCCGCGTTTTTTGCATTCGACGGGGCAGTTGCACAAAGGGGGCGCGAACAATGTGCTGGGATTGCAAATCACGACCGATCACGCCAGCGATGCAAAAATTCCCGGCGTCGCGTACTCGTTTGGCACATTGATTGACGCGCAAGCGTGGGGGGATTGGCAAGCGTTAAAGAATAATGGTCGCCGTGTATTGCGCATCCATCTGAAACGTGGCGCAAAGATGAATGGGCTGGCTCAAACATTCAATCGCGCGTTGAAAAATAAAAACGTCAACCGTAAGGCATACTATGACATCTGAACCTATCGTTACACCGCCGCGTGCCGGCACGACCGGCATCCGCATTCCACCACCCACCACGCTGGTCATCTTTGGGGCAACCGGCGATCTCACGCATCGCAAACTTGTGCCGGCCTTATTCGATTTGTACTGCGACCGACGTTTGCCGGACGGATTCACCATCGTTGGCTTTGCCCGCCGCGAAAAATCGTCCGAGGATTTTCGCGCCGAGATGCGTCAAGCGGTGACCAAGTTCGCGCGCAACAATCCGATGAATAACCCAGATCGCTGGGACAAGTTCGCACGCGGTTTGTACTATCATCGCGCCGAGTTCCACGATTTGAATGGTTACGTTGCACTCGGCGATTTACTCAATCGCCTTGACACTGAACGCGGTACGGAAGGCAATCGCTTGTTTTATTTGGCAACCGCGCCGGAATTTTATCCGCTCATCGTCAAACAACTGGGCGATGCCGGGCTGGCACAATCCAAGGGCTGGACACGCATCATCATCGAAAAGCCCTTTGGACGCGATCTGATCAGCGCGCAAGAACTTAATCGCCAAGTGCTCGCGGTTTTTGACGAATCGCAAGTGTATCGCATTGATCATTACCTTGGCAAAGAGACCGTGCAAAACATTTTGGTCTTTCGCTTCGCTAACGCCATCTTCGAGCCGTTATGGAATCGAAATTACGTGGATCATGTGCAAATCACGGCGGCGGAATCAGTCGGCATCGAAGAGCGCGGCGGTTATTACGATACGGCGGGCGCATTGCGCGATATGGTGCAATCGCATCTCTTACAACTCGTCGCGCTCACGGCGATGGAGCCGCCCGTCTCGTTCGATGCCGAATCAGTGCATAACGAAAAAGTCAAAGTGTTGCGCGCGATCAATCCGCTTTCGCCCGAAGAAATCAATGCCCAAGTCGTGCGCGGCCAGTACGGTCCCGGCAACAATTTCCCGGGTTATCGCCAAGAGCCGCGCGTGGATCCGGAATCGTGCACGGAAACGTACGTCGCACTCAAACTGGCGATTGACAATTGGCGCTGGGCAGGGGTGCCCTTCTACCTGCGCACCGGCAAACGTCTGCCGCGTCGTTGCACCGAGATTATGATTCAATTCAAATCGGTGCCGCATCCACTCTTTGCGCAAGAAGTGTTTGAAGGAATCGAACCCAACATTCTGGAGATACGGCTACAACCGGACGAAGGCATCAATTTGCGCTTTGCCGCCAAACTGCCCGGGCAAACGATTCGTTTGCGCGACGTCAAGATGGATTTCTTTTACAAGACCGCGTTTGGGAGCGTGCCGGGCGAAGCGTACGAAACCCTGTTGCTCGATGCGATGCGTGGCGATTCCACCTTGTTCAATCGCAAAGACGAAGTGGAACTGGCGTGGTCGCTCATGACACCGATTTTAGAGTACTGGCAAAACTCGCCTTCGCCGAATTTTCCGAACTATGCCGCCGGCACCTGGGGCCCGCGCGCCGCCGATAATTTGCTCGCGCGCGATGGGCGCACGTGGCACGAACCGTAGGAATTTTAGATTGTAGATTTATGATCTCCCTTACGCGATTTTACCACAGAGCACACAGAGAACGCAGAGAAAAACATAGAAACCTCAGTGAACTCTGTGATCTCTGTGGTGAACAAATCATTGACCGCGTAGCATCAGTTATGATTTCAAAACCTAACCCAACAATTGTGATCTTGCCCGACCGTGCCGCATTGGCGCGAGACGCCGCGCGGCGATTTGTTACCCTGGCACACACGGCAATCGAATCGCGCGGACGATTTACCGTGGCACTCTCCGGCGGCTCAACCCCGCGCGATTTGTACGCATTGCTGGCAATGCCAGAATTTGCAACGCAAGTGGATTGGACCCGCGTCCATTTTTTTGGGGGCGATGAGCGCGCCGTTCCGCCGGATCACCCGGACAGCAACTATCGAATGGCGCGCGAAGCCTTGCTCTCTAAAATTTCTGTACCTGACCCAAACGTGCATCGTATCCACGCCGAACTGGGACCCGATGATGCCGCGCGCGAATACGAAATTGAACTGCGGAATTTTTTTCAATCCCAAGACACGCAAGTCAATCTTCCGTCGTTCGACCTTATTCTCCTAGGTCTAGGCACCGACGGCCACACCGCCTCGCTCTTTCCACACACGCGCGTCTTGGATGAAACGGAGCGCTGGGTCGCCGCCGTGTACGTCGAGAAACTGGGAACGCATCGCATTACGCTGACGGTGCCGGTCATCAATGCCGCAAAAAATATCGTGTGGCTCGTTGCCGGTGCAGACAAAGCGGACATCGTGCGCACGGTGTTGCGCGGTGCGGATCGTCCCGATGATTTGCCGGCGCAACACATTCAACCGGTGAATGGCAATATAGTGTGGTTGCTGGATCAAGCGGCAAGCATCAAATTGAATGAGTGAAATGAAAAAATTTATTCTTGGGTTTGTTTTCGTCGTTGGGATCGGCGTCACTGTTTTGATTTTCTTGAATGCAACGCAATCACCGCAAATTAGCGCGGCGATTGTGGGTTTGCAAGCCGATCAAAGCATCGCGGGCTACGCGCGGGCAGACCGCGTGCGCGCGTTCACGTTCCCCGACGATCACGGACCGCATCCGGAATTTCAAACCGAGTGGTGGTACTATACCGGCAATCTGGAATCCACCGACGGACGTCGCTTGGGTTACCAACTCACCTTCTTTCGCCGCGCAATTACACCCACCATCACACCCCGCCCATCGGACTGGGCAACAAATCAAATTTACTTTGCGCATTTTGCGCTGACCGATGCCCAACACAATTCACATCAAGCCAGCGAACGCTTCAGCCGTGGCGCGGCGGGATTGGCAGGCGCCACCGGGAATCCGTTTCGCGTGTGGATTGAAAACTGGAATGTAACCTCGCTCAACGTTGATGGCAGCCGCGTGCAACTTTTCGCCGAAGATGAAGGGTACGCACTCAACCTGACCCTCGCCTCGGTCAAACCCATCGTCTTGCACGGCGACCGTGGCTTGTCGCAAAAATCCGCCGAGGTTGGAAACGCTTCGTACTATCTTTCGTTCACGCGGATGGAAACGCAAGGAACGATAACAGTGAATGGCGAAACGTTGAACGTGCGCGGTGAATCGTGGATGGATCACGAGTGGAGCACGGCGGTGCTGGGCGAGAACGCCGTGGGCTGGGACTGGTTCTCGATTCAGCTGAACGACAATCGCGAACTGATGCTGTTTCAGATTCGTCAAAAAGATGGCCGTATCGAACCAATGTCGTCTGGGACACTCGTCGAACCGGATGGTGCAACGCACCACCTCACGCGCGATCAATTTGATATCAAGGTGCTATCCACGTGGACGAGTAGCCCCACTCGCGCGACGTACCCGGCGCGATGGAAGATCAGCGTTCCCTCGGCGGGTATTGAGTTGGAGTTGATACCGATTGTTGCCGATCAAGAGATGAAGGTTTCGATTGTGTACTGGGAAGGCGCGGTGAATGTCAGTGGACAGTCGAACAGCAAGCCAGCGACCGGCAGAGGATTTGTGGAGATGACGGGGTACGCGGTACGGGCGGCAGGGGGTGGTAAGCCGTAGACAGAGCAGATTGACTTGTCCTTGCATCTCGCGTATGATGCGCGTGAGATGAGCATCCGAACATTCGACTTTGCCACCTACCTGCCCACATTCAAATTATCCGATGCCGGTCAGCGCACGCGCACTGAACACGTGACGATTGACGAACAACCCATCCCAAAATTCGTCAACGAATTCTGGACCGCGCGTCAACGTCAGGCGTCGTCTCTGCACGAAATCGCTTATCGCGCGTGTTTTAAGCCACAATTGCCAAGATTCTTTATCGAGTTGCTCACTCACCCCGGCGACATTGTTTACGATCCATTCAGCGGACGCGGCACCACGGTGATTGAAGCAGGGTTACTGGGGCGCAATGTGATCGCCAATGACATTAACCCCCTCTCGGCGATTTTGTCGGCTCCCCGCTTTTTTGTTCCCACGCTGGATGATTTGGCAGAACGCCTAGATGCCATTCCGCTTTTGAAAAAGGTCACGACAGAGATTGACCTTTCGATGTTCTATCATCCCGAAACTTTGCGGGAGATCGTTTCGCTGCGCGAGTATCTGCTAGAGCGTTACGCCACCGGGCGCGCCGATCATCTGGATGCATGGATTCGGATGGTGGCAACAAACCGCTTGACGGGGCATTCTAGTGGTTTCTTTTCGGTCTATACCTTGCCACCGAATCAAGCCGTTTCGCCAAGCCGGCAGAGAAGGATCAATCGTCTCCGCAAACAAACGCCGCCGTATCGCAATACCCGTACGATCATTCTCAAAAAATCGCGGCAACTCACCAAGGACTTGACCATCCAAGAAATCGAAAATCTGCTCCGCGCTGGCGAACATGCATGTTTTTTGACCACCGATGCACGACGCACTCTAGAGATTCCGGCGAACAGTGTGCAGCTCACAGTCACCTCGCCCCCGTTTCTCGATGTGGTGCAGTACCCCCAAGACAATTGGTTACGTTGTTGGTTCAACGGGATTGACGAAAAAGAAATCGCCAAAAGAATCACCACCGCCAGAACTGTTGAAGAATGGTCAGAAATAATGCTAGATGTGTTTCGCGAACTGTACCGCATTACGCGGCATGGCGGCTGGGTGGCATTCGAGGTCGGCGAAGTACGCAAAGGCCAAGTCAACCTCGATGAGCACGTTGTGCCGCTGGGTGTAAAAGCAGGATTCCAATGTCAAGGCATCCTGGTCCATCAGCAATCCTTCACTAAAACCGCCAATATCTGGGGTATTTGCAACAACACACGCGGTACCAACACCAATCGCGTGGTGATCTTGTACAAAGCCTAACCTCACCCTCTTGTATTTCCCCCTCACTGTGCTATACTTGCGCCACCTTTGTCTCTCTGCCAAGCATCATCACTTGGGCAGGAGCCACTTATGGATCGATTGTTTTATCCATCATCCAGGTTGGATGATGATCGAATAGGCAAGCCGCTCAAAAAATTCGTGGCGATCTTGGTTGGGCTAGTCATCCTTCTCGTGGCATGTGCACGCGCTCCAACCACGCCCCCTCCCTTGCCTACCACCACTCCACGCCCGGTGCCAACCGATTCGCTCGTGATCACCAACGGCATCGTGATTGATGGCACCGGCGCACCCCCGATTGCCAATGGTACCGTCATCATTTCTCAGAACAAGATTGCCGCTGTAGGACGCGCCGCCGATTTTGCCATTCCCGCTCAAGCCAACATCATTGATGCGCAAGGGAACACAATTATGCCCGGGATCATCAACGCTCATGTCCACGATGCAGCGTCACCCTTGGTGCGTCAATTTTATTTCCTCAACCGCGGCGTAACCTCGGTCTGCGATACGGGCTCGTCGTTGACTGCCATTGCGCGTGCGCAAAGCCCAAGCAGTTACGGGCTCACGGCGCGTGGCTTTTTCTCTGGACCCATCATCAATGCCCCCAACGGTTATCCCGGCTCGCCTGAACTCTTGTATGCCGTTACTAATCCACTGGAAGCCCGGCTCGCCGTCTCCGACCTTGTGCGCCGTGGCGCCGATTACATCAAGATCGCCCTCGAACCGTGGAATTGGAAACTCCCTTGGCTCACCGCTGAACGCGATGCGATTCCCAATCTCCATCTCGCCGAACTTCAAGCCATCGTTGATCAGGCACACCAAGAAGGCAAACTTGTTCGCGCGCATCTCGGGACCGCTGAAATGCTCGATCTAGCGCTAGAGAGCGGCGTGGATGCTCTCGAACACGTACCACTGCCTCGTCTGGAAGATATTGATTTTCGCACCAACTCACCGGACTATGCCGATCTCTCCGCCGCGTACGAAGCCCAACTCGCGCGCATCGTACAACACAACATCATCATGACGCCCACGCTCGACAAGATCATTACCTGGTGTGAATCGTACGCCGTGCGACCAGAGCGCAAGATACTCTGTCGCAAATATGCGCTGACGCCAGTCTATCGTTTCCATCAAATGGGCGGCATCGTTGCCTTGGGCGATGACTCGGCATCGGATTCCCGCACGTGGATGCCGGTTCAAGAAATGCGCCGGCTCTTGGAGGCGGGTTTGACGCCGATGGAAGTGATTCAAGCCGGCACGCTCCACGCCGCCCGCGTGTGTGGACACAGCCACGAATTGGGCACCCTGACACCGGGCAAACTCGCCGATGTGATCATCGTCGAGGGCAACCCGCTGAAAAATATCGAGGTGATGAACAATGTGCGCGGGGTAATCATCAATGGCCAAGTCGCCGTGCCCGCCAAATAAAACGATGCTTGACACCCCGTATATCTTGTGCTAATATGTCTTATGCAACCCGGCGACTCTTAAAGGGAGGCGCCGCCATGTTTGAGGTTACCTTGGTCAAACGATTTTACCTATTGATACTTGTCGCACTGATCGCTTGGAGTGCAACCGCCTGCACGCGTGACAAGCCCCCAGAACCCACACCCGATCTGCGCCTTGCTATCTCATCCAGCAGTAGCAGTGCGAGCGTATCATCGTCCGCCTCTGCATCCAGCGTCAGTTCTTCTATCGCGATAACGCCCACCACACCCAGCGCCACTTCATCCGCCTCTTCGTCAGCACCAGTGTCCAGTGCGACCCCTGTGCCAACGATGGTACCAACCCCCGTCCCTTCGCCTGCCACCAGCACTCCCGGCACCTATACCGTCAAATGGGGCGATTGGTTGAACAAGATCGCGGCGGAACACGGCGTGACCGTCCAAGCCATTCTAGCAGCGAACCCAGGACTCGATCCGAACTTGATTTATCCGGGTCAAGTGATCAACTTGCCCACCGGCGATGGCTCATCCTCATCGTCTTCGTCGTCCGCCTCATCGTCCACTTCATCGGCAAGCGGGACACCGTCCACCTATACCGTTCAACGCGGCGATTGGATTTATGCGATTGCGCGTAAATTCAACGTTTCAGTTGCCGCGTTGCTCGCTGCAAATCCGGGGATCCGCCCCAACCTACTTTATCCTGGTCAGCAGTTGAATATCCCGGGTGGCGATTCTTCCGGCACCACTCCACCATCCGCTGGAACCTATGTGGTCAAGCCGGGCGATACGCTCTTTTCCATCGCCGTCAAATTCCGCACGACCGTTTACGCCTTCCAGATCAAGAACAACTTGGCGAATCCTCACTTGATTTACCCGGGCCAGCTTCTAATGGTTCCTCAATAAACCCACGTTGCCCCTCGCGAAGAGAGGCGCACATCCTCACTTCAGGAGGCGCCTCTCTTGCTATGCCTGACAAAAACATGAAAGAAGAAATCATTCAGAGCGAATACTTGTACCGTGGCCATGTTCTCAAACTTCGGCTCGACCAAGTCCGGTTGGACAATCACCAAATCGTCATGCGCGAAATTGTTGAACATCGCGGCGCCGTTGCGATTGTGGCATTGGACGAACAGAAGCGCGTCCTAATGGTACGGCAATATCGTTCCGGCGCAGGGCGCGAGATGTTGGAAATTCCAGCCGGCACGCTGGAAAATGGCGAAGACCCGTTACTCTGCGCCAACCGCGAACTGTCAGAAGAAACCGGCTATCGCGCGGCGCAGTGGGAACCTTTGGGCACGTTTTACACTAGCCCCGGCTTTTGCACCGAAAAAATGACGCTCTATCTCGCCCGTCAACTGACTCGTGGCATCGCCCATCCCGAAGCGGATGAACTCATTCGCGCCGAATTCGTCCCCTTGGATCGCTTGCTGACCCAAATTACCCGGAGCGAAATCGTGGATGCGAAAACGATCATTGGTTTGCTCCGGGTCGCCTCGCTCCTCCAATGATGGATCGCACAACGATTCTGTGGGGCAAGCGCATCGGCTTGCAACCCTTTGAACAGACGCTCACCGATCCGCAGATTGCACGGGTCTATGCGTGGAGCCGCAACGAAGAGGTCTTGCGTTGGAGCGGTGGCGTTCCAACCGATCTATCCTTCGATGAATTTCGCACGCGCCTCTGCGAAGATCAAGCCTATCCCGCCGATCATCGTTTGGCATTCTTTATTGTTACGCGCGATGAGCAATTGCTTGGGCGAATCGGCGTGTTTATGATTGATTGGAGTAAACGCGAAGGTGAACTGGGCATCGTCATCGGTGAAACCCGCGAATGGAACAAGGGCTATGGACGCGAAGCCATCACCATACTCTTGCACTATGTCTTTCACGAAACGTCCCTGGAACGCATCAACCTATTTACCTTTACCGATAACCTGCGCGCCCAACATTGCTTTACTGCGTGTGGCTTTCGCGTGCGCGGCACAGTGCGGCGCTTTTTGCCAGACCTCGGTGAATACGACGGCATCGAAATGGAAATTACTCGGCGTGAATTTCTGACTCACCAACATTCACGCCAAGATATTCCAATTTCAATCGGACAGGATGCAAAATGAGTGAACGCGATTTATTAATGATTCCCGGTCCCATCAACTTTGATCCCGGCGTGCTGCGTGCCATGAGCGCGCCGACGGCAAGTCACGTTGCGCCGGAATTTATCGCCCTCTTTGGCGAGGCGCTCGATTGGATGAAGCAAGTGTTTGGTGCGCCCAATGGTACACCGTTCGTCATTGCCGGTTCTGGCACGCTGGCAATGGACATGGCCGCCTCCAACCTCACCGAGCCGGGCGATCACGCCATCGTGATTTCCACCGGCTACTTTGGCGACCGAATGGCAAACATTTTGCAACGCTATGGGGCAGAAGTTACCGTGTTGCGCGCCCAAATCGGCGATGTGGTCTCACTCGATCAGATTGATGCCGAATTGGCGCGAATCAAACCAAAGATTTTGACAATGACTCACGTGGACACCTCCACCGGCGTTGCCGTAGATGTTCGCGCGATTGCACAGATCGGACGCAAGCACGATGCGCTGGTCATCGTAGATGGAGTGTGTTCGGTGGGTGGAATGGAATTGCAACAAGAAGCGTGGGGCGTTGATGTCGCCTTCACCGCCTCGCAAAAAGCGATTGGCGTGCCACCCGGTCTCGCGCTCCTTGTGGCATCGCCGCGTGCGATGGAAGCATTCCAGAAACGCAAAACGCCGGTCGGCAGTTATTATGCCGATTGGTCGAATTGGCTCCCGGTGATGCAAGCGTACATTGCGCGCAAGCCCGCCTACTTTGGCACGCCGGCGGTGAACCTCATCTACGCCTTGCACGAAAGTTTACGTCAGATTCTCGCCGAAGGGATGGAACAACGCGTAGCACGGCACAAAAAATTGAGCGCTGCCTTCAAAGCCGGCATTCAAGTAATTGGCTTGACCCAAGTTGCTGTACGCGACGAGATCGCTGCAACAACAATGACCGCGCCGTACTTTCCGGAAGGATTGGACGCCAAACTCATTGGCAAGATTCGCGAGCGCGGTATCGTGGTGGCTGGCGGCTTGCACCCGGCGATCCGTGAAAAATATTTTCGCGTGGGGCATATGGGCGTGATTTCGCCGGCAGACATCTCTGCCACGCTCTCTGCCATTGAAGGCGCGCTGTTAGCATCGGGATTCAAATTTGAGGTGGGCGCCGGACTGGCAGCAGCAGAAAAACAGATGGGGTAACCCCCGGCTTTTATCGCTTGGCGATCCAACTCCTAGACCTTCGCGTTTGACGCAAACTCGAAGGTCTGTTATTTTTCGTCCCCGATGATCAAACGATTGACTCTCTTGCTGGGCTTGCTCGCGCTTGCCGCGTTGATTCTGCCAAACTTGCGCTCGCTGTACGAAGGCGTGGTATTTTATCTGCGCGATGCGATCATGTACAATCTAAACGATGTCAAGCCCATCAGTCGCACCGGGCGCTA
>DAOUAL010000106.1:0-5394 GCA_034433515.1 Anaerolineae bacterium | reverse complement strand
CCTATAAATCGCGCCCCGATTCAATTCGTCGTGCATTGAAGAATCGCAAAGATGCACGCGCGCCTCTGCCTACCCGGGATCGCGTTACTGTCGCCGTTGTCCAAATGCAACTCGATCTCGTTGACGAGGGGGTGCAATTCGCCGCCAAGTACTATTCGCTCGTGCAGGAGGCAGTCGAACGCGGTGCGCAATTGATTGTATTCCCGGAATATGCGTGGTTGCCGATTCTGGGTTTGTTGCCGCTGGTGCGTAACATTGCGCGCCAAGGTGTTTCGCTCGATGAGGCAGTGAACGAGTTAGGTGGCGGACGCGGCTTGACAATCGAAGGTGTTTTTCGTACGATTGCGCCCGCCGTCAAACGCATTTTTGAAACGACCGCGCGCGAACTTGCCATGCAGTTTCGTGTCTTTCTGATGCCGGGCACAGCGTTGACGATGGATCGGGCAGGGCATCTCTTCAATACCGCGTACTTGTTCGCGCCGGATGGGTCGCTCATCGGCACGCAAAATAAACTACATCCCACGACGCTCGAAAAAGATTGGCTGACGACCGGTTGCGAACTCAGCGTGTTCGATTTGGGATTCACTAAAATCGCAATGCCGGTGTGCATGGATTTCACATACTGGGAAACCACTCGCATCGCGACCTTGCGCGGCGCGGAGATTTTGCTGGATATGTCGGCGGATGAAAAGGCGGATGATTATTGCTTGGCAATCCGTGGCGACGAAACGCGCATTCAAGAAAGTTTGGCGTACAGCACACGCGCGTATTGCATCACCAAATTGTTCGGCTTGAATTTTTGCGGACCTAGCCACATCGCCGCGCCGCTCGGTTTGTACGACAATGCCACGACGTATCTTGCGCGCACTCAAACGCACAACCGCGAAGAAATCATCGTTGCCGATCTTGATCTCGCGCGTTTACGTGAATTTCGCGCCGCGCATCCCCGCGATTTCAATGTGGCATTGTACAAAAAATATTTGCCGCGCGTGTATGAAACGTATCGCCTCCGAGTTACCCAAGACGGCAAGCGTAGGATTTTCAACTAAATCTGGGGATTCGCACATTTCTCGCGCGACCATTGCCACAGGCGGCAACGGCGGTGCACGGGCAGGGCTGGGTTGGCGCGTACGCCTGAACCTTTTTTCTCACGTTGACTAATCCTAACTCGGACAAGCCGAAACTGAACAGAATTTTTTCCACGAAGCACACGAAGAAACACGAAAATTAGTTTTTTCCTTCGTGACCTTCGTGTCCTTCGGGGACGAATCCTTGCTTTTTGTGCAATGATTCAAGTGGGAAGGTACTATGACGCTTCATTCCTTCGCGGCACTCTTTGCCGGGTTTGTGCGTGGCAGTAGCAATGGACTATATTCGATCTGAATGCATTGCGTTGGGTCAATCGAATTTCTGGTATAATCATTATCGCATTTGGCATCATTGAACAATCTTTGAAGGAGCATCAAGCGTGCGTTTCTTTAGCGCAAATTTCAACGATCTCAAAAAATTTTCAAGCGAACAGTTGACCAACGTGAACCTGTTCGATGGCGAAGCGTTCTACGGGCGATTACTTTGTTTCGCGCGTGGCAACGTGGTGCCCTATCACAAACACGAACACACCGATGAAGTGTTCGATGTGCTCGAAGGCGAAGGCACGATTTTGATTGATGGGCGCGAAATGCGTGGCACGCCGGGAACGATTCTGTACGTCCCCGCTGGCATCGAACATGGTTTTCGTGCGGATGGCACCGCGCAGTGGGTGGTGCGCGAGACGGTGCATGAACGCATTTACGCCGGGCGCGCGGCAAAGATGGTCATCCGCGCCGCGCTCAGACGCTTGCCGGTTATTGGCAAAAGATAGTCAGCGAAGACTTGCAAAACCTGCAAGTCTTTTTTTATGCTATAATGTGCGCGTTTTGAATTGCTCCGCAAAAGGATAAAAATGAATCGCAAGTTACTACTGAGTTTGATCGTCATCTTGACGTTGTGCATATGTCTGGTGTTGGGAGGTACCGGCATTTTCGTGCTCCAATCCTCAGCGGCAAGCCGCTGGCTCGGTTGGGCACCTACGCCCACTGTCTTGCCGCCCATCCGTGTGCCGGGATCATTACAAACCGCAAGCGCGAATTCCTTGTCTGTCCCATCCTTGTCTTCCGTCTCAACCGCGACGTTGGAGGCATTAGCGCGGACAGAAATTCCGCCGCGCGATTTGTATCACATCGTTCCACGCCTCCGCAAAAATCCCGATCTTGCCCAAACGATTCCAACCCCTACGCCGCGCACGCTCAAGGTGGGCGACAAGGAAAAATTTTTCGTCGTTGAAAATGCGGCGACCGGTAAATATCGGACGGTGACGGCGACGTTGCAGATCGTTACACCGAACGGATATTTTTGGGTGGAAGATGGCTTGAACGTTGATCGCGCCGCCTTGCAAAAATCGGCGGACTTGTGGGAAAAGCAAATCTATCCAACGAACGTAAAATATTTTGGTGACCCCGGTCGCGGTTTGGACGGCGATTCGCGTGTGCATATCTTGAGCACGCGCTTTCAAGAAGCGGCGGGTTATTTTAGCAGTGTGGATACGTACCCCCGTGCGCTGGTTCCGTTTAGTAACGAACGACACATTATTTATATGAACGCCGAAGCGGTGCGTCCCGGGAGCAATGAATTTAACGGTGATCTCGCACACGAGTTTCAACATCTCATTCACAATCGTCAAGCCAAACACAACGCCGGGTGGATGGACGAGGGGATGAGCGATCTGGCGATTAAACTCAATGGCTATCCGGTGTTGGGCGTGTTGGATCTCTTTGCGCGCAATTACGATACGCAACTCAACACGTGGGCAAATTCGCCGAACGCCGCCGGCGCGCACTATGCCGCGTCGTACCTTTTCTTCAATTACGTGGCGCAACGCTGGGGTCCCGATTTTATTCGTGCGTTGATTCATGCGCCGCGCGAAGGCATCAACGGTTTCCAAGTGGTCTTGGATCAACGCGCCAATGGATTGCGCTTTGACGATTTGTTTGCCGATTGGGCGGTTACGAATTATCTCAATGATCCCAGTGTCGAGAACGGACGTTACGCCTACGCCAATGAGAGCATGTTTAGAATTACCCGTGTCCCCTCGTTCAATCAATATCCCAGCGAACGCGCTGCCACGATGCGACAGTATGCGGCAAGTTATCTCACCCTGCAACCGGCAAGCGGTGACGTTACCGTCTATTTCACTGGCACCACAACGGCAAAATTGTTGGCGACGAATGCGTACAGTGGGCAATGGATGTGGTACTCGAATCGTGCCGATATGGCGAATATGACGCTGACCCGGCAGTTCGATTTGACCAAGGTGAATCGTGCGACCTTGCAGTTTTGGACCTGGTACGACATCGAAGCCAATTATGATTATGCGTACGTCGAGGTCTCGACCGATGGCGGCAAGACGTGGGATATTCTCAAAGGCAAATTCACTACGAACGAGAATCCGAATGGTGCCAATTACGGCGAAGCCTTCACCGGCAAATCGGGTGTCCTGGACGACAAGGCATCACCGCAATGGGTGCGCGAGCAAATGGATTTGACGCCGTATGCCGGCAAGAACATTCTCTTGCGCTTTGAGTATATCACGGACGATGCGTACAACACGCCGGGCTGGGTGATTGATGATATCACGATTCCGGAGATCAATTACAGCGACAATGTGGAAAACGGCGAAGGGGACTGGCAAGCCGCCGGTTTTATTCGTACCGATAACGTGTTGCCACAAAAATACATTGTGCAACTGATTCAATTCGGTTCAGCCACGCACGTGATACGCGTCCCCCTTGATTCGTTCAATCGAGGTAATGTAACGATCAACGGATTCGGCAAGGATATTTCCCGCGCCGCGTTGGTGGTTACCGCGCATGCACCGACCACCACCGAGCCAACCGAGTACCAAGTGGGAGTTGCGCCCAAATAAATGCTTCTCTTTATCCTGGGGACACTCACGCTGTTGATCTTTCTGGCGTGGGCAACATATCGCAGCGCGCAAGTACTGCGTGAGCTTGCGTCGCAGGTGAATGTGCTTTTGTTGCCCGCCGAAAATGTGATGCGCGTTGGCTTGCTAGGTGTTTGTTTTTTGCTCGCGCGCGCCAGCGGTTTGCCGGCTGCGCAGTTCGGTTGGAACACGACGAATCTCGCGCAACACATTTGGTTAGGCGTGATGGTCGGTGCAATTGCCGCCATCAGTGTTCCCTTGCTCACGCGTTGGGCAATCGCGCAGTTTGGCAAGCACATCTATTCGCCGATTGTCGTGCAGAGCATTATGCCACGCCGCCCAATCGAATGGGTGTGGATTCCACTCGCCTTGATTCCCGCGGTGGCACTCGAAGAAGTCTTGTTTCGTTCGCTTTTGCTGGGTGGCTTTGCCAGCTTTGCACCACCAATCGTGCTCGCCGTCGTTTGGTCGCTCATCTTTGGGGCGATGCATGCGCCGCAAGGCACACTGGGCATTGTCGTGGCATCAGCGTTGGGTTTGTTCCTCTCGGCGATGTTTCTGAGCACGCAAAATATTTTCGCGCCCATCGTTGCGCATTACACGATCAATCTGGGGCAACTCGTGTGGGCGTCCAAGGATCGTTATTGGGAGAATTATGACGCAGGCGATCATTCTTGATCTGGACGGCTTGATCGTTGACAGCGAGCCAATCCATCAACGGTCGGTCAATCTGTTACTCCAACAATTTGGCATCGCGTATCAATTTGAAACCGAAGAGTATGGCAAATGTTTTGTAGGGATTCCGGTGATCGAAAATGTCCATTATCTCAAGGCGCGCTTTGGTTTGTCAGGCACGCCGCAAGAAATCGTCAATGCCCGTGAGGCGATCTATGAAGCGTTGATTGCTGACCCAGCAAATCTGGTGATGATGCCGGGAGTTTTAGACTTGCTCGAGGCGGCAAGCGTGCGGCGCATCCCGTTGGGCGTGGCGTCCGGCTCACCGCGCCATCAAGTTGAAACAGTTTTGCGCGGGATGGGAATTATCGAACGATTTCACACGATTGTCGCCGGCAACGAGGTGCCAAGAACCAAGCCCGCGCCGGATGTCTATTTGCGCGCGGTGGCGCAATTGGGCGTTGCGCCTCAAGGTTGTATCGCGTTGGAGGATAGTGCGACCGGCATCACGGCGGCAAAAGCGGCGGGGATGCGCGCGATTGCGGTGCCGAATTACTTTACCGCACATCAAGATTTATCGCATGCAGATTTGTGTGTGCCAAATTTGCTTGCCGCGTTGCCAATGTTGTTTGGATAAGAATCCACCGGTTTCGCAGATTACGCTGAACAATTTTTCTGCCGAATCTGAGTAATCTGTGGATTGTTTTTCTATCAAATAAAAATCCGGGTCTCTATGCGGG
>DAOUAL010000105.1:0-1877 GCA_034433515.1 Anaerolineae bacterium | reverse complement strand
TGCGCGAGTTCGCGCAGTTGCACCAAATCGTTGTACTGCGATTCGCGTTCGCCGCGCCGCGCAAAAATCGTTTCGCGCAAACCCAGGAGTTGCATTCGCCAAGAGGGCGCGTCCGCCAGTTCGAGTGCGCGTTGAAGGTAGGCGAGAGCTTCAGCATCGGCGTAGACCGCGAGGGCGTGATGCGCCGCGCGTAAATAATTTTCCACCGCGCGCCCCGGCTCGCCCCCGCGATCCCAATGCAACGCCAATTCGCCCGCCCATTCCTCCCCAAACGTTTCGGACCATTCTTCCATCACGCGTGCCACGCGCCGATGCCGCCGCGTGCGCGCGCTCGCCGGGATCGCCGCGTAAATGGTGGTTTGAATCAGATGATGCGCAAACACATAATCGAACCGCCGACGCCCGCCGGCTTCGCGCACGAGTTGATGATCGAGCAATTCATCCAACGCATCCAACGTTTGCGCCTGACTCCACCCAGCCACCTCGCGCACCAGATCGGTGTCGAACGAGGTGCCGACCACAGCCGCCACCTCGCCCAAGGTTCTGGCGGGCGGCGATAAACGTGTCCAACGTCCGATCAGGATCGTCTCGATACTGGACGGCACGGACGCCTCGGCAATCGTTTTACCCGATTCGATCCAATCGCGAATCAGTTCATTGACGAACAACGGATTGCCTTCACTCGTTTCATAAATCGTTTGGCTCAACGATGACAGAGCCGGCGCGGCGTGTTCCACGATGGTTTGCACAGAGGCACTATCGAGGCGGCTCAGGGCGAGGTGGAACGCAAGATTCGCTTTTTGTAAACGTCGCCTCATCGCGCGCAAAGGATGTTCGCGCGCTACTTCTTCTTCACGATACGTACCCACCACCAACACCGGCAGATTTGTCAAGCGCTCTGCAAGAAATTCAAGCCACGCGAGCGTTGCCGCGCCTGCCCAGTGCAAGTCGTCGAGCAGAAGCAAGAGCGGGCGCGGTTGCGCCAATCCTTCCACACAACGCGCCAACGCTTCGAACAAGCGTGTGCGTTCACGTTCAGGATCGAGCGCGACGAGGGTCGGCAAATTCGGCAAACGCGCGCGCAACTCGGGGACGAGCGTTGCGACCGCCGCCAGCCAGAGCGATTCGATTTCGAGCGCGGCGATGAGCGGCAACGCAGAACGGAATGCTTCGCTGATGGCTTGATACGGCGCAGACGCGGCGGTGGCACTGCCCCACAACACGCGCCCGCCTTCGGCTTCCACCCGCAACGCTAGTTCGGAGACCAGCCGGGTTTTGCCAATGCCCGATTCACCACCGATGAGCACCATTCCGCCGTGATGACGCGCCGCACGACTCCACGCCGCGCGCAGTTGTTCCATCTCCGCCTGACGTCCGATGAAGGGTAGCACGATGCGGGTCGTCGAGTGGGTGGCATCGGCGCCTTGTATAGGCAACTCGGTGGCAAGACGGGCGTTGCGGATAATGCTTTCGTACAACGCAATCGTTTCCGGCATCGGTTCGACGGCGAGTTCCTGGCGCAACCGACGCGCGAATTGCTCATACTCGCGCAATGCGCCAGCGCGGTCGCCGGTTTCATAGCAGAGTGCCATCCAGAGACGCACCGTGTCTTCGCGCAACGGATCATGCGCGAGGAGGCGACGGGTGTACGCGAGGGCGTGAGCATAGTTGCGTTCGGCGCGGCAGCGCAGAATGAGTTGATTCAAAGTAGAGAAGAATCGAGTGCGGAGTTGTTCCCGGGGATAAAAGAGCCAATCGTCGTACACGTTCTCCAGCAGATCACCGCTGTAAAGCGCGATTGCTTCTGCCAGACGATCGCTGTGCACGCTCAACTGCTCGAACGCAGACACATCCAGCCAATAGTCCGAGTGGGGATT
>DAOUAL010000104.1:0-7244 GCA_034433515.1 Anaerolineae bacterium | reverse complement strand
TCGGCATAGTCTTCGATATTGAAATCGTTCACTTGCCCACCGATTTGCACCACAAAGCGCGAGGGGTCAAAGCGGGTGATGCGATCAATGCCGGATGTGCCTGCTAGCAATTCGCGCCAGAATTTCTCTACGGAACTGCCCAGGGGTGAAACGACTCCCATCCCAGTAATGACGACCCGACGTTGGTTGCTCGTCATTGGACTCCTCCGAAGTTTAGATGATGACCAGTGTTTGTGCGTTGGTCTTGGGAAGGACTTGACCAATCGTCCAGAATTCAACCCGGCGCGCTTGGAGCGCACGCGCCAAGTCATCCAATTTGTTGGCGGCGACGGCAATGAGCAAACCGCCGGAGGTTTGCGGATCGAAAAGAATTTCGTTGCGATCTTCATCGGGCGTGCGCGCGAAAATGATTTTATCATCCAGATACAATTTATTGCGTCCGGCACCGCCGGGAATTTGTTTTTGATGGGCGTATTCCAACGCGCCATCCAGAATGGGGAGCGCGTCCAACTTGAACTCAAGGGTAACGTTCGACGCTTCGGCGATTTCGTGCGCGTGCCCCAGCAAGCCATAGCCGGTAATATCGGTGGCGCAACGAATGCCGACCTCTTGCATCGCTTGCGCTGCACCACGATTGAGTTGAGACATCCAGGCGATGGCGTTTTGTAAATGGGCTTCGGAAGCCACCCCGTTTTTGCCGGCGGTCGTGATCAAGCCAACGCCCAGGGGTTTGGTCAGTACCAACACATCGCCTACACGCGCACCGCCTTTGGTGATGATGCGATCAGGGTGAATCACGCCGGTTACGGACAAGCCGTACTTGGGTTCTTGGTCGGTTACGGTGTGGCCGCCGGCAATCGCTGCCCCGGCTTCAGCGACCTTGTCTGCACCACCGCGAAAAATTTCGGTGAGCAGTTCCAAGGGCAAGTCCTCACGCCACGCGGCAATATTGAGCGCGAGGATCACTTCGCCGCCCATCGCGTACACATCGCTCATCGCGTTGGCAGCCGTGATCGCGCCGAACGCGTACGCGTCGTCCACGACCGGCGGAAAGAAATCCATCGTTTGGATGATGGCGGTGGTCTCGTTAATGCGATAGACGGCAGCATCGTCCGGCGCATCCAACCCAACGAGGAGCGCAGGAAAATCTTTGGCTTGGAATTTATCGCTGAGGGGACGCAAAACTTGCGCCAATTCGGCCGCGCCGATTTTGGAGGCTCAGCCCGCGCATGCGGCGTATGCAGTTAGGCGGATTTTTTTGGCTTCGGTCATTCTAATCTAACCTCGCCGGACTTGCCCCCACGTTTCAACACCAAGCGTACATTTTCGATGCGCATTGCGCGATCAACTGCTTTCGCCATATCGTAAATCGTCAAGGCGGCAGTGGTTACCGCAACGAGGGCTTCCATCTCCACGCCGGTCTTGCCAACATTCTTCGCGGTGCCCGTGATGCCCACGCGAGCTGGCGTGGTTGCATCACCTTCGGCGAGGATTTCAAAATCAATGGCGATGTCGGTAATCAGGAGGGGATGACACATCGGGATGAGTTCGTGCGTGCGTTTTGCCGCCAGAATGCCTGCCACGCGCGCCACCGCAAACACTTCGCCTTTTTCGATTTTGCCGGCGCGAATGAGCGCGAGGGTTTCCGCGTGCATCGCAATTTCGCCTTTCGCAATCGCCAGACGTTCGGTATCGGCTTTCGCGCTTATGTCCACCATTTGCGCGCGGCCCTGATTATCGAGGTGAGAGAGGGGCATAGAATCTCTTTTTTGTTACAGAACCACACAGAGCATTCTGTGTGGTTCTGTAACTAATCCCAGTGGGCGAAACAGGACTCGAACCCGTGACTTCTTGCGTGTAAAGCAAGCGCTCTACCAACTGAGCTATTCGCCCGACACAACACATTATAGATTTATGCGCCATGTTTGTCAAACAATTGGCGTGGCGTATAATGGAGGCGAGGGAAATATGGTTATCACGCAAACGTTATCTTTGCGCACGCGCGGCGAATACGACGTGCAAGATATTACCGAGGCGGTCGCGCGTGCAGTGCGAGCATCCAAATTGCAAAACGGCATTGTTACGATTTTTTGTCCCGGTTCGACCGGCGGCATCACGACGATTGAATTTGAAGATGGCGTGATTCACGATCTGCGCGTCGTCCTCGATGAAATCACGCCGCCGAATCGCGCGTACCGTCATCATTTGCGTTGGCATGACGACAATGGGCATTCGCACATTCGCGCTGCGTTGATGGGACCTTCGCTCACCGTGCCGTTTGTGAACGGTGAACTGACGTTGGGCACATGGCAACAAATTGTTTTGTGCGATTTTGATACGCGTCCCAGAACGCGCAACTTGGTCATCCAAATCATCGGCGAATCATCCAATCACCCAATTACCTAATCACCCAATCACCTAATCACCTAATCACCTAATTTCCAATGTCTATTTCCGATACTCTCATCCTCATCAAAGGTGCCGGCGATCTTGGCACCGGCGTCGCGTGGCGGTTACACAAGGCAGGATTCCCGGTCATCGTCACCGAACTGGCGCAACCACTCGTTGTGCGGCGCACGGTTGCCTTTGCCAGCGCGGTGTACGATAGTGAGATTATAGTGGCAGGGGTCACCGCGCGCCGGGCTGAATCGTTTGACGAAGCGCGCGGGTTGCTCGTGGCGAGCATTGTCCCCGTGTTGGTTGATCCGGAAACGCGCGCGCGCGAATGGTTCAAGCCCCAAGTGCTAATTGACGCGGTGATGGCAAAGCGAAATACCGGCACCCGTATCACTGATGCGCCGTTGGTTGTCGCGCTGGGTCCCGGCTTTACGCCGGGTGTAGATTGCCACGCGGTCATCGAAACCAAACGCGGACACCACTTGGGACGCGTTTGGTGGCATCAGCCGGCGGAAGCCAACACCGGCATTCCCGGCGAAATCGGCGGCAAGAGCGCCGAGCGCGTGTTGCGTGCGCCGTGCGATGGGACAGTCCGCGCGATTCGGCAAATTGGCGATAGGGTAAACCCTGGCGAGGTGATCGCGTGGGTAGGGGATGCGTCGGTGGTTGCGCCGTTCGATGGAATTCTACGCGGCTTGGTTCACGAGGGCTTGGCGGTCAAAGCCGGGATGAAAATCGGTGATGTGGACCCGCGCGCAAATCGTGAGCATTGCTTTACGATCAGCGACAAGGCGTTGGCGATGGGCGGGGGCGCACTCGAAGCGGTGCTGACGTGGATGAGTACAGAATCGAAATGACTTACTGATGTTACGCACTTTCACCGCCGAGTTCGCTGAGCACGCAGAGGAAAAAACCTTTTTCGCTCTGCGTCCTTGGCGTTCTTTGCAGTAAATCGCTAGAGACTGCGTAAGGTGAGTGACTTAATCGGTGGGGTGCTCGGCGTGCGGACGGAACAAGACCAAACTGGCAGTATGCCCGTGTAGAAAATTCTTACCGCCAATGGGACCCAATTCGCCAGCGCAGAAAAAGCCGGCAATATCCACGCCACCGAGCATGGCTTGGATAGTCGAAATGTCGCCGTTGGGATGATCGTACAGCCGCGTGCCGCGTCCGTTGCACGAGAATAACAATCCCCCCCTGGGCGGCGTGTACAACGTTTGCGGAAACAACAACAGTTCCAAGTCTTCGGTGGCGGTAACTTGATCGCGCAAATGGAATTGAATGATCTCGCCGGTGTGAATGAAATCACCAACCGCAATGGCGCCGCTTTCCCGGTCGGCTCCCATAAACGTGCGAATCAAAAAATCGCCGCGCCCCAAGAGGGATCTATCTGACCTCACGGCGCGTCCCACAAACAAACCGTTCTTCAATAGTTGACGATCCTCGTCGGACAATTGCTCGATCAAATCTTCAATGAGCGGCACCGGCGGCTCACCGTCCAACTGGGTGATCACATTCCCTTCGACTTCGGTAACGGTAAACGTTCGACCAAAAGGGCGGCAACCTTGCGACACAATCACATCGAAATCGAACTTGCCGGCGAGCGCCACGCCGACCGCGCCGGCACTGAACGCGTGATCGTTGAGAATCAGGGTATTGCCGCCGGCATATGCCGCACCGCTTGCCATGCCGCCCACCATCGGTATGCCGGTAAAGCAGGTGTTGAATGCTTCGAGCAATCGGTCGGTGGGCGCCGAGTACGGATCGCCGATCATGAGGAATAAACGAGTCTCCGGCGGCGCAGCGATCAGTTCGCAAAAACGCGCTTGATCTTGTAACGTGTCCCAATCATCCCGGTCGAGCGCAAACGGGTGCAGCGTAACGTGGGGCATGCGCGCGGCAATCAACGTGATGGCGGGACGGTTTTCCAATTCATGTTCCTTGCCGATGACCCCTTCGCACGTGCAACCGATTAACACGCGCGGCTGAAGCGCATCACGCAAACGATCGGTGATGAAGGGTGCGACAGGGCTGAAATGCGCGGACAGAAAAACAAACAGGAGATCAATCGGCGCCGGCTTGTGCCGCGCACGCACTTGGCGCATCAGCGAATCAAGGGCGCTGTCTAAGCCGCGTTCGGTTGTGGTAGCGGAGATGAATTGCATCGGGTCAGTCATTGGCGAGATGATTATCGCACAGATACGGCAAGATGACAAGTGCGTCTCTAAGCGAGGTGCCTTTCATGTTGGGGGCAATATGCCATCGAGGTCATCACGAAAGATTCTCTATGCTCTCGATGACCTCGAGGGCAAGATGTGTGCAATCACCAACCGGACTGATTTGACGCTCCGGCTTTTCTGTTTTATAATTTGCTCAACCACGCGGGAGTAGTTCAGTGGCAGAACGCCACCTTCCCAAGGTGGATGTCGCGAGTTCAAATCTCGTCTCCCGCTAAGACCTGAAGGATTTTCGAATCCGTTCAGGTTTTTTGTTTCTATGCGCTCAGCAAAATAATCAATCCCATCTGGACGGCTGCCATAATCGGCGAGAGAGCAATCAAGGCGTACAATTTGGCTGGCTCCGTCAAGCGGGTTTGGTGAATGCGCCAAAAGAACGCATACAAGATCACCGCGTTTGCTCCCCACATCAACGGCGCGGTGATGGGCATACCGCCAAACCACGTCATAGTGGGGATCGTGTACAACCACCACTTGAGTTGCACCGCGGTGGCTTCAATCGGCAGGGCAAGGCTGGCAGCGATGATAAACACGAGCCCCCCTATGTGCAACGTACGGTGGGGGTCTAGCCATCGTTTGGCAAAGGCATACGCCAGATAGGCAATGCTGGTGCTAAGCAAGGTTACCAACACGGGCGCACTGCCCAAGCGCATCATTGCCGGCGCAAACACATAGACGCGAAACATCACTTGATTCAAAATCTCGCGGGTCAGCGCGGTCAAGTAACCGGCGGTAAACCATTGTTGCGCAAAAGAGTGCCCTTCGATGCGTGAAGCATGCCAGATGCTCCCCAACAACAAAACGATGGCGATCAACTCGAGGATGACGGTGAACATCAGTGCCCTCCCATGGCTGTGCGATTGCTCCCCAACGCGTATAGCCCCAGCCACAGAATCGGCGCGAGCAAAGCAATCAACACTTTGATTTCTACCCCGGCGGCAAGATCGGTTGCGCCCAGCGCGAGCACCAGAAAAAGAACTAGGACAAATGGCATATGTACCCAGATGTATTTCAACGACTCCTCCTGCACTCGTGTTGAACGGATTATAGCACAAATGCGGCAACTAATTTGACAAGCCGCGCGATACGATTTATGATTTGCCCCCCATTTGAGAATACGATGATTGGTTTTGGCGAACTGCGTAAACTGGCTCTGCAATGGCAGGTTGATCTGGCCGAGGTGGAGCGTGCCTATGCAACCGATTGGTTGCTCAAAGGATTATTCGATCGCGCGGCGGATACGTTGATCTTGCGAGGCAGTGCTGCATTATATCACGCGCACTTGGCCGATTATCCGTTCCGCGATGCACCGGAGTTTATCGCGCTTGAATCGCCCACCTACGCGATGCTCAAGGATGCGTTGGGTGTCGCGGCGCAAGCAAGTGGCTTGAAATTTTGGTTGAGCGATTTCGCGCAGGGGTCGGCGAATGTTGAATTTGTGGGACCCCTGGGACGACGATCGGCGGCGCAACCGCGCATCACGCTTTTGTTTATCGCGGGACAGCCACGCGATTCTGTGGTTCGCACACCTTTGCTTCATCGTTTCAGCGATGCGTGCGCGGCACGCGTGGTTGCACAATCGCTCGACGAAATCGCGGCGGAACGCATTGCCATGCTTGGCGCGGCGCCGCGCACCCGCGATGTTTTCGATTTGTGGTTCATTGTAACCCGTGCACGCGAACCGATGGATGCGCAACATATCGGTGCGCTTGTGTTGGCGATTGCCCAAGCGAAGCAGAGAGCATTGCCTAATCCGAGTGCGCCATTCAATCCATCACAGCGCGTCATCTTGGAACGCGGCTGGAACAAGGCAAACTATCAACCCTCGTTTGATCAAGTGGAACAAGATTTGATGCGCCTATTACCATCGTTCATTCCGTAAATCTCATTGCAAGGTTTCACCATGGAAGACCTGTTTTCTCAAATTCAACCCTGTGAACATCGCCAAGATGTTCAAGTGCGCTTGCCGGACGGACGCGTCTTTTGTGGACCCGCTGGAACCCGGCTAGAAACGTTTATGCGCAAAATTTTTGCTGCCAACGGTATTCCTGTTGTGGCGGCTTTGGTCAATGGTCGCCTAGCCGAACTGGGCGAACCGGTCATTGCGGATGTGGATGTGGAACCAATTTCAACGGCAACCGAAGATGGGATGCGTTTTTATCAACGCGCCCTCACGTTGTTGCTCGATGTCGTGGTGCGCGAGTTGTTTCAGGTGGGTATCACCGTGGATCATTCCGTAACCTTCGGCGGATTGTTCTGCCGCGTGTTGGGCCGCGAACCGTTTACCGAACCAGAACTTGCGCAGATCGAAGCGCGGATGCGGGCGCTGGTGGCAGAAGATATTCCGATTACGCGCGAAGTGTTGCGAATCGAAGAGGCAGTGGCGAACGCACGCGCCAATGGGGATGAATCGCAAGCGATCTTGTTATTGCAATCGGAACGCAAAGGAGTGCGTGTTCACGTGTTGCGCAACGTCAAACATTATTTCTTGGGCAGACGTTTGGCTTCGTCCACGGGCTATCTCAAATACTTTGCGGTGCGACCGTATCCGCCGGGATTCTTGCTCCAGTTTCCCAGCCGTCAACGCCCCACCGCGCTCGAACCGATCAA
>DAOUAL010000103.1:0-21263 GCA_034433515.1 Anaerolineae bacterium | reverse complement strand
TCGGAAAAGCCCAGGTGTTTTGATCGAGCCGTTGCACAAAATGCCAGTGGAGCGTATCGCGCACAAAACCTTGAAACACGACATCTTGATATTCGCGGTCGCCGACGACCCAGATGTTGTGGGCGCCTGGCGGCAGTGGCTCTGCCACAAACCGCAAGGCGGCTTGGACGTAGCGCCGTTGGAAGGTCCCTTGTTTCAGTTGCACCTTCCACGCTAACGGCAAGACCCGTCCGCGAAAGGCAATCCCGACCATCAAGCTATTGAGTACATGGCCCAAGGTCGTCCGGTCAATCACCAAAATGATCTGTTCGCCATTGTTCAACCAACGCAACACATCGGACACGGTGGGTGCCTAGAGCTGGCGAACATTCAGGCGCGCGTTCATCAGCACGCGACGCAGCCGTTGGATGATGCTGTCGCGATCCCCGTCCCAAGGAAGATGGGCGGCGATGCGGGTCAATGGGCAATGGGCGGCGACGAACAAACCCGTGATAAACCACGCCCAGTTGCGTGTTGGCGTCATTCGCCGCGTTGGGCAATTTGGTAAAATCGAGCGCAGGACCGTATGATAGACGCGCTGGCTGTTGCTCATGGTGTGCCTCCTGAAGAAAAGATTGGGTTGTGGTAGACCGCAATCTTACTCCAGGTGAGCCAATTCACCTAACGACAGCCAGTCTCATTTGTAAAAGTGAAAGTCAGTCAAGGATCGCGAAAGGCATTATCGCCCAACCCCCACACGTGGGCACGCTCGCTCAACAACACTTCGCCCATCTTGCTGTCATGCGGGACCGCTGGCGCGAGCATCCAGTCGTCCACAACTTGGGTCAGGATGGTCGTGAGGTCCAAGTGGAACCCATAGAGCTTGGCATCACACGGCAATACTCGGCGCCTTCATCCCCCTATGCTCGAGTGTTCCAGCGTCTTGCGTGCGCGACTGATTCGGCGTTGGCGACCAGGTTAATGCCCGTGGGGAACCGTCGCTTGAGTCGCGCTGCGTTCAATTCGGATTCGGGCACGCGCATGCGTAACAGCGCGACGTACTTGGACAACGATGACGACCGTGCGCGAGGTTGGGGTGCAGGCAGGACGGCGCGTCATCGTGCAGATCAACCACGTAATGCAGCGACGTGAAACCGATGAGCACGTCATCGGGGCTAGATTGGCGAACGCCTCCGCCTCACGGATAAGGCGCGAGGTCTGCACCTTCAAAGGGTAGATCAATCGTGCGGGGCAAGTGGTTCACGGGCGCATAATCGAGTGTGGTGCGATGACGCGCACGCCTCTTCGTACGTGAGATCAAGGCGTTCCTCAAGGTGATCGAGAATTCGTCGAATAACGTCGTCGGCTTGAGTCACACCAACACGCCCGCGTTTTTCATATCCGTGCGGATCGCCTGCGCCGCGTCGGCGTGCAGCGTGGTGAACGGCGCGGCGGTATAGGGTTCGCAAACACCTAGTTGGCTCAACGCGAGTTTCAGGCACGGCAACCACTGTCCGCGCGTGTGCAGTTTCCACAGAACCATCAGGTTTTCCTGCAATTGCCACGCGCGTGCCCAATCGCCTGAACGCGCGGCGGCGTAAAGATCGCAGCACAGTTTCGGCGCGACGTTCGCCAGCCCCAGCACTCCGCCGTTCGCACCGCGCACGATACTGAGCGCGGCGACGCCTTCCGCACCTTGATATACTTTAAAGTCGGGCCGCGTCTGTTTGATCGCAAGCAGATGCTGAAACCGCGTCATGTCGCCCCCACTATCTTTGACCGCGATGATCTCGCACGTCTGCGCCATCTGCGCGACGGACGCCGGCTCGGTGATCGTCTTGGACATTTGCGGAATGTTGTAGAACATCGTCGGCACATCGAGCGCACGCGCGACGTTGACGACGTGCGCCACGATTTCGTCCTGATTCAACGAAAAGTAAAATGGCGCGTTGACAACCGCCGCATCGCCGCCGTGTTTGAGCAAACGCTTTGCCAGATCAATCGTTTGGCGCGTGCCGACGCCAAACGTACCGACGAGTAAGGGCACGCGCCCTTGGCACTGCTCGCTCGCCGCGCGCACGAGCCGTTCTTTCGTCTCGTCGGGCAACGCGGGACCTTCACCGCTGGAACCGAGTACAAAGATACCCGACACGCCGCCTGCGATAACATGCTCAATCAAGCGGGCTAATCCTTGTTCGTCGAGTGATTCATCCGAGTGCAGAGGGGTGACGAGCGGAACGATAATTCCATCGAGGTTCAATGTGATTCTCCTCATAAAAGATGCAGTGGATATTTACCCCAGCGGCGCGCCGCGTCGGTCATCAACCTTGACCCAACTCGCAACCATCGCCGATCAGCATCTTTTGCAACTCACGGATATCAATCTCACGTGGATGGACCTGACACCTCACCGCCAGCGCGGCGGCGGTGCCCGCTGCTTGACCTTGCGCCATACTAATCGGAATGACACGCGTAGATGATTGCGCTTCGTGCGTTGCCGAGATCGCGCGCCCGGCAACCAGCATACCATCCACATTTTTGGGCACGAGACAGCGATACGGAATCTGATAGGTTGGCGGACGCGCGGTTTCCAAGCCGGTATGATCGGGAGTATGAATATCGAGATGGTACCCGCCTAACGCAATCACGTCTTCGAACGTGCGGCCCGTCATCAAGTCTTCCTTCGTCAAAAGGTATTCACCTTCCATATGATTGGTTTCGCGAATCCCAATATGACTTGGTGTTGTCACCAAGCGGCACCGTTCGAATCCTGGGACATATCTTTGGAGGAAATCCATCCACAACTGGGTTTGGCGCATCCCTTCAATCTGTGAGCGCGCGTTGTTGGCAGCATCATTCGGATTCACATTCTCTACGCGCGAGGCAACGTGCATCACCTCACCGACTTTTGGAAAAGCAACTGCGGGGAAAACATCGCGCGGCAAGGGTAACCCGTCTGCCTTCGCCTGCTGGATGAGCCGCTTGAACGCTCCCATCACAAACACCTCGGCTGTGTGCATCTGATCCAGCAGGGCTTTGGGATCCGTCAAACGGAAGGGACGAATCTGGTCGGGGTTCGCCGTAAAGTACGCCAATAGTTTTTCGAAATCTACATTGCCAACGGTGACCGTCCACGAAGAAACCTGAACTTTATGATCGCCGGGTCTGCCCCGCACCATATGCGCGCCTGCCATCCGTGCGATTTCGCCGGTGTCGGTACAATCTACCACGACGCTGGCAGCATAGAAATGCAGCCCCTCGCGGCTGAATGCATACACACCGCCGATACGCTGCCGATCCTTAACCCGTTCGGTTTGCACATCCACCGCGAGACATTGCAACCAAACGTCAACGCCGGCAGATGCCACCTCTTGCGTCGCGATAATCTTGACCCAATTTCCACTCGTGCCGGTAACACTCGAAGTGATTGGATCCAGATAGGTTTGCGTCGCGCCGCCAACTTGTCTGAGTTTCTCGATGAGTTCCCACGCGATGCCGCGCACAACTTGTTGACCTTGCAGGTTATGAAATCCCATCCAAGCCGGGATATTCACGGCATTGCCCCCTAGGAAGGCAAGATTCTCAATGATCGCCGTGCGCGCGCCATGTCGCGCCGAGGCAATCGCGGCGGCAATGCCGGTTGTGCCTCCGCCAACTACAATCACATCGTACTGATGTTTCGTTTTGATGGGGAACAGTTTGGTTTCCACGAGCCCTTTCTCCTCGACACTAATCCACTCCGGCTTTGAGTTGTTGGTACAAGGTGTCAAACGTTTTGCGAATCGGCAACATACTCGATGCGAGGATACTCCGCACACCTTCGCTGTGCCACATTCGCGCTTCTTCGGTTGAAAACGCTGTCGTTCCAACCGGGATAATGTCTCGAATCTGCCGAATCGTTTGTTTCATCGCGTTGATCATTTCGGTTCGATCTGCCTTGCCGATCAAGTTCATTGATTGCGCCAAATCGCCAGGTCCGATAAAAACCATATCCACACCGGGCACGCGCGCGATGTCTGGCGCATTGCGCAACCCTTCGACTGTTTCGATCTGCACGATGAGCAATGTTTCTTGATTGGCGATGTTGACCCATTCGTCAATCGTGTACGCGCCGTAATTCGCGGCGCGCGTCACATTCGAGATGCCGCGCTGGCCCAGTGGCGCGTACTTGGCTTCATAGACCAACGCGCGCGCCTGTTCCGCCGAATTGACCATCGTGACTTGCAATCCACCCGCCCCGGCTTCGAGGGGCGTCAACAAAAAACCGCGCTCGTGGGTTGGCACACGCACAATCGGTGTGATGCCCGCCGCATCCGCCGCCATAATCAGGTTGGGCAAATTGGGCGCAACGATTCCGTGTTCGGCGTCCAGCATAACAAAATCGAAACCGCTTTGCCCGATGAGTTCAACCAGCCACGGCGAATCGAGTTGCACGTTCAGCCCAATTACTGTTTGCTTATTCTGTAGTTTTCGTTTCATGCGATTGGGATACATCGAAGCTCCATTTACGATAATGTAAGGATTGTGTAAATAAGCCGACACGCCTCGGCGCGCGACAGGAGCGTTTCACTCGCGATGTTGCATTTTGTCAATCCGGTGACAGACTCAAGAGACGAAATCCCGTTTCGTCTAAATTCCGAATCGAGTAATTCGATCAATTCCCCGGCACGAACCTGGCGGGGTTCATCAATGAGTTGCATTATTTTGCGGGCAGATTTATTTGCATCGAAATCGGGTTGGTCCTGCACGAGTCGCGCTGTGATCTCTGCCCACACCCGCGCGGTAGTTATCGTGAGAGGATCGTTTGGGCGCGCATCGTACGACGCAAAAAATCCTTTGGTGCCTAGGTATTGCACCGCCGAAACCCAAGGCGCATCCGTCGCCATATCGAATTCATTGAAGAATGTAATCATCGAGCGCGCTTGAACGAGTTTGTGCTGAAGTTTATCAACAGATAATTTGCCGGGCACGGTCTGGGTCTCGCACGATAACACAGCCGCCATCCCTGCCGCTTCGCCGATCTGAATCAGCGTTGGCGTTTGGCGAATCGTCGCCCACGCAACATGCGTTACCGAAGCCGCGGTGGGAACCAGCAAGTTTTGAATTCGCTCTGGCAACATAACGCGATAGGGCACTTGGCCTGGGCGCGAGAGTTCCATTTGAAAGAATTGTCCATCGCATAACGTGCCGGGCATTCTATCTGTCGTGCAAGGAAGTGAATCGAGTGGAAATTCTGTGATGGCGATGGAATCGGGATGAATCGGCGCGCGCGCGAATCCCGGCGCGAGCACGGCATCGTGTTCAGTGAAGGTATAGCGTCCGTAGATCCGCCGCGCTTCGCGCACATACATTTGATACGGGATATTGTCGTTGTCTACGAATTCGTCTTTCGCCAAGCCCCATTCGCGCGCCATTGCGCGAATATCTTCTGGTACGGCTTCATCATTTTGCAAGAAATACATGATGCCCAGGGCATGCTCAACGTGACGCCGGGCGATGTCTCTACGTTTATCCCAAGCGGCTTCGGGATAATATTTGCCTGCGCCGGGAAAATTCGTGGCGTTCCAACTCCGTTTGTGATTCGGCAAGGCGTGACCATGAAAGAGGTGGTCTTGCGCGATCATATCGCGCAGGGTGTAGGTCAGAAAACGATGATGCAAGGCGTAGGATTTCGTCTCGGTCACCGCCGGGTCTTCAACAATGGCAAGATAATCCAGCCGATCATACCCGTTCGGTTTTGCCGGCAATCGCCGATTGTTAGGATCGCAACTCAAGCACAAGCGATAACTGTAATCCTGGATGTTGTCGTCACCGTCGCCGGTACTGCCGGCATACAGTCCCATCGTCGTCCACTTGGGGAGCAGATTGAGTTTGCCCTGCGCAGCGGCAATGGGAAATTTGCCCGGCACAAAGCGCGTAAAGATGCGTCCTGCGTGCGATTCGCCGTACTCAGCACGCGATTCGCGCCCGATGCGGTACGGCACACCGGCAACGGCGGCAAGATCGCCTTCGTAGGTCGCATCAATGAAAATATTTCCCTCAACACGCAGAATTGTTTCGTCATCAAAAGATTTCAGGATGACAGCCTTGACCATATCGCGCGCGAGTTCAACCGCTACCGGATAATATCGTTTCAACAGAGTGATCTGGGGTTCCGCGCCGACGATTTCATCGAGGATTCGTTCTGCCACCGATGGTTCAAAGGTGATCATCGGATTGTTGGGGTCGAGCGTCGTACAAACTTGATACTGTTCTGACTCTGCGCCGTATGTCGTGCGATAAAAATCGAGCACGCGGCGTTTGAATTCTTCGACAAAAGGGGAACGCGCGCCGGGATAGTGCGTCTCAATCGCGCCTAATGCGGTAAACATCCCGTCGAGATGTTCGTCGTACATCACGATTTGCGTTTCAATGCCGGCACGGGCAGCGTGTACAGCAGCGGCAATTCCCGGAACGGTGCCGCCGATAATAACAAGTTCGGTTGATTCCATTGGGGTTCTCACATATAAAACCATTCAATCGCTACGCGCGCGAACTGGAATCGCGATGGCAAACTCGGCGTTGCTTTGATGGTTCGATCTATAAATTCAATCATGGATGCTTCAGAGTGTCGTGGATAAGTTGTGTTCGCGTGGAGCAAAATCGTGCCGACCGGTTTGTTCATCACGGGCTCATTTTTCCTCGGCGCGCATTCGTGGGTCAAACGCATCCCGCAGACCATCGCCAACGAAATTGATGCAAAGCACACAGATCGCCACCATCAGTCCCGGTGGAATCCAGAACCAGGGCATTCCGCCCAGAACGCTGATGGATTGCGCGCTGTTCAGCATCTCGCCCCAGGTGGGCGTGGGCGGACGAACGCCCAAACCGAGAAAACTCAAACTGGCTTCGGCGAGGATTGCCGACGCGACCCCGAAGCTAGCGGAAACGATAATCGGTGCAGTGACATTCGGCAAGAGATGACGCGTCATCAACAAATGCGCCGGCACGCCGATGCTATGCGCAGCGATGACGAATTCGCGTTCGCGCACCGACAAGACTTGGGCGCGCACGAGCCGCGTAATGCTGGGCCAACGGCTCAGACTGATCGCCAGAATGATGTTGGTGAGATTCGGTTCGGTGAGCGTAACTAACATCAAGGTTAATAACAAGCTGGGTAGTGCCATCACCGTATCCGAGACGCGCATCAGTAGTGTGTCAATCCAGCCACCGTAGAAACCCGAGAGCAGTCCGAGGAAAGTTCCAACGGCAACATACAGAGCAACGGACAGGACGCCTACCGCGAGCGAAACGCGGGCGCCGTGTACGACCCGCGCGAACACATCGCGTCCCGATGGATCGGTTCCGAGCCAATGGGTTGGACTGGGGGGCTTGCGTAGATTCATCAAGTCCACCGCATAGGGAGATTGCGGTGAAATCCAATCAGCGAAAATCGCCGCGAGAGTGATCAAGAGTATGATGCCCAAGCTAACGACGGCGAGACGATTGCGCCGAAATCGGCGCAACGTACGTTGCGTGGGTGACATGCCACGCGTGGCAATGAGCGGTGTGGGGTTTGACATATTTTGCGACAGAATTTTTGGTTTCATCATTTCCGTTCAATCACGAATAACGAATGCGTGGGTCAACGACGGCATACAGAATGTCAATCGTCAGGTTGAGCACGAGGACGCCTGCACCGACGACGACGATGATGCCCATCAAGACGGGGTAATCTCGCGACAAGATCGCACTCATGGTCAGCGCGCCCATACCTGACCAAGCAAAGATGGTTTCAGTGACAATCGCGCCGCTGACCAAAAGGGGTAAAGACATGCCAACCACTGTGATGATCGGAATCAGCGCATTGGGTAGCATGTGTCTCAAAGTGACAATTGTTTCCTTCAAACCCTTGGCGCGCGCGGTGGTTACAAATTCCGAGCCAATGATCTCGAGCATCGCGGAACGTGTCTGTCGCGCAAATAGACCCAGGAATTGAACACCCAGAACAATGACCGGCAGAATGAGATGACGGAATCGATCACCGAGATCGAATTCGGCATTCGGGGCGAACATGCCGGCAGAGGGGAGCCAGCGCAGTTGAACGGCGAAAATGTAGATTAGGATCAAGCCAAGATAAAAATTAGGAAGTGACCATGCCCCGTAACTCAGGATGGAGATGACGTAGTCAAACCAAGAATACTGCTTAAGACTGGAAACAATTCCTGCCGCAATTCCCAAAATCACGGCAAGGATGAGCGCGGGAATCGTCAATTGGAGCGTCCCCCACAAGCGTTCCCCGATCATGGTCGTCACCGGTCGGCGATGAATGAACGAGTACCCCAAGTTCCCGGTGGCGACTTGTCCAAGCCAATTGGCATATTGGACGGGCACCGGCTGGTCTAGTCCAAATTGTTGGCGCAACGCGGCTAGCGCTTCCGGACCTTGCTCCTTTGCCAGCACAGGATCAATCAATACATCTACCACATCGCCAGGCGCTGCATCAATGAAGAAGAAAGCGATGAGCGTGAGAAAAAATAAGGTGGGAATTGCTTCGAGAATTCTGCGGATTAGGTATCTCGCCAAGTCTACACTCCTATGAATGAACCCATTGGGCAGAGAAGGAGGAGGTATCACCTCCTCCTTACTCCCCGATCCTACTTGAGAGACCAAGTATGCACGTTCCAGAACGATGAAGGTGGATTCGGTGTCGGCGTAAATCCATCAAGCCGCGAGTTGATGGCGAAGATGATCGCAGGAACGACGATGTTGACGGTGGGTTGTTCCTCGTGAAAGATTCTTTGGATTTCCATATACGCCTTGGTGCGTTCCGCAAGGTCGGCGGTTGTACGTCCTCGCTTCCACAGATCAGCCCATTTATCGTCACAGTAGACCCAACCCGATTTAGGTTTTTCGCCACTCCTACATTCCCAGAGGGTGAAGCTGCCTGGGTCTGGTAACATGTTCGCGCCTTGCGTGAAGAAAATGTCCCAATCCAGGTCGGTGATCAGTTTCTTCTGATAGGTCGCCGCGTCTTGGGGATCTTGCTTGGTCTTGATGCCTACTTCCGCCAGTTGCTGCTGCACAATCGGTAAGAGGACATCGGTCTGACGGTATCCCGTTGGGAACAAGATGCTCAGCACACGATTGGGGTCCCACTTGGCATCCGCGAGCAACTGCTTCGCTTTGGCGACATCATACTCGCGGAATTTCTGATCGGGCGGAATCACCCAATCATTCAAAAGACAACATTCTTTGAGCTCGCCCTGCCCATTAAAGACGCTTTGCAGAATGGCTTTGCGATTAAGTGCATATGCCATCGCTTGGCGCACGCGTTTGTCGGTGACGCGAAAAGTGTTGATGGACAATTGGTATGCGGCGGCGGCGGGAGCAGTGACGATCTTGACTTTGGGATTTTTCTGAAGGCGCTCAGAGTCGGCTTGGGGAACACCCAACATCACATCGAGTTCGCCCGATTCGATCTGAGCGGTGGCAACATTCGTCGCGAGCCAGCTCTTGAAGACGATGCGGTCAATCTTGGGTTTGCCGCCAAAGTAATCCGCAAAGGCGACAAATTCGTCGAACTGACCGTCCACCCGGCGGGAGAATTTGTAGGGGCCACAACCAACTGGATTGGTCGTTGCAATGGGGTGTTTACGCCAATCTTCCCACGGGACATCCTTCAGGATGTGCTTGGGCAGAAGCCAGCCGTTGGGATACTGAGAGATGGTAGTCAGCCACAACGGGTCTTGAGCCGTCAAGGTGAATTTGATCGTTGTGGGATCAACGATCTGAATGCCATCGTACTTCACGGTGTCGGCGTATCCCTTGGCTTTGCGGGCAGATTCCTTGACTTTGTCGCCACCCACAATGGAAGCGAAGACCGGTTCGCGGATGCGCGACCCAGTTTGTGCCTCGGCAGTCGCGTAGGCGACCCAAGAGAACTCCACATCCTCCGCTGTGAGCGGTTTTCCATCGTGCCACTTGGCATTCTTATTCAGATAGAACGTGTACGTCTTGCCGTCTGGGCTCAATTCCCATCGCTCGGCAGCCTCGGGCTGGAACTTGAATTTATCATCCAAGTTGACCAGGTTGCAGTGTAACACGTTGAACAGTGCTTCAGTGTTACCCGTCATTGCCGTAATTGCCAAAAAGCTTGTGGTAAGTTGCGCGTTGGGATAGACGTTGACGACCGTCGGCACGGTCGTAGGCGCGGCAGTGGGCGGCGCGGCTTTGGTCGGCTCAGGCGCCTTGGTCGCGGCAGGCGCCGCCGTGGGTGGAACAGTCGTTGGCTTGGGCGCATCGGTCGGCTTGGGCGCGGCAGTTGGGGGAACAGGAGTTGGCGCTGGCGCACACGCGACTGCAATCACGGCGAGCAACGCTAACACGAGCACGAGTTTTTTCATTTCATTTCCTCCTTGAAATCGAGAATTGGGATCGCGTGACTATAAAATGTTTCGTACGAATTCAGTTGGGCATCACCTCTTTCAATTGGAGTGCGACAATCGCGTGATTCATCTGCGCGCCCGCGCGATGCGCTCTTCCAAATTCCGAAAATGCTGTTCGATGCATTTGCGCGCGCGTGCACCATCCCGTTTTTTGACGGCTGCGAGAATATTCCGATGATCTTGAATCGTGGTGGTCGGATGGTGATCGGTGGTAATCTCACGAATCGTGACATTGTGATACACCACCCAAAAAATATCAATGAGCGCAATCAGTGATTGGTTTTGTAGAACGGAGTACAACAATCTGTGAAACTCGCGGTCTTCCTCTGCCGTGGAGGCATGCGCAGCGATCTTTTGTTCCCAGCGGTCGAACACGGCTTCGATGCGTGCAATGTCCTGCGCGGTAATGCGCTCAATTACTTCGCCGATGGCAGCCGTCTCAAGCCACTTGCGGATCTTGCTGATTTCGCCGATCCGATTTTGATCAAAGACGAGGCCATAAGAAAGCAGGTCCAGCATCGAATCGAAATTGAATTCGCGCACAAAGACACCGGTGCCATGGCGCACTTCGACGATGCCGAGCGATTCGAGCGAGCGGAGGGCTTCGCGCATCGGTCCGCGACTGATGCCGAGGTCAGAGGCAAGTTGCGCTTCTGGGGGAAGGGGGTCTCCCGGTTTGAGGTGTTTCGAGATGATGTAATCCTTGACGCGATCCTGCGCCAGTTTGTTGAGGGTCTGTCCTCGCACAGATTTGGTTGCCAGCATCTTTGCTCCGTTTAACTCTGGTGTTGCAAGGCGGTATTATGTTATCAGATATTAGATGTCATATATCTGATAACACTATACCTCGCTTGGCAATTTTTGTCAAGTAGATCAGCCGGGCGTGCGTCAGAGTTTTGAGCGAACGCCGCCAAATGGAATTCGGCATCTCAAGCTTGATCGAGTTATCGCTAATCGGTTTCTAACCGATTTTCACCTTGTGGTGGGTGTTCTCCAATTGAACGCTGCGCCGCGTCGAGAGATGTGTGGTTTGGGAAAGTAGCGGTGGAAGAATTGACGATGATCCACTTAGCGGGGTAATTGGCGATATTCTATACGGCACACGGTCACAGACTGCGTTTCGAGGAATGCCGCAGGACGAAAGGCGAGTGGAAATCCAAGTGCGCGTTGTTCGCGAATTGACTGTCAGGACTCTCGTTTTGGTGTTCTCGAGATGCGATCTTGAATTGAGTGCAGGATAGATGGACAGCCGAGGACCGTTCCAACCGACATTCGTCATCCATCATTCCTTTATCCACCCAAAATGGAATGGCGTGTAAATTTGTGGCGGTCTATGAATGATGATATAATTTAAACGATGACTGCGTATCTTATCCGTCGCGCACTGGCGCTGCTTCCCATTCTCTTTCTAATGTCCTTGATCGTTTTTACGCTTATTCGCCTCGTACCGGGCGATCCGATTGATGTGATGTACGGCAGCGAAGGGATGGATGAGATTCGCCGCATAGCATTGCGCCGCGACCTTGGCTTGGACGATTCAATCATCGTCCAATACGTCAAATGGCTGGGGCGGGCACTTGCCGGCGATCTTGGTCGCTCGTACAAAGCACAGATGCCAGTCACAGAACTGATCGCCCAGCGCTTTCCTGCTACCCTTTTCCTTTCTGCCGCCGCTCTCATCTTTTCATTACTGCTTGCTATCCCCCTCGGCGTCATTGCGGCGATCAAACGAAATACCTGGGCGGATTTTGCCGCAATGGGATTTGCTATTTTTGGAATTTCGATTCCAAATTTTTGGGCAGGTATTATGCTCGCGCTCATCTTCGCGGTCTATCTACGTTGGTTGCCTTCCATCGGCTATGTTTCGCCGGTGACTGATTTCGGCAGATTTCTCCAACATCTCCTCTTGCCCGCCATCACTCTCGGTTGGTCACTAGCAGGCACCACCAGTCGCCTCACGCGCTCAAGCATGCTCGAAGAACTGGGAAAAGACTATGTGCGCACCGCACGGGGCAAGGGTCTCACTGAACAAGTGGTATTGCTTGGGCATGCCTTGCGCAACGCTCTAATTCCGACCATCACAATGGTTGGTTTGCAACTGGGTTTTCTCTTTGGTGGAGCAGTCGTCGTTGAAACCGTCTTTGCATGGCCTGGGATCGGCTTGCTGGTCGTGGACAGCATCTTTGGGCGCGATTATCCGGTCGTGCAAGGCGTCATTTTGGTTATTGCCGTTCTTGTCGTCATGGTCAATCTGATGGTAGACTTGATTTATACGCTTCTTGATCCTCGGATTCAACTCGCGTAAAGGGTCAATCCGCTAAACACACGCTTAAGGAGGAAATGTATGAAACGTTCCATTGGACTTGGTGTGCTATTGGTGCTGGTTGTGGTTGCTGCGTGCGCCCCAGCACCTACCCCTGCGCCCACGGCAGCGCCTCCCACAGCGGCGCCAGCCACACCCAAAGCGCCCGAGCCGACCAAAGCAACGGGACCCAAGCCGGGCGGTACACTTACCTTCGCGATGAAAGAAGACGTAACCTCGATGGATCCGCTCAAGGCAATTCAGTACGGTGACATTCGCTTGAACATCTTGGTCGCACAACAACTTGTTGCACCCGATCGTGCCGGCAAATTTGTAGGCGTATTGGCAGAAAAATGGGACACCTCCGCGGACGGTAAAACCTGGACCTTTTACCTGCGCAAGGGAGTTAAATTCCACAATGGCCAGGAATTGACCGCTGATGATGTGAAATGGATCTTTGATCGCATCCTGGACGAAAAAGCCGGCGCTGCCATGCGTTCCACCTATGTGGGAATCGGTTTGAAAACCGAAGCTGTGGACAAGTACACCGTCAAGTTCACGATTACTAGTGGAAGTGGACCCTTTTTATCGTACCTTGCCCTGCTCAATCGGAGCGCGATCATCCACAAAGATTCGTACAAAGCCGATGGGTCGGTTACCACCATCATTGGTACGGGACCCTTTATGCAGGAATCGTCCAAGCCGGGCGATACCTACACCCTCAAGAAATTCCCGGATTATTGGAAAAAAGGTGAACCCCTCCTCGATCGGGTGGTCCTCAAAGTTATCACTGACCCCACCGTACGCTTGAACGCCCTTCGCACCGGCGAAGTGGACATGACGGAAGAACTGCCCATCGCTGAAGTGAAAAAGTTGATTAACCAACCAGATCCGAATTTCACCGTCAAGGTGTACTATATCAACTCAGGCGAACGCTTTGTCTTGAATAACACACGTCCTCCGTTCTCCGACAAGAATGCGCGGCTCGCTGTCCAAGCCGTATTTGATCGCAATGCATACAACGACGCGATCTTTTTTGGCTTGGGCCAAGTGCACAACCAACCCTTCACGAAAGACAATGTCTGGTACCTCGATGTGCCTATGCCGAAGGTTGATCTTGCCAAAGCCAAAGAGTATTTCGCCGCCGCCAAACTCCAACCGGGCACCAAGATCAAAGTGATGTTGATGGCTAACCAAAAGGATCGCATCGAAGTGTTGCAAGCCATGCTCGGTCAGATTGGCTTCAACGTTGAGTTTGATGTGGTTGACTCGGCAGCATGGAACACCAAAGGCCGTGCACTCGACTATGACATTTTGATTGGCACGATGACCGGCATTTTTGATCCCGATCGCCCGTACGGTTACCTCGAAAAAGCCAGCGGCGGCAATTGGCTCGTAGGTGGGTACGATTCACCGCAAATGACAGACCTACTGGCTAAAGGTCGAGCGGAGACCGATGTTGAAAAACGCAAAGCCATCTACAAACAAGTGGTGCAACTCGTTCAAGACGATGCCGCCACCATTTATGCGATTGGTTTGCCCTGGGTTGAGGCGTGGCGGAACTATGTCAAAGGTTATCAACCGGGCACTTCGCCGGCTTTGATGATGATGGATGCCTCGGACGGACTCAATGTAACCTGGTTGGACAAGTAACTCTGTACCCGGCGGGATGAAGGCAGAAGGATGGATAAGGTGGAATCCTTTCTTTCCGTCTCATCCCGCCTCTTTTCCATAAATGGCGAACTCGAAACGAACCGCCCCAAGTCAATGGATCAAATCTCGCGAACGTGGCGTTTGGGATTTGCCATTACGTTTGCTACGTAATCGGCTATCGCTGATCGGCACGATCATCACGATCATCGTGGTGCTTACGGCGATTTTTGCACCCCTGCTCGCGCCGTACGATCCCCTGCAATTGAACCTCAAAGATCGTTTGCAACCGCCGGGGGATGTCCACCTGATGGGGACGGATCATCTCGGGCGAGACATTTTCTCACGGGTGGTTTTCGGAGCGCAGATTTCGCTTCAGGTGGGTGTTGTTGCAGTGGCATTGGGCACCGTAGTAGGGTTGTTCGCCGGTGCAGCCGCGGGCTATATCGGTGGGCGGGTAGATACAGTGATTATGGGCGTGATGGATGCCATCTACGCCTTCCCCGCCATTCTACTCGCGCTGGTCCTCGTGGCTGTCTTTGGAACCAGTCTCACTACGGTGATGACGGCGATTGCCATTGTGCGTATCCCGATCTTTGCGCGCACCGTCCGCGCCTCCATCTTGGCTGAACGCGAAAAAGAGTACGTCGAAGCTGCCCGTTGCATCGGTCAGAATCCTGTCTGGATTCTGGTGCGCCACATTTTGCCGAATACGCTGGCGCCTCTCATTGTGGTTACCACAACTTATTTTGCCACCGCCATTGTGGTCGAAGCCTCGCTCAGTTTTCTGGGCTTGGGTGTTCCACCGCCGGCAGCGAGTTGGGGTGTGATGCTTAACGATGGGCGCAAGTACATGGAGGCGTATCCGCACGTCGTCATATTTCCCGGTGCCGCAATCTCACTCACCGTTCTCGGTTTTAACCTGCTTGGTGATGGCTTGCGCGATGTGCTTGATCCACGCTTGAAGAATTTGTAACACCCCAATGGGATAATGGCCCTTGGTCACCCCTACTTATTTCCGTCAGACATGTCTGATTTGACCCCACTGTCTCTCTGCCAATCCCTTGTCCGTGCCCCCAGTCTCTCCGGCGATGAACTACTCGCCGCTGAGATCGTCACCGACGCGATGCGTCGTCTGGGTTATGACCGAGTTATCACTGACGACTATGGAAGCGTGATAGGAATTCGTCACGGCAAAAACCCCGGTTACACTCTTTTATTTGACGCTCACCTTGACACCGTCCCTCCAAGCAACAACACTGATTGGCACCACGATCCTTTTAGTGGTGCGGTAGCCAACCGCCGTATCTGGGGTCGTGGTGCATGCGATGATAAAGGAGTTCTTGCGGCGATGATCTGTGGAACCGCGCGTGTGCCGCGTAATTCGTTCGCGGGCACAGTCATTGTCTCGGCTTCTGTCTGCGAAGAGAATCTCACGGGTGCGGCATTGGCATTCATCCTCGACCGCTATCACACCGATCTTGTCCTTGTGGGTGAACCAACGGATCTCAAATTAGGGGTCGCGCAGAAAGGACGCGCCGGGATTGTTGTCTCCGCTCGCGGCAAAAGTGCGCACACATCGCGCCCGGAACTGGGTGAGAATGCGGTATACAAGATGATTGAAGCCATCTCGCGTTTGCGTGCCTTGGAGTTGCCAAGCGACCCAGAATTGGGACGCAGTGTCTTTGAACTGATCGAGATTATCTCTGAGCCGTTGCCGGGAACCGGCTTTGTTCCCACTGGCTGTCGTGCCCGTTTCGTCGCACGCACGATGCCTGGCGAAACGCAAGCAGTGCTCTTGGAGCGTTGCCAAAATACGCTCGCCGGGCTAGGCGGTATCACGATAGAATTCGATCAGTTGACGCAACGTTGCTACACCGGCAAGATACTTGCTATGCGTGATTTTATCCCGGGTTGGCGCGTCCGTCCCAACGATCCATGGCTATCCACTATCCGAAGCGCGTTGCGCGATATGGGACTCGACGCAGAAACATTTGCCGCGCCGTACGGGACGAACGCTTCGATGAGCGCAGGGACACGCGGTATCCCCACCTTCATCTTTGGACCCGGCTCAATCGAGCAGGCACACACCGTTGACGAATGGATCGCGATTGATGACCTGGATGCGGGTGAGCAAGCGTATGCGGCAATCGTGCAAACGTGTTTGGCACCATAAGATTTACCCGGGTCAAGACTGATTTTTCCGTTGTTCATGTCGAATATCGGCGCGTGCCATCACGCGATCAGCCGCACGCAGACCATTTTGCAATACGAGACGCGCTTTGGCGGCATTCGCAGAATTGATCGCCTGCTCCAACGCAAGCGATGTGGGCAACCAATCTGGAAGCCGTGTTGGAGGGTTACGCATGGGAACGCGGCGTAATGGATGCGAGCAAGATTCGTACCGCCGTGCGCGCGGCAATCGCATTGTTGCATCGCTTTGTGCAAAGCGATTTGTATCATGAAATGGACAGAGCGATTGTGCGTCCAAGTCCCCTTTTTCAAGACGGATCGGTTACGCGGCACAGAGGCGCACGCATACACCCTACGCGAGTATGGGGTTCAACTGGCGTTGTATCAGTACGCGGTAACAACACAACTAGTGCAACAACATGAAATAGTTGCATACCAGACGGATGGGAAGACATTAACAGACGTGGCTAAAAATCGAGTTTTCACCACGCCCTTTCATGTTGGTGCACTACTAGGTGATGTGGCGATGCGTGTGCATTATATTCGTGAAGGGGGTACGCTCGCATTGACACGCACAGATGTGGCATCGCTGTTGGCACACGCACAAGAATATGTCATGCGAATGGGAACATCGGTCACACTTGACAATACGCCCAGTTCCGGCATTTCAGCCCGCCTGAGCAAAAGTTCTAAAAATGATCGTCTAACCACGAACTTGCTATCGCGCTGTGTCGTTCAAAGAGAACAAGTTTGGAGTACTTGATGGATTCCCGCCACAGGGACATGGCGTAAAATAACCCTGACTGGAGAATTGAAATGACTGTTGGACGAAGAATCGGTTTTGTCTCAACCCGCTTTGCAGGGACAGATGGCGTTTCACTCGAAACGCGAAAGTGGGTACAGGTGTTGGAACGCTTGGGACACACCTGTTTTTATTTTGCCGGTTCGTCAGACCAACCGCCTGAACGATGTCGTATCGTACCCGAGGCACGCTTTAAGCATCCTGATATCGCCGAGATCTATACCATTGCTTTTTCGCAACGCGTGCGTCCATCAGAGACTACACGCCGCATTCATCAATTGAAAGATTACCTCAAAGAACAGCTCCGCGCGTTTGTCCGCGAGTTTGACCTTGAACTCTTGATCACCGAGAATGCATTGACGATCCCGATGAATATTCCACTTGGGCTTGCGCTCACCGAGTTTATCGCCGAAACCGAATTGCCAACCATTGCCCATCATCACGATTTTTTCTGGGAGCGCAAACGCTTTTTGGTCAACTGTGTGTGGGATTACTTGAATATGGCGTTCCCGCCACATCTCCCTTCGATTCGTCACGTGGTCATCAATTCATCGGCGGCAAATCAGCTGGCACTGCGCACGGGGATTTCGAGTTTGTTGATCCCCAACGTCATGGATTTTGATCACCCGCCGCCACCGCCTGACGAGTACACGCGCGATGTGCGCACCGCCCTAGGCATTGCGCCCGATGAATTGTTCTTTCTGCAACCGACGCGTGTCGTGCAACGCAAAGGGATCGAACACGCCATTGAATTGGTGAACCGATTGGGAATCAAAGCGCGATTGGTGATCTCGCACGCGTCCGGTGACGAAGGGGACGATTACGAACACCGCGTACGTGAGTTTGCGGCACTCCTCGATGTGCCGACGAATTTTGTGGCGGATATCATCCGGGATCAACGCGGGCAGACCCAGGATGGTCGAAAAATTTACGCCTTGGAAGATGTGTACCCATACGCGGACCTTGTTACCTATCCATCGGATATTGAAGGATTTGGCAATGCCTTTCTCGAGGCGATCTATTTTCGGCGGCCCATTGTCGTCAACGCCTATTCGATCTTTGAGATTGACATCAAACCCAAGGGGTTTCGTGTGATCGAGTTTGATGGATACATCACCGACGAAACCGTACAGCGCGTGAAAGCGGTATTGGAAAATCCACAGCAGGCACAAGAAATGACAACGCGCAACTATGAACTCGCACGCCAACACTATTCTTTTGCAATCCTTGAGCATCGCTTGCAAATGCTCCTCACGGATTGCTTTGGGGGATAGCACCAACTTGCCTTCTGATGGGCAAGATTACCAACTCGCGCAACGCAAAAAAGAAAGCGCGGAAAAATTAAAGATCGCATTTGAGCAAGAAGGTAACCAGTTCTTGTACAAAAATTGCATTGGTGAAACGCTCGGCGTGCTAGATGCGATTGAATCGGGAATGCACACGCGGTATTTGTATCGCGTGCAGATTTGAAAGGAGTCCCGTGGCTCGTTCCATCACGCGACGAAATTTTTTGAAACTGGGAGGCGCGGCAGTTGGCGGAACCATGCTGGCTTGCGCCGGATTATCGTTCATTGCCACACGCGAACCAGAAATCGAAATGAAACAAGATCGTTTTGGAGGAACTATGAACAACAAAATTTTGGTCGCGTACGCGACCAAAAGCGGTTCGACCGTGGACGTAGCGCAAACTATCGGCAAAACATTGGCGGACCAGGGCGCGGCAGTGGACGTGAGGCCGGCGAAATCGGTCAAGAGTTTGGATGGCTATCGCGCTGTCGTCATCGGCAGTGGGATTCGCATGGGCAATTGGTTGCCGGAAGCCGTCGAGTTCGTCAGGCAAAATCAAGCGAAACTGAATCAACTGCCGACCGCGTTCTTCACGGTGCATCTCTTGAATCTGGACGACAGCGAAACGAGCCGCGCCAATCGTGCGTTGTACACCGAACCTATACGCAAAATCGTTGCGCCCAAGACAGAAATATTTTTTGCTGGCAAACTTGAATACGCCAAACTATCGCTCTTTGAGAAACTCATCTCCAGAATGATGAAAGCGCCTGAGCAAGACTTGCGCGATTGGAACAAGATTCGTGCGTGGGCGGAGAGCGTGTATCCAATGCTGGTTCGTTGACGGAGCATACACTGAAAAGGAATAGGCTGATAAACGTGCTTGGCGTTTTGGCGAGCACATTGATCGTCCTGGGTTGGCTCGGTTTGCAAATTCAGCCCGCATCGTTCGCCGTGTTTCCGCAAAAATCCGGTGAAATCAAAACGATGCCATTGCCCAAGGGGTTGCCCGCACCGGTCGAAAGATTCTATCGCAAACTGTACGGCGAAAATATTCCGGTCATCACCTCGGCGGTTGTCACCGGGCACGCGACGATGCGTCCGCCGGGAATGCCAACCTTTCCCGCTCGATTTCGTTTCACACACGAAACAGGCAAAGCGTATCGCCATTATTTTGAACTGACTTGGTTTGGCTTGCCCATGATCGTCGGCAATGAACATTTCATCAATGGCAAAGGTCGCTTGGAATTGCCGTTCGGTGTGGAAGAAGGCGACAAGATCAATCAAGGTGCGACACTGGGACTGTGGGCAGAATCGCTTTGGTTTCCGGCGATCTATCTTACCGATGCCCGGGTGCATTGGGAAGCCATTGATGCTGAGACCGCGCTACTCGTTGTGCCGTATCTCACGGATAATCGGCAAGAACGGTTGGTGGTGCGTTTCGATCCTGACACGAACCTGGTAACATGGTTTGAATCAATGCGCTATCACAACGAAGCAAGCACCTTCAAAGTATTATGGTTGAATCAAGTGGTCGAATGGAAAATGCTCAACGGGCAATTGACCAACACAACTGGCGCGGCGATTTGGATGGATGATGGCAAACCCTGGGCGGTGTTTAATGTTCAAGACATTGTTGTCAACGTGGGTGTGAAAGAGTACATTCGACAGAGGGGACCTTGAGGTGAAAATCAAATCTCAACGGAAGCGGGGTTTAGTTTTTTCTCTGCGGTTGCTAATCGCGTTATGGGGAATCACCCGTGAAAAACCATTGACTTGGGCTGGGACTAGGTTTATAATCTTGCAAGCGTGCGGCTCACCGCGCGAAGTTGGGTGAGCCACGGAAGGATTCCGTCTAAGATGTCGCTAGGGCATATTATACGGAAAAATTCCGTATAATCAATAGTTGGGCGGCTGGCAACTTGCTGTGCGGAGGAAATATGAACACTAATTCGGACCAGTCTATTGATAAAATTGGTATTCAGCTTGAGTACAATGCACTGAGAAGCGAGATTTTAAAGAGAATTGAACTCCGCCAACAGATTGTTGCCCTCACTCTAACCCTTGCAGGCGTTTTCCTCAGTTTTGCGTTAACTGTTGAATCGGTAGCTCTGATATATCCTCCGCTTGCTATGTTCCTGGCGTTTAGCTGGGCTCAAAACGATTATCGTATCAGAGCGATGGCTTCGTACATTCGTGAGAGATTGGAGGGACAGCCAACTGGCCTAGGATACGAGACATATACGCAACTAGGGAGAGCAGAGCGCAAGAACTTAGGTGCTTGGCGATTCGTAGTTATTTCTCATAGCGGCATATTCCTGGTTACCCAGTTAATGGCGGTAGGCATTGAGCTATCCAAGTCTACGCCCTTCAGCGCTCTGGAGTGGGTATTGTCTCTAATTGATGTTATCGCTATATTGATTGTGGTCTGGATTACGAGACAGGCTCTGCAGCGGTAGCGTTTCCTCGTGTGCTCACTTGATTTTGAGTTTAGACTAGTTCTTGTCGGAAAATTCAAAACTGAGCGTAATTTGCGTTGGGACCCCAAGGGAATAAGATGGAAGTTGCGAAACAACCTCTTACCCCTTGGAGTCCACGATGATTATAGACCGATACGTCCGTCCCG
>DAOUAL010000102.1:0-129669 GCA_034433515.1 Anaerolineae bacterium | reverse complement strand
GCCTGATGTACCGACCCGTAGGAGCTGGGGTGTGAAATCCAAACCGAGCACGTGGATCTTGTCCGCCTGCTGTTTCAGCCATTGTTCCCGCAATTGAATCGCCTGCGCGCCGGCGGCTGGCACGTTGGCGTAGACCGTACTCTTAATCAGGGGATATTGCAGGGCTTCGAGCAGGTCCGCCACGCCTTGATCACTCAGTCCCAAGATGTCAAGGAGCACACTCAAGCCTTTCAGGGTGTCCGATTGCTGGTCGTGCGAAACGCCAACAGGATACTCGCGGAAACTCCGCTGGCATTTCAAGCACCGATAGCGGCGCGCGGTGACACGCGGGTGAGGCGTGTCGCGGATCGGTTTATCACAATGCCATTGGTGCGCTTTGAAATGCGTGCCGGTGCATTTTTGCTTCGGATTTTTCGGATCACGTAGCGGACACCGTGTGGGAGGTTCGATGTGCAACGGTGCAACTTTGGGCAAGCGCACCGTCAAATGCATCGGGCAACTCCTGAATAAGATACCCGATTCTACCTCACTTGACCAATTTCACCAACCCATGAACGGTCACCGACTTGACACATTCTTTGTGGGGTGTGGTATAATAACGATACACACACGTCTAGCAAGATAGGTGAGGAAAAATGCCAACAGCCAAATCAACGCCGAAGAAAAAAACCAAGACCACCAAGCGCGGTGTTGCCAAGCCCAAAGCCAAGAAACAAAAATACTCGGAAGAGTATGCCGAATATTTGGAACGCTATGCGCTCATGGGAGAAGGACGCCCGCGCTTGTCCCCCAGCGAGTTTGATCGCTATGATGATGAACTGCTCGATCTCCTGGCGCAAGAGATGGAGCACGGGCTAGACGACGAGCAAATCATCCGCGTCAAAGAACTCGAATATCTGCTTCTCGATTCCGAACCCTAATGACCTACCGCATTCTCTTTGTCTGCACCGGCAACGTGTGCCGTTCCCCCATGGCGCAGGGCTTGTTCAACGCGCGTGCCCAACGGGAACACGAAAATCATTTATTCATTGCCGAATCCGCCGGCACTTGGGCGTTGGAAGACCAACCCGCCTCCGCACACGCCGTTACGGCAATGGCACAACGCGGCATTGATATTACCGCCCATCGCGGGCAAACCGTCTCTGCCGAGTTACTGGATCAGGCGTCCGTGGTGATTGTAATGACCCGCAATCACTTGGATGCTCTGACGGCAGAATTTCCAAGGCATCGTCACAAGATGCACTTGATCAGCGAACTCAAAGACCGCATTCACGATATTAACGATCCGTACGGTGGCACATTGGACGAGTACGAGGAATGCGCACGTCAATTGCAAGACTTGATTGAAACCGGCTATTCCAAAATCAAAACGTGGGCATCCCAAAACGATTCTTCGCTCAAGCACACAAGTTGACCCCTCCCCCACCCGGCAATCGGATTACGCGCCTGTACAATCGTCTGCAATTTGGTAGCGCGCTGGGACTGGGCGTGGGCTTCCTTTTCTCTTTTATCATCATTACCGGCATTTTCGGTTCGCCCCCCTCGCGCCTTGCCGATCTCTTTTACCAAGCCCCGCCTGTGTCCGGTCAGGTGGTTATCATCGCCCTCGATCATCCAAGTATTCACCAAATCGGCGAACTGCCTTGGCAACGCTCCATCCTCACCCAACTCGTCAATCGAATTGCAGACGCCCAACCGCGAGTGCTTGCCTTCAATCTCATGCTCACCCATCCTTCCACCGACGATGAGACACTCGCCCAAGCATTGCGCCGCATCCCGAACGTGATCCAACCCATTATTGGTATCGAAGTAACACGCACCCCACTCCCAAAGATTCCACGTTTTCATCTTGCCCTCACCCCCACGCCGACGCTGGAAACCCTCAACACTCGTTTGGGGCACACGCTCATCATCCCCGATGACGATGGTGTGGTTAGACGCTTGCCGCTCTGGATCGAATCGAATGAAACGCAGCATCCCGCCTTGGGGCTTGCCGCCGCCCAAGCGTACCTCCATCAATCGGCAACTCCCTTGGACGTGCAACGATTGCCTGTGGATAGCCGCGGACAATTGGTCTTGAATTTCTTCGGCACGTCTGCCCGCAAAACAATTTCAGCCGTTGATGTTTTACGCGGCACGGTAAATCTTGAATCGTTGCGCGACAAAATTGTACTCGCCGGGGTAACCGATCCAACCCTGACGCGCCAATTCGAGACGCCGATCTCATTCGGCGCAGATACCAGTGCCACTCTGATTCATGCCGATTTGATCGAAACGCTCTTGACCAATCGCATCCCAGCCCCTCAAGAACGTTTGACGCAAATTGTCATGATTTTCTTGCTCGCCTTGCTCGCCGGCGCCACTCTTCCACACGTTCGCGTACTTTCAGCAATCGGGTTGACCATCATTTACTTTTTGTTGTATCTGGGTTATGCCTTAGGCGAGTTTAACCAGTTAATCATTGTGCAACCGATTTACCCGGTGCTCGCGCTCGGAGTGATGCTCATCGGTACGATGGTGTATCGCTACTTGTCCGAAGAACGCAATCGCGCTAGCATCACGCGTTTATTGCAACGTTATTTGGCGCCCGAAGCGGTTGCCTTGACCGCCGAAAAATTTGCGCGCGATACTCTGCCCCTGGATGGCGTGTGGCGTGAAGTTTCGGTCCTCGCTATTGATCTGAGCGAACTCGAACCCTTGTCTTCATCGCTCACCCCGCAAGCCACCATTCGATTGCTCAATGATTATGTGGCATTGATGGTGCGTGTCGTTTTTGAACACGAAGGCGCCATCGTCAAGCATACCGGCAGTGCTCTCCTCGCCGCATGGAATTTGCTTGCCGATCAACCCGATCACGCGCGCACCGCCGTCCGCGCCGCGATTGATATCAAACACGACCTAGCCGAATTCAATCGTCGTCAACCCAAAGAGTTGACGATTCGCGTGGGGATGGGGATTGCGACCGGGAAGGTCATTGCCGGCAAAATGGGCGATCCATCACGCGCCGAGTACACGATTGTGGGTGAGATCGTGGGAATGGCAGAACGAATCGCACTCAAGCCGGAACGCGGCGTGTTTATTGATGTAACCACCCGTGCGCGAATCGGCGATGAATTCGATATGATCGAAGTCAAACCGGTGCGCTTGCGCCGCAAGACCGACCCGGCGCAAGTGTGGCTCTTGGTTGAGCCGACCGAAACGCAAGAAGAGTTGACCCCCATTCCGATTGAAGCAAAAAAATAACCGCCCACCGATTCTTGGATGGGCGGTTTGCTTTACACGCGTGTATTCAACTCGCGCAACATTTTCCAACGAACGAACGCATAGTACGCCATCAGCACACTCAATAACAATCCGTGTCCGCCATCGCGCCATCCTTGCAAGGCGATGTAACGCCGAAAAAATTCGCGCACGGGCTGACCCAGCGCGCCACGCCACCGCGCACGCTTACCCTCCCCGAACCACACCTGCGCTTCATACCGCGTGTACTTGATTTGCTTGGCGTGAAACTGGGCGAGCGTTTCATAGTTGTAATGAATGAGCGGTTCGCGCAGATAGCCGGCTGGGCCATCCCACACAACAAGTTCATGCACCTCGCGCGCCGGATCGAAATGCGCAAAACCTCTCTTCAGCACACGCGGTTGATAATCCGGCGACCAACCGGTAAACCGAATCTCTTTGCCAAAGATAATGTTACGGCGCGGAATCCAAAAACCAACTAAGTGCAAATTACGAATGGCAGATTGAATTTCCTGGCCCACTGCCGGCGTAGCACGTTCATCCGCATCAATGAAAAAAATCCACTCGCCGCGCGCCAGTTCAATCGCATGATTACGTTGATTGGGATAATTATCAAACGCACGCCGTTCGACGCGCGCGCCGATTTGACGTGCCAATTCAATTGTGCGATCCGTGCTGTGTGAATCGAGCACAATCAGTTCATCCGCAAAATCACACACCGAGATCAGACAATCGCGGATATGTTTTTCTTCGTTGCGAGTGAGGGCGATGACAGAGAGCGTTACTCGGTTTTCCATCATCTCACATTCAAAAACTTGCGCGCGAATTTGCGAACGGCTTGGGCAGTCGCGATTGCCTCACGTGCCTCTTCAAGCGTAGGGGCAGAATCAGGATACCGTGTCTGTACAGCGTGGTCGGAAAGCACGTCTAGGTCATCAATGGGCACTGACACGATCACGCCGGCTTGCTCACACAAATCGCACAATTCCAAAAGATCGTGAGTTTTAGGAAAAATTTTGCCCCGGGCTGCCAAAATTGCTTTGAGATATTTTTCGGCAGTTTGTTGCGCATGAAAACACGCAATGTGTACCCAGGGCGAATGTCGTCGCAGTGCAGAGCGCGCAGCATTATAATCCTCTTCCGCAAGCGCGATCCACATCGAAGGATCGTTAGCGTTGGGCATACAGCACCTTGCCTTGTGTATAAATTTCCTCAATAAAAAAATCGCCGTTCTTGATCGCCGTTCTTATTTCTTGTGGTGTCTTGACCAGAATATCCACCGCAAACGGACGCGGGCGTAAAATTCGTGACACAGCAAGATACCGATCTTTGCGTGATGCCTTTGTCTTCATCACCACCAGCAAATCCACGTCGCTATCGGGCGTGGGATTGCCGTAAGCATATGAACCAAAGAGGATAATTTTCTGAGGACGCAATTTCCGCGCGATGCGGCGAACGGCTTTGGGCAGGGTCTCGCTCACCGGCGCATCACTGCCAATCGGTGTAATCGCCGGAATGGCATATTTGCTGTTGCGTGATGTGCGCGTGACCTGTTTCTTTGACATCGCTCTAACCCCACATCACATTATCCAACACCTGACGATACGCGTCAAGCCGGCGCGTCAGTTCGTCTTGGGTAACCGAATGGGCGCGCGCTTTACGCGCTTCGTTCCACAAACCCAGCCGCACGATTTGTTTTGCCACCCAACGAAACCAAGGGGAATAATGTTTGTTGAACAAGCGCCAGCGCGCGCGCCACAACTCGACAAACATCGCCTCACGGAATTGCCGGGTGGATTGCGCTTCGTGATGAACAATCACGGCTTGTGGCACACACCAAATTTCCCAGCCCGCGCGTTTGATGCGCATCGCCCAATCAATCTCTTCGCAATAGATAAAAAACTGATCGTCGAGCCAGCCCACCTGCTCTGCCGTTTCGCGGCGCACCAGAAAATCCGCGCCCAGGGGATGATCCACTTGAAACGGTTCGCCGCGCGCATACCACGCCATCGGATAACGACCGTTGAGCCGGGAGTTGGTTAAGCGCCAGTTGAGTGGGAAAAAATCGAGCAAGATTTGGGCGAGCGTGGGGAAAGCAAAGGCAGAGTGTTGAAGTGAACCATCGCCGTAAACCAGTTTGCCGCCACAGGCACCGGCACGCGGATGCGTGTCCATAAATCGGACGAGGAGATCGAGCGCGCCGGGGTGCACTTCTGTGTCCGGGTTCAACATCATCACGTAACGACCGCGCGTCAGTGGAAACGCTTGATTATTCGCAGCGGCAAAACCACGATTCTCGGCGTTCGCAATCAAATGGACGGCGGGGAACTTTTCGCGCACCATCGCCACGCTGTCATCGGACGAGGCGTTGTCCACGACAAATGTTTCAAGGTTCAGAATCTCGGAACGCAACGATTCCAGGCATCGCTGGAGTAGATCGCGGACGTTATAACTGACAATGACGATGGAGAGATCAATTTGGCTCACGGTCTCATTTATAGCACATTCCTACGCCGCCTGCAAAACCTGCTCCAACTCTGCGAGCGTCGCCGGTTCGATTTTGACTGCACAGATTTTGTATTCCGGAATTTTCGCTTGCGGATCAACCGCATCAATCGTCAGCCTATTTGCCGCCGCTTCGGCAAAGTGAAAGGGAATAAAGACAACCCCACGCGATGCTTTATCGGTTACTTTGGCGCGCAACACAATCGAACCCCGCCGCGACGACACGCGCACCGGGTCACCATCGTGGCATGGAATCAACGGCGCGTCCGCCGGATTGATTTCCACCAACGCTTCGGGTTGTGCAAAATCGAGAATCGAGTGACGCGTTTGGGTGCCGCCGTGCCAATGATACAACACACGCCCGGTCGTGAGGATGAACGGATATTCATCATCGGGTTGTTCCTTGCTTGGTTCGTACACGAGCGCGTGGAATTTGGCTTTGCCACGTGGAAATTCTTTTTCAAAAAGATAGGGTGTGCCGGGATGATCGCGCGTGGGGACGGGCCATTGCAAGCCAGCGTCTTCCAAACGATCGTACGTGATGCCGGCGTACGCCGGGACAAGCCGTCCCATCTCTGCCAAGATTTCGGAGGGATGTGCATAATCCCATCCCGCCGATTTTGTGCGTCCCAACTTTTTTTCGAGTCGCCGCGCAATCTCGCACACGATTTGCCAATCCGCACGCGCCTCGCCGAACGGCTCACACACCTTCCGCACACGTTGTACGCGGCGATCGGTGTTGGTAAACGTGCCATCTTTCTCTACCCAACTCGCGCCCGGCAAGATCACATCGGCATAGCGACCGGTTTCGTTGATGAATAAATCCTGGCACACCAGAAATTCCAAATTTTCGATGGCGTGTTGCGCGTGCCGCAAATTCGGTTCGCTCATCAAGGGATTCTCACCCATGATGTACATCGCCTTGATCGTACCGGTTGCCCAGCCGTTGGCGATTTCGGTGGTTGTCAAGCCGCGTTGGGCGGGGGGCACGTTGCCCCACGCCGCGCGAAATTTTTCGATAGCTTGAGGATCGTCCACTTTTTGATAACCGGGATAATCCCAGGGCATCGCGCCGGCATCCGACGCACCTTGCACATTGTTTTGTCCGCGCAACGGATTCAGCCCGGTGCCCGGCTTGCCGATGTGGCCGGTGAGCAACGCGAGATGAATGAGCGACATTGCATTTTCCGTACCGTGCGTGTGTTCTGGAATACCGAGCGCCCAAAAAATCATCGCGCGTTTTGCCGTAGCATACATTCGCGCCGCGCGCACAATATCATCGCGCGGGACACCGGTAATGCGTTCAGCGTACTCGGGTGTAAAATCTTGCATCGCTTTGGCAAACACCTCAAAGTTTTCGGTGCGTTCGCGGATGAATGATTCGTTATAAAGTTTTTCGGCGAGAATCACATTTGCCATCGCCGAGAAAAGCGGCACGTCCGTTCCCGGTTTTTGGTTGAGCCACAGTGCGGCAAAGTTGACCATCTCAACACGGCGCGGATCGGCGACAATGAGTTGAACGCCGTGATGTTTGACTGCATCTTTCATTTGCAACGCAATGATCGGATGTGTCTCAGCGGTGTTCGAGCCGGTGATGAGTGCAACCTTGGTTTGATAAATTTCGCTTGCCGTGTTGCTCATCGCCGAGGAACCGAGCGCGAGTTGCAATGCGACGACGCTCCCCGCATGGCACAACCGTGTGCAGTGATCAATGTTGTTCGTGCCAATGACCGCGCGAAACATTTTTTGCAAAACGAAATTGTCTTCGTTCGTGGCTTTGGCACAACAAAACACCGCGGTGGCGTCTGCCCCGTGTTGTTTCACCGTGGCGGCAAAACGATCGGTTACGAGTTCCAGCGCTTCATCCCAGGTTGCCTCGCGCCAATCGTCGCGCTGGGCTGGCGTACGCTGTCCGGCGTGTTGGGGCGTCTTGCGCATCAATGGTTTCAACACGCGGTCGGGATGATAAATGAAATCCCAGCCAAAGCGACCCTTGACGCACAGATTGCCACGACTGACCACGTGATTGTATGGTGTTGTCGCCGCGAGAATTTGATCACCTTTGATATGCAGATCGAGCCGACACCCTACCCCGCAAAAGGGGCAGGTGGTGGACACTGTTCTATCTGACATACGTTATCCGTCCTTCATCTTTCGTCGCTTGTCCAAGCGCGAATGCCACACCAACTCGCTTACATCACGCCCGGCTTTTATCCAAAATTCGCGCTTCGCTTTGAGCGCGCCGGTCGGGCACGCTTGCACACAATTGCCACAATAGACACACGTCGTTTCCGGAATCGGTTTGTCGAAAAACGTCGCAATGCGCACATCGAATCCACGCCCGGCTTTGGTAAGCGCAAAGGTCCATTGCACATCTTCGCCGCACGCTTGGACACAGCGCCAGCACATCACACATTTCGAGTAATCGCGGATGTAAAAAGGGTTATCGTCTTTCAACGGATGTGCGCGGCATTTCGCTTCGCCAAAGCGCGCCGCATCCGCACCGTACTCGCGTATCATCGCTTGAATGTCCGGCGCATCGCTCAAATCCACTGCGCTGTTCAAGAGTTCGAGAATCATTTTGCGCGCGGCGCGCACGCGCGGCGAATTCGTTTGCACCACCATTCCATTTTCACATTCACGCGAACACGCTTGCACTAGCACGCGCGATTTTTCTACTTCGACCACGCACAGTCGGCAAAGCGAGGGTGGTGTGAAATGTTCGTGATAGCAAATCGTTGGAATTGTTTTATCCAACTTTGCTGCTTGCAAGAGGGTCGTGCCTTGCGGCACGGTGATGGATTGCCCATCTATCGTTAGCGTAACGTGGCTCATTCGTGAATCCATTTTTTCACCAAAAATATCTTTGCCGTTAAATCAGATTTTTATCCAATGCGCTCACAATCGCGCTGGATGCCGTCTGTCCCAACCCACAAATCGAAGCGTCGCGCATTGTGGCGCCCAGTTCGCGCAGTATAGGCGCCACCGGTTGTGCCTGCCCCATCCGCGCGATGATCTCAAATTGTCTTTGCGTTCCCAGTTGACACGGCAAACATTTACCGCACGATTCGTCTTTGAAAAATCGTGCAATCCGATACAACACGCCGCGCAGATTCGCCGTATCGTCCAGCACCATAATTGCGCCCGAACCAAAGGTGGCACCCACCGAGGCAAGCGATTGAAAATCGAGCGGGACATCAATTTCGTCTGGGCGCAGAAACGCGCCCGCTGCCCCGCCGATGAGCACGGCTTGCAGTTTTCGACCGGGGCGCAGTCCGCCGGCAAGTTTTTCGATCACGTCGCGCAACGACACACCCATTTCAATTTCGTACGCACCGGGTTTGTTCACGTGCCCGCTCACGCAAACAATGCGCGTCCCCGGCGATTTTGCCGTCCCGAATTTGCGGTACGCCTCCGCGCCTTCCAGCGCGATAAATGGAATGTTCGCAAATGTTTCAACGTTGTTAATGACCGTCGGACGTTGAAACAAACCTTTATCGGTAGGAAAGGGCGGCTTGACACGCGGCTCACCCCGTTTGCCTTCGATGGATTCAAAGAGCGCGGTCTCTTCGCCGCAAATGTACGCGCCTGCCCCACGCCGGAGTTCGATATCGAATTCAAAATCATCGCGGAAAATTGGCTTGCCCAAGAATCCGCGCGCGCGCGCCAATTCGATGGCGCGTGCCATTCGTGCGTATGCCAGCCCGTACTCACCCCGCACATAAATAAAACCGACAGTGCTACACGTGATAAACGCCGTGATCGCCATCCCTTCGATGATGCGAAACGGATCGCCTTCCAGCAACAAACGATCTTTGAACGTCCCGGTTTCCGATTCGTCCGCATTGCACACCACAAAGGCGGAGGAAAGGCGGTACGGTTCAGGTACGGTGGCTGGCGCGGGCCATGCATGCAACGGTTCCGCTTTGATCACCAGTTCGCGTTTGAGCCCGGTTGGGAACGCCGCGCCGCCGCGACCGATCAACCCAGACGCTTTGAGCGTGTCCACGATCTCGTTGACTTGTCCAGCACGCACAATTTTTTCCAATGCCTGGAATCCGCCGCGCGCGATGTAAGCATCAATGCTGGTGGGATCAATAACGCCGAGGTTCAAAGTTACGAGTTTGGTTTCCATCAAAACCTCAGAAAGCAATGGGCTGTAGGCAATCAACCCTCTTGCCTGCCTACTTTTTCATGCTCAAAGATTAGACTTGCTAAATCCGCGTCCGTTACATTCTCATACACGTGTTTGCCCATCATCACCACCGGCGCGTGATCGCAGTGCCCCAGACACGGCACAATTTCGAGTGTGAATTTGCCATCGGGCGTCGTCTCGCCCACGCGAATCTTGAGCCGCTGTTCTAACGTCGCAATGATCTTTTCACTCCCCGCCAGATAACACGGCACATCGTCGCACACCCGCACAATAATTTTGCCAACCGGGTGCGTGTACAAATGCGCGTAAAAATCAGCAACCCCGTACACTTCGGCGAGCGGCACGTTCAAACCGGTCGCAATTTGCGTCAACGTTTCTTCGGAGAGCCAACCCAGTTTTTCTTGCGCCTCGATCATTGCCGGGAGCAACCCGCTACGACCCACCCGCGACCAACGGGCAATAATTTCTGCAAGAGACTCGTTCATCGGTTCCCTATCATAAACTGAATGATTGCCCCGAATGCCAGACGGGACGAAAAATGTACCACTGATCGGGATGAGCGGCGATAAATCTTTCCAAACGATTGACCATTTGTTGCGTCGTTCTCTGCAAATCGCCGGCTTCATCGCCGGTATCCTGAAAGACAATCGGTTCATCTACGACCACCACAAAATGGCGCTCCGGCGTACAATACGCACACGAAGGGACGATCACCGCGCCGGTGCGTTTGGCAAGCACCGCGGGACCCGCGGGGAACATACTGTCCTCCCCAAAGAATTTCACGCCGATGCCTTTTTTGCGTACGCCCACATCTACGACCAAACCGACCAAGCCGCCTTGCTCTAACACGCGTTGAAAGAGGGGCATGGAACCGCGATTAGGGACGAGTTCCAAACGCCATTTGGCACGCGCGCGTTTGACCCAATCCATCAAGGCGGGGGGTTTGAGATCATCGGCGGCGACCACGACAGTGCGATTGTAACGAAACAGAATCGCGCCCGACATATCCATATTGCCAAAGTGGGCTTGGACAAAAATCGCGCCGCGCGGATGATGGAGGGCGCGCACTAGATTCTCTTCGCCCTGCAAAGACACCAGCCGATCAAAATCCGCGCGCGTCATCTTGGGCATGCGCAAAAACTCGACAAAGTATTTGCCAAAGTTGCGCCAGACCTCGTGGGCGAGTTGTTGCACGGTGGGACTCTCGACAGGTTCGCCCAAAATGCGCGAAACATTGTGCTGGGTATCGCGCCGTTTTTCGGGCCATAAACGATACCCTACACTAAACACAAAACCGGCAAGCGCATACGCCCATGCCAGCGGAAGCCATTGCGCCAACAAGGCAAGGAAGCGAATGAATACGTAAAACAAGTGCCATGCCAATGTCATCGTCGCCTCAAGATTCCTTTCTAGAGAAACTATGAATCGCCGCCTCCACCTCGGCGAAAGATTCTATTATCTTTGATAACCCACTCCTCGAAAAAACGTTGCGCATTGCCTTGGTGGGACCGGCAAGCTGCGTACCATTTTTGAGATTAAAATGATTGGTGTCTGGAATCAAGGTTTGCATAGGGATTCCTTGAGGGAAGGGTGCCGCTCAAGTGCGCGGATTATCGCACAATCAAGAATCGCTGACAAGAGGGGGAAACGTCCAGAGGGTTATTCGCCGGCAAGTTGGGTGGAGTACCACCTGAGGTAATCACTCAAACGCGCGCTCCAATAATCACTCTCGTGTTTGCCGGGGAAGGTGTCTTGGAATTCGTGAGGGATACCCAGCGCGTCCATCAAGCGATGCAATTCGCGGATCGAATCGCCCCATTGCGTATCCTCGCGCCCCATGTCGAGCCAGATCGAAAGGCGTCGCCACGTATCCATGTTCCGAAATAGCCAGATGGGATCGTACTGCTTGAAATATTCTGGATCCCCAAAATAGGGAATCGAACCATCGGCGCCGCGCAACGATGGACTGTGCGCCCCCACGATGCTGAAAATTTCCGGCTGAGTGAGCGCCAGCATCAACGCGCTTTGCCCCCCTGCCGAAAGCCCGCCAATCGCGCGGCTTTCCCGGCGTGGCAAGGTGCGAAACGTTGCATCCGTAAAACCAACAACATCGCGCCACACATAATCGCCGTACGGTTTGCCGTCGCTGCCGGCTACCGGCGCATGATTGAACCACCACGATCGTTCACCTTCCGGCATCACGACCATCATCGGTTGAACGGCGCCACCCCGAATCAACGCATCCAAAATCTCGCACAAACCATAGGTTGCCCATTCGCGATAATCGCCGGCAAATCCGCTGAGCAGATACAAGACCGAATACCGTTGCGACGATTCATCGTAACCGGGCGGAAGATAAACGAGCGCGGGCATTTCTTTCCCCAGCAATCGGCTGTAAAAGCGCAACTCGACGAGATCACTGCGGACTTGGGCAAGCGCGGGAATCGGGATCAATGGTGGAATCGGAATTAAAGCTGGACGCGGGATGGTAGGGCGGTCGGGCGCGAGGCGATCAACAATGTTACACGAAGAGAGAGGAATGGGCGTTGAGGTGGCAAGAGGGGGCACATCAGAAACATCGGCAAGTGAAGCGGGCGAGGTGACACAACCGATGACAAAGATTGCCAACAGCCCAACCGATATGGATTGCCTCAGAATTATAGAGATGCGCATCACTGCCCTGCGAGTTGAGCGGCATACCATGCCAAGTAATCGGGAATGTGGGGACCCCAATACGTGGGACCTTCGTGGCGACCGAGCCAATCGCCGTGCCAATCGTGGGGAATGTTTTTGGCGAGGAGGAGCGCATGAAACGCTTCTACACAACGATCAGAACCTGGCCCGCAATGACGTACCTTGTCGTCGTCTGCACCGACATCAATCCAGATTTTCAATTCCCGTGAAATACTTTTGTTTTGTACGATCCAGATGGGATCGAATTGATTGAACCAGTTCCAATCGTTGATCACCGGGATTGAACCATCCGCCCCACGAAACGAGGGGCTGTGTGCGCCGACAGCCGCAAACACATCGGCATGCAGGAACGCGAGCGAGAGCGCGCCTTGGCCCCCCAACGAAAATCCACCGATGGCGCGGCTCTCTCGGCGTGCGAGCGTTCGATAGTTTTTGTCAGTATAGTTGACCACTTCGCCCCAAATGTAATCGCCCCAGGGTTTGCCATCGGTCATCCCGGGTTGATGATTGAAGAAATAGGATGGCTGACAATCATCCATAAAACCGTCCGGCTGAACGATGATCATTGGTTGAATCTTGCCGCTGACGATCATCGCTTCGGCTTGATCTTTCAAGCCCCATGCTTCCCACTCGGTAATCTTGTCGTTGCATCCACCATAACCATGCAAGAGATACAGCACAGGATAACGCCGTTGCGGTGAATCGTTGTAACCCGGCGGCAAGTAGATGATGATGCGGCGCTCTTGATTCAGCAACGTGCTTTTGAATTTGGTGTCAATCTTGGTGATCTTGCCAGTCGGGCGCGGCGTGTTGGTAGGCGTCCGCGTCAACGTTGGCGTAAAGGTAGCGGTAGGTGTGCGCGTCTGCGTTGGCGTAAAGGTCGGTGTGAATGTCGCCGTGGGTACGCGGGTTGGACTCACCGACGAGACGAGAACAACTTGCGATGCTTGGGTAGGAACAGCAGTGGGCACGGACGTGCGAACATTGATCACACATCCTGCACTGAACATCAATCCAATCGCAACGAAAACGAAAATGCTTTTCATTGCCCGGTGAGTTTGGATGCGTACCATTGAAGATAATCCGGCGTATGAACTGCCCAATAGGGTGGGTCGTGGAAACCGTAAAAGAGATGGAACTCGTGTGGGACACCCAATTTGACGAGCAAATCGTGATAGGCGAGAATTGCCGTGCCCCATTGATCGTCATGATCGCCTACGTCAATCCAAAGAGTGAGTTGGCGCCAGGTCTGGGTATTTTGCACGAGCCAGACCGGATCATATTGATTGTAATAATTTTGATCGCCAAAGTAGGGAATGACTCCATCGGCATGGCGAAACGACGGACTGTGCGCGCCTACGATACTAAAAATTTCCGGATGCGTCAAGCCGTGCATCAATGCCGCTTGCCCGCCGGCGGAGAGTCCGCCAATCGCCCGGTTCTCACGAGCAGGAATCGTCCGATAATTCTTGTCAATAAAAGTTACTAGGTCTTGCCAGATATAATCGCCCCAGCGTTTTCCATCGCTCACCGGCGGTGGGGCGTGATTGAACCAATATGAACCCACACCGCCCGCTGGGTTATCGTTGCCAGAGGGCATCACCACAATCATCGGCTTGGCTTTGTTGTTGGCGATCAGATCGTCCATCACGCCGCAGAGGTTAAAGTTGTACCATTCCTTGTGTTGGGCACCCAAACCAGAGAGCAGATACAGCACTGGATAGCGTCGCTGGGCTTGCGCGCTAGAATAACCGGGTGGCAAATAGAGATAGAACGGCATTTCTTGATTGAGCGCCGCGCTCCGAAATTTCTTTTCTTCGCACGAGCCGCGCCCTTGCGGTTGTGGCCAGGGGGTTGCTGTGCGCGCGACAATCGTTGGTGTGGATGATGGCGCGGGACGTGGAGGATTAGTCGCTGTGGGTGAGGAAATAACAAAAGCCGCGCTGGGTGCAACCCTCGTGGGCGTGAGAGTGTTAGTGAGGGTTGGAAGCAGTGTTGAAAAAGACTCGACAGAAGGTAGCGGGGTTGGCTGAATGGCGGAACAACTCAAAAGCCAAGTACCAACCAGATATAGGAGGAGCAGCACGCGCATCGCTTAGTCGCTAAAACTGCTGGCGTTATCACGCTCGCGCAAGAATTGCACCGCCCCTTTGCGCATCTCGGCAGTGATTTCGTGTCCTGCGTTCGGAAAGATCACCAAACGGACGGGGACGCCTTGTGCACGTAACACCTGTTCAAAGTTGCGCGCGCGCTCAACCCGATTCTCGCCAACGTAAGGATCAAAGGCGCGCGGAACATCAGTGGAACAATTATCTTTATCGCCGACGCCAATCCAGAACGACACTTGGCGAAAACTCGACCAATTGAACGGGCGCCCTGCCAACTTGTCCAAATCGCCTACCCCAAAGGGGAAGGGCAACCGCTGGGGTCCTCGGTCAGCGTTTCTCGTTTCAAGGGGAAGCGTATACGCCCCCGCTGAGATCGCTACTACACTGCTTACCCGTTCTGGATACATCATTGCAAACCGATGGCCCAGTTGCGCGCCACGCGAAAAACCGTACACTAAGGCACGGGAACGAAGTTTCAAATTGAGTTTCTTGGGCAAGACATCGAGCGTGTCCGATAATTTGCTGGTGAGACTGAGATCATCTTCGACCAATTGCTTCAAATCCATATAATCGTGATAGGAAAATGTGGGGGCAACGACCAGCCAATTATTTTGATCGGCTTCGTTGAGTAGAGATTGGGCAAAAGATGCACCTTGCCCCCCCATCCCATGCAACACGAGCAAGACCCGGACTGGCTGTTGGGTATTGAGGTGTGGCGGTATGTGGAGATAAAGTTCCGCATCGGTGAAAGGACGAGCGGGCCGCGCTATGCTCGTGGGGGATAGCGTGGGCGCAACGGTGGGGACAGAAGCAACGACATTAAACGAAGAGACCACGATGATCCGGTCGCGCAGTGATTCCCGTTCCTTCTCTGGCGTGGCTGGCACAACCCGCGTGGGAGTGGGTGTGCCGGTCGGAATCACGGGGGGAATGGGAGAGGGCGCTTCGACGGTAGGCGAAGGTTCGGGGCGAACAGGTGGAACAATATCGAGACGAGTGTTCGGAGCACTCTGACAACCTTGCAGGACTATGAAGATGAGCGCAAACAGAAACCATTCAGCAATGCGCGTACGAATCTTCATCGAACCTCTATGGATTGCAGCCAAGATGGCGTATTTGCACACATTATATCACACTGTGGGAGAAAAGAAAAATAACCCTTTTGCCAATTTTGAAAAGGAGCATCTATGGGCAAACGAGTGATGGGGGTAGGCGCCCATCCCGATGATTTGGAATGGTACGCCGGCGCCACAATTGCCAAACTCGCCAACGAGGGGGCAGAGATCATCTCGGTGATCTGCACCGATGGCGACAAGGGAAGTTATGATCCAGACGCCGATCCGCGCCAACTCGCCGCGCAACGACGGAGCGAGCAGGAACAAGCCGCCTCTAGTCTGGGGATTGCCCAAGTGATCTTTCTGGGCTATCGCGATGGCGAACTAGAACCCAACGCCGACTTGCGCCGTGACCTCGCCACGTTGTACCGTAAACACCAGCCAGAATTACTACTCACCTTTGATCCATGGAAACGTTACGAACTCCATCCCGATCATTTGGCGGCAGGCCAAGTCGCGCTGGATGCGCGTCTCGCCGCCAAGATGCCGCTGTTCTATCCCGAACTACGCGCGCAAGGGATTCAAGCGTGGGCAATCCCGGAATTGTGGCTGTTCAACGCGGACACACCAAACTATTTTGTAGATGTGAGCAACACGCTGGAGACTCAATTGCGCGTGCTTGCCCAACATCGCAGTCAGACGACCGTGTGGGATGATGCCGCGCGATCATTCATTCAAAACACCGCGCGCGATTATGGCAAATCCATCGGCGTCCAGTACGCTCAAGTTTTCCGGCGCATCGTTATCGAAGGCGCGCTGGTGTTAGCACATGACGTGCATTCCTAAAGCACAAAAAAATCTGCGGTCATACCGCAGATTTTTTTCTTTAATGTCGAAAGTCAATCGTTGCCGTGTTACAACCGCCCCCATCCTGCGTCGTAACCAACACGCCGGGCGATAACTGATTTCCATTCTCGTCCACAATAAACACCCACCAATTGCCAGCATTTTGCTGACCTTCGTAGAGAGCCAGCCGGTATCTGCCTGCCCATTCCGGTGCCACGTGTTTGTGATCGGTGGGGTCCATCCCGGTGATCGAATCATTGATCGAGGGTTCGCCGCCTTCCATATGCGACACACGCACGCGAACTCCATTCTTGAGCACCCCATTCTCGTACACCGCCCCTTCGATGCGGGTATTGGGCGCAGTGACACACCCCTTGTTCACCGGTTTGTAATACCACCCGGCGTACGGATCGGGGGTGGGAGGCGGCGGCGCGGGCGTCGCTGTCCTTACCGGCGCTGGCACACGCGTGGTGGGGCGCACCGTAGGCGTACGGGTGGGTGGGACAATCGTTGGAACGAGCGTGGGCGATGAAGTGAGCGTCGGGGGCACCGATGTAAAGGTAGGGCGCACGGTGGTACGCGTGGGAACTAGAGTGAATGTTGGTGTGGGATTGGCACGCGCGATCAAATCGGTGGTTCGACAACCTAGAACGATAAACCAGAAAATGCCACCCGTTGCTAACCATCGCATCAGATCATGCCGTTTCAATGATCTACCCTCCGCCCAAAAGAGCCGTTCAGATTGCTCAATAATACAACAGATGACTCGCCGACTCGTCTCTACCAGCCGATGCACGGTTTCTAACAGCCCGTGCCAATTTCAAAAAACACTTTACAACTCAATGATAGCGTTTGACCGTAAAACGATACAACTGGACTGGTTCATTGGGATCGGTGATGTGAGCTTTGTAAACGCGCGTATAGTAGAGTTGTTTTTCGGCGGTATCAATGTCTTCCAAATCGGGCAGGAGCAACCCGCGCTTCCATGGATCGCGCAACGATTGCACAATCAAGCCATGAATCTTGGGGTCTTGATCATGAATCGAAGTAATGGGTTCTGGCGCGGTCAGCACATCCACCGAAATATCGAGCATCCCCAGTTCATCGGCACGCACCGGGGGAAAACGGGGATCGCGGGTTGCCGCGCTGATCGCATTCTCGATGATTTCTTCGGCGAGATTCTCGCGCACCGGTTCAATCGTACCGATACAGCCACGCAGTTCGCCATCCAACCGATGAAGCGAGACGAACGCGCCGGCGCGCGCTTGCATCTCCGGCGTTAACTCGGCTGGCGGTTGGATTCGCTGGTGCCGTCGCACGTACGTTTCGATTGCCTCGCGTGCCAGTTGAACCAAGGGATGATGTTTTTGCGGAGTACTCATCGTTGAGCCCTCCCATCCGTCTCCTAGCGATGATAAAAATCAACCACACCTGCCCAGCAAGTGCCGGGAGCATCCGGTCCCACCGGGTTCATTCTGATCGGTCCACCAATGTCCGAGATGCGCTTGCCCGTCCCATCCATCAACCAGACGTAATAGGTACCCGCATTAGCAGGTTGACCGGGCGTGGACAAGGTAAAGGTGTAAAACCCATCGTCCTCGCTCCGAATGGTAACCCATGGATTGGTGCCGGTCGCATCACCCAAGCCAACCCGAATGCCAGCCACTCCACCCGCATCGGGGCTTTGACTAGCATAGACACGCCCTTTGATATATTGATTGCCTGCGTGTGTGCAATTGATATTCGTGGCGGCGTACTCAAATTGAGGCGGGGGCGGCACGGTGGGTGGCGGGACTGCGGTGGGTGCCGGCGGTCTTGTAGGTGTTCGCGTGGGTGCCGGGCGTGCGGTGGCAGTGCGTGTGGCAGTCGGTGGCGGAACCGTCGGCGAGGGAGGAATCTGAGTAAAGGTTGGGGATGGCACCGGGGTAAACGTAGGACGTGGCGTTCGGGTAAAAGTTGGCGTGGGTTGAAGTTGGGCAACCAAACGATCGGTGATTTGGCAACCGAGTGCACCGCCAAACAGTACCGCGCCCAACAACAGACGCACCCCCCAATGTTTCAATTGCATTCGATTTGAATCTCCTCACAAAACTAGAATGCAGGAACGCGATGGCATCCTGCGGATCAGAGCAAGCGGATTATACCATAAAGCCCAAGGGAGACCAAAGTGAAGGCAGTGTCAACATTAGGAGCGCTGACCGGTACGCGATCGTCGGACCGGGGGCTCGGTTTTGGTCTGCGCCCGGCGATACGTCGTACGATAACTCGGCGCGAGAATTTCATTGACCGAACTACGTGCCAGATCAAAAATGCGCGACTGGATGCGCGGCTCGATCTGGGCTTCTTTGTGTGCCGTGATCACGGTGGGCAGATGTGCCACGTAACGATGATCAATGATTTGGTACAATTTCTCGCGCGCCCACGGCGTGGCGTTCTCCGTCCCCAGATCATCCAACACCAAAAACGGCGCGTTGCGTGCCTCCTCAAATCGCTGATCGTAAGAGGTGGTGCTGTTGGGCGCGAAGGCCGCGCGCAAATGATCCAACAAATCCGGCACCACCACAAACATCACCGAGATGCCGCGCGTGGCGACGGCATTGGCAATCGCAGCGGCGAGGTGCGTCTTGCCACACCCGTAATCGCCGGTAAACACAATAAACCCTTGAGGATTTTCGGCGTAATGTTTTGCCGTGTTCAAGACCCGGCGTAAATTACCGCGTTCATCGCCGACCAATTCGCCGTCGCGTAAATCAAAACTGGCAAATGTCATCTGGTTGTAGAACGCCAAGTTCGATGCGCTCGAGGCAGCTGCATCTGCCCCACCCTGCCGATAATCGGGCGCGAGGATGGTCACGATTTTGCAAAAGGTGGCATCCGCTAAACGCGAGCGCAAGCGCGGATCAATGTCCTCCAACTCGCGATTGGTGGTGACGACGGTGGGTAGTTGCGCGTTGTAACGATAGTTGAACAATTGAAAAAGTTTTTCTTGTGCCCACGCCGTAGTCGTCTGCGACCCCAGATCGTCGAGAATGAGAAAGGGGGTGGAACGAATGGATTCAAAGCGATCATCGTAGGTTATGCGGCTGGTGGGTGCAAACGTGGCGCGCAAGTGATCGAGCAAGTCTGGCACCACCACAAACAACACCGGTTCACCATTCGCCAATCGTTCATTCGCGATTGCGGCGGCCAGATGCGTTTTGCCGCAACCATAGCCTCCTTTGAACAACAACCATCCGTTGGGGTGGTGCGCAAATTGTTGCGCCGTCTCGTACGCATCACGCAAATTCTTGCGCTTGTCCGGCGGCAAGCCAATTCCTTCCGGTCGAAACGTCGCAAACGTCATTTGGGTCAAATGCACCAAGCCGCTCGCACTTCGCAAACTATCCAAAGTGGCTTGCTGGGTCTCGCGCAATTTGCATTCGCACGGGACGGCGCGCCCAAAGTCCGGATGATCGAACGGGACATCGCGGCGCAAAAAACCGACGCCCCCACAGATAGGGCAAGGCGGATTAGCGTTTGACGAATTTGCCATAGTCATCGTACCACGTCTTTTTTCTCGATGGGGTCGCGCGCCCTTCGGTCTTCCACCGTTCCAAAATCTTACGCGCGTATGCCCAACGACGTTTGTTTTGCTCGACGGCAATTCGGATGGCATCTGCCACCCACTCCGCCGAATAAAGTTGCTCCGCCTCGCGCAATTCTTCCGCAATGATCGGCGTGAGTAAACCAATATTGTTTTCGTACAACACAAAGATGTTGGGGCGTTCCTCCACCGGCGCAGACTCGCGGTGGAGCTTGCTCGGTTCGGCGGCTTGCATCTCTTCGAACGCGCGCCGTCCTTTCGCGGTATTGAGAAAGTAGAGTTCATCGCGATTCAGCAACGTGCCGCGTTCGGTTGCCAACGCCAATCCGCGTTCAAGCGCTTGATCGGGTGAGGGATCCACTTGCTTGAGCGATTGCATCAACGTGCGGTCGGCGCGCAGATCGCTCGCGCGCACAAAAGCCGTTTTGCTGTGAGCCATCTGCCAAAAAATGTGCAACGTTACTTTGAGTTCTGCCAAATCATCAATGGCAGGTAACAATTCACTAAAGAATAGATTCGGCAGAGGCGTCACGGCAAGTTTGCCGTCTGGGAAACCGGAAAAGAGTTTCATGTTGCTCGGGGGTCGGTGGCTAAATTGCGAAAGGTCGCTTGGTCTTCGGCAAAAAAGAGTTGAATGTCGCGGATCGGTCCGTGCCGATGTTTCGCCACAATAATTTCCGCGATGTTTCCGGGGTACGGTTTATTGGGATGCTTGGCTTGCCACTTTTCCAACGTCGGATAGTAGATCTTTTCGCGAAAGATAAAGATAACCACATCCGCATCCTGTTCGATACTGCCGGATTCGCGCAGGTCAGCCAGTTGGGGACGACGGTCATCGCGCGATTCCACCGCACGCGAGAGTTGCGAAAGCGCGACAACCGGGATATGCAACTCGCGTGCTAACTCTTTCAACTGGCGTGAGATTTGCGAAATCTCTTGCACCCGATTTTCGATCCGTCCGCGCACGGTCATCAATTGCAGGTAATCAATGATAATCATATCGAGTCCGTGTTCCGCTTGCAAACGCCGCGCCTTGGCACGGACTTCCATCGGCGTGATCGCGGCACTATCGTCAATAAAGATAGACATCTCGGAAAGTTCGCCGGTGGCTTTGATCAACCGGGGATAATCCTCATCACTGATTTTCCCGAGCCGCAAATTTTGCGAATCGAGTTTCTCCATGCTTGCCACCAAACGTTGTACCAATTGTTCGGCAGACATTTCCAAACTAAAGATCGCCACTTTTTTTTGCTTCTTGGCTGCATTTTCGGCGATCGAGAGGGCAAACGACGTCTTGCCGGAACCGGGGCGTCCCGCCACAATCACTAAATCCGACGGTTGAAAGCCGCCCAGCAACCGATCGAGATCCGTAAAGCCGGTGGCAATCCCCAGCAATTCGCCTTGATGACGCTGAACGTAATCGAGGCGATCCATAAACTGATCCACCGCGATTCGCATCGGCACCATGTCCCGGCTCATCCGCCGTTCAGCCACGCTAAACACAATGCGTTCCGCATGATCAATGATATTTTCAATGTCATCGGTGCCATCGTACGCCAACGTGGCAATCTCACTTGCCGCATGGATCAAGCGGCGTTGTGTGGACAAGCGCTCGACCAGATGCGCGTAGGTTTCCACGTGAATCGCCGTGGGGACAGCGTTGATGAGCGACGTAATGTACGCTGGTCCGCCCACCTCATTGAGTTTGCCCACGCGCTCTAATTCGGCAACGACGGTGAGAAAGTCAATCGGTTCGCGGCGTTCGTGCAAGGTGTAGATCGCTTCATAAATCCACGCGTGTTTTTCGAGGTAGAAATCTTGAGCGTGAAGAATGGGAACCACACGAACGATGGCGTCGGGGTCAATGAGGAGCGCGCCCAACACCGCTTGTTCGGCCTCAATGTTGTTGGGCACTAGTTTATTCGGCAAAGCAGATGACCTCACTAAAGGACACAACGTTTGATCACACAATAATTCCCGACCGGGCGTCGGGAATCATGTCAGTCTTCTTTCGGATTATTGCCCTTCCCCAACCCATCCAGGTCGAGGTCTTCTAACAAATCACGGAACGCGTCGAGTTTTTCTTCCTCTTCTTCGGCGCCTTCGGTCTCCTGACTCGGACGAATCGCCGCTTTTTTCATCACGGTCGTGTCCACAAAGATCGGTACGTGGAAGCGCACCGCCAGCGCGATGGCATCGCTGGGGCGGGAATCAATTTCGATGGAGCGACCGTTGAGTTCAATAAGGATGCGTGCATAGAAGGTATCATTGTGCAAATCGTTGACAATGATGCGCAAAGGCGTGCCGCCAATTTCCTTGAGCAAGTTTTTGAACAAGTCGTGCGTGAGGGGCCGCGCCACTTGATTGCCTTCCAAAGCAATCCGGATCGCATCCGCTTCAAAGGGTCCAATCCAAATCGGCAAAAAGCGATCGTTCTCATCTTTCAACACGACGATGCGATGTGGCGAGACCAAACTGACTCGGATGCTATCTATGGTGACGGGAATCAAATTGGAATCCACGTGATTACCTCCGTTCCAGAAACGCGATGCCTCGGTTTGCTTCAACGCTTCGCTGCCCATATTATACCACAACCCATCCGGCTAGACAACAGACATCGGACAAAGACAGGGCTGTTGCCAAGTCGGATCGGGCGACTGTTGCAGTTTAACAAAATAATCTAATAGTGGCTTGCGCACCCTACGCGATTTAGGTTTGTAGTTACGGCGATTCATCGCGTCGTCTGAACAGGCGATCAATCGCCTACTACAAACCAGATGTTCATCCTCTATCAGATATTTTGGAAAATTGCAAAAGTCGCAGCCACCAAGACCCCAAGCGAGTACGGACGAGTCGCCGACTTGTCTCTATCACCAAAATCGAAAGAGCGTGAACGCTGGCGATTGCAGTGGTTTTAACCGCCTGTCAAGGGACTTGTAACAGCCCTGCTCAGTCTGGGATGCACCTATTTCATGGTGTTGCACTAGTCACGCCTACTTGACGTTAAACGGGTGGTATTCGGGAGCCAAATTCCTCCCGAAAGTGAATTACTCCCCTGATCTCAGTTCCTTGTCATTTGTTTGTTTTCTGCTATAATGGTCGCGATCTTGCCAAGGAGATTACGTAATGCCTTCTGATCTCAGCGGAATCATGACCCTCTTACAACTGGTGGGGGCGTTCTTTGGCGTGTACTTAATTGCCATGTGGATTGGGTTGGTCATCTGGACCTGGCGCGATGTCCAATCCCGCTCCCACGAATTGTTCACCCAGTTGCTCTCGGTGTTGATGGTGGTGTTCTTTAACATCCCGGGAATTTTGTTGTACCTTTTGTTGCGTCCTCGCGAGACGCTAGCGGAACAATATGAACGCGAGTTAGCCGAAGAAGCCTTACTCCAAGACATTGAAGAAAAATTGGTTTGCCCGGCGTGCCAACAAAAAGTGCACACCGATTTTCTCTTCTGCCCCAATTGTCATACGCGCCTCAAACGGCGCTGTGATAATTGTCATCGCGTTACCAGTTTGCGCTGGAACATTTGTCCCTACTGCGGCGCACCATCTACGATGCCGCCGCCCGCTACCAACCCGGTTTGAAAATAATCGAGACGTTGAAACGCAACGTCTCGATTATTTTCTAACGCGTCTCACCGAGACGCGCTGGCGCGGATTCTCAACACCCCGGCTCGCCGCGATGTCCGCAACAATTCTGTCGTAAGATCACCCGCCGCCATAGATTTCGCGCAATCACCCACAACTTGCGCGGGTACGGGGGCGGCGCATTCAAGTTGGTTAGAAAATCACGCGGATTGGGTCTGTAGCGCGTCTTCATCGTTTGCCCCTCGCTAGAGTTTTTCATCTACCGCACGCACCTGAATCATATTCGTGCGCCCGGCAATCCCCAACGGGACACCGCCGGTAACCACCACCACATCGCCCGGTTGCACCAACCCTTGCTGCCGCGCCTCGTTCAAACTCGCTTGGACCAAATCTTCGATGTGAGCCGCCGACGAGACCAGCGTTGCCTGCACACCCCATACTAACGCCAATTGTCGTCTCGTCCGCTCACTCGACGTAACCGCAAAAATCGGCGTGAGAGGGCGATGCCGTGAAATCATTCGTGCCGTAAAACCACTGGAGGTTGCCGTGATGATCAACTTGGCGTTCAACTGCCGCGCAATCTCGCACGTCGCATTGCCAATCGCGTCCGTTGTGCTCGTTACGTTTCCTCCCAGATTAAATGCGCACGATTGAAACTGCAAACTGGCTTCCACCGTCTCACCGATGCGCGCCATCATCTCGACCGCTTGCACCGGATATTTGCCCACCGCCGTCTCGCCGGACAACATCACGGCATCCGTGCCATCCAGAATCGCGTTGGCAACATCGCTGGCTTCCGCACGCGTGGGACGTGGATTCTGAATCATAGATTCCAGCATTTGCGTTGCGGTGATGACTGGCTTGCCCACGGCATTGGCTTTGCGAATAATTGTCTTTTGAAAAATCGGAACTTGGTCGGGCTGTGATTCCACTCCCAGATCACCACGCGCAACCATCAAGGCATCACTTGCCTGCATAATCGCATCAATTTCCTGCACCGCTTCCGGCTTTTCGATTTTGGCGATTACCGGCACCAGCGCGCCTTGCGACGCAATCAATTGTTTTAATTCGATCACATCGTCCACCCGGCGCACAAACGATAGCGCGATGAAATCTACCTCTTGCTCAAGCGCAAAGAGAACATCGGCGCGATCTTGGTCGGTCAGCGCAGAAATTTTGAGCGGCGCCCCCGGCAAGTTGACCCCTTTGCGCGATTTGAGTTCACCGCCATTGACCACGCGCGTAATCACCTCGGCGCCGCGAATCGCCTCCACGCGCAATTCGATCAAACCATCGTCCATCAAAATGCGATTGCCCGGGCACACCGCATCTGCTAAACCGGGATAATTCACATGAATCAACTCGGCGGTGCCCAACACCCCGCGCGGTGTCAGAGTGAGCATTGCCCCTGGCATCAAGCGCACCCCACCCTTTTCGATTTCGCCCACACGAATCTTGGGCCCCTGCAAATCGGCAAGGATTGCCACGTTCGCCTTTTCTTCGCGCGCGATTCGGCGCACACGCTCAATGCGCGTGGCATGCATCTTGTGATCGCCGTGCGAAAAATTGAGCCGTGCCACATCCATCCCCGCCCGAATCATCGCGCGAACTATTTCATCGGTATCCGAGGATGGACCCAGGGTGCAAACAATCCGCGTGCGGGGCGACATGATCATACGCGTTTCACCCAAACGTAACCCGCCACTTGGCGGCTTAGCGAGACCGTTTTGTTTCCCACCTTAAAAGTCAACAGTCCATCCAGCGGCGCCACCTCCGTAATGGTCAACGTAGCGTTGGGCATAATGCCTCGCTTGCCCAAATATTCGAGCAATTCGGACACATTTTCGGCATATTCCGAGATGCGTATCACGATCACTTGGTCACCTTCATTGGCTTTGCTCAAGGGAAACACTTTGGGATCGGGCGCCACATTCCGCACATTGCCGGGAATCGGATTCCCATGCGGACACGTGGCGGGCGAGCCAAGATATTGATTGAGCCGTTCAGCCACTTCGTCCGACATGGCATGTTCCAACCGATGTGCTTCCGCATCCGACTTTGCCCAATCCAATCCTAATTCATCGGTCAACCATCGTTCCACAATCCGATGCCGCCGTTGGAGATACTCGGCGATGGATTGCCCTTTGGCGGTCAAGGTGATTTCTTTATGTTCGTTCAGTTTGATATAGCCATCGCGCACCATGCGTTTGAGCGTTGCGGTAACCGTGGGCCGCGAAACGCGCAACGATTCTGCCAGCCGCGCCCCGATGACCGGTTGACCCTCCGCCGCCATCATATAAATAATCTCTAAATATCCTTCGACCGCTGGAGTTGCCATCATGCCTCCTCGCATTTAACGATTGATTAATATGCTTTGAGTTGACAAATATATTTTGTTATATTATACTAACATTAATAGTTTGCCTATACTTATCAAAGCATGCGGCTGAAACAAATTATAACTCTAAACGGCGCAAGAGTAAAGTTGCGCGGAAAGGCTTCTATGCTATCGGCTCTGCTCATCACCGTCCGCGAAGGACTGGAAGCTGCCCTCATGATCGGCATTGTGCTGAGTTATCTGCAACAGATTGGACGACGCGACCGCGTCCCAATCGTGTGGGCAGGCGTGATTATAGCCACAGGGCTCAGCACGCTCATCGCGGTGGGCATGCGTGCCCTTGGCGCGGAATTGGAAGAACCGTTTGAGCAAATCTTTGAAGGAACCACCATGTTGCTCGCGGTGGCGGTGTTGACGTGGATGATTTTCTGGATGCGTTATCAAAGTCGCTTTCTCAAAAGCACCCTCGAGCGAAACGTGCAGACCGCCATCACGCGTGGAGAAAAGTGGGGCTTGTTTGGACTCGCCTTCTTTGCCGTGTTCCGTGAAGGACTCGAGACCGCCTTATTCCTCGCCGCGAATGCGTTTGCCGCTGATACCCAAGGCACACTGATGGGCGCATTGATGGGTATCGCCCTTGCCATCATCCTCGGTGTGTTGATGTACGTGTACGCCGTCCGTCTCAACGTAAAATTATTTTTCGATGTTACAAGCATTTTGCTTATTGTCTTTGCAGCGGGCTTGATCACGCACGCCGTTCACGAATTTCAAGAAATCGGTTGGCTCCCCATTTTGATGGATCGCGCGTGGAACACCGAATGGTTGCTCACGAACGATTCGGTGCTCGGTTCGATCTTGCGCGCGCTCGTTGGTTACAACGCCAAACCTTCGATGCTCGAAGTGGCAACCTACCTCGGCTATTTATTGATCGTCGTGCAAACGATTCGCTGGTGGACGCAGCGTTTGAGTCTGCAACAATCCAACCCACCCGTGCAGTGAATCAACGGCTCGCTTGGGCGAGCCGTTGACTTTTATACGAATGACGATATACTGGGTGCAGAAAGGGGAGCCGATGGCAGACGCAAAACACTTGTCCTTGCTTCGGAAAGGCGTCCGATTCTGGAATGATTGGCGCGCACGCAATCCCGACGCGCTACCCGATCTCTTTCGCGCCGATCTCAGTCGGTTGAATCTGATTCGTGCCAATCTCTCCAAAGCCAACCTCTTCAAGGGTGATTTGAGTGGTGCGGATTTAATCGAAGCCGACCTGAGCGAAGCCAATCTCAGTGGCGTGAATTTGAGCGGCGCGGATTTGAGCGGGATTATGATCAAGGGTGCCATCTTGATCGAAGCCAAACTCATCGAAACGAAACTCATCGGCGCGCGGCTCACGGGCGCCAATCTATTCCGCGCCGATCTAACCCGCGCCAATCTCTTTCGCGCCGATCTCAGCCACTCGGATTTGGGCGGCGCAATGCTCACACGAGCCAACTTGAGCGAAGCCAACCTGAATGGAACGAATCTCAACAAAACCAATCTCGCCGGCGCAGACCTCATCGAAGCCAGTTTGGTCGAAGCCGAATTGAATAACGTTTGGTTGAGCGAAGCCGACCTGAGCGGCGCCAATTTGACCGGCGCCATGTTGAGCGGTGCGGACTTGAGCGATGCCGATCTGGACGGAGTAAATCTGACACGCGCGAATTTGAGCAAGGCAAACATCGCTGGCGTGGACCTGAGCGGCGCCGATCTCACCGAAGCCGAACTCGCTGGCGCCGACTTGAGCCAAACCGATCTCAGTCTAGCAAGAATGCCAAAAGCCAATCTCAATCGCACGAATTTAGAAAAGGCCTGCTTGAGCCGGGTGGATTTGAGCGAAGCCGATCTAACCGGCGCCGACCTCAACGGCGCCGACTTGCGCGGCGCCAATCTTGCCGGCGCCATCCTCAATGAAGCCAACTTGAGCGGTGCCGATCTGAGCGGCGCGAACTTGCGCGGCGCCAATCTGAACAGCGCGAATCTCACGCGGGCTAAACTGATTGGGGTGGATCTTGGCGAGGCGAACCTGACTCAAGCGCGCCTGTGGGAAACGGTTTTCATTGGGATTGACTTTGGCTCCGTCAAAGGGTTAGACGCCGTAACCCACTTGGGACCCTCTCACATCGGTTTGGATACCATTTACCTTTCCAAAGGCATCATCCCAGAAAGTTTCTTGCGTGGCTGTGGCGTGCCAGAAAAATTTATCGCTTTTGTCAAATCGTCCGCCACGCAAGAACAAGCCTGTGAATTTTGCGCCATCAGTTATTCGAACAAGGATCAGGGATTTGCCAAACGCTTGCAAACCGATTTGGAGCGACAGGGGATTCGTTGTTGGCTGGCGCCGGAAGACTTGAAGACCAGCGAGCGGTTTCGCATTCGTACAGACGATGCGATTCGCGCCTACAACAAGTTGCTGCTCCTCCTCTCGGAGAATTCCATCGAAAGTTCTTGGATCGAAAGCGAAGTGGAAGCCGCGCTCGATCGCGAACGCAAACAAAACGTCCTCGTTCTGTTTCCCATTGTGTTGGACAAGCCAGCGGCAACGACCCCCCAACCCTGGGCAGCCGATCTACGCAAAAATCGAGTGGTCATTGATATGAGTAATTGGAAAAATGAAGCCGCGTATCAAACGGCGCTGAGCGAGTTGGTGAAAACGCTGAGCGCGTAAAGGAGTCACGTGCCCTTCCTCGTTATCCAAGGAACGTTTCGCTTGGTCAACAAGACCAAAACCGGCAAACCCATCGGCTTTGAGCCGGACGGCGACTCGATTCATTTCAAGCCGAACAAACCCTCCTTGCTCAACCGCCTCACCGTCTTGACCAAACCGGTGCAATTCTCCAACATCAGCTCGGTGCAGTTGCGAATGGAAGGGATTGATGCGCTAGAAGAGCACTACAAACCCGATAAAGGCGGCGCCGTCTCTCATCAACCCCGCAGACTTGCCGATGCCGCGCGCGATTTCCTGACCGGTGCATTGGGTCTGAATCCGGTCCCGTACACTCCACCCGAAAACCTTAAAGTCAAACCACCCGTGCCGCACGATGCAACGCCTGGGTTCATCCTTTCGCGCTCACTCGAAGTGAACGGACGCCCCGTCTCGTTTGTGTTTACCGGCGAGCCACCGGCGGCTGATGGCACGGAAATTTATTTGACCCCGGCATTACTCAAACAAAGTGTCAACTATAAACTCATCGTGAGCGGCAATGCATACCCGCTGTTCTACGATACCCTGTTTGCCGAACTCCGTAATCCACTTGCCGCTGCCGCACGCCGAGCGCGCAAAGCCAAACGGGGCGTGTGGGCGGAGGATCGAACGCTGACCGGCGTCCAAGTCAAGACCCAAGCCGATTTGGAAGCGAACGGTGTCATCTTTCCCAAACTTTTTCGCCGCCTCACCGATTATCTGGCAGAGACCGATGGCAACTTGGCCAAATTTCTGAAATGGCTCGAAAAGAAACGGGAACAGGTTCTCCTTCTCGATACCAAACACTTTACGCATCTGGACAATCTGGTGCGCGTCAGCGACGGCAAAGTAAGGATGACCTTGGCAGCGGATCGTTTTGTGGTGATCAGCCAAAAATAGTTTGGGCGTGCCAACAGAAAAGCGATTCTCGATGGTTCGGGAATCGTTTTTCATTGACCGAACTTGAGCGATTTTACTACCGAGAACTCAAAAACATAGAAACCAGGAGGATTGTATGAAGGTTTTATTTATCGGCGGAACCGGCGTCATCAGTTCGGCTTGTTCGCAATTGGCAATCGAACGCGGCATCGAACTGTATTTGCTCAACCGTGGCGAATCGGTGCGCCCAGCGCCGCACGGCGCGCATGTTTTGCGCGGCGACATTCGCAACATGGAGGAAACGAAACGCGTATTAGCCGGCTATCAATTTGATGCAGTGGTCAATTGGATTGCATTCACCCCCGATCACGTGCAAGCCGATCTGGAATTGTTTCGCGGGCGCACGGCGCAGTACGTGTTCATCAGTTCAGCGTCGGTTTATCAAACACCCCCAGCCAGTTTGCCGGTCACGGAATCCACGCCGCTCGATAATCCGTACTGGGATTATTCGCGTGCCAAGATTGCGTGTGAGCACGTGCTGATGCAAGCGTACCGCGACAAAAAATTCCCCGCCACCATCGTGCGCCCCTCGCACACGTACGATCAAACGATGTTGCCGGTCACGGGGCGTTACACCGTCGTGAACCGAATGCGCCAAGGTAAAAAAGTGATCGTGCACGGCGATGGCACATCGTTGTGGACGCTCACGCATCACCGCGATTTTGCCAAAGGATTCATTGGCTTGCTGGGTAACTCCCACGCTATCGGTGATGCATTCCACATCACGTCCGACGAATGGCTAACGTGGAATCAGATTTACGAAATCATCGCGCAGGCGGCGGGCACACAAGCGCACATCGTTCACATCCCTTCCGACGTGATCGCGACGTACGATAAAACATGGGGGGATGGTTTGCTGGGCGACAAGGCACACAGTATGATTTTCGATAACAGCAAGATCAAACGTGTGGTGCCGGGTTTTGTGGCAACGATTCCATTTTCGCATGGCGCGCGCGAAATTATGGCGTGGTTTGATGCCGACCCGGCGCGGCAGGTGGTGGACAAGAGATTGGATGCGCTGATGGATAAAATGATCGAGGCGCAAGAGAAAGTACGGGTATAAGCACTGGTGATTATTCACATCTCGCTCGCGTCATGGGGAGGAGCGTTTTTTGCAACGAAGTAATCTTCATAGTTTTTTGGGATTGTTTCACTTGGTTTGTCGTAACACAGGTGAATACTCACCCGTATAAGCATTATTGCAAATTGTAGCCACTTTTGGTAGAATGTAGCCACATTGGTAGGGAGGCAAAAATGGTGCAAGAGACCGTGGGGATTCGCGAATTGAAAACGCGTTTAGGTACTTATGTGCGGCAGGTCAAGTCGGGCGGCACGCTCATTATCACAGAACGAGGAAAACCGATCGTTCAGCTCGTACCCATCGGGACGCCACTGGAGGCACGCACACGCGCGCTTGTGCGCTCAGGGTTGATGGCGTGGAGCGGAAAAAAATTTCGTGCTCCAAAACATACGCCACGCACACACGGCAAAAAGTCTGTGGCTGAGATATTGCTGGAGAATCGCGAATGATCCTCTATCTTGACGCAAGCGCATTAGTCAAACTCTATGTGACCGAATACGGCTCGATCGAGACAAAAGCCGCTGTCACAAGCGCCAATCTTGTCGGCACATCCTTGATTAGCCGTGCTGAAGTAGCCGCTGCGCTTGGCAAAGCGGTACGAATGGGAGCATTGCGACGCACGGAGGGACTGTCTAGTTTACAAATGTTCCGGCGCGCTTGGAACGATCTTGTCCGCACACCAATCACCGAGACCGTTGTATCTCGCGCAGACCTTCTGGCGTGGAAACACCATCTGCGCGGCTATGACGCCATTCATTTGGCAGCCGCATCGCTGTGGCAAGAAACAATGGGCGAGTCTGTCACATTAGCAACGTTTGATGTGTCTTTGTGGCAAGCCGCCGAACAAATCGGGCTAGTATCATTTCCAACCGACTTGCCAAGGTTGCTGAGAGAATGGAAAACTGCAAAGCACGGCAAGAGATGACTGCCACGGCGCCAATCGCTCAAGCGCATATCTGAGGGATCCAAGCCGACATCAAGTCGGCTTTCATTTTTCTAGCCGTCGAATTTATTCGATGGTGTTTTCATCCCAATCTACCTCGCCTGACCTTCACCGCCAGTTCGTACAGCGCATACTTCCAGCGCGAGAACACCGCATCATAGCCGCCGGCGTACTGCACCAATTTGCCGCCGAATCCTTGCTTGAATTGATATAAACCGTGCGCCGTTTGTTCATCCGCTTCAGTCGTCGCGCCCAAGCCCCACAAATCGTACCGCGTACACCCACGCGCCTTTGCCCATTGAATCGCTGCCCAATGCAACGCGTGATTCGGCATTCGCTCACGGTGCGCGTTGGACGACGCGCCATACAGATAGATCGCTTCACCGCCGAACGCGGTTACGAAAATCATCGCAAGCGGTTCGCCGGCGTACTCGGCAACGAACAAGCGCGCGTAATCGCGGGCGGTAAAAAGTTCGAATGCGGTGCGATAATAATCGGCGGAATGAATCGCAAACTTGTCGCGCATGCTAGTGATCTGCATCAAACGATAAAAGGTTGGCAAATCATCCACACTGCCGGCGCGTACAGTAATGCCTTTGCGTTCCGCCAAACGAATGTTGTAACGCCATTTGGGTTTCATCTGCGCCAAAATCGCATCGAGGTCACGCGTGAGATCGAGATGGAGGGTGGTGCAGGGCTGGATGGTTGTTGAAGGTCTCAAGTTAAAAGTTAAAGGTTCAAAGTGCCAAGTATTGGGTTCAATTTTGAGCGCAAAGGCGTTATGCGACTTGGCAACGGCAAAGATCGTGTTGAATAAAAACTCAACTGTATGAGCCTCGTTGAAATCGGCGACGGGACCGCGCGGGATGTACGCAAAACACAAACCGAGCGGCAAACGTCGAAATAAAATTTGTGCCCCGGCAATCATTTCCTCCGCGCCAGCCAGTGCCAAGCGATGCACACTCCACCCAAATTTCGATTTCAGTTCACCCCACGCGCTGGATTGCAAAATATGTCCGCTGCGCGACGCCACAAAATCGTCCCATGCGTGTGCAGCCGGATTTTCGACGAGATGATATTGCACAGCCACGCAAGACATTATAGCACACGTTCTCTTTTAATTGGCAAATCAGGCGACCTTGTGTATAATGATCAAGATAGGAATTTTTGTCAAAACACGATGGGTATGATATAATAAATCGTGTTCAAGCTCAATCTTTCTACAAAGGAGTAGCCAACGTGCTTGATCAATATGGCATGGTTGCCCTCTTTGCAATTGTCGCCGCCCTTTTTCCTCCCATTGGTCTATTTGTCTCTTGGTTGGTTCGCCCCAAAAAGCCCAACAAATCCAAACTCACCACGTATGAATGTGGTCTCGAGTTTGAAGATTTCCCCGAAGAAGCGCAACATGTCTGGGTTCAATTCCGCGTCCAGTACTATATCTTTGCGCTCATCTTTGTCGTGTTCGACGTCGAAGTTATTTTCCTCTACCCCTGGGCTGTCGCCTACAATGCGCTCGGGCTCTTTGCGCTCGTCGAGATGGCAATCTTTTTGGGCATCCTCGTCGTCGCACTGGCGTACGCCTGGCGCAAGCGATTGCTGGAATGGGTGTAACCTTGATGGCAGGTCATCTGTTTTGACGACCTGTACCTTACCTGAAACCTGGGACTGGATATGGACATTCTAAACAATCTTTTTCCTAATCTGTACGACTGGCTCGCTGGTGTATTGCATGCACTCTTGGCGGGCTGGAATCTCCGTGCCGATGTCGAAAGCGCGCTGGTCGCCGGCATTATGGGCTTGATTGTCGTCGTCGTGCTCTTGTTGTGGCTCGTATTGATGGTGCTGGCGATGATTTGGTTCGAGCGCAAGATTGCCGCGCGGGTGCAAGATCGCGTGGGCCCCAACCGCGTGGGACCCTGGGGCTTGTTGCAACCCATCGCCGATACGATCAAGATGCTGATCAAAGAAGACATCATCCCGGCAAATGCCGATCGCCTGGTACACACCCTCGCGCCGATGGTCACCGCCGCACCCGCCGTCCTGGCTTTCGCGGTGATTCCGTGGGGCAAAGGCATGTCGCCCGTAGATTTGAACATCGGCTTGCTCTGGGTCGTGGCGATTGGCTCGATTGGGACGATTGGACTCTTTATGGCGGGCTATGGCTCGAACAACAAGTTTTCGTTGCTGGGTGGAATGCGCGCGGTGGCGCAAATGGTTTCGTACGAAGTGCCCCAAGTACTCACCATTGTTGTCATCGCCTTGATGGCGGGTTCACTTTCGATGAATGATATTGTGGCAGCACAAAGCGGCTGGAGTGGTTTGGGCTGGTACATTTTTGCGTTCCCGGTCGGACCGATTGCGTTTATCGTTTATTACATCAGCGCGCTCGCCGAAGTCAATCGCACCCCGTTCGATATTCCGGAAGGCGAATCGGAAATTGTGGCGGGGCATCATACCGAGTACAGCGGTTTGAAATGGGGCTTGTTCTACGTTGGCGAGTATTTCAACTTTTTCCTCGTTTGCAGTGTCGCCGTAACCCTCTTCCTGGGGGGCTGGCAGGGACCTTGGCTCCCCGGCTATGTATGGTTCATCATCAAGGTCTATGCACTCGTTTTGTTGGGAATGTGGATTCGAATGACATGGCCCCGCGTGCGGGTAGATCATTTGATGAAGTTTGCGTGGAAGGTGCTTGTGCCGATTGCCCTCATCAACATCCTCTTGGCAAGTTTGTTTGTAACTTATGCACTGCCTGCGCTGAAACAATACGGGTTATTCTAAACGATAAGGATCAACGATGACCGCAGACCTATTTCTCACAAATGTTGCGTTCTATGTGGTCGGGGCGATTGCGCTCGTCGGCGCGTTGATCGCCGTTACTCAACCCAATCTCTTGCGTGCCGCCCTGGGTTTGATTCTCGCTTTTGTGGGCGTCGCCGGGGTGTACTTTGTGCTGGAAGCCGAGTTTGTCGGCGTGGTGCAAATCCTCATCTACATCGGCGCGATCTCGGTACTGATTCTCTTTGCCGTAATGCTCACGCGCGGCTTGATGCGTGGCGGAGTGGCTTTTAATACCCAATGGGTGGGCGCCGCCTTGATCGCTGTGATTGTGTTTGCGATTCTGCTCTTTGTGGTGGTCGGTACCAAATGGAATGTCGTCACCCAAAAAGTAAGCGGCGATCTAATCCCCAAAATCGGTACCGAGTTAATGACAACGTATCTCTTGCCCTTTGAAGCCGTCTCGCTCTTGTTGCTTGCCGCCCTTATCGGCGCGATTGTGATTGCACGAGAGTAGCCAGCGTAACCGACTACCGACTACTGAACACTAAACACTGAACACTGAATACTGAATACTGACCACTGACCACTAATCCCTGAGGTCTCTATGGTTCCACTCCAACTTTATCTTCTTCTTGCCGCCGCCTTGTTCTGCATTGGTCTGTTTGGCGCATTGGCGCGGCGCAACGCGATTGGCATCTTGATCGGCATCGAACTGATGCTCAATGCGGTGAACATCAACCTGATTGCGTTCTGGCGGTATATCAAGCCCGCCGATCTGGCAGGACAAATTTTCGCGCTATTTGTCATCACGCTTGCTGCCGCCGAAGCCGCGATCGGTCTCGCATTAATCATTGCCATCTATCGCTCGCGCGATACGGTGAACGTGGAAGACGTTGATTTGATGAAATGGTAAGACAGTGAACCAATGCTCCAATGTGCCAATGAGCCAAACCATCTCGACGTAGGCGTGCCTTTTGGGCACATTGGCTCATTGGGTCATTGGCACATTTGAGGTGATAATGTTCAATTACGCTTTCCTAATTCCCATCTTTCCACTGCTCGCATTTGTGCTGATCGTCTTTTTTCTTCATCGCAACAACAAGGTGAGCGCGCTCACGGCGGTTGCCGGCATCTTGGCATCGGGCGTTGTCGCCTACCTGGTGTTGTTTGAGGCAATCGGGGAAGGCGCGGAACTGGCGCAACATCCGTACTATGCCACCTTGCCCATCTTCTTGCAATTACCAACCGGCAATGTCCAATTCCAAGTCGGCGTGATGATTGATCCACTCGTCGCGATGATGCTGTTTATGGTTACGACCGTCTGCTTGATGATCTTTATCTACAGCATCGGCTATATGCGGCACAGTCACACCGACGAACACGGTCATCATCATGTCAGCGATGATCCGCGTTACGCGCGATTCTTTGCGTACATTTCCTTGTTCGCGTGCGGGATGCTGGGGCTGGTCATTTCCTCGAACTTGTTCCAATTCTTTTTGTTCTGGGAAATCATGGGCTTGTGTTCGTACCTCCTGATCGGCTTTTGGTCAATTCGCGCGCCCAACGAACATCACATTGACGATGCACAAACCGTGCGCGCTAAATTCGCCTCGCTCAAAGCCTTCCTCACTACCCGCGTGGGCGATACACTCTTTTTCGCTGGTTTGATCTTTCTTTACATTCAATCGGGTGGGCTCAATCTGCCGGAAATTTTCACCGAAAAGAACTTGCATCACCTTGCCGAAGCGCAAGCGTTGCCCGGTGTTCCTTGGGTAACCGTCATCGCGCTCTTGTTCCTTGGCGGCACAATCGGCAAGAGCGCGCAATTCCCACTCCACGTCTGGTTGCCGGACGCGATGGAAGGTCCCACGCCGGTCAGCGCGTTGATTCACGCCGCCACGATGGTCGCGGCTGGGGTGTTCCTCATTGCACGCACGTATCCCTTGTTCATCACCGCCGCCGAAGTGGGGGGACCGGCGATGGCTGTCGTAGCAATCGTTGGCGCATTCACGGCACTGTTTGCGGGCACGATTGGAGTGGCACAAGATGACATCAAGCGCGTGCTAGCATACTCGACCGTCTCGCAACTTGGGTTTATGGTTGCCGCGCTGGGGATTGGTGCGTACGTCGCCGGCGCATTTCATCTCATCACGCACGCCTTCTTCAAAGCCTTATTGTTCTTGAGCGCGGGGTCGGTCATTCACGGCATCGGCACGAACGATATGATGCAAATGGGTGCCGTGCGCAAAAAGATGCCGATCACAACGACGGTATTCATCATCGGCGCGCTCGCGCTTGCCGGCATTCCACCCTTTGCCGGGTTCTGGAGCAAGGACGAAATTCTGGCGCACGCCTTTGAACAACTGCAACACGGCGAGGTGGTGGGCACGGCGGTCTTTGTGATGCTGGCGATTGCTGCGTTCTTTACCGCGTTCTATATGACGCGCCAAATCTTTCTCACCTTTTTTGGCGAAGCGCGCGACCATCACAAGTTCGAACACGCGCACGAATCGCCCGCCGTGATGTGGGCACCACTCGCTGTGCTTGCCTTCTTTGCTCTTACCATCGGTTTCATCAATGCGCCCGGCATTTCCTTCTTTGAACACTTTGTGGGCGAAGGTGGTGTGCTGGGCATCAAAGAACATCTTGAAGCCACCGCTTTCAATCCAATGATTGCCGGTTTGTCGGTTGGATTGGCAGTTGCCGGCATCGCCTTGGGCTGGTTGATCTATGGTTGGAAACCAGTCAAAGCCGGGCAACGCGATCCCTTGATGGCACTAGGTATCGTATGGAAAGTATTGCGTAACAAATATTACGCCGACGAACTGTACGGTCTCGTCGTCGCGCAAAAAGAAGGACCCGAAGGCAAGACCGGCACGGTGGACTCGGTGCGCGTCCAAGCCGGCTATTTCATCCGATTCTTTGGCTGGCTTGCCGGCGTTTGCTTCGCGCTCGACAAATGGGTGGTGGACGGCACGGTCAATTTTGTCGCCGCCCTGGGTCGCGTCTTTGGTGTGATGAGCGCGTGGATAGATAAAAACATTGTGGATGGTTTGGTCAACTGGACCGGCATCGTTACCGATATGGTGGGCGATGGTTTGAAACTCATCCAAACCGGTCGCGTCCAAAACTATTTGATCATTGCGATCACGGGCGCGGCACTCTTTGCATTCGTAATGTTCTTGATTCGATAACGGAGGAACTCTTCAATGACGACCATTCCTTACCTTTCGCTCTTGCTCGCCTTTCCACTCGTTGGCTCGATCGCGGTCTTGTTCTTTCCCAAAGGCAAAGACAAGGCAATCGCGTGGTTCGCGATCTTGTGGAGTCTCATTCCACTTGGACTTGCCTCGTACCTATGGTTTTGGATGTTCAATCCAAACTCCGCCCAAATGCAATTTGAAGAAACGTACATGTGGATCAGCACCATCAATGTGCGGTATCACGTGGGCGTGGACGGCTTGAGTCTGCCCTTGGTCTGGCTGACCACGTTATTGACCACTCTTTCGTTGTACTATTCATCGCGCGTGATTCACGAACGCGTGCGTGAATTCTTTTTCATGTTCTTGCTACTCGAAGTCGGAATGCTCGGCGTGTTCGTCTCGCTCGACTTTTTCCTCTTTTACGTGTTCTGGGAAGTCGGGTTGGTGCCAATGTACTTTCTCATCGCCATCTGGGGCCATGCCGAAGACCGTCCGCTCTACTCTTCCATCAAGTTCTTTCTCTACACACTCGCCGGCTCGGTCTTGATGCTCTTGGCGATCATTGCGATGTACATCAACACGAGTACCGCGACCACCCCCGGCACATTCGATATTGTCGAACTGGCGACCAAGCGACCCTTTGCGAACGAACCATTCTTCGCCACCCTCGCGTTCTGGGCGATCTTTATCGCGTTCGCCATCAAGGTGCCACTCTTCCCGTTCCATACTTGGTTGCCAGATGCGCACACCGCCGCGCCTACCGCTGGCTCGGTCATTCTGGCGGGCATCTTGCTAAAACTTGGCACGTACGGGATCGTGCGTGTGTTGGTGCCTATTTTCCCGCAAGTGTTCCAAGCCAACGCGGTCTTTATCGCGATACTCGCAACTATTTCGATTGTGTACGGCGCGCTCGTTGCTATGGCGCAAACCGATTTCAAACGATTGATCGCGTACTCGTCCGTGAACCATATGGGCTACGTGATTCTGGGGATCGCCGCCGCCGTAGCCGCCGGCGGAGCCACACTGGTGGATCGGAGCATCGCTCTGAATGGCGCAACGTTGCAAATGTTCAATCACGGCGTCATCACCGGCGCGCTGTTCTTTATCGTCGGCATCTTGTACGAACGGACGCATACGCGCGCGTTGAATTCGTTTGGCGGCTTGGGCGCCAAGATTCCGGTGTACGGGGCAATCTTGTTGACCGCCTCGCTCGCATCGCTGGGCTTGCCCGGCTTGGCTGGCTTTATCAGCGAGTTTATGGTGTTCCGTGGCGCGTTCGCCAGTTTGCCGCTCATTGCTGCCATCTGCGTACTGGGCATCGTCTTTGGCGCAGCCATGTTGTTGTGGAAAGTCATTCAGAATGTTTTGCTCGGCGCCTTGAACGAGAAATGGGCCGGCTTGAAAGATGTAGAAGCGTACGAAGTCATCACGCTGGCGCCCTTGCTCTTTTTGATGGTGCTCATCGGCGTTGCGCCTTCCGTCGTGTTGAACACCATCAACACCATCTCGGTTGCCATTCTGGGTGTAATCGTCAAATAGTCATTGCGACTAGCTGACAAGGTGACACTATGCCTGATATTCAAACCTTGATTCTGATTTCGCCGGAACTGGTGCTGACGATTTTTGGCTTACTCATCTTGCTCGTGGATCTCATCTGGCACGAAAAGGGTTCCGGTGTGCTGCCCTGGCTGACGATACTCGGTTTCATTGGCGCACTCGCGGCAACACTGTACATCTGGGGATCGAACATTGCGATCTTTGCCGGGATGTACGTGGTGGACTTGTTCGCGCTCTTTTTCAAAGTGGTTGCCGCCATCGCCGGTATCTTGATCGTGCTCGTGTCCGTTGATTACTTGAAAAATCGCACCCCGTTCAAAGGCGAGTTCTTTGCGATCTTTACCTTCTCCGTCCTGGCGATGACGATGGTGGCAAGTTCCGCCAGTCTGCTGATGATCTATCTCTCGATTGAATTTCTATCGTACACGTCGTACCTTCTCACCGGCTTTTTGCGTGAAGACAAGAAATCGAACGAAGCGGCGATCAAGTACTTTCTCTACGGCGCGATTACGAGCGCGGTGATGCTGTATGGACTCTCGTTGTTGTATGGCGCTACCGGCTCACTCAACCTCACCGAAATTGCCAAGGCGTTCGCCGCAACCGTAGATCCTTCTATGCGTATGGTCGCGTTCGTTTCGACGGCGCTGGTGCTTGCTGGGCTGGGTTTCAAGATTTCGCTCGTGCCGTTTCATCAATGGGCACCGGACGCCTATGAAGGTGCGCCCACACCCGTAACGGCGTTCCTGTCTGTGGGACCCAAAGCCGTTGGGTTTGCCGCTTTGATTCGCGTCGCCATGACGGCTTTGCCCGCGTTCCAAGAGGGCTGGGTTCCTCTTCTGGCATTCATTTCGGTGATTACGATGACGCTGGGGAATCTCATTGCGTTGCGTCAAACGAATGTCAAGCGTCTGCTGGCGTACTCGTCCATTGCGCAAGCCGGCTATATGCTCATTGGCGTGGTTGCGATGAACGTGAGTGGTAGTTCGCCGTTCACCGGCTTGAATGGCATCTTGATTTATCTGTTTGCCTACTTGTTCACCAATCTAGGTGCTTTCATCTGCGTCATCGCAATCGAGAACGCTACAGGCATCGTTGAGATTCCAGAGTATGCGGGGTTGATCAAGCGTGCACCACTCGTTGCCGCGCTCTTTGTGATCTTTTTCCTCTCGCTCGCCGGCATTCCGCCGACCGCCGGGTTTATCGGCAAGTTCTTTGTGTTCGGTGCGGCGTTGCGCGAAGGGTTCTTGTACCTTGCCGTGATTGGCGTGATCAACAGTGTCATTAGTGTTTTCTACTACTTTGGCATTGTGCGCCAAGCATTCTTTGAAGCACCCAAAGATGCCACGCCTATTCGCGTTGCGCCACTCGTTACTTTATCTCTCGTGGTTACGGCGGCGTTTGTGTTTGGGTTCGCGCTCTATCCTGAACCGTTGTTGAACTTGGCAGCGTGGTCTATGCAGATGTTTGCGGTGGTGAGATAGAAATCACGACGAATGACGAAGGACGGAAGACGAAGGTTTTAGGCGGTGTCTTCCGTCCTTGGTCTTTTATCAAGGAGTGTAACAATGCGCGATAATCGTCAAGGGTGCTTGCGGGGCTTGCTTGAATTGTTTTTGCTCAACACCCTATTCGATTGGCTACAACGCAACTTTGGGTTTGGCAAAGGATGTTCGTGCAGTGGGCTGGGGTATGGCATTCTCTTCTTTTGCATCTTTCTCTTTAACCAGGTCGTCCTGGGACGAAGCCAGGTTTGTTGATTCCTATTGCTTGGTTGTGGATCAGGAGAGGGAGATCGGGCAAGCGGATTCGATCGCCCTGAGCCAAATTGCCATTGATCTTCTCGGTTCAGCACTCGCGGGCAGCGACACAATCGAAACATCGCATCTGGCGGAAGCGGTTCAGGATCGTCCGAGCAAGCAGGTATAGCCCATCGGAGGAGCCAGCATGAGATCACCGCCTATGGCAAAACGCCTGTCTCGTCTAGAAATTCGTTTGTTTGGATTTCCGGAATTTCGTCGCGGCGGTGGCTTGCTACCACCCCTTGCCACGCACAAGGCACAGTCGCTTCTTGCCTACCTCATCTTGAACCGCGACCAACCTCATTCGCGCGATAAACTTGCCACACTCTTCTGGGGCGATCAGGACGACGTCCACGCGCGCCATTCCTTTGCCACCGCCCTGTGGCGCATTCGGCGGCTTCTTGCCAGCGACGAATATCTTTTCACCGACTCGACCTCGATTCAATTCAATCCTGCCAGCCCATTCTGGCTCGATACCGCCGAATTTGAAAGACTTGCGCATGGATCATCCGCCATCGGCAATCTGAAATCCGCCATCGAATTGTATCGCGGCGATCTCTTGGAAGGTTTCTACGATGATTGGTGCCTCGAAGAACGTTATCGTTTGGAAGCGCTGTATCTTGCCACCCTAAGCCGATTGGTCATCTGGTGCGAGGAACAGAACGATGCTACCTCCACGCTGGAATACGCCTCAAAATACCTCGCGCGTGATTCGCTTCAGGAAAACATTCACCTCGCGGCGATGCGCGCGTTTGCTCAGTTGGGCAATTTGACCGGCGCGCGACGTCAGTGGCAATTCTACTGCGAGGCGCGGCAGCAAGAATTACATGCACAACCTTCTCCCAAAATGCTCCAGCAAGCCAAAGACCTCCTAGGCACACATTTTGCCATCCCCTTGCATATTCAATCCACCGTTGCACCAACTCGAACACGACACGCCAATCTCGAACAACCGCCGTTCGTCGGACGCGCGCCGGAACTGAACGCCCTGATCGCCCGATGGGAGCAGGCATCACAGGGCAGAGGAGGTGTGGTCTGGATCGAAGGCGAGGCAGGCATTGGCAAAACGCGCTTGTGCGAAGAGTTCGCCACAACGGTGCGCTGGCATGGTGGAGCCATCGCGCGTGCGCACTGCTACGAGCCCACACGGATTGTTGCGTATCAGCCGATTGCCGATATTGTGCGCGGCTTGCTTGCGCTGAACAAGCCGCGTGATGTGTTGGCATTACCTCCATGGGCACTTGACGAGATTGCGCGCTTGCTCCCGGAACTCGGAGGAGAGCACCCAGTCCCTCTGTCTCCCCCCACGACGGCGCCGCTTTTACACGCGCTTGCCACCCTCGTCCGCCGTTTCGCTTTACACACCCCCATCCTGATCATTCTGGAAGATTTACACTGGGCAACCGATTCCACTATTGCCGCACTCGATTATCTAGCACACCAGATCGGCGACGCGCGCGTGTTGATCGTCGGCACAATCCGCCCAGAAGAAATCAGTGAGAGGCATCCACTGATGACGATGCAAGTGCAACTTGCCCGTGAAGGTCTTGCCCAACAACTCCCTCTGGTGCCTCTTTCGGCAGATGCGGTGGACGAGTTGGTGCGACGCCTGCGTATGAACGTGGAAGCCGATTGCGCAAGACAATTGTATCTGCACACCGAAGGCAACCCGCTTTTCCTGATCGAAACGCTGCGCGAATTGGATGCCTTTCCCCGGCGCGGCACAATCCTACCGGTGCCCAACACGGTGCGCGCATTGATCCGCGCGCGGCTTGAGCGTTTGAGTGCACCCGCGCGCGAATTTGTCGCCTATGCCGCTGTGGCTGGGCGTGGGTTCGATTTTGAACCTGTCTTGCGTGCTAGTGGCGCCGAGGAGGAAACTGCCCTTGTGGCAATTGATGAACTGCTGCGCACAAGATTCTTACGCGAGGGCGCGGGGGGCGGAGCGCATGATTATGAATTTGAACATTCATTGATTCATCAGATCGTGTATGCCAGTCTGCATCATCGGCGACAGCAACGTCTGCATCGTTTGTTGGGTGAAGCGATCGAGCGTCTGTATGGAGAGCAACGCCCAGACTTGTTCGGTGTTTTGGCACATCATTTTGATCGCGCTGAGATTGGCGACAAGGCACTGTACTATTCAGAGCGCGCGGCTCAACATGCCTGGCGTCTCTGCGCGGCGAGCGAAGTGGAACAGCACTATGACACCGCTTTGCATTGGCTGGAGCGTCTTGGCACAGCAACATTGGGAGAGCGCGCCTTTCGTGAACGGCGTTTCGATTTGCTTCTGGGTCGCGAACAAGCGCTCGATGTTCTGGCGCGTCGCGCGGAACAGGCAACCGCGCAACAGCTATTGATCGAGTTGGCAGACGCGCTCGACGACAAGGCGCGGCGTACCCAAGCGCGCCTGCGCCGTTTTTGGTTCCACTATCCAAGCCAACTTGACGAGGCGCGCCGGCTCGCTGAAAGCGCGCTGGCTCTCGCGCGGCAACAAGACAATCGAGCACTTGTTGTGCAGTCGCCCTATGCCTTGGCGTTGGCGTGGGCGCGCTTGGGTGATCCGGCGTGTGGGTTGGAATACGCGCAGTCCGCTCTGGATGAGGCACGCGCGTTGGGCGATCGAGTGTTAGAGGGATGGAGTTTGCTGCAACTTGGGTTCATCCTCAAGCAGTGGAACGATGGCGAACAGGCGCAAATGATTCTTGAGCAATCGTTAGAGATCAATCGCGCGTTGGGAAATCAGTTTGCCGTCGGTCGAACGCTCATTCATCTCGGCGACGTCTGCCATGCGCGCGGAAGGGTCGAAGAGGCAGAGCGGTATTACCACGATGCACTGGCGCTGGCGCAAGAGATCGGCTATCGGTGGGTGGAGGAGGATGCACGAGCGCGGTTGAAGCTTTTTTCGTTGTGATAAATTTTTGATACGGTGATGGTAAACTGCTTTGCAAAAAGCAGTTTTTTTGTTCTGGGAGGAACCTATGCTCAGCCCGGCTGAACCGCCGCAGAATATATTTGTGGTCCGCTTTTGGTGGGAATGGTCAGAAAACGAATCCCCGTCCAATACGCGATGGCGTGGTCGCGTCGAACATTTGCCAAGCGGCGAAGGAGTAACTTTTTTCGAGATGCGTCAATTGATCATTTTTATTCAGCGGTTTGTTACTGCATCGGAAACAAAGGAGGATGAAAGATGAAACACTCGACGTTTCTTCTGGGCGTTTATACAGTTCTCGCATTGCTGGGCTCGCTTGGGTGCAACTATCTTGGTATGCCGCCAAACGTACCAACGCAAACGCCATGGATCGTCACCCCGACGCCGGCGCCTGATCAACTGCCACCACCGTTGCAACTCTCACCCCAGCCCCCGCCGGGGCAACCATTGGAACAACCCCCGCAAAACATACCCGGGGAACTGCAAATCAGTTTCACGGCTAACCGCACCAACTTGCAACCTGGCGAATGCGCCACCCTGCAGTGGAATATTCAAGGCAGCGGCTTTTTTGGGGTGGATCTGAATGGGCAGAAGGTCAATCCTGCCGGACTGCAGCAAGTTTGTCCCAAGGAGACCATGCTTTACTTTCTGAATGTGGACACCGGTAAAACCGTCGTTCGACGCGAAGTTGTGATCAAGGTGGAAAGTGGAGCGGCGCTACCACCGCCAAGTAGTTCCTCGGCACCTCCCCCCACAACATCCCCCGGCTGTCCTGGCGCGCCGGTGATCGCATTCTTCACCGCAAACCCAAGTTCGATCGCGGCGGGGCAGTCCACAACCTTGAGCTGGGGCGCAGTTAGCAACGCAATCAGCGCATCCATTGATCAAGGTATCGGCGGCGTCGCAACCCCCGGTTCGATGACAGTCAAGCCCGTCAAGACGACAACGTACACGCTGACCGCCACGGGCTGTGGTGGCTCGGTGACCAAGCAAGTGACGGTCAATGTTACAGGTTTTGCCATTACGCCTCTCCCTGCTATTCCGTCGGCTACCCCAACTCCTATCATAGCGCATCTCATCAGTGCCGATCTTCAGGTCACCGACATTTTCCCAGAAACATTGCCGCAAGGGAAAGTGTTCTTTCGCGTTACTAATCACGGACCAGACGCGTTAACGAACACATCAGTGCCATTTGCTTGTAGTGAAGAACATCAACCCATCGGAGGCGGTTCAAGCTCGGCTAGTGGTTCCACCGGTACGATCACGATCAATCTCAAGGCTGGACAGACAGGGGCGTACGATACCAAAATCTCGATCAACACGAATCAGTTCAAGTACTATGTCAGTTGTACCATTACGTACACGTTTGATCCGAAACCTGGGAACAATTCGTACGGGGAAAAAATTCCGCCATAGAGTGTGCCACGCGAGAGCAGAGATTGCAACTCTGTCCTCGGCATCTCTCACCACGCACAGAAAATCTTCAATCCATATTCGAAGGGTGTCCTGTTTTCAAAGAGGCAAAATGAAAAACACAAATACCTTTTGCTTCATGGCTGCCACCGCGCTGACCGCACTGATCGGTTGCTTGGCACCCTCACCGGTGCCCACGCCAACTCCTTGGATTGTCACTGCCACACCACTCCTCCCGAGCAGTGTTTCAGCCGGTCAGTTTCAGATTCCCCCAACTCCCCGTAACACGGTGTCCTTCTGTTCGGACCAACCAACACGATTCATCACTGATTTCCAAGTTCGCCAGCCCCTAACCTTGGCAGAACCGAAAGCGCGTGTGCCTTTTCGCGATCCCATCTTTGGGACCTGCCTTGTGCGTGTCACAGACCGCAAGACCGATGTATCCAAAGACGATCGCTCCACGGGCATGAAGAACGAGTACTCGCGTGTACAATCGTTCAACGCCGATGGCAGCCGCCTGCTCGTCCGAGGTCTCGAAGCGACCTGGTACGTGTACGATGCGCAGACATTGCAGCCACTCATGCAGGTACCTCTTGAGACAGACCCGCGCTGGGATGCGGCGAACCCCCAGTTGCTCTACTATTCCGATGGCACACGCTTGATGGCTTACCACCTCGACCATAAACAGCAAAGTGTGGTGCATGATTTCGCTGCCGATTTGCCGGGCAAGAAACTCGCCGCTGTGTGGACGCGCTACGAAGGCAGTCCTTCGATAGACAGTCGCTACTGGGGCTTGATGGCGCAAGACCAAGATTGGAATACGATCGCCTTTCTGGTGTACGACCGCCAAGCAGACCGCGTGATCGCCAAGCGCGATCTGCCGCGTCCGATGAGCGTTGACACCGTGACCCTTAGTCCCTTGGGAAACTATTTCCTCGCTTATCATGACGATTACTGCGATTATGGGAAATTGGGCGGGGAGGCAAATCTCTGTGGCTTGATGGTCTATGATCGCAATCTGAAGAACGGCCGTGGTTTGCTGCGCATTGTCGGTCACAGTGACGTGGCTCTCGATGCGCAAGGGCGCGAGGTCTTGGTTTATCAGGACATTGACACAGACAACATCGCCATGCTTGACTTGGCGACTGGCATCATTACCCCTCTCTGGCCCATTGACTTTACCCATTGCGATGGCTGTGGCATGCACTTTTCGGGGCGCGCCGTTCAACGGCCCGGCTGGGCACTGGTATCCTATTTCGATGGTGACCCAGCTTCGTATTGGTGGATGGATGACCAAGTGATTGCCATCGAACTTGGGAGGGGTGGGCGAATGGTTCGCTTGGCGCACCATCACTCGCTGGTGGATCCGAACCAGGTGCACGATTATTGAGCGGAGCCACACGCCAGTACCAATCCCGATTTGACACGCATCCTTTTCACCAGCAACTGGGGACGTTCAGGGACTGGGGAGGTTGAGATGTTCCTGATCGAACTACCACTGGATTGGTCCACACGCCCTTGAAGAGCCATTCCAATATCTTGAGCCTTGGCTCGGTAGGATCACGCGTGATTCTTGAAACGCCACTTCCCAAAGCGATGTCGTTCCTATGATTCGATTCAAAACCGCTTGGCTCGGTGGCAAGGGTATGGCGACAGCGCTACCGCCCGCCGCTTCCGCCACGGTCGCCGCCTTTTGGTGGAAACGGTTTGCGCTGGCAAACGTACTGGCATTTCGTCAGACCTAACTTTGGGGCAAAATTCCCGTGATTCCAAAACAGGGAATGTGGGAATTTTGCCCAACAACGACGGGGTTCCAAAATAATCGAGCAATTTTAGCACACATGTCCGCGTTTCTGGGGCATAAGGATGCGTATGTGCCAAGTCTGGGGAAGCGGCAAGATCATCGGGGCGCACTTGTTTGAGCGCGCCACTGTACCGCCCGACCGGCGTTCGCACCGCGTCCACGATGACAGCTTGGCGCATCTGGGTCTCTCAATTCAACGATGCTTGAGTCTCTGCCATTTCTTTGGCGAGCCACCCGCGCACGTCATCCCAGTCGGGAATAATCCCTGCCAATTTTTTCGCCCATTCTTTTTTCTGCGCCAGATTGCTTTGCCGTGCGATCATGATCACTTGGGCTTCCGGCGAACCCGCGCCGTGCATGGATTCGGTGCGATACGCGACGGCAGCCGTGCCTAGCGTGAAATTTTCGATGAGACGCAAGATGCGCAGACGATCCTCAGTCGGCACCTCAGCAACGCCCTTGAGATATTTTTCGATGTACGGTCGCAGGCGCGGATTGTCCCAATCTTTTTTCGAGGGCATCGTGACCATCAAGCCGCCGGCAATGTCTTCGGCGAGGCGGGCGATTTCGTACGGAAAGCGCGTTACATTTTGCTTGCAGACATTCGCGAGCAACAAATCTACCAGATAGACTCCCGAAGCGGTGGGCTGGCTCAAATGCGAACACGCAATGCCGCAGGCATAGAGCGTCTCGTTGAGATGAATCATCTCGCCGATCTTGCGCTTGACGTGTGCCGCCTCCGCCACGCCAGCATACTCCGCTGCCGTCGCCGTCGCGCCGATGAGCACATCGCCCACGCCGGCTTTGCACCCGCCGTAACTTTGCCGATGATAGCCGGCAAAGCGTTCCACGAGCATCCCGGCGAATTCGTACTCGCCGCACATAAAGACGCGCTCCCAGGGCACAAAGACGTTATCCAAGATCACTAACACTTCGTGTCCGCCAAAGCGCACGTTGCCCACATCGAACGTGGTCCCTTCGAGTTTGCGCGTATCGGACGCTTGGCGCCCAACGATATGGATCACGCCGGGCGTATTGACCGGAATCGCAAAGGCGAGCGCGTAATCGCTTTCTGAACTCCGCAACGCGAGCGTGGGCATTACGACGATTTCGTGCGAAAAGACAGCACCGGTCTGATGCGCTTTGGCGCCGCGCACGATGATACCATTACGTTGCCGCTCGACGACGTGGACGAACAAATCCGGGTCGGCTTGCTCGGAGGGGCGTTTACTGCGATCCCCCTTCACATCGGTCATCGCGCCGTTCAGCACCCAATCGTTTTCTTGCACGGACTTGAGATAATCCAAGAAACGTTTGTGGTACGAGGTGCCTTTGGCTTGATCTATCTCAAACGTGGTGCTGTAAAGCGCATTCAGCGCATCCCAGCCCACACAGCGTTGAAAGCACGTGCCGGTCTCCTGTCCCAAACGTCGTAGCGCTTGCACCTTGCGTACCAAATCCTCGGGACTCCGATGAATGCTGGTGAAACAGTTGATCGGGCGTCCATCGAGCGAGGAGCGCGTTTGCATCAAAGCGATTGCAGAATCATCGTGCGCGAGTTGATACGTCATCGCGAGGGCGTTGAGACTGGGACGCAGGATGGGATGCGTGAGCGGATCGGCAACGGGGTCACCCAGCACGTAAACCTGGGATGCCAGTCCGCGCACGCTAGTAACAAACTCTTGAGCAGTTTTCATACGGACTCTCTTTTCCGCCGCAGTCATTGCGACGTACGCGCGCAAGGATCGGGGCTGCGATTAGCGCAACAATTCGTTGGCAATGACCAAGCGTTGAATCTGGTTCGTGCCTTCGTAAATTTGATGCAGTTTGGCATCGCGCATATATTTTTCGACCGGGTAATCCTTCATATACCCATAGCCGCCCAGCACTTGGACGGCATCGGTGGCGACTTGCATCGCGGTATCGCCGGCAAAACATTTGGCAATCGCCGATTCTTTGGTGTTGCGCAAACCTTGGTCGTGGAGATACGCCGCTTGCCAAACCAGCAACCGCGCCGCTTCGACGCGCATGGCCATATCGGCGAGCATGAACTGAATGCCCTGCAACTCGGCGATCGGTTTGCCAAACTGTACCCGCTGTTTTGCGTACGCAATTGCCGCTTCAAGCGCGGCACGCGCAATTCCCACTGCCGCCGCGCCCACACCCGCGCGCGAATCATCGAGCGTCATCATCGCGATCTTGAACCCATCGCGTCCTTTGCCCAGCCGGTAGCGTGCCGGCACACGCACATTTTCAAAAATCACTTCGCGCGTGTCCGCAGCGCGCTGACCCATCTTGTCTTCTTTCTTGCCGCGCGAAATGCCAGGGGTGTCTGCCGGGACCATAAAACATGAAATCCCGCGATGCCCCGCACTCAAGTCCTCGCTCGCAAAGACGGAATACAAACTGGCAACGCCGCCATTCGTGATGAAATGTTTGGTGCCTTGGATGACCCATTCATCGCCGTCGAGTCGAGCGGTGGAGCGCATCGAAGCAACATCCGAACCCGCGCCTGGCTCCGTCAAACAAAATGCCGCCAAGTTGGGTCCCGCACAGTGCTTGGTCAAGAGTTCCTTTTTCAATTCTGGACTACCCGCGATCAAGAGCGGCGTCAAGCCCAAATGATTCGCACCCAGGTACGATGCCACGCCCGCGCATGCCGCTCCCAACTCTTCGGCAACAATGCAACTATCGAGACTGCTCAACCCGCCACCGCCGTATTCCTCTGGCACCGCGCCATGCAGCAAGCCGATCTTGAAATACTTGTCCACGATCTCTTGCGAGAATTTTTGTTCGCGATCCAATTCGGCGGCGACCGGCACGATTTCCTTCTGTGCAAATTCGCGCGCGAGCTCACGCAGTCGCTTTTGTTCTTCGGTCAATTTGAAATCTACCATTTTTGATTTTGCCTCCAAAAGATTTGAAGACCGGTCAGGTTTTGGGAAACCGGCGCGGTCTGGGCTATTCCAAAAACTCGATCACTTCGCGATTAAAGCACTCGGCTGCCTCAATCGGTACAAGGTGACCGACCCCGGGATACGTGGACAGGCGTGCGCCCGGGATATGTTCAGCAAGCAATTCTCCGTTCGGATACGGAATGAGCGGATCGTCATCGCCGTGAATGACGAGCGTTGGTGCGGTGATTTGCGCGAGACGATTCGCCGTCCCCATTTGGAAATGAATCATACATGCGCCCAATTGCCGCTGATACGATTCGAGTGACATTGGCTTGGCAAGCGCGTGCTGGACGATCTGATCGAGGTCTTGGGGATGTGCGGCCATATATCCTGCCCCGGCAATCGTCGTGAACGTTCTCCGCACGCGCGTCTCGATGTCATCATCCGTGCGCATCAGCAATGCCGCGATTTCCGGTTTGGCGTTCACCGCGGTCGGTCCCCCTGCCGTGGTTGCCACCAGCACCAATTTGTCCACGAGATCGGGATGACGAATCGCCAACTCTTGCGCAATCATCCCGCCCATCGAAATGCCGCAGATGTGCGCGCGACCCAGGTTCAGATTTTTGATGACGCCGGCGACATCCTCTGCCATATCGGCAATCGTGTACGGACCGGTGCCGAGCGCACTATCGCCCGCATCGCGATTGTCCGGGGTGATGACGCGGAATTTTTTCGAGAACGGCTCGATCTGTTTCCACCATCCCAAGCGCGTGCTTCCCAACCCGCTGATGAGAATCAGCGGATGACCCGCGCCATAGTCGTCATAGTACACCGTGTGCAATCCAACTTGTGTGGTAGGCATGTTTCCTCCTTCGAAAATGTGGGACAAATTTGAAATTTGTCCGACGCGTTTCATTTTTTATCTGCCTACGGGTGCGCGCCAACGGCGAATGAGCAACTCCCCCGAAAATGTGGGACAAATTTGAAATTTGTCCGACGCGTGGTCCATTTTCATCCGACCGTTGGTGCATCAATGGCGAATGAGCAACTCGTCACATTTCTCGTTCGATAATGGTTGCCACACCCTGTCCGCCGCCGACGCAGGCAGTTGCCAAGCCGTAGCGTCCTCCTTTGACTTGAAGGATGCGTGCAAGTGTTCCCACCAGACGAATGCCGGTCGCGCCCAGCGGATGTCCAATCGCGGTGCCGCCGCCCATCACATTCACGCGATCAGGATGGATGCCTAGTTCCTTGATGCAATGCAGCACGACGATGCAAAACGCTTCGTTGATTTCCCAATAATCAATATCGCTCACTTGCAACCCGGCTTTTGCCAACGCTTTGCGACTTGCGGGTACGGGTCCCACACCCATAATCGTCGGGTCAACGCCGGCAAAACCAAGGGAGCGAATGGTTGCCAGCGGCTGGATCCCTTTTTCCTTGGCGACCTCCTTTGACATCAGAATCATCGCGGTTGCGCCCGCATTCAGGGGCGAAGAATTGCCGGCGGTGATCACGCCGTCCGGTTTGAACGCTGGTTTGAGATCGCGCATTCCTTCGACCGTCGCATCCTCGCGCACCGATTGATCGCGATCCACGATCATTTTCTTGCCATCGGCTTGTTCGACTTCTATCGGCAGGATTTCGTCTTTGAAGAATCCTTCCTTGTATGCGCGCGTGGCGAGTTGATGCGAACGTGCCCCCCAGCGATCCAGGTCTTCACGTGTAAACCCGGTCTGCGCAAAAAGTTTTTCGGCAGTGAGCCCCATATTCATCGCCGTTGTTATATCCCAGTGCTGATAAATTGGATCGCTTGTCAAACGTGGATTGGTTACAATGATGCCTTTTTCACGCAGCGTTGGACCCATCGGCACGCGCGTCATATGTTCCATTCCGCCGACCATCACAATATCGGCGAATTCCATTGCAATCTCCATAAAGCCGATGTGAATCCCCGCCATCGCCGAGCCGCATTGTTGGTCAACGAATTTCGCGGCAATCGTGTGTGGCAGATTCGCAAGAAAGATCGGCAGGCGACCACCGTAACTCCACTGCTCCGCCACACCTCTTGCCGAACCGACGATAAAATCGTCAATCGCTTCGGCGTTGATGCCGGTGCGTTGGATGAGTTCCGGCAAAAGGCGCGCCAACAATTCATCCGCTCGAATTTGTCCAAACCAATCGCGCGCAGGTTCGTTGGGACGTGAGCGCGATTGAGCCGTTCGCAGATAACCCGCAATAACTACCTCACGCATTTTTTCTCCAGTTTGCAGTGCGCGATTCATCACGCAAGCGCGCCCGGTGAACTAGATGCGTTTCCCTTCCGCTGAATAACGATAAAAACCTTGTCCCGCTTTGCGACCTAGTTTTCCGGCGGCAATCATTTGCTCGATCAATTGCGATTGGTGAGCCAAATGATCCGCGCCTAACGCTTGCAAACTTTTGCCTACGCGTGCTACCGTATCCAATCCCGCCAGATCGGCGATTTCAAACGGTCCCGCACTCCAACCATAACCCAGCCGCATACCCAGGTCAATCTCTTCCACCGTTGCGATGCCTTGCTCGACCAAGGCGATGGCTTCGCGGAACGCGGCAGAAAAAATCCGATTCATCACAAAGCCGGGCACGTCGCGTTGCACGCGCAGCGGCGTTTTGCCCAACGATTGCACAAATGCCACGCCACGCTCAAAAATTTCCGAACTCGTCTGTTCGCCTTTGATCACTTCGACCAAACGCATCAACGGTACGGGACCAAAGAAATGCAACCCCAAGACGCGTTCAGGATGCGTGGTGCTCGCGGCGAGACGCGTGATCGGAATGGACGATGTGTTGGTGGCAAGCAGGGTCTCTGGTCGTGTAACGCGGTCAAGTTCACGAAAGATGTCGCGCTTGACGGGCTCTTCTTCCACCGCCGCTTCGATGACCCAAGCGGCTTGTTGAGCGCACGTCAAATCTTTTTCGATGGAAATCCGTGCGAGTACTTGTGGGGGCGATTCTGTGAGCATGCCTTTCGCCGATAATTTTTCAACCGACCAAGTTATTTCCTTGATTGCGTGCTCGAGCGCTGATGGAGCAATGTCCATCAGGTTGACTGGATACCCGGCTTGAGCGCACACTTGCGCAATGCCGGTGCCCATAAAGCCGGCGCCGACGACTAGTACGCGTTCCATTCCCTTCTCCCGCCGTGTCATTGCGAGGTGCGGTTTCTGCAACGAAGCCGTGTGCGCGTCCAATCGGCTCGTTGGGGATTGCTTCGCCGCTGTGCAGCTCGCAATGACACCCAAGTTAATCTCGCTCCGGAATCCCTGCCAATCGCTTTACCATCTTTTTCCGCGCTTCGATGTCGTACTGCGTCGTGATCGCAATGTTCTCCATAATCGGCGAGCCGCCGCCATGATACGCACCAAAGAGATGCACGCCCGCCGTTGCTGAACACAACACATCGCCGATGTAGCGCCACAACTGTGCGGCGTCTTCCGGTGGAATGTCGGGATTGCGCCTAATGTACTTGTTTAACAAATCCTTGGTTTCCGGATTGACAAAATCGCCTTCGTACGGAAATGTGGCTGGGATGCCGCCAGAGACATCGCAGAGAATTTCTGCTTCATGAAAGACCGCTTCGCCGGTGAGCGCGCGCCCCACGTTCGCATAAATCGAATGTGGAATGTAACTGCCCGGTCCGTACGGCACAAAGCCGATGCCCGGCACGTACACTTCCGGCTTGCCCAACGCCGATGCGGTGAACCCAGCCGCATAGCCCAACTCGCTGACGCGAATGATCTCTGCCAACTTGTCGCGCACGTGCGCGGCTTTGGCGATGCCGTTGTATTCCGCCGCGAGCGCGACCGCGCCCAGCATCAAATCCCCCATCGCTGGCTTGCAGCCGGAGTACGAATGACGATGGAACAGCGCGAACAACAACGCGCACGCACCACCGTGCAACGTTTCACCGCACAAAAAGACGCGCTCCCAAGGGATAAAGGCATCCTCAAAGATCGTGTACGAATCGCACGCGCCGGGCGTAAAGCCACGCTTGAAGTATTTGCGTTCGCGCAGATTGTGAACCGAGACGACTTGCTTGACCCCCTCCCAATCGCCGGGAATGGCAAACGCGACAGCCCAAGCGGATTCTTCCGGCAAGAGCGCGCGTGTGGGCACGACCAAGATTTCATCGGCGACGGCGGCTTCGGAATTGTGCACCTTGGCACCGCGCACGACAATGCCATCGCTCTTTTTCTCCACGACGCGAACGTACAAATCGGGATCGCGTTGTTGCGAGGGGCGTTTCATCCGATCGCCTTTGACATCGGTTTGTGCGCAACAGCCCACCCAATCTTCGCGCTGAAAGCGTTTCAACCATTCGATAAAATTCTTGTGATACTCGGTCGCCCCATCGTTTGCCTTGTCGGCTTCGTACGAGGCGTTGTAAATCGCGTTCGCCGCATCCACGCCCATACAGCGTTGAATGCAGCCGCCAGCGATCTGGCACAGCATGCGCGTCAGGTCTTGCTTTTTGTGCAAATCGTCGGTGCTGTGGTGAATGTGCGTAAAACGATTGATCTTTTCGCCGGTGAGATGCGACGTGGCGGTACACCACTCTTGGTATTCAGGCTTTTCGGCGTACTCAAAAGTGAGTCCGATGGTGTTGAGTGTGGGTTCGAGCAATTCATCAGTGCGATCAATCTTTTCGCCGTTCAGGTACAGATTGCGGCGCATCTTGCTCAACCCGGCGATGTATTGTTGTTTCGTGCGCATATGTTCCTTTCTTTCATAAACCTATGAACACGTGCTACTTTTTCTCCGAATAATCGTACCACCCCTTGCCGGTTTTTTGGCCATAGTGTCCCTTGACGTAGCGTTCAACCAGACTGGGCGGCGGCAAATCGGCAAGATCGCCGGTTTCGCGAAAGCGTTCCAGTGAGCGAATGTATGCCAAGTCAATGCCGGTCAAATCCATCAAGCGGAACGCGCCCATGGGTAAACCAATGCCGTTGATCAGCGCTTGGTCAATATCTGCATAACTGGCGACGTCCATTTCCAACAGCCACAACGATTCGCGAATGATGGCACGCAGAACACGATTGACCAAAAAACCTTCGACTTCTTTTTTGAGGTGCACGCCAATTTTTTCCAACCGTTCGCACAAGGCGAGCGAAATCTGCGCGCTCTCGTCCGAAACGTGTGGACCTTGTACCACTTCGACCAACTTCATCACCAGCGCGGGATTGAAGAAATGCAAGTTGAGCACCTTGCTGGGTCGTTGCGTCACGTCGGCGATGCGCGAACTGACGATGTACGAACTGTTGGTGGCGAGGATCGCGTGTGGTGGCGCGAGTTTGTCCAAATCGGCAAAGACCTTGCGCTTGACCTCCAGTACTTCGACCACGGCTTCGATGACGTAATCGGCGTCTTGGACGGCTTGGGCTAGACTCGGCGTGAATGAAATGTTCGCCCGCGCTTGCTCGGCTTGCGCCTGGGTCAGTTTGCCTTTCTTGACTCGCTCGGGCAAGTAGGAATTTGCGAACGCTTCCGCTTGTTGCAAAATCTCTGGCTTGATATCGGTGCACGTGGTTTTGAAACCATGCATTGCACACAACAGCGCGATTTGGTGTCCCATATTGCCCGCACCAATGACGGCAATGTTTTTTACGTCATCAATTTTCATTGCTTCCTCCTGAAAAATGTGTCGGGTGCCAAGGGGCATTGGACATGCGAGGTCTCACGTTTTACGTTTTACTTTTTACTCCTCTGGTCAGCCGTCACCTGCCACTTTACTTGCCTTTCCACTGCGGCTTGCGTTTTTCCGCGAACGCTTTGGGTCCTTCGATAAAGTCTTCGGATTGATACAACGCCACTTGGCTGGGAAAGCGCGTGCGTGCGGCTTGCTCCAACGGCATGGCCAAGCCCTTGAGCGCAGCTTCTTTGGTCGCGCGAATCGCAAGCGGCGAACACGCCAGGATTTTTTCCGCCCCCGCTTCGGCGGTTGCCATCAATTGATCGAGCGGCACAACTTGGTTGACCAAGCCCACTCGCAACGCTTCCTGCGCCGAAATGCGCTGTGCGGTGAGCAGCATTCCCATCGCTAGGTGAAACGGAATTGCGCGCGGAAGATAATGCACGCCGCCCGCGCCGGCGATCATCCCGACGGTCGGTTCGGGCAAGCCGAACGAAGCATTTTCTGCCGCGATGATAATGTCACACGCAAGCGCACACTCGAATCCGCCGCCGAGCGCGAGACCATTCACGGCGGCAATGACCGGTTTGAAGAGATCGAAACGAAAGGTGATGCCGCCGAAACCGCCTTTGAGTTTTTGCAATGCTTGATGGAGTGCTTCGCCGCCATGCTGTGCTTGCCATTTCAAATCGTTGCCGGCGGAGAACGCCTTGTCGCCGGCGCCGGTGAGAATGGCAACCCAGGCATCGGGATCATCGGCAAAGCGATTAAACGCATCGTCTAGTTCTTGGTGTGCGGGCGGATGCAAGGCATTCATCACTTGGGGACGATTGATGGTGATGATAGTGAGATGGTCTTTGTTTTCGACCTTGATAAATTCGTAATTCATTTTTCTGCCCACCCTTCCGTTGTCCGAGCGAAGCGAAGAGTCTCGTTCTCGTGGCAATGCGATGTTTCGTTTTTTATGATCTTGCTTACTGGTTGATCCAAGCGTCCATTCTTGAGGCTTGTCAGATTACTCAAACCTGACAAGCCTCATACGAACGTGAACTATTTGACCGTCATCCAATCGGTAAAGGTAACCCACCGCGCATTTTTAGCATCCGCTTTTTGGAGATAGGCGGTCTTGACGCCGGCATGATCGGTCGGGCTGTAACTGACGTTGGGTAGTGGCGAACCGGTATAGTTTTGCATCGAGTCCATTGCTTGCATAAACGATTCGCGCGTGAGATTTCTGCCAGCCCGTTTCAACCCTTCGACCATCACCATCGCCTCGCAATAACCGCTGAGCGAGAATCCGCCGATCTGTTCGTTGGGCGCGTACTTTTTCATAAATTCTTGGTACTCGACGATCTTGGGATTGGTGAGATCATCGTACGCCGGAATCCAAGCGGGAATGACAAGCCCTTCGATGCCAGGACCAGCGAGTTGAAAGATGGACGGATCGTTGATCACAGCGGAGGCGAGCAACTTGGGTTGGTAGCCGATCTTGGTCATTTCGGCGATGATGGAGGCGCCCGGTTTGGGAACCGCCCAGAGAATCACCGTGTCTGCGCCGCTCGTTTGCAATTTGAGCGCTTGCGAGGCAAAGTTGGTGTCAGCGGCTTCGTACGAAACGCCGACCGCAGGGGTCAAGCCGCGTTTTTTCAGTTCGGCGTTGATCGTATCGAGTCCTTCTTGCCCAAACGAATCATTTTGATAGAACACCGCGATCTTTTTTGCGCCGCCTTTGTCGAGGGCATACTGGGTGAGCAAGGTGGCTTCGGTCATATAGTTGAGTTGCAGCGCATAGACATTCTTCTTGAGCGGCACCGCCATTGCGCTACTGCCGGTTGCCGGTGCCACGTGGGGGACATTGTTTTGCACCAGATAGTCCATCACCGCCAGATTGTTCGCCGTGCCCAGTCCGGCGACGATTGCAAAGACCTTGTCTTCCTCAACCAGTTTCTTGACGACGGCAACCGTCTTGGCTGGTTGATACGAATCATTCTCGTAGATGTAACGAATCTTGCGACCGTTGATGCCGCCTTCATCGTTCACTTTTTTGAAATACGCGCCAATCGTACGCGCGATCACGCCATACGCGCCCGCCGGTCCATCTTGCGGTCCCCAGTTCCCAATGACAATTTCCGTGTCGGTCACGCCGGGAACAGCCACCGGCGGTTTGGTCGGGGCGACGGTGGGCGCGGTTGTTGGTGCGGTCGTGGGGGCGATCGTGGGCGCGATCGTTGGAGCCGGCGGCTTGGTTGCCGGCACGGGGGTAGCGGTGGGCGGCGCGGGTGTTGGCGGAACCGGCGTTGCTGTGGGTGCCGGGGCGCACGCTGTCAAAATCAGCCCGCCCAAAATCGCGAATCCCACGATGACTTGCGTAATTTTTTGACGTTTCATTTTTTCTTCTCCTTCCTTGGTTTGAGATGTCCAGACAAGTTTCCCAAACCTGACAAGTCTAATGGGTTGATCTCTCAATGTCCCAGATATGCGCGTTTCACCTCCTCTCGTTGTCGCAGATTCGAACTCGAATCACTCAAGATGATGCGCCCGTTCTGAAGCAAGTACGCATAATCGGCGATTTGGAGTGCCATATGGGCGTTCTGTTCAACGAGAATCACGGTCGTTCCCGCCGCGCGAATATCGGCGATGATGTGGAAAATTTCCTTGACCAAGAGCGGCGCCAAACCGAGTGAGGGTTCATCGAGCAAGAGCAAGCGCGGCTTGGACATTAGCCCACGACCGATGGCGAGCATTTGTTGTTCACCACCGCTCAATGTGCCAGCGTTTTGATTCAAGCGTTCGCGCAAACGTGGAAAATAGTGAAAGACGCGTTGCAAATCTTCTTCGATGGCATGCGCATCTTGGCGTGTGTAGGCACCCAAGCGCAGATTCTCGCGCACGGTGAGAGCGGGAAAAATTTGGCGTCCTTCAGGCACATGCGCGATGCCCAAGCGGACGAGTTGATCAGGGTCTCGTCGCTCGATGGGCTTGCCATCAAATTCGATTGAGCCATGGGTGGGATGCAGGATGCCGGAAATTGTGCGCAAGGTGGTGGTCTTGCCTGCGCCGTTCGCGCCCAACAACGCGACGATAGTGCCGGGTGTAACTTGAAGACTGACCTCGTGCAACGCGCGCACGCGTCCGTAATACACTTGGATTTCGTTGACTTGCAAAAGTAGTCGTGGCGGCATGGCTCTCAAACGACGAACCCAGATTCGCCGAGATACGCTTCGATCACCGCCGGATTGTTGCGAATTTCTGCCGGCGTCCCCTCGGCGATCTTGCGTCCAAAATCCAACACGTAAATCCGTTCACACAGTCCCATCACAAACGTCATATCGTGCTCAACAACCAAGATACTCAAGTTGAATTGCTCGCGAAGACGCCGAATCAATTCCGCTAGCCCCTGCGTCTCGCGTCCATTCGCTCCTGCCGCCGGCTCGTCGAGCAAAAGCAACAACGGCTGTGCAACGAGTGCGCGTCCTAGTTCCACCATCTTTTGCAAGCCGAACGGCAACGCCGCAGCGATGTGATTGCGATAGGGAGTCAACCCGAGCAAGGCGAGGATTTCATCTGCGCGTGCCATTGCTTCGCTTTCGCTTTGGTTTGCGCCGGGCAGACGCAAGCCATCGCGGATCACGCCGCCGCGCATTCGGACGTGTTGTCCCAGCAACAAATTTTGCATGACGGTCATACTGCGACACAGTTCGACGTTTTGAAATGTGCGTGCGATGCCCCGTCGAATGATTTCGTGCGCTGCAACGTGCGTAATGTCGTGTCCCTGAAAATAAATGGTGCCGCGATTGGGTGTGTAAAAACGGCTGATACAGTTAAAGACCGTCGTCTTGCCCGCGCCGTTCGGCCCGATCAAACCGACAATCTCGCCCGGGTGAACCACCATATCCAAGCGATCCACCGCGACGAGTCCACCAAAGTGGATGGTCAAGTTTTTGGTTTCGAGGAGCGGTTGAGTCATTGGCTAGGATCATCCTTGGGACAGACGTCGGCGTAGATTTTGGATCGCGCCGGCAATCCCGCGCGGGAAAAACGAAACGGTCAGAATCAGAATGACACCCAGGACGACGATGAACAAATTTTTGAATTCGCTCACAAGGGGCAGGCGCGTGAGCGAGTTTTGCAACAGCGTCAGCAGAAACGCGCCGTACCATGCGCCACTCACCGAACCCAAGCCACCTAGCACCACCATCGTTACAAAATCAATCGAGAGAAAGACGGTGAAATCTTCGGGGCTGATGCCGTGAAGCAGATGCGCGTACAAACTCCCGGCAACGCCGGCGTAGAATGCGCTGAGCGCAAAGGCAGTTGTCTTGTAACGCAGAAGGTTGACGCCCATCGCGCGCGCGGCGATCTCGCTGTCGCGAATCGCGATGAACGCGCGCCCGGTGTCACTGTTGACGATGTTGTGCGCCAAGATCGTCATCAAAATCAAAACGCTCAGCGCGAGATAGTAATAGTCTTGATCGGTTTTGAACACAATCGGCGGAATCGAGGCGAGCGGTAAATTGTGCAAGCCCATCGAGCCGCCGGTCCAATCTCTAAACCAGAGGACTAGTTGTGGAATGGCTAAACCAAAGCCCAGGGTTGCAATAGCGAGGTAGAGACCAGTCAAACGCAATGCTGGCAAGCCAAGTAGAAAACCAATCGCGGCGGTGAAAAAACCAGCGGCGATGAGCGCGATGACAAAGGGTACGCCGGCACGCGCGGTGAGGATCGCCGAGATGTACGCGCCAATCGCAAAAAAGCCAGCGTGTCCCAGCGAAAATTGCCCGGCGTAACCGAACAACAAATTGAGACCAAGGGCAACGATGGCGTAAATCAAACCGAGCGAGACCAGATAGAGGACATAGCCGAGTGGAATGTTGGGAATGAAACCCAGCAACGAGGGCAGGCCAAATGCCGCGAGTACTCCAAGCGTGTAAAGCACCCTTGCGCGACTGCCCCATTGCACCGCTTGACGCATTGACCAACCTCTACACTTTTTTGATTTCGGACTGGCCCAGCAATCCACTGGGACGAACGACGAGCACGAGAACAATCAATAGAAAAGCGATGGTCGTTCGCAGTTCGGGGACTAGGAATCCCACGAGACTATCAATAATACCCAACAACAATCCGCCGACCACGGCGCCCGGCATACTCGTGAATCCACCTAGCACGGCGGCGGCAAATGCCTTGAGCATGACATCCCCCATCATCATTGGATCGAGGTAATTCAGCGGCGCGATGAGAATGCCGGTCACTGCCGCCAGCGCAGTCCCCAAGCCCCAGCCGATGGCGTTGATGCGATTGACGTTGATTCCCATCAATTGCGCCGCCAACCGATTCTGCGCCACGGCACGCATCGCGATGCCAATCACGCTATAGCGAAAGAACGCAAACAAAAGTATCATCAGCCCCAACGTTACGCCGAGAATCAGCGCGTTGATTTGGCTCAGCACAATAGTGCCCGCGCGAAACGGCGGACCAGCCACGGGCGTTGGAAACGCGCGCACCTCGTAACCCCACAGCCAGCCCGCCACGCCAAGCAACACGAGCGCCAGACCGACCGTTGCGATGACCGCGTTGATATGCGACTTGGCGCTGATGTGCCGAATTACCACGCGCTCGACGATCGCGCCGAGCACAATCGCAAAGAGGAGCGTGAGCACAAAGGCAATCAAGAATGGCAAATGCAGCGCGGTGATGAGCGTGAATGCGATGAACGCGCAGAACATTGCCATCTCGCCTTGCGCAAAGGTGATGACCTCGGTCGTCTTGAAAATCAGGACAATGCCAAATGCCGCGAGCGCGTACAGACTTCCCAGCGCAAGACCATTGACGATGAGTTGAGCCCAGGGTAGTTCCAGAAGAGACACCCTTGCCTCCCTCCTTCAACCGGAGTAGAACGTGGATGAATGTCATGGCAAGCGGTTTGTGCAAAGCATCCCCAACTCGGCATCGGGGATGGCTTCGGCGCGCAAAGCGCTCCTCGCGATGACAATCCGTGTTTTATCCGCGTCCCATTCATCCTTGCTTCGCGGCTTTGGCTTGCTCTTCGGCAACCAATTGCCGGCGCAAAATTTTGCCGATCATCGTCTTGGGCAGCGTATCCCGAAACTCGACCAGTTTAGGGACTTTGTATGCCGCGAGCCGCTCACGGCAGAACGCGATAATGTCATCGGCGGTGGCAGTCTGTCCCGGTTTGAGAACAACGTACGCCTTGACCGTCTCGCCGCGATAGGCGTCGGGAACACCCGCCACGGCGGCTTCCAAAATTTGGGGATGCTGATACAACACTTCTTCCACATCGCGTGGATAGATGTTGTAGCCACCGGCAATAATCATATCCTTCTTGCGATCCACGATACGGAAATAACCATCTGCGTCCATCACAGCAATGTCGCCGGTGTAGAGCCAGCCATTGCGCAAGGCATAGCGCGTTTCATCTGGGCGATTCCAGTAACCTTTCATCACTTGCGGACCCTTGACGATCAATTCGCCCGGTTCACCCGGCGGCAATTCCTTTTCGCCGGTTTCCACGTCCACGATTTTCGCGTCCGTGTCCGGGAATGGCACCCCGATTGTCCCAATGCGATTTTCGCCAAAGAGCGGATTGTCGTGTGTCACCGGGGTCGCTTCCGAGAGGCCGTACCCTTCGATGAGGCGCGCGCCGGTCATTTGCTGAAACTTGGTTTGCACTTCGACCGGCAAGGGTGCTGCACCGCTCAAGCATGCCTTGATCGAGCGGAGGTTGTACTTGCTCACCTCAGGATAGTTGATGATGGCGGTGTACATCGTGGGCACACCCGGGAAGTACGTCGGTTGATGGCGATCAATGGATTTGAGCAAATGTTCAAGGTTGCGCGGGTCGGGAATGAGAATCATCGGCATACGTTGCAAGACAGCATTGTTCATACACACCGTCATCGCGTACGAGTGATAGAGCGGCAATGCCACGATGGTGGCATCGGGACGATCCTTGGGTACGTTCGCTACCCACTCTTTGCACTGGAACGCATTGGCGACAACGTTCTGGTGCGTGATCTCAGCAGCTTTGGGCACGCCGGTCGTACCGCCAGTGTACAACAGCACTGCTGTATCTTCTGGTTTCACATCCACACGGGGTTGGGTTGCCGGCGCGTTGGCGATCACCTCTTGGAACCAATGCTCATCCGCGCCAATCGTAACGCGATGTCCTTCTTTTTCTTCGACGAATTGTTCAAAAATCGCTTTGAGTTTCGGCGGCAAGTACTCTTTGATGCTCGTTACGATGACGTGCTTGAGTTTCGTGTTGGGGCGCACCATTCGGACGTAGGGATACAAGCGTGAGAGACAAATGATCGTCTCGGAACCGGAATCGTTGAGTTGAAATTCCAATTCACGCGGGACGTACATCGGATTGTTCGGTGCGACAAGCGCGCCCAGTTTGAGGATCGCATAATAAGAGATGATGTACTGAGGACAGTTCGGCAAGTAGAGCGCGACGCGATCACCTTTCTTGACCCCAAGCGACGCGAGCGCGTTTGCCAAACGATTGGCGAGATCGTTCAATTCTTGGTACGAGAGTTTTGCATCGAGGAGTTCACCGCTGACGACGCCGCCAAAAATCGTTGCGGTGGTGGTAGGTGCTTCGCGCGCAGCATCTTCGAGGAAGGCATGCATCGGGCGCGGGGGATAATCAATGTGCGCGCGAACGCCGGGTTCGTAAAACTTGAGCCAGGGTCGTTCCATTTCTGCCTCCTTGCAGATTGCGATGAATGTCTCGCAAATATATGACGCACCATTACGCTAGCGTGGAGGAAACGATGTGCAGTTTGAGGATAAACCCAAATGGCGAGAGGGGGTATCATTCGTTTGGAGGATTTTTCGCGGTTTGGGGGTATTGATGAGTTTGACAACTTACCCAACAGGGGTAGAATTTGGGGTGTTGGGTAAGACCAAGTTCCAATTTGTCGTCGGAGGGCAAGGTGCAAAGGCGCACTCGACCAATCGGGCAAGGCAATTTGCTCGTGACCAACGAGGCCGCCATCCAAATTGGCTCGCGGCGCTGGCACGCGTGGCTGGCGGAGCATGCGACGTTTGTCTTTCGCGGCAACGCGGGGCACTTGACGGCACGCCGCGAAATGCGCCGTGGTCAACCTTATTGGTATGGCTATTGTTGGCGTGCCGGCAAACTTGCCAAAACGTATTTGGGCAAAGCGAACGAACTCACCGCCGAACGCTTGGAGCAAGCATGCGTGCGATTGGCGGGACAAACCACGCGCGATCGGACTCGCTCGCCGATGGCTTCTGATCTGGTCCCCGCCCGCGAACGAACCGAAGCCGGCTTGGCATATTTGCCGCTCACCAAAATTCGTCCGCCTGCCTTGCCCCCAAAACTGGTTGCTCGTCCTCGCCTGACGCAACGAATCAATGCGCCGATTACTTTGCTGATCGCGCCCAGTGGTTTTGGCAAAAGCACCTTGCTCAACGAATGGCGACAAAAATGTGGCATCCCCGTCGCGTGGGTCTCGCTCGATGCAGACGATAATCAGCCGCTTCGATTTTGGTCAATGATCATTGCCGCCTTGCAAACGATTTTTCCCCACCTGGGCCAAGACTCGCATTTGCCACTGCGCACACCTTCTTCGGCCGATTTGAACGAGATCGTGGTGAACCTCACCAATGCGCTGGTGTGTGCGAATGACGCACCGAACGCACCCTCCCGTTTTGCCCTCGTGCTTGATGACTATCACCACATTCACGATCCAGCGATTCACGCTTCATTACAAACCTGGCTTGCGCATTTGCCGACCACCTTGCAACTGATCATCAGCAGTCGGATCAGACCTCCACTCGACGTAGGACATTTGCGGGTGCGCGGGATGGTCGCCGAGTTGAGCACCGATGATCTGCGCTTTACGTTGGAGGAGGGCATCAGTTATCTCTCGCAGAGTCAGCCGATGGCGTATAGCGAGATGCAAGCGATCATCAAACGCACCGAGGGCTGGGCGGCGGGTCTCACCTTGGCGATGCTCGCGATGAATCGTATGAATGATCAATCGCCTTGGGCAACCTTTGAGGCAACTCAGCGGTATCTCCGCGAATTTTTCATCGAAAGTATTTTGTATCGCCAGCCGCCTTCTGTACAGGAATTTTTGCTTGAAACGGCGGTGCTGAAAAATCTAACCGGCTCACTCTGCGATGCGGTTACCGGGCGCTGTGATGGCAGAGAGATGCTCGATTATTTGTGGCGCGAAAATTTGTTTCTGGTTCGTTTGGAGGAACCGGGCTGGTATCGCTATCACGATTTGTTCGCCGAGACCTTGTGTGATCAATTACAACGCCAACTTGCCAGCAGCATTCCGCGTTTGCATCGCCGTGCCGCAGAATGGTATCGCGCACACAACGCGCCCGATGATGCGGTCTATCATTTACTCGCCATCGAAGCGTGGGAAGAAGCGGCGTCGCTCATCGAAGACATTGTGTTGCGTGAGTTGGAGCAGTTTGGCGATTACTCGCGCTTGATGCGTTGGCTGCGCCAATTACCCGAAGCGGTGATTCAACAACATCACACGCTCTTGCGGGTGTATGTGCGAGTTGCCGCAATGGATCTCTCGCGCATCGAAGTGAAACAAATTCTTGCGCGGGTTGAAGCGAACATCACACGCCAACCCAGCGCCGAACGCACGCCGGATGAGCAATCGGTGCTCGGCGAGATTCAGCGCATTCGCCAGATTTGGATGAGGGGGGACACCACGTTGCTGCCCTTTTCAAACGCCGGCGAACACGATGATGTGTGGCAGATGCTCGATGGCATTGTCACGTACGCCGGCTACATTCGTCGCGATGCGGAAAAAGCGGAAACGGTCGCCCGCGAATTGCACGCCATGGCGTTGGCGCGTTCCCATTTGTACGTGATGCTGATCGCGGGGGGTGGCTTGACGTACTATCTGGCGTTGCGCGGTCAGTTGCGGCGCGCGGAAAAGATAGCGCGCGAGGTTTTGCAACGCGCGCTGGCACAACGTGGCAAGTTGCCCGAGTCAGCCAGTGTGCCGCTGACGATGTTGAGCCGGGTGTGTTACGAGCGTAATCAATTGGCGCAGGCGCATCAACTCTTGCTGCGCGCCGCGGAGGTGGATCCGAATCCCACCAGTTCGAATATGCCGATTATGGAAGCCCTGCAACGCGCCAAGATCGAATTTGCGCAAGGCGATGCGACGGCGGCGCACGCAACCCTTCAAGCCGCGCGCGATTTGCAAGCCAAGCATCCTTCGGGCTTGTATCGTGATCGCGATTTACTGGCGTATCAAGCGTGGTTTTGTCTGCGCCAAAACGATGGCGCCGGGGCGGAACGGTTGTTGAACGAAATCGGTGAGAATGAGCCGCACGCTTTTGCGGCATTGGTGCGGGCGGCCTTTTTGATCGAACAACACCAAGCCGCCGCCGCGGAAAATATTCTACGCTATCTTCTGGATCAATATCCTCACGGTCTCTATCTGGAACCTGTGTTTGGCGCACGCCTGTTGCTAGCACGCGCCCTCTTTGAGCAACGTCAACTCAATCACGCGCGCCAAGTCATGACGGACGTCATTCGGCTTGCCTATCCTGAAAATTTTATCCGACCGTTCCTGGATTATGGTCAGGGCTGTGCGCCGCTCGTTGCGCTCGTCCTCCACACCTCGAATCTAATCGCCGACGCGCAGATGTTTGCCAAACAACTCTTGCGCCTGTTCGCCGAGACCGATGGCAAAGCATTGCCCAAAGCGGAATTGAATTTGCTCTCGACGGCGGCATCCATCACCCCGCGCGAGCATCAAGTACTGGGGTTGATTGCCGCAGGGTTGACGAATCGCGAGATTGCGACACGCCTCTCACTCACCGAAAGCACGGTCAAGACGCATTTGAAAAATATCTATCGCAAGTTGAATGTGAATAGTCGGACAGGTGCCGTTGCGCAAGCGCATACGCTTGGGTTGGTCTAAGTTGGACTTGAGCCATTTGAATAAAAAACCGCAGTATAAACCACTGCGGTTTTAAGACAAAGGCAGATTTGTGAGCCGCCAGGGACTTGAACCCTGAACCTAATGATTAAGAGTCATTTGCTCTGCCAGTTGAGCTAGCGGCCCCCGTGTGTTCAGCGCCAACTAATATAGCACGATTATCGCCGATTGGCAAATCGGTGTAGAAAAGAAAAAAGTGTACGGTAGTGAATTTTGGCAAGTTGCGGTATAATAGACTTGATTGTGCGTCTTCCCGCTCAGCCAAACTATTGCACCCTCGCCCAAGCAATACAGATGAGCGTGGAACTCGGTTAATCGAGTGGCTTGTCCGAGTGTGCAGGTGTGAAATCTTGGCTCAGATGAATGGGAACCAGTATGAACCGCAGTTCAAGAACGCGACGCTCAAACCCCTCACCGCGATTGGCGATGACCACATATTCAGCCACGCACACGCGCACACAGACCGAAGAAGCACTGCTGGCTGAAAAAGAACGTCTGAATATTACACTGGACAGCATCGGAGACGGACTGATCACGGTGGACGCCCAGCAACGGATCGAGCTATTCAATCGGGTGGCACAACAATTGACCGGCTGGCCAAGTCCAGAAGCCGTTGGCAAAGACTTGACAAGTGTGTTCTGTCTCATCAACGTAAAAACGCGCCAGGCACTTGTCAATCCCGTGCAAGTCGTTCTGGAGCAAGGTTGCGTGGTGGGATTGCCAGCAGACACGGCGTTGGTAGCCAAAGATGGAACAGAACGAATCATTTCCAGCAGTGTAGCGCCAATCCGCAATCGCAGCGGTGCGATCACGGGTGCTGTGTTGGTCTTCCGCGACATCACGCGTTTGCGTCAAGCAGAAGAAGCGCTGAAAGAATCACGCGAGTTTGCAGCAAGTCTGATCAAGAGTTCGCTGGATATGATCATCGCCGTAGATCAACAACGCAAGATCACCGAGTTCAATCCTGCCGCTGAACGAACCTTTGGATACTCACGGGAGGAGGTTTTGGGGCAAGACGTCGATCTCCTCTATGCGGATCCTTCGCAAGGGGCGGCGATTCACCACTTGATTCTCGTAAGCGGTAGTGTCGTGCAAGAGGTAATGAATCGGCGCAAGAACGGCGAGGTCTTCCCCGTCTTACTCTCCGCATCGTTATTGAAAAACGCTGCCGGCGAAACGATTGGTGCGATGGGCATCTCGCGCGATATTACTGACCTAAAGCGTGCCGAAGAACAACGGCTACGGTCAGAACAGTTGACCGCCCTAGGGCGAATGGCAGCCGCCCTGGCGCACGAAATTAACAATCCCTTGCAAGCGATCCGTAGCACCCTGGATTTGATTCTGGATTTTCCTATCGCCGCGCAAGAGCGTGAAGAAAATCTCCAAGTCATTCGGCAAGAGATCGAACAACTGAGCAAGGTTACGGAGCGCGTCCTCCGCTTTGCACGTCCCGCGCCTGCCCAGCGTCGCTGGGTCTCTATGCCCGATCTCCTTCAGCAGACCTTGACGTTGGCGAACAAACATTTGCAACAGGCGCATATTCGCATGACTACTGAGTGGCAAGATACCCCCTTGCTTCTTGCCGCGCCAGAGCAAATGATTCAAGTATTTCTCAACCTCATCTTGAATGCCATCGAGGCAACAGGGACAGGAGGACACCTTCACATTGCAACGTGCGTTGAGGAAAACCACCTTATCGTTTCTTTCATCAACGATGGTCCCATCGTTCCACCAACCGATCTACCGCACATTTTCGAACCCTTTTTCACGACCAAGCCGGAAGGTAGTGGGCTGGGATTGTACGTCAGCCGCAACCTTGTTCAACAACACGGCGGTACCCTTACTGCCGAAAACATAGGCACATCACATGGCGTACGCTTCACCCTGCGTTTACCTTTGCCCCACCCTGCTGCGGAGTCACCTCGATGATTCAGCCATTCCATGATTCAAGCCCAGCGCGTATTCTCGTGGTAGATGATGAACCGAATATTCGAGCGCCGTTGGTGCGCGCGCTGGAACTATCGGGCTATATCGCCGAAAGTGCCGAGTCGGGACAACGCGCGCTCGAAATGTTAAAAGCCACGGCGTACGATTTGATGATCCTCGATCTACGGATGCCGGGCGTGGATGGCGTGGAAGTGATGCGCGCCGCGCGCCAAATCGCCCCTGATTTGATCCTGCTCATTTTGACGGGACACGCCACGTTGCAAAGCGCGATTGCCGCTGTCAAAGCGGGTGCCACCGATTATTTGATCAAACCGCTGAGCGCGCATCAAATCATTGCGGCGATCCAAAACGCACTGCAAAAACGCTCACAGCAGACACGCCGTCAGCACCTCATCCAGACCGCGCTCGCTGCGCTGCGCGCCGTTGAAATGATTGAAACCACCGCCCTGCCCCCCAATATTCCGCCTCACCCAACCTCTCCGCCCCGTGAACGTTTTCATCAGCGCGGTTTGCTGACGTTAGATCGCGCCCGGCGCATCGTCATCGTCAATCGCACTCCGCCCCACAGCGCGTCACTCACCGAAGGCGAAGCGCGGGTCCTCGAATGTTTGCTGGATGCCGCGAACCAACCACTGGCGTGTCAGCAGATCGCACAACAGGTTTGGCAATACACCTTGAGTTGGAAGCCGAAACGCTCGTCCGCCCCTACATTTTCCGCCTCCGCCAAAAAATCGAGATTGATCCTCAAAACCCGGTCTTGATTCGCACAATCCGGGGACGCGGCTACCTCTGCGCGCCAGAAGCAGAATAGGACTCGAGTCCCAACTCCACCGAATTTTTTGCAATCCAACTCCACGATCCCGCGTGCGCGTTTTTCGATATACTGGAGGGCAAAAGGGATGTCCTCCGAATGTCAGCCAAACACATTCTCATCGTCGAAGATGAAGCAAACGTCGCGCGCGTTCTGGTGCGCGCCCTCACGATGTTGGAGGGAGACGATTATCGCGTTGACCAGTGCAACTCGGCGGAAGCCGCGCTCGAACGCCTCCGCGCGGCGCATTACGATTTACTCATCACCGATTTGCGAATGGGAGGGATGAGCGGACTGGAACTGCTGGAAAATTTAGCCACCCTTAGTCCGACGACGCGCAGCATTCTGATCACTGCCTACGGCTCCCCCCAAATCGAAGCGCGCGCCAAGCTACTCGCCAATGCCTATCTCCCCAAACCCTTTGGGATGAAAAGTTTTATCGCCGTCGTCAAGCAAGCCCTAGCCGCCGCCCCATTGGTGCCCATCCAGTTGCTCACCTTTTCCGAAGAAGGTCTGCGCGCCATTCAAGAACGCATGGAAACCTTGCGCGCGGACGTAGATGCGTTGGGTATTCATCTCTTCGATCAATCGGGACAACTGTTGACGGAGACCGGGCAGACGGGCGAGTTCGATGTTACCGCCTTTCGCGCGCTGTTGGGCAATACGATGAGCGCGGCGAGTGAAGTGTCGCGGATTCTGCACGATGATGAAACCTTCGATCTGCATTTTCACGAAGGAAAAAATTACGAAGTCTATGCTACTCAGATCACCGAACACATTTTCCTCGCCTTGCTAATCCAACGGCATGGCAGCGCCAGCCGCATTGGAATGGTATGGCTCTACCTGCGCCGTGCGATCGCCGAACTCCGCACCCTGGTCAAGCAAGCCATGTGCGTGGGCAGAGACGGTTTCGATGCAGACCTGGCTGCCGGTGTTACGAACGCGCTGGATGAAGCATTGGGCTTGAACCAGTCTGCCGCCACCGCGGAGACTCAACCCAGCGAACCAGCGCCCCTCCAGCGGCACGCTCGCCGTTCTAAGGATTTCAACCCGGATGCATTCTTGCAAGCCAATCCGCCAACGCGCCGGCGCGCACGCGCGCAAGGCACCCCGGAGGAACCGCCCCCAAAACGTGAAGAGGACAGTTCAAAAGCCGCGCCCACCGCCTCTGCACTTTCGCCGGAGGATGCCAATACGATATTAACTTACGAACAAGCACGCGCGTTGGGGCTGATCAATTTAGACGATTTGGAAGCCGAGTAGAGATAAACATATGCCGGATTCAGGTTTGCACTTGCGTGGGAATTTGATTCTCTATCCCCTACAACTCGATGCGATTGGGCGCTTGTTAGATACGCTGATCGAAAAACTGCCCGCGCACCTTGTCTTTCTCACTGAAGTGAGTGGACAAATGATTGCCTTTCGCGCCGCGGGCGGGCGGAGCGAAGAGACGATTGATCCTCACGCGCTTGGCGCGCTCATCGCGGGTGATTTGGCGGCCAGCCGTGAAATCGCGCGACTGACTGGCGCGTACGAAGATTGTCAACTCGTCTTGCGACAGGGGCAACAGAGGAACACCCTGATTGCCGAAGTGGGCGAGCGTCTGGCACTCCTCGTCCAAACGAATAGCCAAACGCCGTTAGGTTGGGCACGAATGTTGACTCTGGACACGGCGCGCCAATTGGCACACCTCATTGATACCCCACTGCCACAAGCGGATCCGCCCGATTCGGATTTGAACGCCAATGATTTCGCCAATCAACTCAACGACTCGCTGGATTCGATTTGGATAGAGGAACCGGATGTTCGTTAATTGGCAATTACGTGAACTCAATCTCAAAGTCGTCTACTACGGACCGGCGCTGAGCGGCAAGACGACGAACCTGGAACAGATCTATGCGCGGATTGATCCGCGTCGTCGCGGTGAATTGGTCTCGCTCAAGACGCACGAAGATCGCACACTCTATTTCGATTTTCTGCAACTCGAACTGGGCAAGATCAGCGGGCTAATCCCCAAGATCCAACTCTACACGGTGCCCGGGCAAGTGTACTATGAAGCCAGTCGTCGCATCGTTCTGCGCGGTGTGGATGGTATCGTCTTTGTAGCCGATTCAGGTATGAATCGGCTGAGCGACAATCTGGAATCGTGGGAAAATATGAAGAGCAACCTCGCCGCGCTGCATATCCCCATACCCACGTTACCCATCGTCGTACAGTTCAACAAACGTGATCTGCAAACGGCGATGCCGCTCGATTATTTGAAAGAATCATTGCAAATCAATGGCTATCCGTGTTACGAAGCCATTGCCGTGCAAGGCAAAGGCGTGTTAGATACACTCAAAGCAATTGTGAGTGGTGTAATGAATTCGGTGCAACGCGAATTGAAATGAGGAAACTCTAATGACGTCACCCAACGCTCTACCGAGTCCCACTAAACTTGTCCAAGTGTTGACCGAGATGAACTTGGAAGGGAATTTTCCAATGGCGGTCTTGGCGGATCGCGATGGCTTCCCCATTGCCGCTGCAGGCACGGGGCAAGATACAGACAGGCAATCCGCCATCGTCGCGCTCGTCCAACGGACTGTCTCGCAAGCGCAAGACCAATTGGGCATGGCAGAGACCGACGAGTTCACTCTGTTCGATGCCAATGGATTGCGACTCGTTTGTCGCCCTTTTTGGGCGGGCGGACAAAAAATGATATTGGCGATCCTGGTGCCAGACAAAGATCGCCCCTACCGGCGCGCAACGACGCGCGCCATTCGTGTGATCCAACAACTGTGGCAGACCTAGTGCAACAACATGAAACAGTTGCCTACCAGACTGATGGGAAGATGTTGACAGACGTGGCTAAAAATCGAGTTTCTACCACGCACTTTCATGTTGGTGCACTACTAGCGCAACAATCCAAACCCGTTGCCTTTGCCACCCCAAGGTCGAGAAAAGACTCAACGATTTACGGCGAGCGATAACGGCAATGAGTACACAAGGAAATCTTCAAGACATCACCTTTGCGGATTTGATTCAACAAAATTGCCAAGCGCGCAAACGGGCGCGTTTGACGATTCGCGCCAACGATGAGACCGCGACGATCTTTTTCGATGCCGGTAACATTGCGCACGCCACCCTGGGCGAGTTGCAGGGAGAGGAGGTCATTTATCGAGTGCTCACATGGACAGAGGGACAATTCGAACTCGAGTCGGGCATTGTGCCACCCCAGATCACGATCCACCGCACCTGGTCCGGCTTGTTGTTGGAAGGTGCACGCCGACTCGATGAACAACATGTTCAAACCAAAGACCAGATCCAGGCGGAGGTCAAGCAAATGGAATTAGACAACGTATTAAAAGAACTGGGCGACCAGGTCACCGGCTTTATCGCGACAGCCGTTGTCGGGATGGACGGGATCGGCTTGAGCCAGTTCTCGCGTTCCAGAAAAGTGGATGTCGAAAACATCAACGCCCAAATGACTCTGTTGGTCAAACTCGTCGAAACGTCAGTTGAAAAGTTAGGGGCAGGCACCATAGAGGACATTCTGCTCACTACGGAGGACGCGTACTTGTTGGTACGCTTTCTGAAGGATCGCGGGTTTTACTTGGGCATCGCGGCAGAGCGCAAGACGGCACAGGTAGGCAATATGCGGTTGATCAGCAAATTGTATGCCGAACGCGTCGCCAAGGTCATGCCGCACTAGACAGCACAGGAGCGTCAACAATGGCTAAACTTGATCAGTTACTTCAAGAAGTCCGTACCTCGCTGGGCGGTGATTTCGTCTCGACCGATGTCGTTGGAATGGACGGCATTTCCATTGCGGGCGGCTCGGTCAGCCCCGATTTCGATGCGACCGAAGCATCCGCGCGTTTCGCGATGGTAATGAAACTGGCGGCCAAAGTGTCGGGGCAAATCGGAATGGGCGCAGTAGATGATCTGTTGGTTACCACCGACAAGGTCTTTATCCTCACGCGCTTTTTGGGCAACGGCTCGTACTACTGGGGCTTGGCGGTCACACGCAACGCCACGCTCGGTTCCGTGCGTATTTTGATGAACGAGTACGCGGACCAGTTGTGGGATGCCATTCCCACCAAATGACAATCACCCTATCGAACGGATTCGCACATTCATCCGATATTCTTGAAGGAGAGATCCAATGGCAACCGAAGCACAAAAGCAAGAACGCTTGCTGAAAGTATTCAACATCGGGATGTACGGCATGATCAAGGGCTTGTGGGATATGTTCGGCGAATCAGCGTTCGCTACCACGAACACTATCGGCGGGGAACTCCTGAGCGTTTTAGAGAAGGAAAGTGGACTCGAGGTCCTTGGTGAAAATCCCCAGGATATCTTGAACGAAATCGTCCGACTCTTGGCAGACGAGGTCGGCGTGATCAAGAGTGGCGTGACTCACATTGAAGGCGACAAGATCAGTATCGCCTGCACAAACTGCTGTTTGCGTCAAGCCACAGAACGGCTAGAGGCAGAAGGGGTGCAACCCTTTGCCTGCATCCCGATGGGCATTGCCGCCGCTGCCATGCGCAAGCGCTTGGGGCTGCGGCATCGCGTGCTGGGACGCCAGTGGGATGCGGCGACCCAAACCTGCACCATCAACTTTCAACTTATGAAATAGCGCCGGTGAAATCATTCACGCTGGACCAACGAATGCCAAGTCAGGAGATCGCAATTAGCGGCAACTCAGCCTAGATTTCGCACCTGCGCCGTCCCGTAGACCACGTGGCTAGTAGTGCACCAACATGAAAGTGCGTAGTGGAAACTTGATTTTTTAGCCACGTTTGTCGCCGTCTTCCCAGTCTGGTATGCAACTATTTCATGTTGTTGCACCAGCCGCTCCAGGGACGCGCATGCTTATTGGTCAGGCGAGGGTGCGAAAGCGAGGCTCAGGCCTCCCGCCAATGCGGTGTAATCAAATTGCAGAATGAAAGCCCCTATCTTTTTCCAGCGTCACGATACCCTTGATCCACCAAGCGCCAAGTACTGGAAAGACCTGTTGTATCGCGTCATCAAGATCGGGACGGAGATCGAAGTCGCCCCTCCCAAAACAGTCCTCCGTCCCGATTTCGAAGCAGACGTCCGTGCTGCGCTGCAACCCTCCGGCAGTTTCGAACACGTCGGCGCAAACGGCGTTTTCGATGTTACACCCGAACACGCCGGTATTGAAATTCGCGTGATCGGGCGACAGCCGTATTTTTCCGTGCTGCACAGACAGTACGTCGCGATCACGACGTTGTTGTTGAACAAAGGTGCACGCCCGCGCGCCACGTGCGGCTTGCACTTTCATCTGCTTACCCCCGGCCTTGCCGAACCGGTCCCCGAAATCATTCTCGCCAACCTGTGGAATCTGACGCGGCGCTACGCCCCCGAACTACGCTTCCTGACCAGTGCCGGGGCAAGCCGCGAGGCGTTATGTCGGCGGCGCAATCATTGCAGTCATCTGGAAATGGTCAACTATTCGTCCGGCACGATGCAGATGCGCGAAATCTACGCTGCCCTCAAAGCAAGTCACCTCGTGCCAGAACATCAAAACTTTCTCAACCTCCAACATCTCGGCTTCGATGAACAGGGAAATGTTCTGCCGTTTCACCTCGAATTTCGTTTTCCCGACGCGGATTTATGCGCGCTCTCCATCACCGCTAAAACATTTCTGTTTTTGGCGATGACACTCAAAGCCGTGGATCTGAGTCAGTACGGTGTTATTCACGTGGGCAAGATCACCGAATGGCAGCGCAAGGTTACCCTGCTTAATCTGCTCAGCAACAACGACGGCGACCTAGCCACCAGTGACACGCGCGCTATCACTGACTCGATCATTGAAGAATTGCGCGGAGGTGCGCGCGAGTTACTCGACTTGCTCGCTTCGACCTTTGAGCGCTTTGACGAACCGGCGGCGTTCGATATTCTCGCTGCACTTGCCGAAACGCCCATCTCCCTATTGCGTTGTGCCGGCTACGATTGGCACGCTATCGAAAACTATTTGCGGATGCGGGTTGGCTCAGATCGCGAAGACGGATTCGACCAAGTGGATCGTCGCTTGATGCGACACATTGACGTTGGCGAATGGAGCGGCTTGCCCTCCATTGAGGCATGGCAATGGCACGCCGCGCGCGAACTATTTTTAACCCCCCAGGATCTCGAGCGTCGTCTGGAACGCGTGCGCGCCTTGCGCGGCTTGCGCTGGGACGCGCGCCAAGGCACGTTGGTCTTTACAAGTTGAACGATCTCTCCCCACCGCCGCACTTGCACCTCCTCAACTTCGATGCGCTCCTGTCTATGACGACCAGAAGACCCTCGTGGCACTTGCGCAGCATCCGATCCGTCCAATGGGACTGATTGCTGGTGCATCAATCCTGGCAGCCACCGAAGCGCGCGATATTGTTGTAGTTTAGCCTTGGCGTGGCGATGCGAAAAAGTAAACTTACAGAAATCGAAGTATAGATCGCGGCGGTGTCTTTGAGCGACCCCGCTCACAGAAAGGTCAAGTCATCGCCCCGAATCACGCCGAGAGTGACCAGTTCGATTACCCCGGAGACGAAGAACACGAATGAGGTTTCTATAGTTTTTCTCTGTGCTGCCTTACTCGCGCACGCAATGCACGTTCAACCCCTTGTCCTGAGGTTGCCCAGCACGGTCTCCAAACTGGCTTGAGTCAATCCTTTGTACGCGCGCGCAAACAGCGCGATGAAATCCACCTTGCTATCGCGCCAGAAGCCGGGCGCACCCAATCGCTTGACGGGAATCGCGTCCACGGTCGGCGCTTCGAGCTTCACCGCGAAATCATCCAAACTCTCCGCCGCATCCCAGAAGCGGTCGAGACATTTTTCGAGCGGCGTCACCGGCTCGGTGGGCGCACGCGGTTTACGCTTCGCCTCTTCGACTGGCGCGGCGGCGGGTTCCGCCGCGGCGCGCCGCGCGCGCAGCATCGCCATAATTTCGTCTTTGCTCTTGCCGCGCAATCGAAACAGCAAGAACGGATCCGCATCGAATTGTTCGCCGAGCAAATAGTACACCGCCGCGATGTGCTTACACGGATTCGACCAATCGGGGCAGGAACATTCCGTTTTCAAATCGCCACGCGCTGCGGGAAACAGATTGACCTTCGCCACCGCGAACGCTTCCTCGATGTTCTGCGGCATCTCGCCTGATAAAAGTTTCGCCGCGAAGATCGCTTGCTTCGCCATCGCCTCCGCGACGCGCTCCCAGTCCTTGTCCGACAGCGGCTTGATTTCGATCTGCACTTTGTACGGTGATGGACGACTGCCCTGCACGCGCGAATCCACGCGCCCCGGCTTGATGTCGAGGTTTAGCACTTGTCCGCTGCGCGCGTACGAGCGCCCGCGCGTCAAGCGTCCCGGGTCAACCAATCGTTCGAGCGCGTTGAGCCATTTGCTTGCCCACCACGTTTTGCCGAATTGTCTGCCGCTCTGCGCCTTGATCCCATTCGCCGGTCGGCGCGGTTTTGGTTTGGGGTACCAATACCAACTCATTTGAATTCCTCGTGCGTATTGCGTGGTGCGTGTTCCGTTCTACGCACTATGCAACACGCACCACGTCTCATGCATCACTCACCGCTTCTTTCCTCAGCACAAACAACTCGCGCAACTGCTCTGTCGTCAACTCGGTGATCCATGCCTCGCTTGTGCCAACGATGCTCTCCGCGAGCGCTTTCTTGCGTTCGATCATCGCATCAATCTTTTCCTCGAACGTACCCGCGCAAAGATACTTGTACACCTGCACGTTCTTCGTTTGCCCGATGCGGAACGCGCGGTCGGTCGCTTGATTTTCGACGGCAGGATTCCACCAGCGATCGAAATGAAAGACGTGATTCGCGCGCATCAAGTTCAACCCTGTGCCACCGGCTTTGATCGAAAGAATGAACAGCAGCGGACCGTTCGGATCGTTCTGGAATCGTTCGATCATCTTCGTGCGCGATTTCGCGGGAACGCCGCCGTGCAGAAACAAAACTTCTTCGCCGAATGTTTCTTGCAAGTACGCCTTGAGTAGCGTGCCCATCTCGGCGAATTGCGTAAAGATGAGCGCGCGATCTTTGACGCCGCGCACTTCTTCCAACATTTCAGTGAGACGCGCGAGTTTGCCGCTGCGTCCCGCGAGCGCGCTCCCGTCACCCAGAAATTGCGCGGGATGATTGCACACCTGCTTCAACTTCATCAGCGTCGCCAGCACGATGCCACGCCGTACGATTCCTTCCGCCTCTTCGATGCGCTTGAGCGAATCACGCACGACGGCTTCGTAGAGTGTCGCTTGTTCTTTCGTCAGATTGCAAAACACTTTCATCTCGTTCTTTTCGGGCAAATCGCTGATGACGTTCGGATCGGTTTTCACGCGCCGCAGAATGAACGGACTGACCAGCGACTTGAGTCGTTTCGTCGCGTCGGCGTCGTTCGCGCGCTCGATCGGTTTGGCAAAGCGATTGTAGAAATCGTTTTGCGATCCCAGGTAATCGGGATTGAGAAATTGAAAAATGCTCCACAGTTCGGTCAAGCGATTTTCGACCGGCGTGCCGGTGAGCGCGGCGCGCCATTCCGCCTTGCCACCGATTTTGCGCGCGGCTTGCGCTTGCTTCGTCGTCGGATTCTTGATGTTCTGCGCCTCGTCGAGAATCACGTTGCCCCACTCGACCTGCGTCAGCGCGTCGAGATCGCGATGCAACAGCGCGTACGAACTGAGGACGACGTCGGCTTGCGCGGCGCGCGCGGCAAAATCGTCTTTCTTGCGCGCCGCGCCGTGATGCACGTGCACGCGCAGGTCGGGCGCAAAGCGCGCGAGCTCGCGTTCCCAATTGCTCACGACCGAAGTCGGACAAATGACGAGCGCGGGTTTGCGTTGGCGTTGTTGCGCGTGTTCCGCAAGCAACAGCGCGATCGTCGTCGGCGTTTTGCCCAAGCCCATATCGTCCGCCAGACACGCGCCCAGTCCCCACTGACGCAGAAACGCGAGCCACGACAATCCCGCCGATTGGTAGGGACGCAGCGCGCCGCGAAACGAATCGGGCGCGGAAAGCGGTTTGAGTTTTTCGCTGCGCGCGAGCTCGTTCAACAAATCGGCAATCCAACCTTCCGCTGCGACATCGGTGACAGGCAAACCGATGTTCGCTTTCGTCGGCTCTTGCGCGAGCGCGAGACGCAGCGCGTCTTGCAACGACAACTCGCCACCCCGCGAAGCGTGCTTTTCCCAGAATTTGATCGCTTGCTCGATTTGATCGGGACGAATCTCGACCCATTGCCCGCGCACTTGCACGAGCGGAACTTTGAGCGCGGCGAGTCGTTCGAACTCTTCGCGCGACAATGGTTCGCCGCCAAGCGCGAGTTGCCAATCGTACTCGATGACGGAATCGAACGTGAGCGACGCCACGCCGCCCTTTTGTTGCGGTGATTGTTTCTTCGATTTCAAATTGACGCGCACGCCGAGTTTGCTACTGATACCGGGAACCAGCACACCAAAGCCCGACGATTGCAAGAGCAACGTCGCTTCGCGGATGAACGCGTACGCTTGCTCGACGTTCAGCGCGCACGCTTCGGGGCGCGCCGCGCGCAGACTCGTCTCGATCGGCGGAAACATTTTGGAGGCGAGACCCAAACCCGCGAGCAAACGTTCTTGCGGCGCATCGAATTTACGATTGAGGTACTTGAGCGTCGAACCGCGCTCGCGCCACACCGCATCGGCAGGAACGAGCAAACTGGGATCGTCGTTCGCTTGCAAGAAATAGCGCAGCGACCAGTCGCGCGCCTTGGCTTTCGGCGCGACGATTTCTTCTGCCTCTGCAGTTTGTGGCGGATCGAGTCGAAAGCAAATGCGAAACGTATCGCCGCTCGCCGCGCCGATCGGTTCTGCCCACGCGCGATATTGCTCGTAGAACGCGGCGAGTGTCGCGGAGGATTCTTTGACCACGCCATCGTCGTTCGTCAGCGCATCAACCCACTGTGCGGCAACGCCTTGCGGTTCTTTTGGACCTAGCCACAAGTCGGCATGCCATCGCGCGAACGCGTCAATCGTCGTCGCGAGAAAATCGTCGAGCAGATCGCGCGGCGATAGTGCGTCGCGCTTTACGTCCTTTTCATCGCGAAACACTGCGCGGCAAATCGGCGGCATCGCGCGGACGAGGCGCGTCCAGCGTTCCTGTTCGTGCGGTTCGTCGAAAAGGGGTTGCCGCGCGCGAAGAATCGGTCGCCGTCTTTCTGGAGCGTGGGCTTGAGGCGTTGTCGCGCGAGGAGTTCGAGCGCGAATTTGGCGGCAAGTTGCCAGTAGCGCAAGTCCGCGCCGATTTTGAGCGCGTGCGGCAACTCGTCGTCGGTGGGTAAACTCGCGAGCAAGTCGAGCGTGTCGCGCGGCGCAATCGTCAACGCGTCGGCGCGCCACGCGGCGAGTGCGACTTTATCGCGCGCGGTGGCTTCGGTCGCGCGCAGGATCGCCAGTGATGGTTGCGGCGCGTCGCGCGTGGAGGGGAGCACGAGCGTGAGGGCAGTTTCTTGCGCGCCGCGTCTCAACACATCGCCGACAGATGGTGCAGTGTCTTGCAACGCGCGGTGCAAATCGTGCGCGGACAATGCGAAGGGATGCTCGCGCGCGCGTGTGTCGGTACGCGTTTCGCGCGTTTCCGCCCAGAGTGCGAACACGCGAACACCGTCCGCAAAATTCGTCAGCCAGGAACCATGGAGAATACGCAAGAGAGGTCTCCATTATCCCAAATGCTCTTTGAGGTGTCCAGTCTTGCAAAACATTTGGGTCGGAGACCAGTATACTCTGCAAGGCCGTTTTGTCAACGCGGCTGTGCGTGCACCAATAGCAGGGCTGTTGTCAAGTCGGAGCGAGCCAAGCCACAATTGGCGGTTGAAACCGCGCCTACCACCACCCGAAACCTGCCTACACAGATTTGCCTCAGCCGACGAAGGTCGGCTTTGGGTTCTTGTTGCCGCGAATTCATTTGCCACGATTCACTCAATCGGAAACCGCACGCTCAATCGTCGTGCTGCATCCCCAGCCACGCGCGGCACCACACGCACAACCAGCACGCTTGTGTCGTCGTTCGGTTTGCCGCGATCCAATTCCAACGCGCGTGCAAGAATCGCATCCGCGAGTTGCTGTGCACCAATGTTCTCGTCGCGCAAATTTTCTGCGATGAACTTGGCGACCTCGAATTTCTCACCGAATTTGATTCCTGCCTCAAGCACGCCATCGGTAAAGACGACGACGGTGGTTTGGGGGGCAAGGGGAATTTCGGTGATCGTCGGTTTCATTCGACGATGCACGCCAATCGCGGAGGATGATTCGTTGATCAAACGAATCGTGTTTCCATCGCCGATGACGGGCGGGCAGTGGCTGTTGCGCGAAATGACAATCGTCTCGCTGACCAAGTCAATCGAGACGATGTGCAACTCGGCGGATACTTTGCCGTCATAGGTCGTGTACAAATAATCGTGTGCCGCGCGCGCTGCCGCGCCATCGCGCACGCCCTCTGCCAAAAGCGACACGGCTTTGCGCGCGACGAGATTCGAAATTTGTTTCGCGCCACGTCCCGTGTGCTGACCATCCACCAGCACGAATGACAACCCGCCGTGCGGTCGCTCGATCATCTCCAGCGTATCGCCCGATTCGCGGATACCGTATTTGGGAATTTTGGCGAGAGCGACTTGTAACTCCATTCTACTCCGTGACAGAACACGCACCCCGTTCCACGTGTTACGTGATGCGTGTGCCGTGTTTCAACATCTGCGTTCGGGCAAACTTGATGGCTTGCTCGCGTGTCTTGATTTCTCCTTCCGCCTGCGCTTCGCGGATCGCTTCCAACAATTCGCCGAGGCGTGGACCCGCGTCGAGTTGCAATTCGCGCATCAAGGTCTTGCCGTCCACCAGCGCGGGCGGCGCGATCACCGTGTCGCGCGCGCGAAAAAAGCACTCGAGCAAACGCGCATTCGTCGCGCGCAGCTGCGCGTCCTCCGCCACGTCCAACTGTCGCGCCTTGCCGCGTTGATCCGCGAGGGCGAGCGCGCACACATCCACACCCACCTCTCCCGCGTCGCGGAAGAAACGATAGACCGCGCCGTTGCTGACGTGCGGCTCGCGTGCCAGATGCACGGGGCGCAAATGCTCGGTGACGATGCGCGTGACGATAGCGATTTCGTCGTTGCTGAAGCGCAAACGGCGCATCAACGCGTCGCTCATTGCCGCGCCGCGCGACTCGTGATCGTAAAAGTGGATCGCGCCTGTGGCGTCCACTGAGCGCGTTTGCGCTTTGCCGATGTCGTGGAGCAGCGCGGCGAGGCGCAACAACGTACCGCGCGCGCGGTCGGCGGAGACCATTTGCGCGAAATGCGTTTGCAGTTCGGCAATCAACGCGCCATCGGCGACTGGCGCGTACTCGTCCGCCTGAATCGCTTTGAGTTCATCGAGGACGCGCAAGGTGTGTTCGAACGCGTCGAACTGGTGCGGGAGCGATTGCGTGATCGGCTTGAGCGCGGTTACTTCGGGCAAGAGTGTGGCAAGCAAACCCAGCGCGTCCATCTGACGAATCGCGGCGGAGGGCTGCGGCAACGCGAGGATTTTGAAAAACTCGTCGCGCGCGCGTTCCAGCGAGGCGAACGCGAGGAGGTGCGCGTCGCGGCGGATCAGTTTTTCCGTGTGCGCGCCAATCGTGAAACCAAGTTCATCCGCAAAGCGCACGGCGCGCAAGAGCCGCACCGGGTCATTCTGGAACGCTTCGTCGGTTACGGCGCAAATTTGTTTGAGCGCGAGATGCTTTTGCCCGTGAAACGGATCGAACAATTCATTACTGCCCAGTTGACGCGCCATTGCATTGATGGTGAAATCGCGCGTTGCCAAATCTTCGCGCAACGAGCCGCGCAGGCGGGCAAAATCCACGTACGTTTCGCCGATGATCACGCGGGCGACATCGTGCTCTTCATCCATCAAATAGTACGCGCCGCCGATGGCATCGGCGAAGGTGCGCGCCAGTTCAGATGCCTCGCCCTCAATTGCCAAGTCAATGTCGCGTTTAGCGGTGCGCCCCAAGAGTTCGTCGCGCACCACGCCGCCGACAAAGTACGCTTCGACATTTTGATCCGCGATAAACGCCACCACTTGGTCTAGCACGTTCATACGCACACTCCTGCTGGCATCAGCCAAAGGGTCAATGAGCCAAACAATCGTCCCAGGAAAAAATTTGGCTCATTGGTTCAGTGGCTCATGGTCCTTCGTCTCCGCCGGCACAAACACAATCATCGGTTCTTCCTTTGGGCGTTGATATTTGGAGGCAAGCCGCGCTTCTTGCTCACTCAGTCCCACCCCGGTAATCTGTCCGCGCACAATTGCCACCCAGCGCCCGGCGTACGGTGCGAGGTCGAGATCGTTGGGAATCTGAGCGGCGTTTGTCATAGAATGGTTAAGTTCAGGGTGCAACGTTGAACCTCGAACCTTAACTATTTCTTCTTGCGCGCCAACTTTTGTGCCACCAATTCTGCCACTTCGCCGGGAAAGCGCGCCACTGGCACGCCGGCTTTTTTGAACGCTGCAATTTTTTCCGCCGCGGTGCCGGTGCCTCCTTCGATGATGGCGCCGGCGTGCCCCATTCGTTTGCCGGGCGGTGCGGTTTGCCCCGCCACAAAGGCAACGACCGGCTTGCGCACGTTCTTCTTGATGAACGCCGCGGCTTTTTCCTCATCGGTGCCGCCGATTTCGCCGATCAACACAATCGCCTGGGTCTGCGGATCGTTTTCAAACATTTCCAGTACTTCGATAAAGCCCAAGCCGTGCACCGGATCGCCGCCGATGCCCACGCAGGTGGATTGCCCAATCTTGCGTTGCGTGAGCGCGTAGATCACTTCGTACGTGAGCGTGCCACTCCGCGCGACGATGCCGACGGGTCCCGGCATACAGACATTGCCCGGGATGATGCCCACTTTGGATTTGCCCGGCGAAATCAAGCCGGGACAGTTCGGTCCCACTAACAGTGTCCCGGTCTCTTGCAAGCGCCGATTCACGCGTAGCATATCGGCGACCGGCACACCTTCGGTGATGCAGACGACGAGGTTGATGCCGGCGTTGGCGGATTCGATGATCGCATCGGCGCAACCGCGCGCGGGAACGTAAATGATCGAAGTGTTGGCACCGGTGGCTTCGGCGGCTTGGGCGACTGTATCAAACACTGGCACGCCCAACACTCGTTCGCCACCGCGTCCCGGCGTTACCCCGGCAACGACCTTGGTGCCGTACTCGAGCATTTGCTTGGTGTGAAATTCACCTTCGCGGCCCGTGATGCCTTGCACCAGCAATTTGGTTTTCTTGTCAATGAGAATGCTCATTGTTTTTGCTCCGTTGAATATTGAATTCCACCTAGTTCGCGTACGATGTTGGTGATTTGATGCACGCAGTTGTGCGTATCGTGTGCTAATTGGTCGGATGAAAAACAGAGGATGCGCCACGCTTTGCCTTGGGGCATTCGGCGGGGCGCGTCGCCGAGAAGCACGGCGATATTTCCACGCGCGCATTGAATCCAGAAATCCACGCGATACCTTGCGCGCGCATCGCGGACGATGATTTGACGCTCCGCTTCCACTCCCGACGATTTGAGTGCGTTCCACAACTCATCGTCCAGATCGTCTTGGCCGAGCAAGTCATTGATTTCTACCGCGCGTGAGAATTTGGCGCCGTTCGTAACGATGAACAACAAGCGTCGCCCGCGCCGACTGATAATGGGACGCGGCAAAGCGATCAGCGTGCCGAGTTGTAGTTTATAGTACGCCTCATCGGCACGGGGATGATGGCTTTCCGCCGGCAAGAGATCGCGGCGGCGCACCAACTCGTGTCCGCGAATGGGCGCATATTCGCGAATGCTCCATTTTGCCTCGCCAAAGTTTTTGGTCAGGTAGAAAGCAAGGTAGCGTGCTTGGGTCAGGTGCGCGGGAGCGTGTTTTGCCGGAATACGATACCAATGTTCCGCGCGAACAAGGTCCATATCGCGCGGATGGTTCATCAACGCCACCAGCACGCCGTCGTCCGCATCCACGTTATCCTTCTTTCACGTGCGCGCGAATTTTCCCGGCGAGGGTATCCAACTCTTGGCGCGAGGGTTTGCCGCGTGCGCGCCATTGCAATCGGCGTTCGGTCTCGGTGCGCGACATCAAGCCATCGTTGTAAAAGCGCGGCGCCAGATGCGCGTGGTAATGAAAGATGGCTTGTCCGCCCGCCCGCTCGTTCGATTGCAGAATCGTCAAGCCATCGGCGTTGAACGTTTCGCGCAAAGCGCGTGCCACAATGCGCGAGGCGCGCATCACGGCTTTGCCGCTCTCATCATCCAAATCGAAAATGTTGCGGCAATGTTTTTTGGGAATGACCAGCGTGTGCCCTTCCACGACCGGATGAATGTCGAGGAACGCCATTGCTTCATCCGATTCGTACACAATCGAAGCCGGGGCGCGCTTGGCGGCAATGGCACAAAAGATGCAGTTGAAATCCACCGTGTCCACAAATCACCTCACAGCAGGGTGAGCACGCGCGACAAGACCTCAATCGCACGTTCGTATTCTGCCAGATCAAGATGTTCGTCCGGTGTATGATCGAGCGCTGAATCGCCAGGACCGTACGCGACGATGGGACAGCCCCATGCGGGCCCCACAATGTTCATATCCGATGTGCCGGTTTTCACTGTGAATGCCGGCTTGCCGCCCGCATCACGAATCGCGGCGAGAAACGCACGCACGAGTGCATTATTCTTGTCCGCGCGAAACGGCTCTTCTTCCGATGAGAATTTTACCGATGCGCCATCCGAAAATTTGGCAATCGCTTGTTCCACTTGGGCGATGGTCAACCCGAGTGGGACGCGCAAACCGATGCGCATCACCGCACGATCCGTGAATCCATCATCGCTTGAATGGAGCGCACGCAACGATGCATCGAGCTGATCGAACACTTTGGGTTTATCGGCATTGTAGTTGGCGGCGAACGCGGCAACACGATTCCAAAACGCGACGGCGTCTTCGACGGCGGCGCGCGTACCGCTTGCCGTGTGCGTCATTGATTTGGCGATCTCGTAATCCACGAGCACGCGCCCTTTGTAACCGAGCGTGATTCTGTCCCAGCCGCTCGGCTCGCCGATGATGCACACCTCCGGTTTGTACTGCGTCAGCGCAAAGCGTGCACCTTTTGACGTTGCACTCTCTTCCTCGACCGCGCCGATAACGACGAACCGCATGCCATCCCGCGCACCAACACGCGCGCACGCGGCGACGAATGTCGCTAGGCAACCTTTGGCATCCACCGCGCCGCGGCCGTACAGTTTGCCGTTTTCAATGCGTGGTTTGATATAGCCGGGAAACGTGTCAATGTGACCGAGCAAAACAATGTCGCGCGCGCCATTTCCCAGAATACCCACCGCGTTCCCGGCATCATCAATAAAGGCACGCAAGCCAAGCGCGTTCATCTGCGCAACAAAATATTCCGATGCGGCGCGCTCTTGCGTGGATGGGCTATAGATTTGGACGAGGCCCTGGAGCAGTGCAGTGGGATTCATCACCTAATTTCCACGCAATAACTCGTCCAAAAGTCTGCGAACGTAGGCAGCAAAAGCACGACTCGTATGCAAGGTGCTTTGCGCAAACAACGCCTCAACCGCATTCTCTAGGTCGGTGCGCGTGAGATAACCCTTGGAATACGCGCGTACCAAGACACCTACCGATCCAACCACTATGGCTCCGCGATCTTCCAGACAGCGTCGCACGTCAAGGTCATCTGTCAACACGGGGAGTGCAAATTGTTGTGACTGTGCTAAAGCGAGAACCTGGGCATCGGCAGGATGAATCGTAGGACGTCCAGTCACATTAACAAATGGCTTCCACAGCGCTTCTTTGACACTTGTGACAGCAACAGTAAGAGCGGTGACGCCCAAATGTACGGGCTCAAGTCCGTACAAGCGAATTTCGTCTGCAACCAAATCAGGAATAAAAAGTGACTCGAAAACGCGTATCGCTTGCAGGTGTCCAATTTCATGCAAATGTAGAATTGGGCCTGTATCAGCAATCGCCTTAGACATTCTTTAATCCCCATTCAACATCGCGGCGCAAGACATCTCGTTGATATTCTATCGCTTCCAATACCTCCGCGCCTAGTTCCTTTAGTGCGTTCTCACGAGTGATTTCCCCTAACAAGTACGCTTCAATGAGCGATTCGCGATAGAGGGATTTTATTCCTTCACGCACGGCTTGCGCCAGTACAGTCGCTTCGTCTTGCCGACGTTGGGCAATAACAAAAGACAATTGTTTTGCTAGAGACTCGTTCATTCTTTCGCCTCCTGTAACACCGCTTCAATCGCCTCCGCTACCACATCCAAATCGCTTTTTTCGATGACGAGCGGTGGCAACAAACGCAACACATTCAGTCCCGCCGGCAACGCCAGCACGCCGCGTTCCATCAACGCCATCAAATACGGCGTCACCTTTTGCTTCAACTCGACGCCGATCATCAAGCCCAGCCCGCGCACCTCGCGGATCAGCGGCGATTCGATGCGTTGCAGACGACCCAGCATATACGCTCCCAGGTCTGCCGCGCGTGCGGCGAGACTTTCACTTTCCATATAGTCAATCGCGGCAAGCGCGGCGGCGCAGGCAAGGGGATTGCCGCCAAATGTCGAACCGTGAATCATCGGCTCTAATTTTTTCACACGCTCGCCGATCATCACCGCACCCATCGGCAAGCCACCCGCGATGGATTTCGCGACGCAGACAAAATCGCCTTCGAGGCCGTAATGCTCGGACGCAAACATTTTGCCAGTGCGACAAAAACCGGTTTGCACTTCGTCCACGATCAGCATCGCGCCGCGCGCGCGGCACAGTTCTTGCAAGCCGACGAGAAATTCGCGCGAACCCGGTCGCACGCCGCCTTCGCCTTGCACCACTTCGACAATCACACCGGCGGTTTGATCGGTGATCGCTTCGCGCGCTTTTTCCAAGTTGTCGTACGGCACGTGCGAAAAATCGGGGACAAGCGGCAAAAAGGGTTCGCGATATTTCGGCTCCCAGGTCGCGGAGAGCGCGCCCATCGTGCGCCCGTGAAAGCCGCGCATAAACGCGACGATGCCGGTGCGCCCGGTCGCATAGCGCGCGAGTTTGATCGCGCTCTCGATCGCTTCTGTGCCGGAGTTGCACAGATAAATTCGATTGGCGTGATTCGGCGAAATGCGCACGAGTTTTTCTTCGATTGCTGCGCGCTTGTCGTTGTAGAAAATTTCGGTGAGCGAGATGATCGTGCGTGCTTGTTCCGCAATCGCTTCTGCGACGACAGGGTTTGCGTGACCGACGTTCGCCGCGCCTTGCCCGCCGACGCAATCAATGTACTCGCGTCCGTTCTCGTCCCAGACGTGCGCACCTTTGCCGCGCACAATCGCGAGTGGGCGTTTGCTACTGACACCCGACGTGTATTTCGATTCGATGTCAATGATGTTCACCGGCACTCCATTTAAGATTTCAAATTTCAGATTTCGGATTGAATGGTCTTTACTCTGAAATCTACAATCTACAATCTAAAATTCATTCGATTACGGTTCCCTTGCCTTCCAACGCGCGCTGAATCGGTTGCTCCACACGACCGTCGGCAAAGATGACTTGCTTGACGCCCAGTGCCAACGCTTCGCTGGCGCCCAGCACTTTTTTCTTCATTCGCCCTTCGGCAAAATCAATGGATTGTTCAACGCGATGTTTGTCAATGTGCGCGATGAGCGACGCTTCGTCCGGATAGTTGCGCAGCAAGCCGGGAACGTTCGTGAGGATGACAAGTTGTTCCGCGCCGAGCGCACCAGCGATCATCGCCGCGGCGCGGTCGCCGTCAATGTTGATCGCATCGCCCTGATAACTGATCGCGAGCGGGGCGATGACCGGCAAGTAACCAGTATTCAGTAAAGTAGTGATCAGTGGAACGTTGACCTTCTCTACTTTTCCGGTGTAGTCATCTCTGAGAATTCGCTGTTTGCCATTCTCGACGATGCGGATCGCATCCTTGCGCGTCCCTTCGAGCAAACGTCCATCCACGCCGCTCAATCCAATCGCGTTGACGCCGAGTTTTTGCAGTCGCTCGACGAGAAACGTGTTGATTTTGCCCCGTGCTGCCATCGCAAAAATTTCCAGCGTGGCGCGATCGGTGTAGCGCGAGGTATAGCCCTGTGGTGAGGTAACGTGCTTGGCGGGATGCCCCAGTGTCTCGCCGAGCGCGTCCGCTTCTTTACCCGCGCCGTGCATGATGACCATTGGTTTGCCTTCTTTGACGAGTGCGGCAACGTCCGCGCAAACGTAGTCGAGATGGATGCCGGACGAGCCGCCGATTTTAAGAACGATCATATTCTCCATTTCAGATTGCAGATTGCAAATTTCAGATTGCAGATTTTGGAGTGGATTCAGAGTCGCTTGCTTGTTCGTTTGCGCGCCGTGTTGGACGAGGCAACGAAAATTGCGACAAGTTCATTGCCTTCTTTCAACAATGGCGAGACGCGTTCCTGCGACATCATGCCACTTTCCACAATCAATTCCATCCAATACACCGCTTCGTCCGTCTCCTCCAACGTGATACCGATCTTGGAAATGAAATCAGCGTTGGAACGCGCGCGACACGCCGCGCGATAATTTGCACCCACCGAAGTCGCGGCGCGTATCAATTGGTTAGCAATCACACTCCCAGACCGCGTGCGCGGCAGAGCAGCCGCCAGTTTCATACATCGCAGCGCGAATCCTTTTGTTCGCTTTTTCAGTTCTTCTTGAGTCACCGCTGCCTCCTGAGCACAATCTGAAATCTGCAATCTGAAATCGAAAATCAGATCGGGTGCAATCCTGTAAATTCCAACCCCGCGTGCTCGTCGAAGCCGCACATCAAATTCATCGCTTGTACCGCGCTGCCCGCCGCGCCCTTCATCAAATTATCAATCGCGCAGAGCGCGACCGCGCGCCCCGTCGTCTCATCGTACTCGAATCCCACATCGGCGTAATTCGAGCCAGACAAAATCTTGGGTTCGGGATAACGATAAATCCCCTGCTTGTCCTTGACGATGCGCACAAACGGCTCGTCGCGATACGTCGCGCGATACGCGCGCCACAAATCTTTTTCCATTGTCCCCGGTTTCAAAAAGCAATGCGCCGTTGCCAGCACGCCGCGCACCATCTCGATGGACGTGATCGAAAGATGCACATTGGTCAAGCCGAGTTCCTGTTCCACTTCGCCGGTGTGGCGATGCCCGACAGCTGAAAATGTGCGTACCGATCCGCTCCGTTCGGGATGATGCGATGCGAGCGAGGGTGAATTGCCACCTTCGCTCGATCCAACTTTGATGTCCACAATGATCGGACGTGTTAGGTCGAGCAAATTCGCGCGCGCGAGCGGCAGCAGCGCGAGATTCGTCGCGGTCGCGTTGCAGCCCACGCCGCTCACGTGTTGCGTGTTGCGTATTTCGTCGCGATGCAGTTCGGGCAAGCCGTACACAAATTTGCTGACCCAGTTCGGCGCGCGATGCGGTTCGCCGTACCATTTTTCGTACGCCGCCAGATCGCGCAAACGAAAATCGGCGCTCAAGTCCACGATGCGTGGCGCGAGCGCGGCGAACTGCTCGATGCGTTTTTGTGCTTCGCCGTGCGGCAACGCAAGGAACAGCACATCGCATGGCTGCAGTTGATCGGGCGTGGTGAATTGAATTTTGGTGCGCCCGCGCAGATTGGGATGCACGTTGTAAAGGTACTCGCCGACGTGCGACTCGGACGTTACTTGCACGAGTTCAACATGAGGATGTGTGAGCAATAGGCGCGCTACTTCGCCGCCCGCGTAACCGGAACCACCGATGATGGATGTTCGTATCATAGTCTGCCTTGCCTACTTGGCTCTTTCACAAAATTCGCTCACCACGTCGTACAACACGCGCGTGCCAAATTCAAGGTTCTCCAGCGCGATACGTTCGTTGTGCGCGTGAACCGTGTCGAGTTCGGCAACCGGGACAATCATTGGACAAAAGCCGTACACCTTGGTGCCAAGTTGCGTGATCCAACGCGCATCGGTTGCGCCGGTAACAAGGTAGGGCAAGACGGCGGCTTGCGGTTGATGGCGCGCCATCACGCGCGTGATCGTTTCGAACAAGGACGTTTGAGGGCTGGCTTCGCGTCCCATCCGATGGTCCTCAAATTCAATTTCGATGTCGTTGCCGATGACGGCGCGCAACTCTTTGAGCAAATCGTTGGTCGTTTGCCCGGGAATCAAGCGCGCATCACAGCGTGCTTCGGCAACGGAAGGAATCACATTGATCTTGGTGCCGGCATTCAATATCGTTGGTGTAACCGTGTTGTGAAGCATCGCATTGATCAGTGGTTTCAAACCATCGCCCAAGGGAGTCTGTTGCATAGCAGCGCGATACGTCTTGGCATCGAGCAAGGCAAGAATGCCGGGTTGATATTTCTGATCCACGTGTTTGGCGATCCCTTGAAAGAAATCGCGCACGGTTGTGGTTACGTGCAATGGAAATTCGGCGGCACCGATTTTTTGAATCGCCTCGGCAAGTTTGAGGACGGCGTTATCGGGATGCGGTTGCGCGGCGTGCCCGGGGCGTCCGTGCGCGCGCATCGCAAACCGCGCGGTCCCTTTTTCGCCGGTCTGCACGGTGAAAAAGCGTTTGCCTAAAAGATCGAATGCCATGCCCGCGCCTTCGTTGATCGCGTACTCGGCGTTGATCAGATCGCGATGATGCTCAACCATCCAGCCCGCGCCCAGTTTGCCGCCGGTTTCTTCGTCCGCGTTCGCCATAAAGATGATGTCGCGCGCCAATGGCGTGCCTTCGCGCTTGAGCAGGAGCATCACCATCAATTCCATCGCGACGAGTTGTTTGGTATCTAGCGCGCCACGTCCCCAGAGATAACCGTCAATGATGTCACCGCCGAAGGGCGGATGTTCCCACTTGTCCGCTTCGACTGGGACGACATCGAGATGCGCCATCAGCAAGAGTGGCGCAGCGCGACCATCCCCTTTGAGGCGCGCAACGATGTTGCCGCGTCCGGGTGCAGATTCCAAGACGATGGGTTCGAGCCCCTCACGTTTGAAAACGCTGGCGAGATATTCTGCCGCGCGCGTTTCGTTGCCCGGCGGATTGGTGGTGTCAATGCGAATGAGGTCTTGCAAATATTGGGTTACTTGAGTGCGAATAGAGTTCCAATTGAGGGTCATGATGTTTACTCGGTAGAGAATTGTGGTCAATGCGTTCAATCTTTTACTTTGGTCTGAAGTTGTTTGGGCACAAGTGCAATCAGACCGCGCAACGCTTTATTCACCGCTTTTGAGTTAGGAAAATATTTTCTCAACTTTGGTTCTAGGATGACTGCTCCATCCGCTAATCTAAAATGTTGGACGACGGTTGTGCCATCTGCTTTGTGTATGGTCACGGTGTGACCAGCGCGATACGCCTTGTAATACTTGCCGCGTACTCCACCCTTCATTTTCTTAAAATCATATTCCTTCTTCATACGCCCTCCGTTCAGTTGTCGTTGCCTTGCGACAACTAATAATCCGAATGTTCCCTGCACGATCGGTGTGACTCACAACCAACACGCGCCCTTTTGCAGAATAGCCGATGCTGAGATAGCGTTGTTCTGTCTTGGAGTGTTCTGGATCAGGAAATGTCCATAAGAATGGATCGTCGAAAACAGTCTTGGCTTCATCAAAAGTAATCTTGTGCTTGCCAAGATTGGCTTTGGCTTTTGATTCATCCCATTGAAATTTCAGTTGCATTTTGGGAATGACCCTCATGAAACGTTTCCGCTCACCTGCATCGCCGCCGCCACCGCTTTCTGTGCCCCTTCTTCCAACGTCTCCGCCGTAATCATATTTGCATCCGCCAGAATCTTGCGCCCCTCTTCTGCATTCGTCCCCACAATCCGCGCCACCATCGGCACACGCGTCTTGACGCCTTTCAACCCTTCCACGATGCCGCGCGCCACTTCATCACCGCGCGTGATGCCGCCAAAGATGTTGAACAAGACCGCCTTGACGTTGGGATCGGATAAAATGATTTCCAAGGCGACCTTGACCTTGTCTGCTTTGGCGCCGCCGCCAATATCCAAAAAGTTCGCCGGCTCACCGCCGTAAAACTTGATCACATCCATCGTCGCCATCGCCAGCCCGGCGCCGTTCACCATACAACCAATGTTGCCATCCAGTTTGACGTACGACAACCCGGCTTTGCGCGCCTCTTTTTCTGCCAACGATTCCTCGTCAATGTCGCGCAGTTCCTCCAAATCCGGATGACGATAGAGCGCGTTATCGTCCAAAATGATCTTGCCGTCTGCCGCGATCAATTTGTTTTCATCCGTGATGACGAGTGGATTGATTTCCGCCAGCGAGGCATCGGTTTCGATGAACGCGCGATACAAGCCGTGCGCAATCGCCACGAAATCACGGAGCAGCGTTTTATCTATGCCGATCCGAAACGCCAGTTCGCGGGCTTGATAATCTTGCAAGCCATACGCCGGATCAATCTGCACGCGAATGATTTTTTCCGGCGTCGTGCGGGCAACTTCTTCGATATCCATTCCGCCGGCGGCGGAGCCCATCATCGTCGCACACTTTGCCGCGCGATCCACGACGATGCCCAGATAAATCTCCTTGGCGATATTGATCGCTTCGTCCACCAACACCTTGCGCACCGGCAGACCCTTGATCTGCATCGCTAGAATTTGATCGGCTAGTGTTTCGGCTTCGTTGGGCGTGTTGGCGAGTTTGATGCCGCCGGCTTTACCACGCCCACCCACCAGCACCTGGGATTTGATGACCACTTTTTTACCCAGTTGCGCCGCGATCTGGCGGGCTTGCTCGGCGTTCTCGGCAACGGCGCCTTTGGGAATCGGAATCCCATATCTTGCAAAAATCGTTTTGGATTGATACTCGTGCAGTTTCACGTGCGCCTCCGTAACAGGGAAGAATGAGTTGAGTGCATTATATTCGATACGCTCAAAAACTCAAGGGGAATTAAAAACGCGGAGTGCCGCTCCGCGTCATTCGTCGTGTTCGCTGGGTCGCACGACGGTGATGCCTTCGCGCCAAAAAAAGATCAAGCCCATCACGGTGATGAGCAAATATTGCGCAGCGTGCGAGGTGAGCGCCATACTCGCGGCGAGTGTTTCGTTCACGCCGAACGAGGCAAGCGAAAAAATCACGGCGGCTTCAAAGGGACCCACGCCGCCCGGTGCCGCCGGAATCATCACGCCGAGATTTGCCAACACCATCGTTACGACGGCGACCACGGCGCGCGTGGGCAGATCGGGGAGGATGCCAAACGCGCTGAGCATGAAAAAGTACGACACGGATTCAAATGCCCAGACGCACAGCGAAAAGAAAACGCTAGCCAGACTATCGCGGGTGGATTTGAGCGCGTGCAAACCAATAATGAACGATCCGAGCATCCGTTCCAAGCGCGCGGCGATTTTTTGCGGAAGAAATCGAGTTACCATCTGAAAAATTTTTAGCGCGAGCGATTCGCGCAACAGCAAAAAGAGCAAGCCAGCCAGCGCGACGCCGAACAAGAGGGAGGAGAGCAACGCAATCGTTTCGGCAATGGGTGGGAGATCGAGGTGCAACGGTGAAAAGGCGAGCAAGGCAAGCAACAAGAAAGCGATCAGGGCAAGTCCATCGGCGACGCGCTCAAGGATAATCGTGGCAAAGCCGAGTGTTTTGGAAATGCCTTCGCGCACGCCCAGCCAGTATGGTCGCGCAAATTCGCCGGGGCGTCCCGGGAGCAAATTGTTCAACGTAAAGCCAACTACTAACACCGGGAACAAACGTGGGATGGCAATGATTTTTGTGGGCGCAAGAAAACGTTGCCAGCGCGCGGTGCGGAAGATGTAATTGCAAAAGGTGAATCCGACCGCCAGCATCACCAACCGATAATCAGCAGCGGCAAGCGCGTGTCCCAGTTTATCAAAATCCACCCGGCTCAACGCGAGATACAGAAAAATCGCGGTGATGATGAGACTGAGAATGAACGTACCTAGTTGACGAAGATTCATGAGATTGCAGATTAGTACCTATCCAATGAAATCGTTGCACCAAAAGCCAAGATTTTTTCAGCCACGAAGGGCACCAAGGTCACGAAGGAAGAACAGAGAAATCTTCGTGTCCCTTCGTGTCCTTCGTGGATCAATTGTGGTGTTGTTTCGGCTCGTCCGAGTTAGGGTTTTGCAAAAACGAGAATGCGATTGTTCCCGGAATCGGCAACGTAAAGATTGCCTTGCGCATCAAAGGCAAGTCCAATCGGCAAGTTGAACGATGCCAGATCAACCCCGCGCGTACCAAACACTGCCAGCAGTTTGCCGTCGTTGGTGAATTTGAGGATGCGTGCCAATTCCGGATCCGTGACGAACACATTGCCCTCCGGGTCAACCGCGATGTAGGGCTTGTTCACCACGGATTGACTATCCCATCCTTGGATGGGCCATTGCGTGATAAAGTTGAAATTGGAATCGAATTTTTGTACGCGCAAGTTCCACGTGTCAGCCACATAGAGGGTGCCCTGCGCGTCCATGGCGATACCCACTTGCTCCAGAAATTGTCCCGGGTTTCCTCCCGCGCCGCCATATTGGGCAAGCGGCACACCATTGGGATCGAATTTCAAAATGCGTTTGTTGCCGGTATCGCTGACGAGCAGATTCCCTTGCGCATCAATCACAATGGCGCGCGGACCATAGAATTGATCGGGATTGATGTTGGCGATGCCGCGCGTATCGGCGTTGGTGCCCCACATCGTCAGGAATTTGCCGGTCGCATCGAATTTTTGGATGCGATGGTTCCACGTATCGGCGACGTAAATGTTGCCGGCTTGATCCACGGCGATGCCCCATGGTTCGGCAAAGGTGCCGGCAGGACCGATGGTGTTGGGCGGACTTTTGGTTCCAAAGGCAAACACAAATTTGCCGGTCGGATCGAATTTTTGAATGCGCCCATTATCCGAATCGGCGACGTAGAGATTGCCTTCCGCGTCGAGCGCGATGTTTTTGGGTCCTAGGAATTGACCGTTGCCGGAACCGGGCGTACCAATCGAACGGATGGCGGTGAGTTTGACAAATTTCTTTTCGTACTCGTCATCCACGGTGGGTTGAGTGGGAACCGCACCAGCATAATTCCACAACATCGCCGCCACATCTTTGCGGACGTTGAAGGTAAAGGTATGGACATAGGGCCATTGGCTGGCTTGTTCTTTGTATTGGTGATAGAACCACGCGGTAAACAAATCAGCGCGCATTTGCGGATCGCGCAGATAATCGAGCACGCGCGCGAGCGAAAGGTCTTTGTATCCTTCGAGGGGCCACCAAATGAGTTTGTAAGTTCGTTTGAGATACTTGTTGCCCAAGAACGGTTTGACTGCCTCTTCGTTTTTCGAACCGACGAGCACAACCACCGCATCGAACGGGGCACCGGGCGAGGCGCCATAGTATTGCGCATTGCGATAGTTGCGTAAATACCACACAAAGGGCCAGGACGAATCGTCGTCGTACGCGACTTTGATTTTGCCATCTTCGCAAGGAATGTTTTGCAATTTGCCCGGCATCACTTGGCCACACAATCGCCGCGCCAAGTCTTCGATCTCGCGCATCGCAATCACGTCATCGTGCGATCCTTGCGCGTAAATCATCGTCTCGACGGCATTATCCGGGTTGAGATACGCCGCCATCCACGCAAAACGAATCGTCAGTGCCGTCAACACCCCGACGAACGCGACGGCGAGGATGCGGGTGAGTTCGTGTGTGCTAAAACGTTTGCCCACATAGTAAAGGGTCGGCAGGACAATGCCAAACAAAAGCAGGAGGGTAACGATAAAGCCAATGGTTGCGCTTTGCTGTTCGAGCGAGACACCTTGGAAGGGTTGTGCACCAAACAAGAGCATGGCGATCATAACGAGCGCGAGCGGAACGAGCAAGGCGACCCACAAGGCACCGCGCGCGAATAAATCGCGCCAATCGGCATCGAGTAATTGATTCAGTGCCCAGCCGGCAAGAAAAGCGAGCGGGATTGCCAAGTGCATGGTGAGCCATGGCATCTTTTCGCCCGCCCACGAAAAGATGATCATTACGCCAATCGTCCACGTGAAGAGAAAGGTAGGAAAGACACTTGTTGAATCTTCGGAATTGTAGGTAGTGAAGAAAGTAAGCGGAAGTAAGATCGCAATGAAGGCGATGGTCAGATTGTCCGGCAACGCGGATGGCGAAGGCGCGTTGGCGAACATTTCGTTGAGCGCGGGACGCACGCCAACATAGTAGAGGATGATCCATAGCATCCACCCCAGCAAGATCATCAAGCGCGCGGGGCGATGCTTCATCCAATACCACCCGATTGCCACGACACCGACGACGTAGGCAACAACTTCGTACATCGGCAACAAGACGAGTAGATAATAGTAGGACGGTTGGCCGCCGCGCGCGACTTCTTGCTGCGAAAGCCAGTAACCGAGTGAGCCAAGCAAGCCGGTGAAAAATCCGCCGCCGTTCGTAAAGATCGTGGTGAATTGGACGACAAAGATGGGCCAAAAGAGGAGCGCGCTCACCGTCCAGACACGTGCATTCCACTGCACCCCCATCAGCGTCGCTAGAAAGATCATCAAACCGGTCAAGCCGATGACGCGGAAAATCACATCGCCTTGGGTTTGCGCGATCTGGGTCAGGACGTTGACATCGGTGAAGGCGGTGATGGGAAAGAAATCGGTTTGGAAAGCGGATTTCCAAATAATGTTCAAGACGTAAAACAAGGTGGGAGTCAGTAACGGCAACGAGAACGTGCCGAAGATCATCGCCAGATTGAAACTGGGGATGGCGTGGTGCTCCTCGTCCGATTGCTTGCCAAGGAGGGAACGCAAGGCGTGAGAGACCACAAAGATACCAAAGAAGGGAATGCCTAGGATCGAAGCAAAAAGTGCGCGCGCGAAATCATTCCACCGGACCCGCGCGCGCAAATCTTCAAAGGTGAAATGCGCGCAGAGAAAGACCGCGAAGATGGCTACAAAGATAAAGGTGGTCTCCATAGCGGTATAAGAAAACGCGAGGAGAGCAGCGGAAGCAATGAGCCAGGCATCGTGGCGTTCGTCGAAATATTTCCAGATGGCAAGCACCATCAACACCACACAGAGTTCTACGTACACATCGTGGCGATTGAAACGCGAATAGTACAGCAAGGAGGGCGAGATGAGAAGCAGCAAGGCGGTCGCAATCCATCCTGTGCGCCCCAGCCATTTGCGGAAAAAGTAGGGCAGGGCCACGATGACAATGCCAAAGAGCGCGTTGGGTAGGCGCGCGGTGGTGTCATTATCGCCAAATAAAAGAAACGAGAGCGCAGTAACGTGATAGAGCAAGGGGCCGTGATAAATCGGATTGTGTTGATAGCCGCGTCCCGTGTACAGGTTCCACGACCAATCGGTATGAATGGCTTCATCGTGATTCCACGCGCGATAGTCCAAATCCCACAAGCGCGTCAGGATGGCAAGCGCGATGATGGCGATGAGCAAGACACGTTCCAGGTTGAGGTGGAGGTGCAAGGGTTGATCAAGCCAGTGTTTTTTCTCTGATAGTTCCATTGAAATTCACCTAAAGCGTAAAACAGTTTGCGTTTTATTCGCTGGGAATCCAAAAGACAACATTGGTACTTTGACGCTCACCCAGATCGCGGAAAATCAAACGATGCAAGGCACCATAATCACCAGCCCCGCGCGCGATTTCTAGTTGATAGGTTTGACTCTTCCAATTCGAGGCGGGTGGCGGCGCGGTGATGGGTAAGAGGAGGGCTTGGGTATCGGGGGCGATGGTAGGACGCGCGGAAAAACGGAGGTTGCGAAAATCGCGCAGATACCACGCGATCATTGCACCCAAGGATTCGTCCGCAACGATATTGAGCGTATGCGAATCATTGGCGCGCCAACGCGAAATATCCTTGACCTCGAACACGAAATCGCGCACGTTCGCGGAGGCGACGCGCGTAACCAAATATTCTTGTTCGTTCAACGCGCCGCCCGCCGGAAAATTGAGCATCGTCATTTGGCGCAAGGTCCAGACCGCCAAGAGCGTGAGCAGAATTGCCAACCCCACATCGAGCGCGCGCGGCAAGCCCACGCTCATGATGATGAGAAAAGAGACAGTCGAGAAGGCAAGCACGATCAACAAGACAACCAAAAACCCACTTGCGTTGCGAACCCCGGCAGCGGTTGCCAGCACGTCGGCGGCGTTCACGCTTCCGCGCGTTGCCAGTTCGGCGAGGATGATAAAAACAAAGCCGGCAATAATGAGCGCGATGAATCCAAGGGGCAACTCTTGCGAAAGAAAGGTTTCGCGCTCGGTGGCTTGAGCGGCGCGTTCGATCCACAGACCCAGATACCAACCTGCCATCAATGCCAATGGCACGACGAGTGCCACGACACGCGCTGGGGTTTTGTCCGCGCCAATCGAATACAACACAAACGCGATGCCGCTCCACAAGGCGAGCGCGGCGAGTGGTATGGCTGTTTCATCTGTCAAGGGGATAAAGGCAAATCGAATGATTGCCGCCAAACCCATAAGCAGAATCAGGGGATCGTAAATCAAGAGCAGCGAGAGCGGGTTGGTGATGGCAAGGCTGGGTTGCAAGCCGCCGAGCCATGCGCCCAACAAATCGAACGCCGCGCCCAATCCTTCGCGGTGCATTAAAAATGTTGTGCCGATGCCAACGAAAACACTGACGAACAACAGCGCGGCGAATCGAACATCGTGGCGTGTTGCATCATTGCTCAAAACGTTCAACCGCTCGCGCATCACGATGGCGAACACCACCAGTGCGGCGATGACGGTCCACGCTTCGCGGGCGGCGAGCAGAGTGAGTGCCGCCAAAATCGCGGCGAGATTCAAAGAGCGCGGCTGGTGTTCGATCAAGTATCGCCAGCTAAAGCCGAGCGCCGCCAGCGCGCACGTTACCGCGATCATCGCGCCGTCCGCATAGCGTGAAAAGAAAACGAGTGAAGGCGAGAACACCAAGAGCGCGCTGGCGATCAAGGCGCTCCCGCGCCCCAACTCGCGGCGAAACAGGGCGGGCAGCAAGATCAAGATACTACCGAACAAGGCAGGGAGCAACCGCGCGGCAAGATCGGTTGCGCCAAAGAGTGCGAATAGAATGGCTTGCCCTGTGAAGAGCAACGGACTCCCGGTGAACGAAGGGGGGATACCGCGAACAAAATTCAGGGCGGCAATGGCTTGACGTGCTTCTTCGGTGTTGAGCGGCACGCCGTCCAACGTCAAAAAACGAATCCAGAACGCGATGAACGCGAGCGCGGCGTACAATACCGTTTCAATCGTCAGCCACGATAGATCAGGCGTTGGGTGTCCAAGATTTTCCGGTTGATCGGGTGTAGAAAGAGACATTGGGGCAGTTCTCGTTAACGTGCAAAAATTTTCGTGTCGCCGGTTTCGAACACCAGACGCATCACTTTGCCAAATTTGTCAATCTGCGATTTGCCCAAACCGTACTGACTTTTTTCGGTCTGACCTATAATGACAAATTTTATATCATATTTATTGAGGTACGTCAAAAGTTCTTGCGCATCGAGTGTTTGATAGAGGCGTTGCACATCGGCGGCACGGTCAATGCCGGCTTCGGCATTTTGAAACAACTTGCTGTTGCCGCGCCATTGCAATTCGTGCCCCACCCAGCCGAGCACGGTAGGCAAACCGGTCGCCATCGAAATCCGATTGCCGTACGAATACTCGCCGCCCACCGCTTCCACAATCGTTGCACCGCGCGGTGCGTTTGCATTCAGCCATTCGATGGCGGCATGATCGCCGGGATTCAAATCGCGAATCCACGCGATGCCATCCAAGGTGGGCGTTTTGGCAAATCCTTCGGCACGATTGGGAATCGCGAGCGTGGGATAAATCAAACTTGCGCCCAGCAACAAGGCGAATCCCGCAAACCACATTCCGCGCATAATGCCGCTGAGCGTGCGTGCCAGATAAAAGACGGCGTATGCCGCCGCAATCGAAAAGAGCGTCCACGCTTGAAAATAGAATTTGAACACCGTGTTCATTCGCGTGCCAAATTGATCGCGCAGATAAACAAACTCGACGCCGAAGGTGAGCAGAAAACCGGTCAAGGCAAGGAGCAAGGCAAAGGTCGTGCTGGGATCGTTGAGGCGAGCGCGAACTAGGATGACGAGGATGGCGAGAAAGAGAGCAAGCATTATAAAGAGCCACGGATCGGCGAACCAGGGTTGGAAAAAGGCACCAAAGACAATAAGGTACAAATTCTCCGATGCGCCGGGAATCACCGCACGCGCTTGATCTTGCAATGCCGGGGTGAGCGCAAGGACGACGAGCGCTAGTAGAGCGACGATGATTGGAAACAAAATTGCGGCGGTGAGATATGGTAAAGCGTGCGCCAACCATTCACGCCAGCCGAGTTGGTGTTCGCGGGCGAGGATAAGCACGAACGCGCCGAGAATGAAAACGAAAATGCCGAACATCAATAGATATTGATGCAAGCGCGTTTTGACAAACAATACCGGTAGTAATCCACCGGCTTGGGATTGAAAGCCGATGAAAAAGGGGAGGTACATTATGACGCTCAGAATACCCAGCAGCACGGCAAAGGCGATCAGATCACGCGTTGCTTTGGCATTCCACGTATTCTCGGTGCGATAACGAGCGATGGCAAACGCGGCGAGAAAGATAAAGCCATACGGCAAAATGTCCCACGAGTTGAGGAAGAACAGACCGCCAAGAATCAAAGGGAAAAGCAAAAAGTCAAAAGGCAAAAGTTGAAATTCAAAGCCCGCTATCTGAATGCTTTTGAACTTTTGACTTGGAATGTTTAACTTGAGAAGGTTCAACGCCACCGCCAAGGCGAGCAGGACAAACGGCAACGCAAGCACGTGCGGATGCAGATCGCCGAGCAGAAAACTAAATTGTGGAAATTCGTCAATGACTTCGAGGGTGTTGCCGGCAACCACATCGTGAATCACGCGCGAGGCGCGCCACCACCACCACATATCGTTGGGAACCCACGAGTGGGTGATCGGCGCTTCGACGAGCCCTTTCACATCGAGCCATTGCCAAAATTCTGCGGAGCCGATACCGCGCGCGTGTAACGCTTCAAAGAATCCTTCCAAGTTGCCGATGATGACAAGAAAAATCGGTGCAAAGATCGCATAAAAGAACGCTTGACCTCGGCGAGAGGCAAAGGGCGAAAGGCGAATCAAATTGTAAGCGAGTCCAAACGCACCGGTCGCGCCCAATGCAAACAAGGTCGCAATCGCTAGGTTGAATGTGATGCTTGCGGGAATGCCACTCAACATCGTGAGCATTCCGACGATGAGGTAACCAAAGTAATAATAACTGATGCCATAGCCGGCAAGCCAGGGATCAATCGGTGGAAAGCGTTCGCTTTGCAGAACGCCGTTGAGAAAGGCAAACTCCATTGGCTTTTCGGTCGCGGTGATTTCCGGCATATACGCGCGTACGATCACCCATGCGAGGAAAGCAAGTGTGAAAACAAGTTCGGTGGTAAGGATGAGCGATGTGTTTCGGCGAAGCCAGGCGTGAAGCGTGATGGGATTTTCGATTGCCGATTGGGTGATTAGGCGATTGGGTGATTCCTCCTCCGTCGTTCGTCCTGCGAATCCCCAGTTCACCGCTGCCACCACAATCGCCACGAACGCAATGTTGCCGCGCGTGTTGGTCAAAAAGCCAAACGTCGTCAATAGCCAAAATGGGTACGCGATCAAGAACAAACCCAACGGTTTGAGGAAGGCGTAACCGCGATCCGGCCATTGCTGGAAAAATCGAAAGGCAAGTGGCAGAACGGCAATGCCAATCAATTCAAGTAACAGCCACCAGATCAGAACATCTAGCATAATGGTTTACTCGGTGTAGGTGGGCGTCCAACGACTCTTGGGCAACGAAACATCACCTTCCGGCGTAATGGTGATTTGCGGCGCGTTGATGATGCCCAGATAATTATCCATCCGAATAATGTTGGTCGCCACCGTGGTTGAATTGCGCGATTGATTAAAGGCTTCGTCTTCCGAGATGGTGCATTCCCAGACATTGTTGGCAAAGTAGGCGACCGACCCGCCAATCCAGAAGGGATACTTGCACGCCTTGTTGCTTTTGGGTTCGTAGGTGGTTACGTTATCGCGCAAATAGTTGCCAAACGAAAAAGTGATTTCAAAACAGTTCTCACTAGCACCCGCACAATAGTTGGCGAGAAAAGTGTTGACGTTGCTGGCAAGTTTGCGTTCGCCGCTCATATAAAAACAATTGCCGCTCAGTTCGCAGTAATTTTGTGCGATGGTGTTGAGGGTGCAACCCAAGCATACCCAGCCCGCCGTCTCACAACCGGAAAGAAACTTGCGACCATCGGGCGTGGTGCAACCGTGATTGTTGCGACTAAAATCGTTGCCGACAAAGTAACTTTCCCGGCTTGCCCAGTTGTACGAGCCCCAGCCGTTCAAATCGGTCAGCGTATTATCCACGATAAAATTGTTGCGTCCGTTCAGCGTCGCCACACCGATCGTACCGCCGCGCACGGTTACACGCCGAATGGTCGTGTTTGATCCGTTGACCAAAATGCCGCCGCCATACTGCAACCCACCGCGAATTGTGGTCGTAACTGGGCGCGTGGCGAAAAGGCATTCATCGTACAGACACAAGAATGCCCCCAAGTCTTTGGGATCCGCACGGGCTTGGAGGGTGATCCCTTCGACCCAATTGTTCGATCCTTGCAGGGTGATGGCAAATTGGCGACCACTGCTCGTGACGATGGGCGAGCGTGCCTCATCGCCCAAGATCGCAATGTTATCGCCGACGACGTTCATTGGTGCGTAGGTTTGCCCGGCGCACAGTTTGACACTCTGCCGGATTGGATTGGGAATCTGCGAAGGCGGCGTACAGTTTGCCGGTTCGATGGGGAAGGGGAGGGTGAGTGTCTTGGTGATGGCGCCGGGCGGCAAATTGATCGCCAGAAATTTCTTTCCGCCTTGAACGATAATTTGTGAACTGGCTGTTGGTGTAAATGATGCCAGACGCGCAAAACCACTGACCCCTTCGCCGGTCACACTCAAACGATACGTGATGGCGTTCGGCGTTCGATTCTCCACGACAATGTAAAAGGTGCCTTTGATGCCGCGAAAGCCGCCGGCAAATTGCAAGGTATCGTCTTTGAGTCGCGTGGCTCGTCCATTCGGTTCAACATTTTCGCCACGACGAAACGCATCAAAGCGTTCTTGCGTGTAGATGAACACGAGCAAATTGTTGACATCGGTTTGCTCGGCGAGAACGCGAATCGGCGAACCATCCCCTAGATAGTCAAAACGATATTCGATGCGACTGTTGCCTTGCACGGTAGAGACTGGCGTTTGCCCCCACACCATCGTCGCCGAGAGCAGGGTGAGAATCAACAGATTGAAAAGGATTGCGAGAAAAATTTGTTTCATCGTCCTTGCCACCAATCTTTGCGTGAACGCGGATCCATAAATTGTCCGGTGTCGCGGATAGCCACGCCGATCCAATCGGCTTTGGCAGTGCCCACGCCTTGCCCGGCAAACAATGCTGGCAACTGTTGGCGTCCGCTGGCATTCAGCGATTGATAGAGCGCGAGCAGATTCGGTTCGACGCAAATGTTTTCCAGATGTAGCGTGTATCCGCTCACGACATTATCTTCGCGTGTGTATTTGAGGGTAATGCGATCCGTGCTGGCGTACAGCACCATTACTTCGTATCCATTGGGCAATCTGCCAATGTCATAGCCAGAACCCGGCACGCGGATTGTTTCTGTCGGTGTTGTTACCAACCCTGCCAACGTAACCGGCGGATCGCTAATTGGTGTGCTTCGACAATTGCAATTCCAATCCCAGTTGTACACGCGGTACGTCGTTGTGAATACGCCGGTGCGATTGTCGCTGAACAAGCCGGGCAACTGGGGGGCGCCGGGATCAGTGTGTCCATCCAAATCAATCAACCCGCGATAGGCATTGGTCAACGTGTAACCGCGCAGAGCCAAATTCAGGTCGGCGTGTTGTTCTGCCGGGCGATCGGTCGGCGGCGGCATTGGCGCAACGGTGCCGTACGTTTCCGTCAACACTGGACACGCGCTGGGACGCGCGATGAAGGGAAAGTACAGATAATAGGTGATCGCGCCAGATGCGCGCCAATCGCTTGGAGCATTGGCGGGCGTGGTTGGGATGATTGCCTCTGCGACGGGCGTGGTGGGTTCGGACAGAATCAAGAACGTGATGCCAATGATCAAAGCGATCAGGGGGCTCAAGATGTCAAGTCGCTTGACAAGACATCGGGCGACTGTAAGTCGCAGCAACCAACACCCCAAGCCTGCCTCCGCAGGCTGAAGGCTAGCCGCCGAAGGGCGGCTTGGGGTAGTTGTTGCAGCGGTTTCAACCGCCCAGTTCCGACTTGGCACGTTGCGTTTACTTGACGCGGTAAATCGTCGTGCGTTCATTCTGATAAACCCGTTCCAGTGTACCGGCTTGTGCCATCGCGTCAAATTTTGCCAACCCCTCCTCATCGTAAAAAGCGTGTTCCAGTTGTCCCACGACAATGTACGCCACGTTAAAGCGTTGCATTTCTGCCAACGCCACATTCGCATCGCGCGTGTTGTAAATCCTGGCGACCGTGGCTTGGCGCCGATCAATGATACTGCCATCAATGATCGAGCGTTGTTGTTTTTGATGCCAATCCCAACCAATCACGGTGGGCAAGCCGGTGTAAATCGAAACCCGCGATGCCCAGTGATACAACGGTGCATTGCCCTCCAACACCACCGGCGAACCCGGCACGTTCGCGCGCAACCAATCGAACATTTGCCGATCGTACTCCAAAACCATATCGCGGTTGCGATCGGCATAGACCGCCGTTTTCAAAAAATCCATCCCATTCAAGCCGGGCGGCGATCCCATCACAAAGCGATCATTCACTTTGGCGCGCGTTGCGGTAACAGTGTACGTCAAGCCAATGCCGATGAGTACGATGAAAATGAGCCACCAAGCAAAAGGCAGAGGCAAGGAATGAGCGGCGAGGGATGGCGTTTCTTTAGATTGACGAGGAAGAAACGCGATCCCAATCGCGGCGGCGAGTGCAAAGAAATTCCAGACTTGCAAATAAAACTTGAACACAGTGTTCATGCGTCCAATGTCGCCCTTGTAGGTGATGACCTCCACCATCATCGTGAGCGCAAGTCCCGCGGCGATCAAGAGTGCGATAAACCGTTGTGGTGCGTCGAGTTCGGGGCGCAGGATGAGCAAGCCGGCGAGCACGAGCAAGGGAAGCGCGATCATCCACGCTTGCAATTTCAAAACCAAAAGAATTGCTTCGAGGATGACGAGCGCGACGATGATGAGGGGTAGCCACGTAAACCATGCTTCGCGCCGAGCCGGCGTGTCAATGGTGCGGAGCACGAGAAAGGTAGCCAGCGCAAACAAAAAGATGCCATGCACGATGAGGTATTGCCCAAGCGTTGTACGCTCACCTTGCCACAATTCGGTTGCCAAATACGCGGTGGCAAAATGGCTGAGGAAGGGTTGGAACAAGAGGTTGCTCAAAATATAGATCGCACCCAAACGCCATCCCACGCTGACAAGAAAATCAATGTTGATCACGCGCCGTTGTGTCCATTCGCCGATGACGAGCGCGGCGGCGATGACGAGCAAGTACGTCGGATAATCGGCAAAGTTGATGGCGCGCAAGCCGCCAATCACCAACGCGGCGATAATCACTTGGAGCACATCGAGCGGGGTGATTTGCCAGCGGCGCCAAGCGAGCAAGGAGGCGTCGTCATTGGATTGGCGCAACGCAAAATTGATCGCCACACCAATTGCCAGCATCGTGAACGGTAGTGCCATCAAGTGCGCGTGCAAATCGGCATAGAGAAAAGTAAAGAAAGGAAATTCGTTGATTGTTTCCGGAATCGTGCGCGTGGCGTTCCAGTACCACCAGCCAATCGGCACATCGAAAGGTACCCCTTCGGCGATGACGCGCCATGCGCCCGTGCCAATGCTGGCGAGAAAGGTAAGGGGCGAACTGCTTGGTTCTCCGCCGCCAATCTTCATCAATGTCTGCCCAATCAAGATCATTTGACCCAGATTGCCAATGACCGCGACAAACAGAGCGGCTAACACGCCGGCGAAATAATTCCATCGGCGTGGCAGGGTTGAGTGCGCGGTGAGATTGAAGGCGATGCTAAACGCGCCCGCGCCCAGTAGCGCAAAGAACATGGGCAGAGCAAGATTGTATGCCACTTCGGGAACGATGCCGGAAAATTTGATGAGCGTGGCAGTGATGAGTTGACCAAAGTAATAATAGTTGATGTATCCCCCGGCAAACCAAGGATCGTACGGCGGCATCCAGGTGGATTTGATGATCGCGTTCAGGTACGCAAAATCCATTGGCTTTTCGCCGCCAAACCATTGATGCCACAAATCCGGATTGCCGTAACGAATCAACAAATCGCCGGCAAAGAACGTCAGGAAAAGCAATTCTTCAATGAGAATGAGACGACGTTGTTCGCGTATCAAGTTTGCCAGCGCGCGTCCGCGTCGCCAAACGATGATTGTGCTAATGATGGCGAGGATGACAATGATCAAGCCAATGCTCAGCCGGCTGAACGGCAAGATGTGACAACTGGCTAACATCCACGCGCCCCATGCAACAAGGAGAATACTCAACGCTTTGGCAAAGATATAGCCGCGATCGGTGAGCGCGCGAAAGACGACAAAGGCAAGGGGAAACGCCAGCCAGCCCAATGCTTCGATCAACACGAGCCAACCGATGACCGGCATTTGATTGATGAGATCACTGGGATGAAAAATCTCCGACCACGTACCGCCACTTGATTGCGCGCTCAAATCCGAGGGTGTGAGCAAGAGTGCGGTCTTGGCTTGGGTGGCTTCGCGGGGCCAAAAGCGATAGACTTCGTTCAAATCAATGCGATTGAAAAGTTGTTCGGTGTTTGCCGGCGAATAGCGTTCCGATTTCTTAAAGATCAAAACTTTGGGATGATCGTACACCGTGAACGCTTCTTCGGCATTGTCATCGTTAATCTCGATGCCAAACAACTGTGGACGCGAGGTAAACTCGGCGACCTTGTCAAAGCCCAATGTCCCATCGAACAGCCATTCATAGTACTTGGTGGTCATCGGATAACGCATTGGCAAACGCGGAATGGAACCGTACAGCCGATTGCTCGACAAGATGATGTAATCGGCATGGTTGAGCCAACGAATTGCTTGTGTGCGTTTTTCCGGGGTGTCTTCGTCGTACCAGTGCATCAAGCCATCGTCGCCCGGCATTTCGATGGGCAAGCCGCGATACATTCCGCCAAACGGGTCTTTGCCTGCGATGCGCAAGGGCAACGGATCGTCCCAATGTTCGTTTGCCAGCACCGCGCCGCGTGGCACGTTATCGAAAATCCAGAGCGAAGCAGCAACGCGCGAAACTGGGCGCGTATAAATCGAAGTGAACGCCCCCGCCCAGAAAAGCGTGTAGCCGATGGTGGTGAGGAAAACCAAAGCCACAAGGAGGCTAGCCAACTGGGCAAAGCGGGTCAAACGTGAGACGTTATCCCAAAGTTGAATGAGACAATAGCCGGCCAGCAAAGCCAGGAACGGATAGATTTGCAAAAAGTATCGCATCGTCTTGACCCATTGCTGACCGGTGTACGCAAACGTGATACCCACCCACACGACGATGAGCAAATGTTGCCATTCACGATAACGGAGCAAGCGATACGCCGCCAACGCAAATCCCGCCCACGCGACGAGACCCAGCGGCAAGCCCAATCCCCACAACACCATATTTTGAAACGGAAAGAGGTACGGCGTGCGATCGGTCCACTGATGCCCGGGCGGATAATCGGCGCGCCCAGACACGAGTTCGTTGATGTAGGACATGCTATTCGCAAAGTGCGAATTGACGCCGCCCGCCCACGATAGCGCAACATCGAACCCAAAGTTCACCAAGCCGCCGCTAAAATCCAATTCGGGGAGCGTGGGCGAGAGAAAATGCGGACCGTTTGCGGCGTACGGTTGCGCGATGCGAAAGACGATCAACGTGCACAACCCGGCAATCACCAACCCGCCCATCGCGCGCGCAAGGGTATCAGACCAGGAGTCGCGTTTGGGCGATGGCGTGGCGCTCGGATTCTCCTCGTGCAAGGATTCGGGTGCATCGTTGGGGATGGATGAATGAGTCGCTTGCAACCACGCGCGTAATAACGATGCCGCGACGATCACTGCTACGAATGGGGCAATGTTGATGCGCCCCGCCAGCGCGAGTCCGAACATCGCACCGGCAAAGATGAATGCTTGCCAATGCTTACGATCAGCAATGTCGAGCGCGTACCAAAAGGCGAGCAGGATGGGCACGTTGGTGAACGTGTCCACCGTGTAGAAATGCGATTGTTGAATATCGAGTACCGAAGCAGCGAGGAAGAGTGCACCCAACAATGCCGCGCGCGTGCCGTACAATCGGCGACCGATGAGAAAGATGAGCAAGACGGTGGAGAGATCGAACAGTGCCGAGAGGACACGCCCGAGCAAATGAATCTCGCCGTAACCGGCTTGGTTCAGAAATTCGGCGATCAGGCGTGTGAGAAAAATCGGAAACGTGCCGTACACAAAAAAGGTATAGTTGTGATTGTACGGCGCAAGCGGCGAACACTGGGTATCGAAATATCCACCCCACTTGGCGCACCCGGCGGGCGGAGTTCCGGCTTGAGTCAAACCCGGAATGCCCAGCGCGGAGGACACCATCGTGAGAAAACGTTCGTCGGGATGTAGATGTTGATCCTCATCCCAATTCACGCCGGTCAATCGAAACACCGCGCCCAAAATCAAAATGAGGACCAACGCCGTGGCGACAAACCATCGCGAAGGCGATTGATCGCGCGGAGGGGTTGGTTCAGGAATAAGATCAGACATACAAATTATTTTCTTAGCGGTTCAGTTGGGGCTATTGTACCCGGAACATAGAAAAGCAGAAAATTGTGTCCAGGGGTATCTGAAACATAGATACGTTGTTGCGCATCCGGAAAAATCTGTTCGAGTTGATGGAGGTTGGCTTGGTCATTGGGGTTGAGCACATACAGTTTGCTCGCCGGATCGTTCACGTGCGCCTTGGCATCGTCGCCGCTCGGCAACGTTTGCTCCCAACCAATCGCATGCAAGTTGATGGCAACGTTGCGCGTATCAATCCAATGCGGATAGAGCAGAATCCAGGTATGTGCCAAGTCCACCACGCCGGTATAACGCCGAATCGCCGCCGCTACCTCCGAGGAATTCCATGAGAGATTGCGATAACTTGTATCAAAGTCCACAAAGTAGCGCGTGTAATTGACCAACATACTGACCACGATCACGCCGCCCACAGCAACCCCGGCGAGAATGCGGTGCGACGCATCGTCCGCCCACGATTGTTTGAGCACGCGCGTCAACCACGCGAGGGGCAAGGCAACGAGAATGAACACAAACGGAATCGCGCCGCCGGCGCGCACGACGCTAGGATTTTCGTTGGGAAAGGCGATGCTGAGCGTAGAAGGCAGTTGCAGAATGAGAATGCTCCCCAACACGAATGCGTACGTTGCTTCGCGATAACGCACCAGACGATACAGCGCGAACGCCAGTCCGAGCAAGAACAATGCCCCGGTAAGGTACTCGAGCGCGGGATCGTCCGGGATCGAATTGGGCCACGCCTCGTCGCCGGTCCCGTTGAACATCAGCGAAGCGTTGACCACATTGCTGGCAAAGATTTGCAGGGGATTCGCCTTGATCGGTGATTCCACATCGGTCAAGCGCGTTGCCATCCGATACCACACGTTGCCGGGATGCTCGCTCATATAGCGCACGAGTGGCATCGTTACGATGAACATCAGCGCGAACATCAGGAGGATGTTTGTGACATAGCGGCGAAATTGTGTGCGATCCATTGGACGCACCCCAAGCCACAGCACTAGAAAGACGGCAACCAGAATCGGCGCGACGCGAAAGGCGTTATAACCGTGCAAGCCAATGCCTAGCACCAAGCCCGTCATCAAGAAATCGTTACGACGTTGATATTTGAGCGCGCGCAATAAAAAGAACATCAATGGCGCGATGAAAACCGGCGTGAGCGGAAAACGCAAACCCATTCGTGCAATGGTGAGGGGCCATTTGCTAAACGCGATGAACAAGGCGGTGAGCAATGCCACATCGTCATCGAACAATTCGTGGACAAAGAGAAAGGTAAATGGAACAACCAAGACACCCAGTGCCGCTGTGATCAATTTGAGTGCCATGTGATCAATCGGATGGTTGGTCAATCCGATGAACGCGGCAGTCAAGTAAAATTGGAGCGGCTCGCGCCCGGTGTTACGTTCGAAGAAGATCGGCCGCAGTCCTTTGACGACCACGTCGTTCACGTCGAGCAATTTTTCGGCGTGATCGCTGGTCATCTCGGCGGGAACGCCATCAAGGTTGTGATAATAGAAAAAGATGGCGATGAGGATGATGCCCAGCAATGCTACAAGGTGAGGCGAAAGCCGAATGCCGTTCGTCGAAAAATTGTGCGCCGATGTTTTGAACTGTGCCCACGCCTCATGCCACGCGCCCCAGTTTTTTTCCGGTTCCCAGAATGCGTACAAGAACACGCTGATGCTCAATCCCCACGCGAGGACATTATCGGGATTGAATTCATTGCCGCCTGAAAGCAAAAAGGTCAAGCCGGCAAGTACACTCACACTTGCCACCAACGATCTTGAAATGGGACGCGCGGATACGGCGTGGGGCTGGCTGGCGTGCAAGCGGGTGGGGATGTCCACGCGTTGCCTTCCGATTGCCCACCCCCATCCCACGAGGGCAGTGGCAAACAACCCCACGGCGATTGCATCGGCGTGATGAACGACGTGCGCATATTGCGCGAGGGCGGCGATGCCCAGCGCGATCCAGCCAAGCATTGGCGCAATGAGCGGGCGAAAAGTGGTTCGATTCACTGGCGTTCACACACAAAAAAAAGATACGCGCCTTGGTTCGTGGGCGGCTCGTTATAGTAATGCCGCCACAAGGGTTCGAGCAAAACAAAGTTGGCGCGGAACGGCGCGATGAGCCAGCGCCCCAATAATTTTTTATAGAGCAAAGTGGGGGCTGAATAGTAATGTGCCAAATCAAACACATGCGATGCCGCGCGCGAAAAATAGGAATGCCATTCGCGCACGCGGAAACCAAATTTTTCCAACCGGGCGATCCATACCTCAGGTGCATCGGTTCGGTAATGCCGCGAGATGCGATTGAAATATTTTTCATAGCGCGTTGCCAAGCCGCGCAAGCCCAGCGTGCGAAAGAAATCGGCAAAGAAAAGATATTCGGCAAAATGATGCGAGGGTGTGGTAAAGACAAACAAGCCGCCCGGCTTGAGAACGCGATGGGTCTCACGCAAAGTTGCATCAATGTCCGGAATATGTTCCACGACCGAGTTGCTCAACACAGTCGCAAAGGTTTCATCGGCAAAGGACATGGCGTTGCTGTCCATCACGTACAGTTCGCGATGCATCTGGCGCGTCTTGGCTTCGGCAATTGCTTGGGGGGATGGATCAATGCCGACCTCAAGCGGCATCGTGAAGGTGGCTTGTGCGAAATGGCCATCCCCGCACCCCAGATCAAGAATGGGACGTGGAAGATCGAGGGCTGCGATCTGGCGGGCTTCGATGGCGCGCAGAAGAGCGCGGAACGATGGAATGGCAACAAGATGTTCCACGAGGTAATCGCGTGCGGGCTTCACGATGATTGCAACTCGCTAAAAAGTTTTTCGTACGCTTGAACGGTCTGTTCGATTGAAAAGAGGGCTTCGATTTCGGCGCGCGGACGAATATAGCGCGAGCGATTTTGCAAAACACGCACGATGCCCTCGGCGAGCGCGCGGGCATCTTTGATCGGAACGATTTCGCCCATCCCGGTGAGGCGCACCGGCTCGCGCACCCCCGGCAAATTCGAGGCGACAACCGGACAACCACTGAGAAACGCTTCGACTTGAACCAGTCCAAATGATTCGGTCGAGTTGATGCTGGGAACGGTCAACACATCGCACGCGCCAAAAAAGTTTCCCATTGCTTGGTTGGGAAGTGGACCCAAAAATTCCAGATAATCGCGATACTGTTGAATTGCCGGTTGCAGCCGTTCCCACACATTTTCGCCGATCACGTTTTGGTACTCGCCCGCGAGCAAGTACTTGACGTTGGGAATCTTTTCGCGCACGAATGGGATCGAATCAATGAGATAGTTGACGCCCTTTTCTTCCGCGAAACGCGCGGCAAAGCCAACGACCACTTGTCCTTCGGCGTGATATTTGGCTTTGAGCGCGGCGACGGCTTGCGGGTCTGGCGCGGGCATCATCACCGGCGGATAAATAACGGTGATCTTGTTTTGAAATTTGGACAAGAGCGGCGAATGGCGCACGTAATCTTCGGTGTAGGCGACAATGCGATGGGCAAACGTGCTGGCAATGTAATTGGAGGCAAAGACGGCGCGATCAATCAGACGATTCAAAATGCCGGGCGGCAGTTGCAAATCGCAATGATAGGTGAGCACCACTGGCTTGCGCGCCAGACCTCGCCCGCTGAATGCCAAGGGTCCCCCTTCGGCTTGGGGCAGATGGACGCTGACGACATCGTGTTCGGTCATCAGTTTCCACGCGCGCGATAAAAAGCCGGGCATGATGCTTCCCTTGCTGAAACGAAAAGCCACAGGATGGCGCAGCACCGTGACGCCATCAATCACTTCGCGGTACGGCAAGGCTTTGTGATAATGCGAGGTCAAGACCGTAACGCGATGTCCGCGTGCCGCAAGGGTTTGGGCTAGTCGTTCGACATAGATGGTGAGTCCGCTAATGTGCGGACGATAGTAGGTGAGAGCGATCAGGATTTTCAATTTCGGATTTTCGATAGATGAATCAAGCGATTGTTTCGCGTGAGTTATTCAAACAAGTTTCTGTGTTCTACCACCCAACGATACAAGCGTTCCACGCCTTCTGGCACACCGATTTGGGGTTCCCAGCCCAACTCGCGTTTGGCTTTGGAAATGTCGTACACGCAAACGCGCTGATCGCCGGGACGCCAATCGCCGTACGTAAATGGAATCGGCTTGCCCAACAATTTTTCCAACAGCGGTCCAAATTCCGTCCACACCGAAATGGTGTTGCGCGGTCCGCCGCCAATATTGTACACTTGTCCCGCGATGTGATCAATTCGTGTGAGCACCGCGTCGTAGGCGTCCATCAAATCGTCAATGAACAACATATCGCGCACTTGTTTGCCATCGCCATAGATGGTGATTGGCTTGCCCAACACGGCAGCGATGATGAACCACGCCAGCCAACCTTGGTCTTCTACGCCAAACTGGCGATAACCATAAATCGCCGATTGTCGGAATACAACGGTGCGCAATCCATAAATGCGGTAATAGTCGCGCACGTATTGATCCGCCGCACCTTTGCTACAGCCGTAGGGCGAATGAAAGTCGAGGGGTTGTTGTTCGGAAATGCCGCCGATCAAATCGCGATATTCATAGCGCGTTGGCTTTTCAATGATGGCGACATTGTCCATTCCGCCGTACACTTTGTTCGTAGAGGCGAAAACAAAAATGGGATGGCGTCCCGAAGCCCGCGCGGCTTCAAGCACATTGAACGTGCCGAGTGCGTTGATTTCAAAATCGGTGCGCGGATCTTGCACCGATGTGGTTACCGCCACCTGACTCGCAAAATGGAAAATAGCATCCGCCTCGCGTGCGGCATTGGCGATGGCACGCGCATCACGAATGTCCGCGCAAATCAATTCGAATTGCGAACCATGCCGCGTGCGCAACCATTCGGCATTTTTTTCCGAGCCGCGCCGCAACAAGTTATCGAATACAATAACCCGTTCGCCGCGCGCGAGCAAGCGATCCACATAATTTGCGCCGATGAATCCACAACCACCAGTAACCAGAATCGTCTTCACAGCGTTTTACCTTGGGAAGTAACTTGGATTTGTTGCAAACGCTGATAGGTTAAGCCAGTGTACCACATTGAGTAAATACCAAGCAGAATCAACCAGATGTACGTAAAGGCGTGAATCACAAAGGCGTAACTGAGCGCGGCAGATTTGTCCACCCCAAATACGGTGTTGAGCGTAATTTGTGTGCCAAAGTGAAACACACCCACGTAGCCGGGAGAGGAAGGCACAACGACAGCGAGCGAAGTAATGGTCATGACAAGAAACGCGGCTTGAATGGGAAGGAGGGTGCCATTCGTTTGTAGATTGATCCCAATCATAATGATCCAGTACAAAATACCACCGGTGATCCACGCAAACAGCGCCCATCCTGCCACGCCGATCAGCGGGCGCGGCGAGCGCAGAATCGCAAAGCCATCAATCAATGATTCGAGCGCGCCCCAGAGACGAGGACTGTGCAAAACGGAAATCGGTGGAGTGAGGCGGCGCAAGAGTGCCAAGCCACGTTCTTTTTGAAAGGAGAGAACAATCAGAAACACAATCCCAGCAACCCCCACGATCGCCACGCTCAGCGCACCTTGTTTGGCAATGTCCGGAATGTTCGGCACGAACAAGGCGGTGATCGCCAGCAACAAGACCGCCGCAAGACCATCGCTCAAGCGTTCCACCACGACGGTTGAAAGCGCGCGGGCTTTGCTGGCGCCCTCCAACTCGCCGATGAGATAGGCGCGCACAAGATCGCCCAGCCGGGCGGGTAACAGGTTGCTGAGAAAATAACCGATGTTGAGCGTGTGGAACACATTATGCCAGCGAACTTGATGCGGCGCGAAAAGCAATTGCCAACGAAACACCCGTGCCAAGTAACTGACGAGAAAAATCAGCGATGCCGGGATAAGCCAGATGTAGTTGAAATCCCGGAGGGCCTCTAGCAACTTGTCGAGTTGAATGCCTTGAAATGCAAAATAAAGACAGACCAGACTAGTAACAATGCCAATCCAAAAGCGGAGCGACTTCATAAAACTTCCTTTGCGCTTGACCTAGACAACGTGCGCTATTTTAGCATCAAGTTCGAGGAATGGCAAACGGCACGTCAAAATGAATGAGCCAAGCCGCCAAATCGGAAAAAGCGTGATATAATAACTGATGCTACGCGGTCAATGATTTGTTCACCACAGAGATCACAGAGTTCACCGAGGTTTCTATGTTTTCTCTCTGCGTTCTCTGTGTGCTCTGGTAAAATCGCGTAAGGTGAGATAATAATAGAAATTCAAACGATGCCAAGAGTCAATTCATTTCTATCATTCTCAAAAGGAGCACGATGGACTTTGCAATCGAACCCAAACTGCAAGAGACGCTCGCCACCATCCGCGATTTTGTCCGCACCGAGTTGTACCCGCTTGAACGTGATTTTCTGACTCAGCCATTCCCAAATTTGTTGCCTGCCTTGAATGAGAAACGCCACAAGGTCAAGCAAATGGGCTTGTGGTCGCCATCCATTCCAAAAGAATATGGTGGCGCGGGATTTTCATTTTTGGAAATGGCGCACATTAGCGAAGAACTGGGACGCAGTCCGCTGGGCTATTACGCGTTCAACGCGCAAGCGCCCGATGTGGGCAATATGGAATTGCTCATCGCGCAAGGCACGCCAGCCCAAAAAGAAAAATATTTGCTTCCGCTCGTGCGCGGCGACATTCGCAGTTGTTACGCGATGACTGAACCCGATTATCCCGGCTCCAATCCGGTGTGGATGGGTACGACCGCCATCAAGGATGGCGATGATTACATTATCAACGGTCGCAAATGGTTCACCTCCTCGGCGGAGGGGGCATCGTTTGCCGTCGTGATGGCAATTACGAATCCGGATGCCAAGCCGCACGAACGCGCGACGCAAATCATTGTCCCAACGAACACGCCAGGGTATCGGTTAGTGCGCAATACGCCGGTGATGGGGCATAGCGGCGAAGATTGGGCGAGTCACGGCGAATTGGAATTCAACGATTGCCGTGTCCCCCAATCGAATCGTTTGGGCGCGGAAGGCGCGGGGTTTGCGTTGGCACAAGAACGCTTGGGACCGGGGCGCATCTATCATTGTATGCGTTGGATCGGCATCTGCGAACGGGCGCTGGAATTGATGTGTGCGCGCGCGGCGAAGCGACACCTCGCGCCCGGCGTGCCGGTCGCGTCGCGGCAAATCGTTCAAGCGATGATAGCGGAGAGTCGCGCAGAAATCAACGCGGCACGCTTGATGGTCTTGCAAGCCGCATGGAAAGTGGATCGCGAAGGGCAACGCAAGGCGCGCGTCGAAATTTCGACGATCAAGTTTTTCGTTGCCGAGGTGTTGCAACAAGTTTTGGATCGCGCGATTCAAGTCCACGGTGGACTCGGTGTTACCGATTACACACCGCTCGCGTTCTTTTATCGCCACGAACGCGCCGCCCGCATCTACGATGGTGCTGACGAAGTGCACAAGACGGTGGTGGCGCGACAGTTGTTGAAAGAGTACGGCGTGAAAGTGGATTTGGTCGGCGCGTAAATAATATTGACTGCAGAGACGCAAAGGAAGGTATTGTGCAAACCAATCTCATTGACCAGCCGCGCGACGTTCGTCCCGGCGAAGAATTGCCCATTTCCCAACTATCCAACTACCTCGCCGCCCAACTCCCCAGCGTCCGTGGTGATATAACGATAAAGCAATTTCCCAGCGGGCACTCGAATCTCACCTATCTCGTTCAGATCGGTGCGCAAGAATTTGTTTTGCGCCGCCCACCGTTCGGCGCCAACATCAAATCCGCCCACGATATGTCGCGCGAGTATCGCATCCTTTCACATCTATTCCCGGTTTATCCTCGCGTGCCGCGACCGGTGTTGTATTGCGATGACGAGTCCATCATCGGCGCGCCATTCTATGTGATGGAACGGGTGCAAGGAATTATTTTGCGTGCCAAGCCGCCCATCGGTTTGAATCTCACGTCTGAGGCAATGCAACGATTATCGGTCGCCACCGTGGATAACCTGGCGGCGATCCATGCGCTGGACTACAACGCGGCGGGCTTGGGCGATTTGGGCAAACCGCAAGGTTACGTAACGCGCCAAGTGCGCGGCTGGACCGAACGCTATATCAACGCCAAGACGGATGATATTCCAGAGATGGAGCGCGTGGCAACTTGGCTGGCGGAGCATCTCCCCTCGGAATCCGGCGCGGCATTGATTCACAATGATTACAAGTACGACAATCTAGTGCTCGATCCAAACGACTTGGCGATTCGCGCCGTGTTGGATTGGGAGATGGCGACGATTGGCGATCCGTTGATGGATTTGGGGACCATGCTCGGTTACTGGGTCGAAGCGAATGATCCAGAAGAATTGCGTGCGCTGGCATTTTGCTTGACGATGTTGCCCGGCAATCTCACGCGGGATGAAATCGTTCAACGCTATGCGCGCGTGAGCGGGCGTGATGTGGCGCAGATTCAATTTTATTACGTGTACGCCTTGTTCAAGATTGCTGTGATCGTTCAGCAAATTTACGCCCGCTGGAAACGTGGGTACACTCAAGACGCACGCTTTGCCAATCTCATCAATGCTGTACGCGTGTTGGCAAAGATTGCAGCGCGTCAGCTCGAGGCGCGCTAAGCGAGTTTTTTGAAAATCTACACAGGCGACTCAAGGCGCGGCAACACAAGCGCGCCGACTGCCTCCGCCGTCTCAGTTTAGCCGACGGAGGTCGGCTTTGGATCGTTGTTGCTGCGGTTTCTAACCGCCCGTACCAATTTCAAAACACTTTCTAACCGATTTGGCATGCCATTCGCACCGCGCCCGCCACCGGTTCGCGCACCAACTCCACCGGCGCAAAATGATAACCGCGTGCGGTGGCAATCTCGATGAGGCGCGCGCGCACCGTTTCGGTTTCCAAAATCAAGCCGCCGGTCAACGCGAGTGGGATAGCGTCGGCACCTAGATCAAGCGCGCGCGCCACAGCAATGATCGTCGTTGCCAAATCATTTGCCGCTTGCTCCAGCAAGCGTTGTGCGATGAGGTCTCCTTCGTTGGCAACTTGAACGACGAGCGGCGCGAGCGCGGCAATATCGGCGGGCAACAAGCCAGAACGATACACCCGCGAAATCAGTTCTTGCGGCGATTCCAAATTCCAATGCGATAGGATGGTGTCGAGCAAGCGCGTGGGTTCGCCGCGTCCATCGGCGGCTTGAGCAATCGCGCGCAACGCATTCCGCGCCAGATCGAAACCGCTCCCCTCGTCGCCGATCAGATAACCCCAACCCCCGGCGCGGGTAATGTGTCCTTGACGTGATTTGCCCCACGCAATCGAGCCAGTGCCGGCGATGAGTGCAACTCCCCAGTTTGCCGGCGAGCCAGCCGCTAAAACAATCTCGCCATCGTTCACGACGATGGCGCGTTGCGCGATGTGTTCTTCTGCCCACGCTTGCAATCGCGCGCGTTCGTCCGGGCGGTCTACGCCTCCCACTCCCAAGCACGCGGCGGCAACCCTTTGCTTTTCGATGTGGGCATCCTCGAACGCACGTTGAATAGCAGAAAGAATTTCACGTTGCGCCGCATCAAAGCCAGCGACATTCGGATTAGCGGTGCCGGCTTCGCCATTGCCCAACGTCTCACCATGTAAAGTGGCTAGTCGTGCGCGACAATGGGGGCCACCTCCATCTATGCCAATGACCAACGCGGAAGAGTGGGTCATTTATCCTCCGTCATCCGGCGCGCTTTCAGGGCGAACATCAACGGCAAGCGCGGAAATTTCGCCGGCAAGTGCCACCAGCCCTCGGCGTCTTGGGTCATAAATGGAAACATCTGCCACGAAAGAAAATCATACTCGCGCAATTCGATGATGCGCAACCCGGCTTGGATGAGCGAGTTGATGACATCGCTCAAACTGAAAATCCAAAAATATTCCATCGCTTGAACTGCTGCCTCCTGATCGGCGTATGACCCTTTGACCAGACTTGCTCCCGGTTCATTCGCGTGAAAGTACGGATAACGCACGCGCAAATCGTCCGGGTGTTCATCGTCAAAGATGTACGCGGTGGGATGTGCTTCGCAGATGTAAAACAATCCACCCGGCTTGAGAAAATGAGCAATCACGCGTCCCCAAGCCGGCAAATTGGGCAGCCAGGACAAGACACCGTGCGAAGTGAACACAATATCGAATTGACCGGCGAGCACGTTGGGTAAATCGTAAATATTGGCGCAGACAAAGTTGGCGGCGAGGTTGGTTTCTTGCGCGAGTTGGCGCGCGTATTGGATTGCTTCATCAGAAAAATCTGCGCCAGTGACCTGTGCACCCAATCGCGCCCACGAAAGTGTGTCGAGTCCAAAATGACATTGCAGGTGCAACAACGATTTGCCGCGCACATCGCCCACGCCTTCGCGCACCACGCGATCCAAACGATTCTCGCCGCGCTTGAATCCTTCCACATTGTAGAATTTCGATTGAACATGCACGCGCGTCCACGCATTCCAGAGTTCGCGATTCGCTTTCAAATAATCATCCATCCACAACCTCACAGATTGTTCGATGCAGCGCCACGCGAAACGCACCAATTTCATTTGCGTTGTTGCGCCCGTAATAAACGCGGTTCGTCAAACAAGCGATGACGAGATCGCGCATGGGATCAATCCAGAGCGAGGTGCCGGTAAATCCAAGATGCCCAAACGATGTTTCGCTCAACGGATGGCTTGCGGCGCCCGGGTCAGGCGACCACAAGGCAAAACCGATGCCGCGTCGCACGACTCCATCTTGCGCTTGCAAGCGGGTCATCTCGGCAAGTGTTTCGCGCTTGAGCAAACGATGAGTGCGCAACGCTTCGCCAAACGATGCGAGATCGGTTGCATTGCCAAAAAGACCGGCGTGTCCGGCAACGCCGCCCAAACTCCACGCATTTTCGTCGTGCACCTCGCCGCACATCCGCCGATTTTGATGCGCGTAAAATTCAGTTGGCGCAACATCATCCGGGGGAAGCGGCCCATAGCCGGTGCTGTCCAGATTCAGCGGCGCAGTTACGCGTGCGCGCACAATTTGATCGAGTGATTGCGCGGCAAGTTTTTCCATGGCAAAGCCCAGCAGAATCAAACCGATGTCGCTGTACACCACGCGTGTGCCAATGGGATACGCAAACGAACATTGCAATGCCGCGTCGCGCCGCTTTTCGCGTTGAGGAATTTTCCAAAGCGGTAGCCACGCCGGCAAGCCGGCATTGTGCGCGAGCAAGTTTCGGAAGGTAACGCGACTGGCGTCAGCACGCGCGTTGGTCGTCGGTACGATTTCGACGGATGCACCCGGCGTCAGGGGGTCGGGGTAGGGCGCGATTTCACGTTCGCCGGCAAATTCCGGTAACACATCGCACACGTGTTGGTCGAGAGTAATGCGGTCTTCTTCGACCATCGTCATAAATGCAGCGACGGTGAAGAGTTTGGAAACGGAGGCAAAATCAAACTTTGTTGATTGGGTGATTGGGTGATTGAGCGATGTGGGATCGAGGTAGCCAAAGGCGTTGGCGTACACCGTTTCACCGCGAAAACGAATTTCGAGTTGCGCGGCGGGGAAGGTGCGATTCAGATGTTCATTGACAAGTGAGTCGAGTTTTGAGAAATCCATCTTTTAGACGGAGGACGAAAGACGATAGACGGATGTTGCAAATTTCCGCCCACCGTCTTTGGTCATTGGTCGTATTCCTTTCGCAATTTTTCCAAGCGTGCCACACTCTCCTTGAATCCGCCCGGCCGATTCCGCGCGTGCCACAGTTTGCGATAATCTTTGATAATGCGCGCTAAATCAATTTTGAGTTTGCGTTTGAGGGCGCGCGCGCGAGCAGGATTGGTTTCCAGGGCGAGCAAACCACGTTGACAAGCGTGGTGCAATATTGCCGCCGCGCTCTCAAATTCGGCGATGAGGAGTTGGGCGTCTGCGCGCAACGGCTTGGAACGGCGCAACAATTTCATCGCGCGGTCAATGGCGTGCTGAGTGCGTTTAAGTAGATCGGGTGTGATGCCGCTGATATTTTCCGGAATCGAATCCAGTTCCCATTGCATCAAGCGAAACAGCACGGTCGAGTTGTGGAGTTCGATGCCAAGGGTTTGATACACATTACCCAAATCGAAGGCGATTTGACCGAGCGTGCCGGTCGGATCGCCAAAGGCAAACAAATTTGTGGCGCGTGCAATATCTATATCTCGATTGATGGCGAATGCCCAACTGACTGCCGCGCCGTACGCAAACCCGATGTAACTAAAAGGCAGATATTGCCAATGACCGTTGTCGCCCCAATCGGTGATGAGATAGCCCATCGCACCATGCTTCAAGCCATTTTCGGCAGCGTTGCGCAGATTCGCCAATGCGTTATCCGTGCGACCGACAATTGAATTCCATGACGAGGTGCCGGGACAAACGTAAAACGGAATTCCGGCTTGCGCGAATTTCGCGCCATCTTCGTCAAATGGATGATCGGCTTCGTATCCCCATTCGAGTGCGATCACATCGCGCGGCAGTTCCGAAATCAGTTCGGGATGTTGCACGATAATGTCGCCCCAGAACATCATGGTGTGCCCACGTGCTTTGACCGCGCGATAGATCTTGAGCAAGAAATCGAGATAGACGCGTCCCACGCCGCGCACTTGGCATTCGGCTTGGCTGCGTCCTTGCCCAAGGTCAACCGTTTCATCACACCCCACGTTCACATAGCGCGATGAAAAGTTGGGCAACAGTTCGTCATACAGTTCTTCGATGAGCGCAAGCGAGCGCGGGTCGAGCGGGTTGAGGGTAAACGGTTCGTCAAAGTGTCCCCAGATGGTATCGCAACCATTCGGCGCTTCGGCTAGATCACGGTAGCGATCGTGAATGAGCCAACGCCGCATATGCCCAAACGAATTTTGATTCGGCACCAGTTCGATAAATCGCTCGCGGCAAAACCGATCGAGTTCGAGAATGTCTTGCTCGGTCATTGGCGAGGCGTTTTCCCAAACCTCGCGGTGATTCCGATAGGTGAATGTATGCTCAGTGTAGAGTTGGAGTTGATTGATTTTCCACGACGCGAGCAAATCAACCAAATCAAACAAGGTTGCCATCGTTGGCACTTTGTCGCGCGAAATATCCAGCATCACGCCGCGATTGGGAAAATCTGGGTGATCCGCAATGTGCAAACAGGGAATTGGGTGATTGGGGGATTGGGTGATGAGTTGGGCGAGGGTGCAGACGCCGTAAAAAATTCCACGCGCCGAGCCGGCGATGATTTCGATTCCGTTTGGCGTGACAGCAAGTTCATACCCTTCCTCATTTTTCACCCGCCCAGAATCTACGCGCAACGTTGCGCCGATTTCTTGGGGATCGCCGGTGGCAGTGGCGGCGAGCGCCCATTCGATTTGATGTTCGCGCAGAACATTACGTAACCGTTGCGCGCTGAACAATAATTCTTGCGCCGGTGCACCGAGCAACGCAATGCGTTTGCCTGAGTTGAGTTTATAGTTGCCAGCATGAAATTCGAGCAAGCGTGGAAGTGGAAGCAAGGTCACCATCTTTTCATCCTTTGCCAAGGATCGCATATTCGCGATACGGCTTGAACCCAAACTTGCCATAGAAATCAACCAGGTCAGTCCAATCAATCACGCAACCGCGCACACCTTGATCGCGCAAATAACGCAAGCCCGCATCGAGCAATGCGCCGCCGTATCCTTTGCCGCGCACATCTTGGCTCACGCCGATGGGACCCAATTGCCCCCAGGGGCGTGGCAAACGATGCATGTAAAAACGATCCAAGGGGCGTTCGGAATGCTCAAACGTTAGCCGAGCAAAGCCATCAATGCCCCGTTCGGTACAGAGTAGAACATAATCCGATAGGCGACCGCGCTCGCGCAAAAATTCTTGAAACTCGTATCGCCAACGGCCGGGAAACTCGCGCGCAAAAAAATCGGCGAGAGCCGTTTCATCGCCGGGACACGCGAGGCGAATTGTTGCATCAATCGCATACGCTGCGTGCGCGTAATCGGCAAGATCGCGCGCCACATCCCAGACGTGCGCGTTGTCGGGTCGTTCAACGTAGCCGCGTTTGAGAAACAAGTCAGCGTTGCCCAATTCGGTTGGATAGCCGGGTGTAAACGGATGTAAACTGCCACCCAATCGAAAACGGGTGCAACCTTGCGCGCGCAGCCAATCTTCTGCCCACACTAACAATTCCGTGCCGACGCCGCGTTTTTGGTGGCTACCCAAGACGGCGAGTGCGTCAATCCAGCCCACCTGCGGCGGCGAGGTTGGGGGATCATTGGGCAATGCGCTCGCCAAAACAAATCCCACCGGTTGATTGTTGACGATGGCGAGTTTGCCGGCTTGAATGACGCCGGTCGGTGGGTGCGTATTGTATTCGACGAAACGTGGCGTAATGCTCAGATCATTACCACACGCATCGTTCCAGATTGTTGCAATCGTTGCGCAGTCTGAGGGATGAACATCGCGGAGCATTATCGAATTCCATCGCCAATTTTGTACAAGCCGGGCAACTCGGCAGTTTGCCCTGAGGTTTGGTTTTGCCGGTGAGAATCGCGGCGAGTGCTTCGATCATCGGTGGATTGTTGCCGTACGACGCCAGGTATGTCTTGACATCGTTGAGGTAGAGCAAATCGTATGGGGAACGCGTGGCAATGACGATGGTGGGTACCTTGGCTTGGTTGAGCGCGGTAATGAGATCGGCTTGGGATTTATTTTTAGCGACGTCGCTGGTTGCCACGATGGCAATGCGACCCTCTTTGGCAATTTGCACCGCTGTTGCGATTTCGTCTTTCGTCGGTTGCGCTCTCACAGACATGGTTGTCGCGCCCAGTTGTTTACCCAAACCAAAATTCCCGGTTTCGACCACGAGGAGTTTGGCATCGGCTTTGAGCGGCACCAGTTTAGCATCGTCGCGCAAAAGGGTGATGGCTTGAAGCGCAACCTTGCGCGAGACAGTTTGCATTTCAGCCGAGCCAACGACGGCGAGGTTCGTGTTGCGTGGCGCGTGTTCCGTGAGAATACCGAATTTTTGTTTGACTAACAGAATGCGGCGCACGGCTTGATCAAGCCGGGTCTGTGGGACGATGCCGCGTTGAACGCGATCAACGAGCATGGCATGAACTTGGCGATGCATGGCATAGCCGGTTTGCAAGAGCAATACGTCGGCGCCGGCACGCAACGCGGTGGAAGCGGCTTGGGGTGCCGGATAGCCGGATGTGGCAAGTGCGCCCATCGTCAATTCATCGGTCATCACCAACCCGTCGTACTGCATTTCATCACGCAGCAAGCCGGTCAATACCTTTGGTGAAAGGGTTGCCGCAAGACCCGGCGTTGGGTCAATAGCAGGGAAAGTGATGTGCGCGGACATGATGCCGGCAACCTTGGCTTGCATGGCGGCTTGAAACGGTACAAACTCGATAGCATTCAAACGCGCGCGGTCGTGCGGGATCGTGGGGAGTGCCATAGGCAAATCGGTGCCGGTATCGCCGTGCCCCGGAAAATGTTTACCGATGGCGATCAGCCCGGCGTCTTGTAGCGCTTCGATGTACGCCACACCAAACTCGGCGACGCGATGAGGATCAGAACCGAACGAGCGCGTGCTGATGATCGGATTATCGGGATTGTTGTTCACATCGAGATCGGGGGTCAAGTCCATGTTGAAACCGAGCGCGAGCATTTCGTCGGCAAGCGCTTGCGCGATTTTGCGCGCTTGATTGACGTCGTCCGTTGCGGCAACCGCCATTTGGCTGGGAAATTCGGTGAATCCCTTTTCTTCTTTCAATCGCGCGACGACGCCGCCTTCTTGATCAACCGTGATGAACAAGGGCAGGTCGTTGTTTTGGCGCATCACGTTTTGCAAATCGGTGTTGAGTTGTGCCACCTGTTGCGGCGATTGAATGTTGCGATCGTAAAAAATCACGCCGCCGATGTGCAGTTGCGTGAGATCATTGCGCAATTCGGGCGTGAGAGTTGTGCCATCGAACCCAACGAGCATCACTTGCCCGACTTTTTGTTCGAGGGTCATTTGGGAAACTAGCGCATCGAGATGGGGTGATAAGGGAATAGGTGAGGTAGGCATAGGTGTTATCGAAACAGACGGAGTTGGCGTGCAAGCGGTGAGCATAAAGAGTAAAACGTAAAGTGTAATGCACTTGACTCGTTTGGGAGAATGCCAAAGCATATGTTTTACTCTTGACGTTTTATTCTCCTTCCTCTTTGGGTTTGGGAGGTGCTTCGGTAACGATGTAGAGCGGACGATTTTTCACTTCATCGTAAATGCGTCCCAGGTATTCGCCGATGATGCCGAGAAAGATCAATTGCACGCCGCCGAGAAAGAGAACCGAGATGAGCGTGGTGGCTTGGCCCCCAAAAAATTCGTTACCAAATTCAAAACGGAGAATTGCCACGATGGGAATGGACAGCAGAGCCAGTCCGGAAATCCACAAGCCAATCGTTGTGGCAAGTTGGAGGGGGATGTACGAAAAACCGGTGATGGCATCCACCGCGAACTTGAGCATGTTGCGGAATGGATACTGGGTTGTGCCGGCAAAACGTTCTTGGCGTTCGTAGAGAACGCCGGTTTGCTTAAAGCCAACCCAGACGGACAACCCGCGCATAAAGCGATGATGTTCGCGCAGGCGGCGCAACGCGAGAACGACTTGACGATCAATCAAGCGAAAGTCGCCGGTGTCCGGTGGAATCTCGATGGAGGCGAGCCGGCGAATGAGGCGATAGAAAAAGGCGGCGGTGAAAAGTTTGAAAAAGGTTTCGCCTTTGCGTTTGGCGCGTTGTGCATAAACGACTTGAAATCCCTGTTTCCATTTTTCGACCAGTTGCAGGATGACTTCGGGGGGGTCTTGCAAGTCCGAATCAATGATGACCACGGCGTCGCCTTCGGCGTAATCAATGCCCGCGCTAATCGCAATTTGATGACCAAAGTTGCGTGAAAAATTGATGATCTTGACGCGTGGGTCTTGCGCGCGCAGTTCGCGTCCAATTGCCGGCGAGCGATCGCGGCTCCCATCGAAGACGAGGATGAGTTCGCACTCGCCATCCAGTTGATCCATTACAGCACGTGTGCGTTGATAGAACACGGGGAGTGTTTCTTCTTCGTTGAACACCGGCGCAACAATCGAGTAACGTGGTCGAGGCATAATTGACTCACTCAACAGGAATGTGAGCGGAGCAAAAAAGATTTCCGCTCCGCTCACATTATACCACAAACCGAACGACGCGCTGACTACTTGATGCTCCAACTTTCTGCAAAGCTTCACTACCGTACACTTTTGAGCCAGACTAATCGGATGGTGGAAACGACACTGGGATACCCTGGTCCTCGTTGAGCAAATAGTCCAACAGACGTAGCCCTAATTGAAATAGACTCAGATCGCAGCGCTTGCCGCGATGGATCCAACGCCGCCACTGGTCTTGCAAAGCGCGGACGCCCAGGTCGATGATCCAGAGATACGCCAAACAGGCCGCGATCATCAAGCGTGCCAAGCGTTGCGGATTAGCCAGATGGCTTTGGTGCAGGTTGAACCCGCGACTCTTCTGATCTGAAAAGAACGTCTCAATCCGCCCCCGTTTGCGATACCACGCGCAGGCGGCGTCTGCGTCCGCCATGTTGGTGAGGAGATAGATGGGCTCGTCGTAGCCTTCCCCCCACCAGCCAATCGCATGCACCGGGCCATAGCCTTGATGGCGAAGTGTCACGTGGGGCAGACGGAACCGTGTGCCTGGTTCGAGCAGGACAGTTTCAAACGCAAATTCGTGATCGTGGCGGCAAAGGATGATGTTGTTGGCGGTGCGGCAAACATAGTTCCACCCGTAGGCAAAGTCTCTTGCAACCCAATCCCGTCGAACTCGCCATCGCCCACGAAGGTGACGGGCGCGTGGACTGGAATCATCGAATGCACTTGTTCCAACAAAGCCAAGTGGCTTGTCTCAGGGCAATGCCCTTTGCGCCCTTTCACCACAAGCCACGCCAGCGGCAAGGCGCGTTTCTGATAGACGACACTAACCAGCAAAGCCAAACAGCCACGCCCCACGGTGCTGCCATCCATGACCAAAGCCAGTGGGTGGCTCGCTAAGTTAGCGAGCAAAGCTTGGGCGTAGGGCAGGAAGTACGTTTCGGTCTCAATGTTGGCGTTGCTCACCCAGCGTGTGAACTGTTTGACCCGGCTATCTACTTTTCTGCCATCGGGTACCTTGCTGGCAAGGTGGGGTAAATTGGTTGATTTGCTCCCCACGATACCGCTGATCAGCCCGGCCAAGGTGTTCAGATGTCGCGCCAAATTGCCCTGCGGCTCTTTGGGATAAAGTTGCTTTAATGCCTGTTTTATGGCACGATAGCGTCTGAGGTTGTCGCTCATAGGGTTGCTCCTTGTTCTGTGGTGGAACGAGAGCATACCACATGTGGGGCAACCTCTCAACTCAAAAAAGTGTACGGTAGTGAAATCCGGTTTTGACGGCGTTCATCGGCTGGGTGTAAGGAGTGCACTGAATTTGTACCGATCACCCCGATACGCCGAGCGCACATACTCAATTGGGAATCCTTGTTCCACCATCGTAATGCGTTCAATCGCCAGAATCGGTGCAGGGTGCTTGAGTTTCAGTAAGGTGAGTTCTTCATCGGTGGCAAGCCGGGCTTCGACTGTCTGTTGCGCCCGAACGAGATGCCAACCGTATTGATGCCGCAACACATCGTACAACGATTCTCGGCTAAAGTCGTGTGCCAGAATGTCAGGACAGAGATGCACAGGTAGAAAACAATTTTCAATCGCCAGAGGATTGCCATTTGCCAAGCGCACACGGATGAGATTTACCACACGGGTCTTGGGTTCGATTTGCAGGGCGGTGGCAATATCTTTGGTGGCAACGATACAGGCGGCTTTGAGGACACGGCTGGAGGCAACTTGACCGCGACGTTGCATATCCTCCGAAAAGCCGGTGAGGGCAACGAGTTGTTGATCAATCTTGGGTTCGCTGATAAAGGTGCCTTTGCCCACTTTGCCGTAGATGAGTCCCTGTCGGCTAAGCGAGTCGAGGGCTTGGCGCACCGTCATCCGGCTCACGCCAAAGTGTTTGGACAATTCGCGTTCAGAGGGCAGGCGTTCGTGCGTGTGGAATTTGCCACTTTCGATTTGGGCACGCAAAGTGGCTTCAAGTTGCTGATAGAGCGGAATGGGGTGATGCCGTCGAAGTGTCACCATCGACCTTCCTGTGAGCAGACGTGCTGTGAAAAAAGACGCCTGCTATGGTCTAGACCATTACTGACCAAATTATACCATTCTTCAAAAAGCGTGTCAATGGGTGGCTGGGGGGCAAAGTCAGATCGGGCGACTAAAGTCACAGCCACCAATACCCCAAGCCTGCCTCCGCAAGCTGACGGCTAGCCGCCGAAGGGCGGGCGGCTTCGGGTCGTTGGTGCCAGCGTGCATGCCTTTTCGGTCTCGAGGAATATCCAGTGTTCTGCATGAACACTGGCGATGGCAGCGGTTTCAACCGCCTGCCTCCGATTTAGCGCTAGCCCTGCATAGTACCTATCAAATGAAATCGTTGCACAAAAAGCCAAGATTTTTTCCTCCACGAAGGACACCCAGGTCACGAAGAACAGAGAAATCTTCGTGTCCTTCGTGGATAAATTTCTGGTGGTGTTTCGGCTCGTCCAAGTTAGGTGTTCGTCTGTTCTTGCTTTTCACTCGTACTCGTGATAAAATTTGCGCAGTGATTTTCCTCAAGGAGGAGGTGGTAGGATAGCACAATGATGTTTCTCATTTGTCTTCGGTTCATTCATTTTTGAAGGAGGAGAAGGAAAATGAAGAAACTGTGGCTGATTCTACTAACCATGTTTATCCTCGTTGCTTTGGCGGCATTTGTCCCCGCACCATCGCCGTCCTTGACTACTTTTTCGTACGATGCTCCCTCTGCACAGGCAACCGTGACACCTGCCCCTCTTCCCGCTGGTGGTCGGCTAGCGCTGGTCAGGAGTCGTGGCAAGTTGATCTGCGGCGTGAACGATGCGCTCCCCGGCTTTAGCGCACTCGACAAAGCGACCGGGCAATTCTCTGGCTTTGATGCCGAT
>DAOUAL010000101.1:0-59947 GCA_034433515.1 Anaerolineae bacterium | reverse complement strand
CCAAGAAACGCGAGATGCACGCGAATCTGATGCGTGCGCCCGGTTTGCGGCTCAACTTCAAGGAGTGTGTACGCGTCAGTACCTTTCGAGCCGAGCGATTGGTCGCTTGGCAACCGCGCGAACGTGCGATACACGGTTACCGCCTCGCGCCGTGCACCCCGCGTTACCACCGCCATCCTTTGCCGATGTTTAGGATCACGTCCAATCGGCGCATCAATTTTGCCGCGCGGCGGTTTCACAATGCCTTCGACGAGCGCAAGATATGTTTTGTGGACGCGACGCGATTTGAATTGCGTTTGCAAATGCCGCAGCGCCGCATCGTTCTTTGCAACGACGATGATGCCACTTGTCTCACTATCAAGACGATGCACAATGCCCGGACGTTCCACGCCGCCGACATTGAGATTGGGACAATGCGCTAGAATTGCATTGACAAGCGTGCCACCACTATGTCCAGCCGCCGGATGAACGATCATCCCGGCAGGTTTATTGATGACGATGAGATCATTGTCTTCGTAGAGAATGTCGAGCGGGATTTGCTCTGCGCGGGGCGTCGCTGGTTCAGGCGGCGGGACACGCACGATGATTGTCTCACCGGCTTGGACACGATAACTGGGTTTGCGCGCACGGTTGTTGACCAGAACAAAGCCATCGTCAAGCAAACGTTGCGCCGCCGCGCGCGAAAGATCGGGCAGATGTTCTGCGAGGTATTGATCGAGCCGCGCACCTGATTCGGTTACCGCGAGAGTGATTGTTTCCATTTCGATTTGATAGAGGACGAAAGACGAAGGACGAAAAACGCGCCTTCGTCCTTCGTCCTTCTAAACCTAGTTGGGGCTATTCGTTACCGGCGGATTTCATCTCATCCGAAGAGGAATCCAGCGGCGCGGGTTGCATCTCAGGTTTTGGTGTCGTGCGCCACATATGCCACATTAACAACCCTACGCCGCTCACAATCGCGGCATCGGCGATGTTGAATACCGGCACAAAGCGCACGTACAACAAATCGGTGACGGCGCCAAAGCGCAAACGATCCATCAAGTTGCCCAACGCGCCACCCAGTTGCAGACCCAACGCGATACGCACCAGCCATTGGCCGGCGGGAATCGAACGATAGTACCAAACGATGGCGAACGAGACGACGAGGGCAACCGCCGTGAACACCAAACTAAGTTGGGGAAACAAACCAAATGCGGCGCCCGAATTCGTGATGTAGGTGAGGACAAAAAGATCACGGAGCGGTGGAAAAATTTCGTACGTGGTGTTGAGCGGAATATTCTCCATGACCCATGCTTTGCTGGCTTGGTCTATGCCCAACACCGTCAGCGCAATCACCAATAACAAGAGATTGCGCCATTTCATCGTTGCACCTCACTCATACCATCACCTTCATCGAAGGGCGTGTCTGCAGTTTCGCACACTCAATACAATGCGTTGCCGCCGGCATCACTTTCAACCGTTCTTCCGGAATCGGTTTCTTACATCGTTCGCAAATTCCGTACGTGCCTTTTTGCGCGCGCACAATCGCGCGATCAATCTCTTTGATCATCCCTTCCAAATGCCGGCGCAATGCCAACGACTTGGCTTGCGCTTCGACTTCACTCGCATCGTCCGCCATATGATTGCCCGTCGTCGGCCGATCCTGGGCGAGCATTTCTTGACGCTGCAATTCCTCGACCAGACGCCGCCGTTCCCGGCGTAACATTTTGAGTGCGGGATGCTCTTCCATCGGATGCGGTTCAATTTCAACCGGCGGTGGCAAGGTACGGCCCGTCACCAACACCGCCTTGGCCGATTTCTTGGCTTGCTTGGCAACCGTCGTTACACGCCGGACAATCGTTTTCCCCACCGATTTCTTTTCTGTTTCTCCGTTCTTTGGCATCGTGCGCCTCCTTGCGATGAAGCACCCTTGGTTCATCGCTTTACCCATAATTCTAAACGAGTTTGGGTTACAAGGCAAATTTCACCAAATCGCACAATACCCGGTTTGCATGGTCAAAAGCAATTTGACTGGCTGCCGGCAGTTGGTCTAACGCAAACCAACGATACTCGTTCACATCATCCGCCGCGTGAAGCGCGCCACCCACCGGCTCCACCACATAGTAATGATTCAGCGTAAAAAAATCCAGACCGCCAAAATCGTACCGATCCACATACACCCCAAGCAGATCAATCACGCGAACATCCAAGCCGGTTTCCTCTTTGACCTCGCGCAACATGCCATCGCGCGGATGTTCACCGGGATCAAGAAACCCGCCCGGAATGTCCCAGCATCCTTTGAACGGTTCGACCGCACGCCGGACGAGCAACACACGTTTGTCTTGGATGATGAGCGCGCCGGCGCACGGTTTCGAGTTATGGTACCACGTGCGTCCACACGGCGCACACTTTTGCGGCGCAAACGTGTCATTCGATTGTGGCAATGCCGCACCACAGTGTGGACAATAGTTAAAAGCCATTTTTCGGAACAAGGAACGGAGGATGAACGCTTGGGTCATTCATCCTTGGTCTGGGATCAACTTTGCCTCACCACTGCCACCGTAACCCGCTCGCCATCAAACGAATCGTCAACCGATGCCGCGCCGGCGGGCGCGTTCCCGGCTTGCAATGCTACCGCCAGAGTCTCACCTGCGATATAGTCGCGCCAGGTTTCGATGGCACTCGCCAGTTTGGGCGTCGCCGTGTAATAAACGGCGATGCGATCCGAAATATCCAAATCAGCACTCTTGCGCAAGTCTTGCACGCGCCGCACAAACTCGCGCGCCAATCCCTCGGCGACTAGATCGGGCGTCAGCGTCGTATCGAGCGCAACAACGAGTGTGCCTTCGGACGCGACGGCAAAGCCCGGTTTGGGTTGCGGTGTAACCAAGACATCGGTGGGCGCCAATTCGATCCTCAAACCATTTACATCCAAGGTGAACGATTGACCGGCGCGCACCATCGCCGCAATGTGACCGGCATCCTGCGCCTCAAGCGTCGTCTGCAACTGACCCATCAACGCTTTGCGCTTTGCGCGCGCGTCTTTTTTGGCTTGCTTATCGTCCGTCTCGGGATCGGGCACAAGTTGTTTCACTTTTTCGTTCAGCGTTACAAAGTTGGGGCGCAGTTGATACGTCACCAGTTCTTCTTCGCGTTGGGCATACTCGACCACCTTGACATTCAACTCATCCGCGACCAAATCGCGCAGTTGGGTAAGCGCATCTCGTTGCGCTGCGTCTGCAACGACCAGCGCGCGCGCCAAGGGCTGCCGCACTTTGATACTCTTGGCGGCGCGAATCGAATGGCCCAAGTTCACCACTTGGCGCGCCACTGTCATCTCGGCAAGCAAACGTGGATCACGGCGCGTTTCGTCCACTTGTGGCCATTCGCAATGATGCACCGATTCCGGTGCCTTGGCATCCACAGAGCGCACCAGATTCTGGTACATTGCCTCTGCCACGAACGGCACGAACGGCGCGAGCAACTTGGTCAAGGTAACCAACACTTTGTACAGCGTGGCATAGGCGGCATGCTTGTCGTCATCGTCTTCCGATTTCCAAAAGCGGCGACGCGAACGACGCAAGTACCAATTGCTCAAATCGTCAATGAAGGGCTCGACCGCGCGCGCTGCGGTGGGGGCATCGTAATCGTCTAACGCGGCGGTCATTTCCTCAATCAGCGTTTGCAACCGCGCTAAAATCCATTGATCGAGTTGCTTGACTGTTGAGTGTCGAGGGTTGACGGGTGACCACCGGTCGAGATTCGCATACGTTACAAAAAAGGTGTACACATTCCACAGCGGCAACAGAAACGTTCGCCGGGTTTCGTCTGCCACGTGATACCCAAACAGCATATTTGATTCGTAACGTTGTCGCGAGTACATCCAACGCATCACATCGGCGCCGATATTCTCGGCGGCTTCGTTGAATTCAATTGCGTTGCCCAACGATTTGTGCATCGGGCGGCCATCTTCGGCAAACAAGGTGCTATAACCCATCAACGTTTTGAACGGCGGTTTGTTTTCCATCACCGTCGCCATCACCAACAACGAATAGAACCAATTGCGAAACTGACCCGGGAACGATTCAGTAACGAAATCGGCGGGGAACCATTGTTCCCAGTATGCGCGATTGATGCGATAGCCCATGGTGGACATTGAGACGATGCCGGCATCGAGCCAAGGATTGCCCACATCTTTGATGCGCGATGTTTTGCCGCCGCATTTTTCGCATTTGATTTTCACTTCGTCAATGTACGGACGATGCGGCGTGTGTCCCTCAAATTGATCCCAGCCCTCGACCGCGCGTTCTTGCAATTCGTCGCGACTGCCGATGACGTTGATGTGTCCACACTCCAAACATTCCCAGATTGGCAATGCGAGACCCCAGTAACGTTTCTTGGAAATCATCCAATCGTGCATCAAGCGCAACCAATCCATCTCGCGGTCGTACCCAAAACTGGGAATCCAGCGAATCTGATCCACGACATCCATAATTTGATAACGCAACGAACGCGCTTTTTCTTCCGGCGTAAGTTGGTTGCGTGGCTTGTCGTACAACTCACCCATACGGATAAACCACTCATCCACCAACCGGAAGAGTAATTCCGTTTTGCAACGCCAACACGTTGGATAGCGATGCGTGTAATCGTCTGTGCGATACAGATACCCTTTTTGTTGCAACGATTCGATTACGCGCGGCGCAACCTCGAACGCGCTCATGCCACTAAACTCGCCAAAGTTTTCGATGAACCCCCCATTCTCATCAATCGGTGCGACGACCGGTAGATTCAACTCCTTGCCCAACCGAAAATCTTCCGCACCACAACCCGGAGCGATATGGACTAGCCCGGTGCCTTCGGTTTCGCCAACATCCTTCCACAAGATGACGCGATGCGCTTGCACAGAACTGGTTGGCACATTGCCCAAATGATTGCGCAACTCAGCGGGCGCGTAGCCACCGATCATTTGTTGGGCTGGCAATTCATCAAAGGGACCATCGTACGTCCAACCCTCCATCTCGGTACCTTTGAGTTTGCCCAGCACTTGATAGTCGCCTTTGAGGATCGCCACCGTGCCTTCAGCCAGATAGTACACCGCATCGCCTTGCTTGACACGCAGATACTGGAGTTCGGGTCCCACCGCCACCGCCACATTCGACGTGAGTGTCCATGGCGTCGTCGTCCATACGAGCAAATATTCGTTCTGGCGACCGCGTAACGGAAAACGCGCCGTGATACTGGGATGCGTGAGATCGGGATAATCTTCGGTGCTGATTTCGTGCTCGCTCAAACCGGTACCACACCGCGCACACCAGGGCATTACATCCGTGCCTTTGTAAAGCCAGCCCTTGTCCGCACACTTTTTGATGAACGCCCAAATCAAATAATTATTTTCATCGCTAAAGGTGAAATACGAGCCGCCAAGTTCCGGCATCCCCAGGCGTCCAACAATTTGTTCGACCGTGCCGCGCACCTTGCCCTGGGGTCCATCGAGTTCGATGATTTGATAGGGGTCTTCGAGTTTATCGCGCAAGAAACGCAGCATCTCCGGATCGTTCCAATCCATCCAATAACCAAGGCGAATGGATTGCTCGGTTTGCACTGCCGCATAATTGAGCACCCGTTGCTTGCACAGAATCACAAACGGCGCAAGTCCGTACGCTTCAATGTCGCGTTTCGATTTGAACCCCAGGTCTTTTTCAACGTTGACTTCGACCCAGAGTCCTTGGCAATCGAAACCATTTTGCCAACGCTGATCGAATCCTTGCATCGCCTTGTAACGTTGGAATAAATCCTTGTACGTGCGTCCCCAGGCATGATGTACACCCATCGGATTGTTCGCGGTGATGGGACCATCCACGAACGACCATTTCTTACTGCCTGCGCGTAACTTGCGTAATTTGTTGAACGCGTCGGTCTCTTTCCACCAACGCAAAATCTCGCGCTCGAGTTCGGGAAAGTTGGTTTTACTGGATACTGGCTTGAACGGCATAGTCACCTCATTTATGATTGCAAATTGCAGATTGCAGATTTAGGAATTGCGAGTGGCGAATTACCTAGTGCAACAACATGAAATAGTTGCAGACCAGACGGATGGGAAGACGTTGACAGATGTAGCTAAAAGTCGAGTTTTCACCACGCACTTTCAGGTTGTTGTACTACTAGTGGCTTATTCAAGTGCGATTCTCAGTCGCTTGTTAATCTTGCCCTTGCTCTCGTGTCCCACTACTTTGATGCGCCCGACCTCGCGCGTGTTTGCCACGTGCGTCCCGCCATCCGCCTGCAAATCCAGCCCAACGATTTCAACGGTACGCACCTCTCGAATGTCCGGCGGAAGCAAATTGATTTTCGTGCGAATCAAATCGGGAATGGCAAATGCTTCCTCGCGCGGTAAAACTCGGATACGAATATCACGCGCGGCGGCAACTTCGACATTGATTTTCTCTTCGATCTCTTGCGCAAAGGTTGCGCTCATTCGCTCCAACTCAAAATCCATCCGCGCCGCGAGCGGTTCCATATCGCCGCCCGTTACGCTGACGCCGTAATCGCGCCACATCACACCGCAAAGAATGTGCAATGCCGTGTGTGTCCGCATCAATTGGTAGCGCCGCTCCCAATCAAGGACACCATGCACACTTGCACCAACGGCGAAATTCGCCGCGCGGTCAAGTTTGTGCCACACTTCGCCGGCTTGCTTTTTCACCTCCAGCACGCGATACGTTTCACCGGCAACGGTGAGTTCGCCTTGGTCGCTCGGCTGTCCGCCGCCGCGCGGATAGAACGCGGTGCGGTCAAGCGCAACTTGATCGCCATTGACCGCTATCGCAGTAGCATCGAATTCTTTCAAGTACGCATCGGATTGGCATAGCAAGTCAGTCATCTCAACTCCATTTCCGATTTCAGATGGCGTGCAGTGATGGCTCAATCTGAAATCAGAAACTGCCGTCTGAAATAAAAAACCACTCATCCTCAAGGGACGAGCGGTTGCCCGTGGTACCACCCTTTTTAGTTCGCTCGTTCAATCGTTGAATCGTTTGCTCGTTAAGGTTTCCAACGAACAAACGATTCAACGATGCAACCAACAAACTCACTTTGCCGAGGACCAGCATCCCCGCGTTTTGGTAACGAAGCACGACTTCGTCGCAATCTACTAGTCAACGAGTGGACTCATTGACGTTCAACGCGCCGCTCCGGAAGGATTTTCCGCGAGGTTCGTGCGCTTGGCTCACACCTGCTCCAAGTTCGCTTGGCACTCTACTCGCGTACTCGTTTCCATCATCGCGTTTATTACAAGTATAACGTAATCCGTTCGAGTTGTCAAACAAAATAATCCTTGGCGTTCGCCGTCCCCAATGCCGCCATCAATTTGATGCGCGCCTTTTGTCCGTTCAAACCACCGGCAAACCAACAACCGATCTGTTTCAAATCACGGTGCGCACCGATGTAACCATACCGATCTACGGTTCGCCCGGCTCCCACGCGCGAGGTAATGACGATGGCTACCCCTTGCTTGATCGCGCGTTCGATGGTTGGCAACCACCACGGCGGCACGCGTCCGCCGCCTAGCGCTTCCAACACAATTCCTTTCGCACCGACCACGTCCACCAAATATTCCAACAAACCTTCGCTCATTCCAACGGTCAATTTCAGCAACGAGACATTCGTTTCGAGATGCGTTGCCGGGATGAATTCGCGATGAGTAGGTTTGTGCGCAATGTTGACGCCAGCAAAATCAATCCTGCCGATGGCGCCAAATTCCGGCGATAAGAAGGTTTCAAGCGCGGTCGTGTTGGTCTTGGTCACCTCGCGCGCCGCGTGGATTTCGTCGTTGAACACCACCAGCGTGCCGCAATCCATCGCCGATTCATCCGCCGCCACGCGAATCGCCGAGGCAATGTTTGCCAAACCATCGTACCCCAATTCCGAAGCCGTCCGCATCGCGCCGGTGAAGACAATCGGTTTGCGCGTGTTGATCGTGAGGTCGCACAAATACGCCGATTCTTCGAGCGTGTCAGTCCCGTGCGTAACGACCACCCCATCAATCATCGCCTCGGAAAGGCGTTCCGCAACCCGGCGCGCAAGATTCCAAATGTGATCGAGTGTGAAATGCGCGCTGGGCATATTGGAAAATTCCTCGGTTACCACTTGGACATCCGTCGGAAACGCATCGCCAAAATCCAAAGCCCGCAATGTGGGCACAGCGCCACCCGCGTTTGCATCTGCGCGCATGGCAATCGTGCCGCCGGTGGTAAGAATAAGAATTCGCTTCATAGTGCAAATTCCTAGCCCACCGAGATAATCGGCAGGTCTGCCATCGTCACCAAACCCGGTGCCGCCGCAATGACACGCCGCACGCAATTCGCCGCCACCGCCGCCGTCGAGAGATCGCCATGCACCCCTTTGATGATCGAGTGAATTGGCGGCTTGCCCTCGATGATCACTTCGTCCACCGATTCGCCGGCGTCCACACACATTCGCAGATGCAACTCAATCGCTTTCGCACCATTCACATATCCATAGCCGTACTGTTCGACGCCGGTCACAAACCCAGGTTGCACCTCAAAGTACTCGGTTTTGATCGGCACGGTGGCAACGACCGGCGCAATCGTTTCTTCGATGCGATCCAATTTCCAACGCAACGCCGCCGCCACCATTCGCACCGATTCGGTCAAGCCGACGTGGCGAATCTCCTTGCCGGCTTTTTGCTGAAACTCCGCAACGGTCATTCCCGTACCGATTTTGGCTTGCAAGGGTTTGCGCCGTTTCGATGCGTCCACGGTACGATTGACGCGAATCGCTTTGACTTCTTGGCAGACACCGGTCAAGAGAATCGGTAATGTGTCCATCATAAAGCCGGGATTGATGCCGGTACCCAGCACCGTAACCTTGTGCTTCTTTGCCAGCGCATCAATCCGTTTGGCAATTGCCTTTTGTCCCCAGGGCATCGCCAACTCTTCGCAGGTCGAGACAATGTTCTTGCCGGCTCTGATAATCATCGCCAATTGCGGTTCCGCTTTGGCAAGGGAGGACACCGTGCAGTGCATCACTACATCGGCATTCTTTTTCAACACTTTTGCCGCATCATCCGAGACCTTAATGCCTAAATCGCGCTCCAAGCCGATGAGTTGTCCCAAATCCTTGCCCACTTTGGCGGGGTCAATATCCACCGCACCAACGAACTGATAATCGGGACGTTGAGCGATCACCCGGGCAACCCCCGCGCCAATCGGTCCCAATCCGAACTGAATCACTTTGATCTTTGCCATTGTGCATTCCTCTTGGGAGGGCTACGTTCTTCCTCGAACGCGCTATTATTCATTATATCCTGACACTCCGATGTGTCAAAAAATAAAAACTCTGGGTTTCCTCCGGAAACCCAGAGTCCATACTGCCTATCTAGCGCGGCTTGGCGGTGAGGGTTTGATACACCCGCAAGAGATTACTTCGATGCAGTTGCTTGACCAAACCATCGAGCGCAATCGGCGAATACCCGCATGACTCTAAACTGATTTCGTTGATCAGACGTTCCTTGGACATACGTGATGAGAGTTTGGATTTCACGCGTTCGTAGATGGTGTCCAGATATGCCACGCCTTGATCGAGCACGTCATTAATCTCGCCTTTCAAAAGGACCTCGCCATGACCCTGCACGATATTTTCCAGATTCATTTCCTTGATCATCTTGAGCGTCTCTTGCAACTGCACGCGCTCGCCCCAAAAGATATATGGTAGAGGCATCACCGCATCACCGGCAAACAAGATTTTTTCCCCTTCGATATATACGCCAATATCATCCGGCGTATGCCCGGGCAAGGGGAGCAAACGCATCACGCGATCACCCAAATGGATGGTCATTTTGTCTGGAAAGGTGATGTTGGGCAAGCGCAACACCACTTCGGCAAGTTCGGGAGTTTGCTGTTTGGTTTCCGCTAAATTTTTCTCGCCCGTCTTGCGCATTATCTCACGGCATTTCTCGCTGGAAATAATATCGGCTTCTTCAAACAAATAGTTGCCATAGACATGATCGGCATGATGATGTGTATTGATCACGTAACGAATCCCTCGCCGTGACTCGGCACGCAAGAAATCAATCATCTCACGCGTCTCACGCGGAAACGGTAAGGTATCAATCACGACGGTGCCCTCGTGCGTAACGATCGCCCCCGCCGTTACTTGGGCATACGCTTCACTGGTAAAGACGTAAACATTTTCGGTAACGCGTTCTTTGCGCATGACCTAATGGCTCCAATATCCTTTCAGACTCAACTGGGGCAGAGGATAACACATTTGATTCCACACTGTCAAGACCCCAAGCAAATGCAGGCACGGTTTCTCAAAAGTCAAGACGTCTCATGTCATTGCAAGCCGCGCAGATTTTCTCCTTATCCAGCGACTTTTGAAAAGCCCTGCCAGCGCAGGATACTCTATCACGCGAATGCCGATGGTCTTGAAACCATCGGCATTCGCCCTGGGGTGATCTGCAAAAAACGCAAGCCCCACCACGCCGTGTGTGCCCAGAGTTGTGAACCCGCTTTCGCAGGTGGGAAACTACTCTTCGAGTGGTCCGGTCTCCGTGCGGAGTGGGCGCGCTCTCAGCAGAAGTCGTCTCCCAATGTGTAAACGTTGGCTCAAACGCCGGATGGCAAATCACGTACGCGGTAGGGTTGCGGCTTAAATGCTAGCACTTTTGAATCGAAAAGTCAAATTCAAAACCACCCCTGGGTGGTCAATCAGACTGAATGGTCAAATGCAACTCGCGCAACTGATCGGCTGAAATCTCCGAAGGGGCATTCGTCATCAAATCGGTCGCCGCTGCGGTTTTAGGGAACGCAATCACTTCACGAATGCTCGTCTCATCGCACAGCAACGCCACCAAACGATCAAGGCCCGGCGCCATTCCGCCATGGGGGGGTGCACCGTACTCGAATGCCGTGAGCATATGACCAAAACGGGCAAAGGCTTCTTCGCGCGAGTACTGTAAAATCTCCAACACTTTTTCTTGCACATCGCGCCGATGAATGCGAATGCTCCCACTCGCCAGTTCAAACCCGTTGCACACCAGGTCGTAGCAATTCGCGCGCACGCGACCTGGGTCGGTATCCAAAAGTGGCAAATCCTCCGGCTTGGGCGCCGTGAACAAATGATGTACCGCTTCCCAGCGATGCGTCTCGGTGTTCCACTCGAACAAAGGAAAATCTACGATCCACACGAACGCCAGCAAATCCTTATCTACCAAGTTCAGACGGCGTCCCAGTTCCAAGCGCAGCGCACCCAAAGCATCGGCGACTATCTTGGGTTGATCCGCAACGAACAAGAGCAGATCGCCGGGCTGGCCTTGCAAACGTTCAATCAGCGCATGCATCTCGGACTCGGTCAAGAACTTGGCAATCGGCGATTTGATGCCTTCATTTGTCAACGCGATAGTTGCCAAACCTTTTGCGCCTTTCGCTTTTGCCCACTCGGTCAATTCGTCAATTTGTTTGCGGGTATAACCAGCACACCCCGGCACCCGAATACCTTTGACTTGAGTGGCAGAAGCAAAAACTTGGAAATTGGTTTTGTTCGCAATATCGGTTACCTCAGTCAATTCCATCTCAAAGCGCACGTCCGGTTTATCTACGCCGTACCGGGCAATCGCCTGATCATACGTCAAGCGTGGAAAGGGTGAAATCAGTTTTTTGTGCGGCACCACCGCGCGAATCATCTCCGTGAGGCAACCCTCGACCACGTTCAACACATCTTCTTGCTCAACGAATGCCATTTCCAAATCGAGTTGTGTAAATTCCGGCTGGCGATCTGCCCGCAAATCCTCGTCCCGGAAACACCGCGCGATCTGATAATAACGATCAAACCCTGCCACCATCAACAATTGTTTCAATTGCTGGGGCGATTGCGGCAGCGCGTAAAATTTGCCGGGATATACACGGCTTGGCACGACGTAATCGCGTGCGCCTTCTGGCGTGCTCTTGATCAGAATCGGCGTCTCGATTTCAATGAAACCGCGCGCATCGAGATAATCGCGTATGAATTTGATCGCGCGATGCCGAATGGTCAAATTGCGTTGGAGGCGTTCGTGCCGCAAATCGAGGAAACGATATTTGAGCCGCAACGACTCGTCCACATTTTCTTCAACGTTGATGAGGAAGGGCGGATTCTTCGAATCGTTCAAAATTTCCGCGTGCGTAACATATACTTCGATTTCCCCGGTCGCCAAGTTGGGATTCTCTTGCCCGGCAGGGCGCGCCGTTACTTGGCCCGTAACACGCACCACGAATTCCGAACGGAAGGTCGTTGCCAGTTCGTGAGCTTGGGCAGCCGTAGCGGGATTGAAGACGATTTGCGTCAAACCAAACCGGTCGCGCAAATCAATAAAGATCAAGCCCCCATGATCGCGGCGACGATGCACCCACCCTGCCAGCGTAACGGTTTGTCCAACGTGTTGTGAACGTAGTTCACCGCAAGTGTGCGTCTTTAACATAGAATCGCCTCAAAAAATTTTTGGAGATTATAACACAACTTGGTTTCACAAGGGAAATGGTGGCGTCATGCCAACTACCATTCGCCACAGCCACGCGATTGGGGGACCCAAAAGGCTGGCAAGAATATTCGTGCCTAAAAAGCGGTCCGAAAGAATCAAGCCGAGGATGATCACCAGTCCGATCAATTCAAAGCGTACCACTTGGACATACCATTTGGTCGGCAAGATGATTTGCCACAGGCGCGAGCCATCGAGCGGGTTGAAAGGAATCAAATTAAAGATCGCCAGTGCAAAGCAAAGCCAAGTTGCATAAAGAACGATTCGCCCGATTGAAAAGAATTGCCATTCGGGCGGCAAGAAATCCGTTTCAATCCAGCGTTCCGGCAAAAGCGAAAGTAAATGCAAGCGCAAGGGAATCGCCAGAATCAAACCGAGCAGGATGTTTGATAGCGGTCCCGCCAGAGCAACGAGCGCCATTCCAACTTTGGGATTGGGTTTCAACTTGTCAGCATTGATCATCACCGGCTTGCCCCACCCCAAGCCAACCGTAAGAATCATCAACACGCCAATCGGCTCAAGATGGGCAAACGGATTGAGCGAGAGTCGTCCGGCTTGACGCGGCGTGTCATCGCCCAACAGTAACGCCATCAAAGCGTGGCTTGCCTCGTGAATCGTTAAGGCGATCAGCAAGGCAATCAACAAATAAATGATTTCGGGTCCAAAACCTGCAAAAAGCATATCTCTTCCTTGTTACGGAAACACCGCACCTTGCGTGATTCCGTGCTGGGTCTTGCGATCGTACTCAACATTGGTTCGATCAATCAAATCATAGTGTTGACGAAATAGATTTTGTAGTTGCGACTGAATCGCCGTGCAATTCACCGCCGGCGGATAATTGCCTAGTTGGCGTTGATAATCGCGCGCACCATCGTACGCAATCTTGACGTGTTCGCGTTCGTGTTGAACGGTATTGTTCAGAAACGTGTTCCAACGGGCTTGCACCTCAGGCGCAACATTGGTGGTAACCAGCGCGGGCAAGGTCATCGTAACGATGATCGAAACTTGGGCGCGTTCCACCTCGCAGCCACGAGCGGTCGGTACGTAAAACCATTTTGCCGAAAGATACCAATCTGTCCGCGCATAAAACCGTTTGCCGATTTCGTGCGGATCGCTCAACGCGTTGGCTTCGAGCGATTGATGAATCTCTTTCACCGATTGGCCTTGGACATTGTACGTTGTAACCGCGAACTGGGTCTCGTACGAGACCGGATATTTCAACGCGACGCCGGTGGGCGTAGGCACCGCTATTTCACTTGGGTGGATGCGCGTTGGCACAACAGCAAGGTCTTGAGGCGTAGGTGTGGCACTGGGCGTTGTTGTTGGATTCATTGCGCCGAAACCCACCGGCTCGCCCACCCACCACCAACCCACCATTCCAATTGCCACGAGCCAGGTGAGACAACCGCACAGCAACACAACAACGATACTCAGTGTCCACCACGGGGATGATGTTTTCATTAGCCGTCTTCTCGCACACGTCCATCGCGCACGCGAATGATTCGCGAGGCCGCGCGCGCGAGGGTCTCTTCATGGGTGACTAACACAATCGTCTTGCCGGCGCGATTCAATTCCTCCAACAATGCCACCACGCGTTCGCCGGTTTCCGTGTCCAGATTGCCGGTCGGTTCATCGGCAAGCAAGATGGGCGGATCGTTGACCAACGCGCGCGCAATGGCAACGCGCTGTTGTTCCCCACCCGATAATTCGGAAGGCAACTGCACCGCACGTTCACGCAACCCCACGCGTTCCAACGCCAGCAACGCGCGCGTGTGTCGCTCATCGGCAAAGGTGTTGCGCAACTCCATCGGCAACATGACATTTTCGATGGCGGTGAGCGTGGGCAACAATTGAAAGAATTGAAAAACAATTCCGATCTTGTGCCCCCGCCACTTGGCAAGCGCGTTCTCACTCATCGTATCCACGCGAATGCCATCCACCCATACCTGGCCCGCGTTCGGCTTATCAATTCCGCCGATCAAGTTGAGCAACGTGGACTTGCCACTGCCCGACGGTCCCACAATCGCCACAAATTCGCCGGCCTCAATCGTGAGCGAAACATCGCGCAACGCATACAACGTGCGCGCGCCGACCACGTACGCACGCGTAACCTCTTTTAATCGAATCAATCCATCTTGCATCAGGTTCGAATCCAAGTATAATCCAGCCGCTATGCACTCATTTCGGTTGCCGGCCTTGGAATTTGAAGGTCCACTCGATCTCTTGCTTCAACTCATCGAACGTCGCGAGTTGGATATTACGACTGTCTCGGTTGCAGCGGTTGCCGATCAGTACCTCGAATTGATCAGCACGCCGGGCGCCATCGAGTTGTCCGCACTCGCCGATTATCTTATCATCGCCGCCAAATTGATTTTGATCAAATCGCGCATGCTGTTGCCGCAACCGGCAACCGAATCTGCCAGCGAAGAGGCCCCCGGGGATGATTTGGTGCGGCAATTACGCGAGTACAAAATGTTCAAGCAAGCCGCACAATTTTTGCGCGAACGCCAACAACAAGGATGGCGCGCCTATCCGCGCACTGCCCCGCCCCCCCGTCCGCAACCGACCGCGTTGAAATTGGAAGGGGTGAGCGGCGATGATTTAGCCCACGCCCTGATGCGCGCGCTCAAGATTCGCCCCACCTTGCCGCAAGGCACACTCACCGTGCCGCTCGCTGTTTCGATTGATCAAGCAATCGCCAAGATCATTAACCTCACCCAACGCGAAACGACGGTGCGCTTTTCTCACCTACTCGCACATGCCCAAACGCGCGTAGAAATCATCGTTACGTTTCTGGCGATTCTGGAGTTGATCAAGCGACGACAGATTCGCGCCATGCAAGAAGGATTGTTTGGCGAAATTGTTTTGATGCGCCGCGCGGACGCCGAAACCCCCGCCGAGTTGCAAGATACCCAAGCCAGTTGGGAGTAACGAGTAAGTTCAAAGTTAAATATTGAGACCTCGAACCCCAAACCCTGAACTCATTTCACAAACAGCCACGCGGACACGACCAAGCCCACAATAATCACAAACGCGCGAATATAGTTTTGATCCACCCGCTTGGCAAGCCGCGCCCCACCGTATCCACCGATGATAGCGCCGATTGCCATCAGCACAGCCAGGTTCCACACCACCAAACCCTTGATCGCAAAAAAGAAAAAAGCGATAATGTTGATGATGGTCCCCAGAATCGTCTTGAGCCCATTCATCCGATGAATGTCGTGCAAGCCCATCACGGACAGCGACCCCAGCATCAGAATGCCGATCCCCGCGCCAAAATAGCCGCCGTACGTTGCCACAAACAGTTGAAACAAGAATCCCCACACGCGCCCCAGTGCCGTTACACGCTCTTCACCGCCACCTAGATTGAAGAGCCGATTGATCTGATCGCGGAAGGCAAAGAGCAACGTGGCAAACAAAACCAAAAACGGAACGATCTCATCGAACAACGCCGGCGGCGTAACGACGAGCGCAAGCGCGCCCAACAATCCGCCGATGATGCTAGGGATAACCAGTGGCAAGAGCAAGTCGCGATAAATCTTGGTGTCCTTGCTGTACGCAAACGCACTACTCAGCGTACCGGGCCACAGCGCCGCGGTGTTGGTCGCATTTGCCGGAATCGAAGCAACGCCAAAGCCAAGCAACGATGGAAACGAAATGAGACTGCCACCTCCCGCCACTGAATTGAGTGCCCCCGCGATCACAGCGGCAATGAACAAGACCGTCAAACCAATGAATTGTTCCATTGATCAATGCTTCTCCGTTAATTCTGCGTTCTTTGCGTCTTGGTGCGCCACCCCTCTTTGGGCGGTGGGGTCATTTCTGCTCCAAGTATCGAACGATTTCGGTAGGCGTAACTAGCCCACCGGCATCTGGCGCATAGATACCCGCCCGCACCACCTCGTCGTTGTGGACAACCCAAAGCCACGTCCCGCCTATTCGAACGTCCCACGTATCTGGAAAGCAATCCACAGCCTCACGTTTTAGATCGCCGTTTATATCCGCAAAAATTTCTGCAGTCGCCGCAAATTCCTTGCCCCATTCTTTCCCTTGGTCTATATTGGCGGGCAACACAATCTGCAACCGCGTGCCCGTTTCTTCAATCCTGCCTTGTTGCGCCACAATTTGTTTAGCGTATCCCTGACAAACGCGGCACGCCGGAGCGTGCGCAAAGAACAAAATGGTTTTGGAAAAATCCTGCCCGATGTTCCCGGTGTGCGGCGGAATCAGCGTCCATTTCGATAAATCGGGAATATAACGCTTGACATTGAACCTTCGCATTTGCGGCGCATCGAACGTGTAGCCGGCTTGGCGCAACACAGCTTCCAATTGCTCCAGCGTCGGTTCGGCGATTACATTGACCTCATCGCCAAAGATCAGCGTGGGCGTACGCATCATTCCCGCATTGTATTTGCCCAACAAGGCAACCACATTCTCATCGTCTTCTTTGGTTCGTTCGGTGAACGGCACACGCAACATCTTCAAGCGATCGCGGGTAATGGCTGTGTCTTCACACGTGTACGACCCATACATCACAATCGGCAGAGTCATCACGACCATCCTCGCCTAACCCTTTTGCAACTCATCATCGCGATTATACCGATGCTTGCCAATTTGCGCAACCGTTGACAACCCGGCGACTTGGCATTACAATTGCTTTCAAAGCGAGCAACGGCGCACGCGTTTCGTCTCCCAGCCGATTGTTGCGCGGAGATTTTTTATTTCCTCGGAGGCAACCCGATGTGTGACACCATCGTCGCGCTTGGCAATGTTACCGCTGACGGCGTAACGCTCTTTGGAAAAAATTCCGACCGCGAACCCAATGAAGCGCATCAGCTTGTTTGGATTCCGGCGGCGCGCCACGCCCCCGGCGAACAAGTGAAATGCACCTACCTTGAAATTCCCCAAGTCGAGCAAACGTATGCCGTGTTGTTAGCCAAGCCGTTTTGGATTTGGGGTGCAGAAATGGGCGCGAACGAACACGGCGTTGCGATAGGCAACGAAGCCGTGTTCACCAAAATTCCGTACGATAAAAAGCCGGGTTTGATTGGGATGGATTTCTTGCGCCTCGCGCTCGAACGCGCACGCACCGCGCGCGAAGCGTTGGATGTGATCACGAATTTGCTTGCGCAGTACGGGCAAGGTGGCAATTGTGGATTCAAACACGCAACCTATTATCACAACAGTTTTATCATCGCCGATCCACGTGAAGCGTGGGTACTAGAGACCGCTGGCAAACATTGGGCGGCAGAACGCGTCCAAGACATTCGCACGATTTCGAACGGCATCACGATTGGTAATCAATTCGATCTTGCCTCACCCGATCTCGTTCATTACGCGATTGAGCGGGGTTGGTGCAGGAGCCGTGACGATTTTCATTTTGCGCGTTGTTACTCCGATTTTCTCTTCACACGCTTTAGTCGTTGCAACGAACGCCAATGCCGCACGACCGATGTGTTGAATGCGCAGCGTGGCAAGATTACCATCCAAACGATGATGCAAGCCCTCCGCGATCACGGCACCACCGATCCGCAATGGACGCCGGCGCGCGGCATCACCACCTTCACCGTTTGCGCGCACGCGGGCTGGGGTCCTGTGCGCGGCACGGGCACGACAGGTTCGATGGTCTCGCATCTGGCGCCGGGGACACAAACGCATTTTGTTACCGGCACGGCTGCGCCATGCACCAGCATCTTCAAACCGGTTTGGGTAGGCAACCCCTGGCCCAGCGATGAACCGATACCCACCGGCGAATACAACGCCGCTACACTTTTCTGGCGCCACGAAGCATTGCACCGCGCCACGCTTCGCGATTACGCAACGGCTATCGCCACGTACCGCGCTGAACGCGACGCCCTGGAACAACAATTCATCACCGATGCATTCAAATGCGATCCCGCGCAACAGGCGGCGTTTTCCGCGCAATGTTTTCAGCAAGCCGATCAAGCCGAAGCGCGTTGGTTAGAACGGATTCCCAAAGATAAGAATTATCCCGGCGTGTTGTACGCGATGGCGTGGAACCAATTTGACGCTCAAGCAGGAATGAAGAGTAAAGCGTAAAACGTCCGAGCACCTTCTCATTGGAGATTCACAATGACGCGCACACACCTTCGCACCCTTTCGCTCATCACCCTCACCTTGCTCTTTGCCTTGGAACTCTTGCGTGTTTTCATGGCAACCGTCATCGCGTACCTGGGACAATTCATCGGCGCAGTGCAACAAGGTTTATTCGCGCTTGTCGTCTTTGGCTTGGCAATGCTCGCCCCCCTTGTGCGCAAATCGTTGGGCGAGCGTGGCACGCTGGCACTGACCATCGGCGGACTCGCGGCGATGCGCCTCGCGGTTCAATTTGCCGGCACACCACTCTTGCAACTGATTTGTACAACGTTCGGTCTGATTCTGTTTGGTTGGTTGCTACCGGTCTGGCATCAATCGCCGCGCAATCGCGCAAGCGACGACGATGTGCCGATGCTCGTCCCGGCATTCGCGCTTGCCTTTATCCTCGATGTAACCTCGCGCACGATTCTGATGACGTACGATCTCGTATGGCGGCGCGATCCTACTTCGATGTTCGTTGCCATAGCATTGGGCATCATCGCGCTCGGATTGCTTTGGCTCGAATTGAAACAACACGTGGCAGAAGAAATCCAAGAGCCATCGCTCGGTCATTCACTTGCATTCCTCGGCATCGGTGCGTTTCTGTACCTCACACTCGCCATCGTTCACAATTCAGCCGTTCTGATTGCCGCGAGCAAGCGCGAGGATTTTGTCAACGAGATTACCGTTGCTATGACGATCTTGAGTGCGTGCCTTGGCATCGCGGCGACTGGGTGGAGAACACGCTGGCAGAACGTACTGGGCGTTGGTGCTGTGTTGGTGTTGGCAATTGCCGCGTTGACCTTCTTTGCACCGGTTGGCGAATGGTGGTTCGCGCTCAGTGCGATCACAATCTGGATGTGCGTCAGTTGGTTGCTAACGAGTACGACACGCACCGCACCATTGCAACCCGGCTTGTGGCGCACCAGTTTTGCCACATTCCTCGCCTTCATCGTCATGCTCATCAATGTTTTCGTCGTGGGGCAGTACAAATTAAACGCGGTCAACATCGTCGCCGGCATCGTTATGCTTGCCACAACTCTTTGGGCAACACGTTATCCTCGCACCGTGCCGCGTGCCGACTTTGTTCAAAAACTTGTCATCCTTGCAATTGGCGTTGGGGTGATCGCGTGGTACGCCTTTTGGTCTGCGCCGCTACCACGTCCTACTTCTATCGCGCCGCAAGTAACGCCCAAACCAAACATTCGCGTGATGACCTACAATATCCATCAAGGCATTAGCGCAGATTTCGCCGTGAACCTCGATGCCATGGCAGAAACGATTGCCGCGCAAAACCCGGACATTGTTGTGCTCAACGAAGTCAATCGCGCACGACCGAACTATGGCTTGATTGACACCTTGCCGCTCATCGCGAATCGTTTGGGAATGGATTACGTTTTTGGCGCGAATTATCCGGACAATCAATATGGCAATGCGATCCTCACGCGCGCGCCGATTCTTGAAGCGAGCAACACGCACTATCGCGCCGAGACAACCGAAACACGCGGGGTGTTGCGCGCGGTGATTGACTCGCCGATTGGCAAGGTAACTGTGTATGGCACGCATCTCGATCACATCAGCGGCGCAAAGAATGTACGCGCGCAACAGATTACCGAGTTTTTGCAGATTTGGAACAAGACACCGTATTCGATTCTGATGGGTGATCTCAACGCCGAGCCGGACAAACCGGAATTGCAAGCGATTTATCAAGCCGGCTGGGTGGATGCGTTGCGCGTTGCTGGCAAAGACGATGCGTTCACGTTTTGGGATCCCACACCGACGCCGGGGCGCCGCATTGATTACATCTTTGTTACACCGGATTTGCGCGTGCTTTCCGCCAACGTCGTTCAGGTTCGCACCTCCGATCATTTGCCAGTGATCGCCGAGATTGGGAAATAAATATGCTTCCATCTTCCAGCCAAGCCCTCATTCAAGAATTTGAACGCGGACTCGATCCGCAACATCCAGAACGCAGTGCCATCCCGGCACGCATCCTGGGTTACGGCGAAATCAGCACCGTGTTTGAAATTGACGCAGAAGGTTTGCGCGATTTTGCCTTCAAACGTTTGCCGCTCTTTTATTCCCACGCCGAGGTTGAAAAATATACCGCTGTCTTTCTCGAATACAATCGTTTGTTGGAACACGAGATTGGTATCCGATTGCCGGCGCACGATCACATCATCGTGACCAACACTCAAGGCAAACCCGTGTTCTACATCGTCCAGCAAAAGTTGCCGGCGGAAGCCATTGGCAATCGAATTCTGCAGCGTGCGGCGCGCGACGAGATGCAAGCGTTGCTTCGCCGTGTGTTGCGCGAGGCGCGCAAGGTCTGGGATTTCAATCGTAAACAAAATCGTTGGCAAGTGGCGATTGACGGACAGATTTCCAACTGGGTCGCAAGCGACGATGCGTTGCTGTACGTGGACACCAGCACACCGCTCTTTCGCGTGAATGGTATCGAGCAACTCGATACCGAATTGTTCTTGCGCAGTGCACCCTCATTTCTCGTTTGGATTCTGCGGCTCTTGTTCCTCAAAGATGTCGTCAATCGCTATTACGATTTTCATCGCGTGGCGGTAGATTTGGTTGCCAATTTTTACAAGGAACAACGCGCCGATTTGATTCCTGATGCGATTCACATCGTCAACGATTTCTTCACGAACGAAGCACGCGAACTCAACATCGCCCCGCTCACCGAAAAAGAGGTGCGCGACTATTACAAAGAGGATGCATTCATCTGGTCGTTGTATTTCACGATGCGCAAGATAGATCGCTTTTTGCGTACGCGTGTCTTGCGCGGCGAATATCCCTACATCTTGCCGGAAAAGATTGCGAGGTAAACAATGTCGCTCATCGGTCAATCGTCCAAAGCGGACATCGCCGAACTATTTGCGCGTCATGTCTCCAGCGGCAAGGTCGAATTCTTTCGACAGTTTGGCGTGGATTTGATTTTTGGTAAACGCGAGGGCGTGTACGTTTGGGATTTGGAGGGGCATCGTCTCATTGATTGTCATTGCAATGGGGGCGTGTTCAACCTAGGACATCGCCACCCGCGCGTGATCGCCGCCCTCCAACGCGCGCTCGATGAACTCGATATTGGCAATCATCATTTTGTCAGCGAGCATCGCGCCTTGCTCGCCGAACGTTTGACCGCGCTCTGCCCCGGCGATCTCAAGCGCGTGGTGTTCGGTGTGAGCGGCGGCGAAGCGATTGATTTGGCGATCAAACTTGCGCGCGGGCACACACGGCGCACCAAAATCATTTCCGCGCGCGGCGGGTATCACGGGCATACCGGTTTTGCGCTCGCCACCGGCGATGAGCAGTACCGCGCGCCGTTCGGCGCCACATTTCCCGGCTTTGTCCAAGTGCCCTTTGGTAATCTGGACGCGCTTGAAGCAACCATTGACGATGACACAGCGGCAGTGATCTTTGAAACGATTCCGGCGACGATGGGGATCGTCATTCCACCGGAAAATTATTTTACGGGCGTGCGCCAACTGTGCGATCAACACGGCGCGGTGATGATTATTGACGAGGTGCAAACCGGGCTGGGACGATGTGGCGAAGTGTGGGGCATCAACACCTACGGCGTGATCCCAGATATTTTGGTAACCGCCAAAGGTTTGTCCGGCGGCATCTATCCGATTACAGCGACGATTTATCGTGAGCCACTCAACCACGTCTTGCATGCGAATCCATTTAGTCACATTTCGACGTTTGGCGGCGCGGAGGTGGGGTGTTATGCCGCGTTGGAGGTGCTGAACATTTTGCGAGAGCCAGGATTTCTGGCACACGTGCGTGCGATGGCACAATTATTCCGCGATGGATTCACGCAATTGCAAAATAAATATCCCGATCTACTCGTCGAGATTCGACAACGCGGGCTGATGATGGGACTCAAGTTAGCCCAGCCAACATTTGGACCCATGCTCACGCTCGCGGGACTGCACTTTGGCTTGCTCACGATTTATGCGAATCACGATCAATCGGTCAATCAAATCCTACCGCCCTTGACGATCCAAGCCGATGAGGTTCACCAAGTCATCGAAACGTTGGATCGAATGCTGGGGTGGTTGAAACAAATGCACCGAGATTAAGGAGAATTATGCATTTCGGAATTATGACGATGCAACTCGGCGCGCTCATTCCCAGCGCGCCCTCACCACAAAGCGCCATGGCGCAAATCGGTCAGTTCGATCTTGCCGCTCTCGTCCGTCAACTCGTTACGCACGGTTTCAATCCGATCGAACTGGGCGGCGATTTGGTGATGTTTATGCCGCACACCTTTGCGCCGCCGTCCATCGAAAAACTTGCGGCGGTCAAACAAGACCTTGGCATCGAGTACACCGTGCATCTGCCGCTATGGTCAGTTGAGCCCTCCACCCCACTGACCCCGGTGCGGCAAGGTTCGTTGCAAGCCGTGATTCAGGTGATTCGCGCAACGCAAGCGCTTGAACCCAAGGCATACGTTCTACACGCGTACGGTGCGCTCGCCTCGGAATTCTATCGCATGAAATTGCCCGAGTCGGCACGCGCGCTGATTTTGCAAGTCTTTCAAAACAATGCCCGTGAAAGCGTCAAGACGATTCTGGAGGAAACCGGCATCGCTAGTCGCCAACTGGCAGTCGAGACCATCGAGTTTCCATTAGAGCATTTGCTCGCGCTTGCCCACGAATTCGACACTTCGATTTGTTTCGATACCGGGCACGTGCTGGCTGGCTTTGCCGGCGACATTGATTTCTGGGACGCGCTGGAAAAATGTTTGCCGCGCATCTCACACGTGCATTTGCACGATTGCCCGGCGTACACCCGCACGCACGAATTGGGGTACGGCAAAGATCATCAGCCCCTGGGCAAAGGGGATTTGGAGGTAGCGCGTTTTCTCAATCGCTTGCAAGGAGCAAACTTTGCGGGGACGATTGTGTTTGAATTGACGGTGGCAGAAGCATTGGCGTCTCTGCAAGTGGTCAAGGAGTGGAAAAACTAATCATTCACTCACCTTACGCGATTTTACCACAGAGCACACGGAGAACACCAAGAAAACCACAGAAACCTCTGTGAACTCTGTGATCTCTGTGGTGAACAAATCGCAAAGCAATCTGCCCTTTCACCGTAACCCGCCTAACATTTGCACGCCCTCCCTCAGCATCATCCCTGCCACTCCCACCAACAAGACACCCAGCCCGCGCATCAGGTACACATATGGCTTGCCCATAAACCAATTCCGCGATTTTCCTACGAGCACAGCCAGCAAGAATTTAGAGCCTACCAGACAACTGTAGAAACTCGCAACAAACGCAACTGCCGCGAACGGGGTCTCCGCCCACGCCTTGACCACGGTCGGCGCACCAACAGTCAGCCAGAATACGTACGGATTTGGGTTAAGCAAGTTGACCACCACACCTTTGGTCAATGATTGCGGCGCATCCATTTGCCCCAGTTCGATGCCGCCCGTACGAAAACTTTCATACGCTAGATAAAGCAAGAACATTCCACCAACGATGGAGAGCCCACCCAAAAACGTTTGCGAACCGGCGATTTGTGTCAACACCACCATCGTCAGCACGATAATAGGCATATCACTAAAAAGTGGTGCGAATGAAACTTTGATTCCTTCGCGCGTGCCATATTTGAGCGTCTGCGAAATCAACAAAATCGAAAGGGGACCTGGCGAAAAGCCCGCCGACAGCCCCAACACCAACCCCGTAACCATCAAAGCGATCATCGCGCGATCATCTCCGCGAACGCCATCGCACCCAGCACACCCGCCCGCTTGCCAAGACCCGGCGGCACGATATATTCTTCAATGCGCTCCAAGATCGCCGGCGATTGGATGTAGCCATTCAACAATTCAATGACCTTGCGGCGAATCAATGGGAACAATTGCGCTTGCTCCATCACACCGCCGCCCAAAATGATGCGTTGCGGTGAGAGCACGCAAATATAATTCACCAACGCCAACGCAATGTAATGCGCCTCGAGTTCCCACGCCGGATGATTGCTGGGGAGCGCTTCACCGCGGCGTCCCCACCGTTGTTCGATGGCTGGACCAGAGGCAAGTCCTTCAAAACAATCGCCGTGATACGGACACGCGCCGGGAAATGGATCGCGTGCAAAATCGTGCGGCAAACGAATGTGTCCCATCTCCGGATGAATCAAGCCGTGCAATAATTTACCGGCAGACAAACCTCCGCCACCGATTCCGGTACCAATCGTTAAATAGATGAACGAATCCAATCCTTGCGCCGCTCCCCAGCGATGCTCGCCGAGTGCGGCAACATTCACATCCGTATCGAAAGCCACCGGCACATGGAGCGCGCGGCGAATCGCACCCGCCAGATCAACGTTTGCCCAACCGGGCTTGGGCGTCGTGGTGATATAGCCCCACGTTTTTGATGCGGGATGCAAATCAATCGGTCCAAACGCGGCGATGCCAATTGCCACAACCGGAGGCTGCGCGCGGAAAAATTCAATCGCGCGTGCAATCGTTTCGGTGGGCGATGTGGTGGGAAAGCGCGTTTCGTGCAAATCGTTGGGCGAGGTGCCAACCGCACAAACAAATTTGGTACCGCCGGCTTCGATTCCGCCAAAGAGATGCGTCATCCATGCTCCCAATCTTGGCGTGCCGTTTATCCCTTCACGGCTCCCGCCGTGAGTCCCGCAACAATATAGCGCTGGGTTATCATGGCAAGCACCAGAACCGGCAGGGTAATCAACACAGCCGCCGCCATCAAGCCGCCCCAATCAATCTGCGCGTACGAAATGAAATTATAGATCGCCACCGGCACCGTTTTCGTTTTGTTCGTCGCCAACACAATCGAAAACATAAAATTGTTCCACGAGAATACAAACGAGAGAATTGAACCGGTAACGATGCCGGGACCGCTAATCGGCAAAACGATCTGAAGAAATGTTTGCAAGATGGTTGCCCCATCCACGCGCGCGGCTTCTTCCAATTCGTGGGGGATCGCTTCAAAAAACGGAACCATCACCCAAACGATAAACGGCAAAGTAACGAGCGCGTGCGACAAGATCAACGAAAGGTAGGTATCAATCAAACCGAGTTGGCGATAGATGATGTAGAGTGGAATGAGAAAGGTAATGCCCGGCACAATCCGCGCAATTAAAATGACGACGCCCAACATGCGCTGTTTGTAGCGTGCAATCGAATGAGCCGCTGGCAAACCGATCAACAGACCCAGTCCGGTCGAACCCACCGCGATGATGATGCTATTCCAAATGTACTGCGCAAAGTTTTGATACCGAAAGACGTTGATAAAGTTGTCCAGCGTGGGCGTAAAAATTAAATCGGGTGGCAGTTTGATGATTTGAAGCGGCGTTTTGAACGCGTTGAGCAACATCCACAAGAGCGGCAACAGGAATGCAAACAACACCAAGGCAACTGCCGCAAAATACACGATTTCAAGAACGATCTTGAGCCAGCCATGGCGGTACGTCAGCGACATCTTACACCTCCACCGTACGGCGCAGGTAGGTTGTGAGCAAACTAACCCCTAGCACCAATGCAAAGAAAACGACGAGGAGCGAGGAGGCGTAACCAAAATGTAAATAGTAAAACGCATTTTGATACGTCAGAATATTCAGCGTCTCGGAGGCAAAGCCGGGTCCGCCGAGCGTCATCGTGTAAATAATATCAAACGTCTTGAGCGCGTCAATCAAACGCAACAACATCGCGACGGTAATCGTAGGCATCAAGAGTGGCAACGTAATATGCCGCGTGATCTGCCAGTACGAGGCACCATCCACAATCGCCGATTCAAAGGGATCGTGCGGAAGCGCGGTCAAACCTGCCAAACAGATCAAGACAATCATCGGCGTCCATTCCCAAATATCCACTAGCGCGAGCGAGGGAATGACCGTATCCTTGCCGCCAATCCACAAGCCGCGTGGCAAACCTAGTTGCTTGAGCGAAAAGTTGATGATGCCCGCCGTAGGTTCGAACATCAACAACCAGACCATGGCGATTGCTACCGGCGTCGCCATCATCGGCAAGAGCATGATGGAGGTGATGATTCGCTTGCCTTTGAACTCGCGATTCAAGAGCAAGGCAATGGCAATCCCCAGCCCCATTTCGACCAAGACGGCAAGCGCGGTGAAATAAACGGTGCGCACCACTGCCCCTTGAAAACGTTCATCCTGAAGCAATCTGATGTAATTGTCCAAACCAATAAACGTGGCGGGCTTGGCGGCACTTAGACTCCAGGCGGTGAGACTGTTCCAAAAGGTATATCCCAATGGAAAGATCATCATGGCAACAATGAACACCAGTGCCGGCAGAGGAAAAATCCAACGAACGTAGCGATCTAGCCAAGCGAACATGGCGCACCCTCCTTGGAAGAATGAAGGATGTCCTTACTCAGGTTCATCCTTCATTCTTCGTTTTTCAACCTATGGGCGATTTACTTTTCGGCGTTGAGCAATTGTTGAAATTCAGCGTTGGCTTTCTTGGCTGCCTCTTCAACGTTGCCGCCTTCAATCGCCGTCACAATCACCGTGCCGATAATGTCACGGGCATTGGTCACTTGGACGACCAACGGACGATCATAGCCACGTCCCTTGGCAGAAGCGGCCGTGGCTTCGACCCAGTCGGCGGGGAATTTAGCTTTGCCTTTGGGATCGTTCCACACCGATGTCCGCGACCCGGGCACCGCCCCATCGCCTTGGGTCTTGAGCATAATCTCTTTGCTGGTTGCCCATTTGACAAATTCCCACGCCGCGTCTTGCTTTTTCGATTGTGCGCCAATCGAAAGACCCCACGAGGTTACGTTATACATGACTTGACCTTTGGGTCCGGCAGGAAAGACCGCGACGCCGGTCTTGTCCGCCACCGCCGATTTAGCGGGATCGAGCAAGTTGGCATAGATCGAGTTGGCATCCGTGTACATCGCCGCTTTGCCTTGCGCAAAGATCGCGACGGCTTGGGGCCAGGACATGTTGGTCACGCCGGGCGGTCCGTAATTGCGTAGCAAATCGCCGTAGAACTTGAACGCCGCAATGGCTTCGGGTGTATCAATCGTCGCCTTGCGCGTGTTCAGATCGAACCAATCGCCACCAAACGAGTAGAGGAACGACGAGAATTGGGTCACTGCCGGACTGCGTTGCCCGCGCGCCACAAAGCCATAGACTTCATTCTTCTTGTCCGTCAATTTCTCGGCGGCAACCTTCAATTCGTCGAGCGTCTTGGGAACCTTGAGCCCGGCTTTTTCAAGCAAGTCTTTGCGATAGTACAGCACTTCTTGTTCCGTAACAATGGGAATGCCGGTCAGTACCGTGCCCACCATTTCTGTCCCCACCGCACCTGCCATCAAATCATCGAACGCATAATCGGCGGGGGTCTTGGCGGGATCTTTGACATACTTGTTGAGATCAACGTACCAGTTGTTCTGCGCCATCACTTTGGCTTCTTGCAAGGGACGTTGCATAAATACATCAATGTCCGAATTGCCTGCCGTGAATTCGGTGGTCAATTTCTGATTGAGTTGATCCTCACCGTACAACTCCAGGTTGACCTTCATCCCGGTCTTGGCTTCAAAATCGGCGAGCAGTGGTTTGATCGCTTCTGCCCAGGGATGATTCGCGCCCACCACGCGCAACGTCGTGCCGGCAAACGGCTTGGCAGCCGCACTGCTGGGTGCAACAGAACTGGCTGACGAAGACGAGGCGGGAGCACGAGTAGGTTCTGGAGTCGCACAGGCAACCACCAAGATTGCCACAACGAAAACAACACCACAATACCCCGATTGTATTTTGCCGTTGGAGTCGCACAGGCAACCACCAAGATTGCCACAACGAAAAGCAATCCCACCAAAACAAAACGCGATTTCATTTGAATCAACCTCCTAGTTGAATTTGGCTCTACATAGAGTCGGGTGCCGAACTGGCAAAAATGATTTGGGCAATCACCTCCTTCATCGAACGATTGGTCATGGCTTGAGCATCACCTTGATCCAGTCGGCTTTGCCACGCGCCAAATCATCAATGATTTGTGTTCCTTCCGCCAATGTTGCCCGATGTTCAATCAGTCTAGTTGGGTCAATCCGCCCCGAACGAATCGCTTCGATGGATAAAGCGAACTCGTCATTGAAACCGTAGGCACCTTGCACGGTGAGTTCGCGTGTAACGATTTGTTGCATATTGATCGTCACTTCGGGATCCGAGTTTCCGATCCAAACGACTGTTCCGCCGTTGCGCACCATCAACAACGATTGCTTGGTCGTGGCGGTGATGCCCACCGCTTCGATCACGATGGGCGCACCTTTGCCGCCCGTGTGTGCTTTGACGACTTCGACCGCATCTTCTTGGGACGGGTTGATGATGACATCGGCGCCCAATCGGCGCGCAAACTCCAAACGATGCTCACTCACATCGGTTACAATAATTTTGCCCGCGCCTTTCATCTTTGCTGCGAGAATCGTCAACAGCCCAATCGTTCCTGCGCCCAAGATCACCACCGGATCGAGCAAGCGAATGGGCGTGAGATTGACTGCGTGCATACTCACTGCCAGCGGTTCGACGAGCGCGCCTTGTTCCCAAGACATTTCGGCGGGCAAGCGGAATAACATTTTCTGGGGGACGAGAACGTACTCGGCGTATGCCCCGTTGAGATTTACCCCTAGTCCACTGCGGTTTTGACATTGATTGGGAAAACCTGCGCGGCAATTATCGCACGAGCCGCACGTGAGTAACGGGGCTACTACCACGCGATCACCCACTTGGAACTCTCGCACCTCTTTGCCCACAGCAGCAATCGTGCCGCTAAACTCATGGCCCATAATGATCGGTGGCTTGCGGCGGCCCGTAGTCCCTTTGTACCCATGCACATCCGACCCACACACACCCACCCTTTCCACTTTGACATTGACTTCTTCGGCGGTTGGTTCCGGAATCGGCACCTCACGCAACGGCATTTGCCACGCACCTTCGTAAACCAATGCTTGCATTTGTTTCCTCACCAATGAATGACAACCTTCGATACTCCTCGGTCGTCGTTCTTGTTTGCTATTTCACACGCTTGATACCAATTGGAGTATTTTTAACGCGCCGCACGAGATCGCGCAAAATCTCTTCGAGATTTGGATCTGCCGGTTTAAATTCGGTACCACTAATGACCAGCGGTGCTCCAAACACAACGATCTGTGCTCCCATCTCCAAGGTTTGGATGGCTTGCTCCACCGACAGCCCCCCCACCGCTTGCACCGGAATCGTCACGGCTTGCAACACCGCCGGCAAATCATCCAGCGGCGAAAGCCCTTTGATCAGATTGCGCTCATCGAAACCGGTATGGACAATGATGTAATCCACACCCATTTCTTCGGCTTGGCGCGCCCGCGCGGCTTTGTCTGGGCAAAGCATCACATCACACATCACCTTGCCATTGTATTTTTTCGCCATCCGCACCTGCTCGATGATGCTTGCATCGTGTGCCTGTCCCATCACCACCACCAGATTCGCGCCGGCTTTGAACATCATCTCGGCTTCCAGCCCGGCTCCGTCCATCGTCTTCAAATCGGCAACGATGGGGATGTTGGGAAAAGTCTGCCGCAAGGCGCGCACACCGTGTAAACCTTCGGCTAAAATCAGCGGCGTCCCGGCTTCCAGCCAATCCACGCCCGCACGCACCGCGGCATCGGCAACTTGCAACGCTTCATCTATCGTGGTCAGGTCAAGTGAAATTTGAACGAGAGGTTCCATGTCTACTCCAGTGTTCAGTGTTTAGTATTTCGGTGTTCAGTCTGAAAACTGATTACTGGATGCTGATTACTGATTTTATATGGTCGCCCTTTTCCATTTTCTCGAATGCTTCGCGCCATTCGGTCAGGGGGTAGGTGCCACCGATCACCGGTTCTAAATCAATTTGATGGGTGGCAAACAATCCCAGCACACGTTCCCAAGTGGTGTACGTGTGACTGAACGAACCTTGCACCGTTACCGCTTTGCCAACGATTGGATCGAGCGAAGCATCGAGCGGTTGCGGTCCCCAACCGATCTTGGTAATCTTGCCGTTCGGACGCACCATCTCCATCGCTTGCTTGAACGCGCGGCTCACACCGGTCGCATCAATCACCAAATCCGCGCCAAATCCATCGCCCATGCCTTTGACAAATTTAACCGGATCATCGCGCTGGACATTGAGCGTGTATGTCGCGCCCAGTTGTTTTGCCACCTCCAAGCGGCGCTCATCAATATCCGTCCCCAACGCGATGATCGTTCCCGCGCCACGCAGTTTGGCAATCTGCAAAGCCATAATGCCAATTGCGCCAACGCCTTGAATCACTACCGTCTCGCCCGGCTTGATCAACGTTTTTTCGACGAGCGCGTTGTACGCGACGCAGACTGGTTCAGTCAGCGCGGCGTGTTCAAAGGTTACGTTTTCCGGAATATGGTGCAGAATTTGCGGACGCGCCACCACCCAGCGCGTCATTGCACCATCAATTTGATTGCCGTACCCTTTGCGATGCGGACACAAGTTATAGTTTCCACTGAGGCAGTACACGCATTGACCGCACACTTCGGCGGCAGTTTCGCACGCCACACGATCCCCCACGCGAAAACCGGTCACGCGCTCACCCACCTTTGCCACATAACCACAAAATTCGTGTCCGAGCACCACGGGCAATTTGATCTGCCACGACTGGTTATCGTGCCACATATGAATGTCGCTGCCACAAACTCCCACTGCTTTCACTTCGAGCAAAACCTGATCCGGCATAAGGTCTTTGGGTTCGGGGATGTCTTCCACGCGCACGTTGCCATCTTGACGACCGTATTTGACGACTGCTTGCATAATCACTCCTCGACGAATGACAGACGACCGCATTGCGGTCTCTTCGTCTTCAATCTTTCATCATTCAAAATATTTCGCTCTCATCCTTTTCAAAAAGTCAATGGACTCGATCATTTCCTCCATTCCATTCATCCCATCTTCGATGCTCACCCAACCCTGATAGTTCACGCTTTTGAGGATTTGGAAAATCTGGTCGTAATCGTTTAGCCCTTGACCGGTCACACCGTGCTTCAAGCCCTGCGGATAACCCAGCGTGCCATCCGCTTGCCGCATATCATCGAGGGTAAAGCCGGGTTCAAGATAGCGATCACTCGCATGCATCGTCTTGACGCGGTGCTTGACCGCCTGGAGTAGTTCGATAGGATCATCGCCGGCGACCAACGCGTTAGAAGGATCGTATTGGACACCAAAATATTCTTGCTCATCAATGGCATTGATGATTCGGAGAAACACCTCCATTTTTTGCGCAAACTCGCGGTACCGCCAATACCCATCTTTGAAATGATTCTCCATCGCCAACACAATGTTGGATTCGCGCGCTGCCGGCAAGCATTGCTGAATGCACTCGATCACCCATTCCACCCCTTGCTCAAGACTCACTTCGGGGTACGCTTGTCCGCTCAACACGCGGCACGCCGCGCCGGGTCCGCCCAAGCGCCGCGTGATCCGAATCATTTCGATCTGCTTGTCCACTTGGCGTTTGCGTTCGTCGGGATCGGGATGCGTAAAATCGGGCGAGACGCACAACATTGGCATGGCATAGCCGGCATGGTGAATGACTTCTGCCAATCGGTCAATGTACGCATCGTCCAACGATTGGAAAAACCCTTCGTACATCTCCAATCCTTCTGCGCCCAACGGCTCGGCCATTTCGATCCAATCGAACACGGTCATTGTTCGGTGAACACAAATGTCATCCAAAAAACATTTGGGAAAGGCAGAAATCTTCATTCGTTCCTTCACTTTCGTTCACAGGGAAATCAAATTGCTTTACAACTTGCGCGCTCGATCAACTCGGCTTGCAACAACACCGTGTCGAGGATGGGTGGCGCGGATTGATCGCGCTGTTGAATCGCGCGCCGCAATGTGGTTACGGCGGCTTCGCATACCTGCGCGACCGGCTGACGCACCGCGGTCAAAGGAGGATTGAACAACGCGATCCAAGGATTATCATCGAAGCAAACGAGTGAGACATCGCGGGGGTAGGTCAGTTGCTTTTCTTGCATCACTTGCAGGACCCCCAGGGTCAGGGTTTGATTCGTCGCAATGATCGCCGTGGGGCGCTCGGGCGATTCGAACAAGCGGCGCGCAGAATCACGCGCGGCTTGCAAAGAATACGGGGTCATATAGATCAATGCCTCGTCAACGGATATGTGATGATCGGCGAAGGCTTGGTGATAGCCCGCTAGACGTCCCGCCACGGTGGACAAGGTTGGCTCGCGGACCAAAAGGGCAATCCGCCGATGACCCAGTCGAAGAAGATATTGGGTGGCAGTGTAGCCGATCGAAAAATTATCAACGGCGACGACAGGACCATACGGTTGTGGGGGCTTGCGATCAATGAACACCAGAGGAATATGGTGATGCGAAAACTCGGTCAAGAGAGGTTGCGGTTCGCCGGTCGGGGCAACAATCGCACCATCCACGCGGCGAGCAAGGATCAATTCCAGATAACGCGCCTCACGCTCTGGTTGTTCATCGGTGTTACACACAATCAGATGGTAGCCCAGCGGTTCCAAACGATCTTCAATGCCGCGCACGATCGCGGCGAAGAAAGGATTGGTAATATCTGCCACCATCACGGCGATGGAATGCGTTACCCGCGTGGAGAGGCCACGCGCAATCGCACTCGGGCGATAATTGAGACGTTCGATGGCTTGGAGCACTCGCTGGCGTGTTTCCGGCAAAACGGGGCGCGCGTTGTTGAGGACATGAGAAACCGTTGCGGTGCTGACGTTGGCAAGTTTGGCGACATCACGAATCGTGGGCATCTTTGACCACAGATTTGAGCAAAATACGCTTATTTAAGCGGTTAAATGACAAATCTATTATATCGTGATGACGAATATCTGTCAAAAGGGTAATTAGGGCTTTGTCAAAGTCGCGGCGGGCGAATCAATTCGCGGCAACCAGAACCCCCAAGCCCGCCTACGCGGGCTCGCCGAGCCGACGCAGGTCGGCTTCGGGTTGTGGTCGCAAGCGTTCACGCAGAAAAATTCGACCATTCATCCAAATCGAAAAGGCGTGAACGCTTGCGATTGAGGTGGTTTCAACCGCTAGTCAATAAACTTTGACAAAGCCCTAAAAAGTTGATCGGCTCCGCCGCTCCAAGGGCTCATCAAGTACAGCCGATCAACCCCTGACTAGTAAAGCCACAGGCACGACAAGAAATTTCGCGTGTGGCATCCACCACCGCGGGCGCGCCACATTGCGGGCAAGCCACCAGTGCCTTGCCCCATTCGTTCGTGCCGATGCGTGACAGCCGTCCTAGCCGAGTCAAGATGGTAGGTTGTGGCTTATGTTTGCGCTTTGTAACCTTTGGCATAAAATTGCATCTAAAATCGCAGACTAACTGAGGTTTCAAAAAATGGAAATGATCATTGATTTTCCCGGCGGCAAACGTGTGGATGCACACTTTGGCTCGTACACCGTTCCAACCGATCAGCCCCCACAAGCCGGCGGCGATGGTTCAGCACCGACTCCTTTTGCCACATTTCTTGCTTCGATTGGGACGTGTGCCGGCATTTACGTGTTAGGGTTTTGCCAACAACGCGGCATTCCCACCGATGGCATCAAGATTATTCAACGAATGGAAGTGGATCGCGCGACCGGGATGACGACCAAAGTTTATTTGGACATTCACTTGCCGCCCGATTTTCCGGAAAAGTACAAAGACGCCGTCATTCGTTCCGCCGATCAATGCGCCGTGAAAAAACATTTGGCACATCCCCCTCAATTCGAGATCACTGCCAAGATTGGCGCAACGTAACCTTCTTGAAAAAAAGAATCCAGCGAATCTGGATTCTTTCTTTTTATTTCTGAATCACCCATTCTTGAACATTGAACGTTAGATAGTTGGGGTCAGCCATCGGTTTGACGCCCGCAATACCCTTGTTCACCCCAAGGAACGTATTGGAGGCATAGAGAAAGATGCTGGGCACATCGTCGTTGAGGATCGCGCTGGCTTCCGCATAGATTTTTTTGCGATCGTCCGGCTTGCTCGTTGCCAAGCCCTTGCTTTGCAATTCATCAAACTTGGGATTGCAGTAACCCATCACCAACTCTGCCCAGCCGGCTTTGCAGGTGTAAAACAAGGCACTCGCACTGGGATCAACGCCAAAGCGCGCGCCCACATTTCGAATCAAATCGCCATCGCCGGCAATGGCGGCTTCTTGAAACAATGCACTCGGCACCAGTTTGAGTTCAACCCGAATTCCCACTTGCGCCAATTGCTGTTGCAAAGCCGTCCCCAGTTTCGCCGATTCATCGCCCACGCTGGCAAGAAACGTCAGCACGATGGGGGCATCGTTCCACAACGCCTTACCCTCGGCATCAAATTTGACCCCCACATCACGCATCAATGCTTTGGCTTTATCCAGATTCAGATCGTACTTGTTCAAAGTGGTATCTGAGCCATTGATCGCGCTATAAATCGGCGTGGCTTCGCCGGCAACGACGGATTGGATAAGCAATTTCTTGTCAAGGGCATAGTTCAATGCTTGACGAAAACGTTTGTCCGCCAGATAGGGCTTGGCAACCTTGGCAACCAAGTAACCGCGTCCACCAATCTCACGCGGCTTGGCGATGTTGGCAATTTGGTCTTGTGTGCGTGCGTCAATATGAATGACCGTGAACGCGACACCTTTCGCTGACAACACGTTCAGATAATCTATCTTGCGAAACGCGGCAACCTGATCCAACGGTAACCCGGCGATGTGAATCTGTCCGAGTTCCAACTGTTCGTACATCGTCACGGGCGAATCAAAGAACCGGAGGACGATTTCGTCAATGTTGACCGGTTTGCCCCAATAGTTGGCTTGCTTTTTGAGGCGAATGAATTTGCCTGGCTCGTAGGTAGCCACTTGATAGGGACCCGATGTTACGGTAGGCAAATCAACGTAGGGTTGTTTTTCGATTTCTTTGGGATCCACTTTGCCAAGAATGTGCAAAGGCAGAATGCCCAAATAGGTATTGAACAAGAACGTCGCGTTCGATTCTTTGAGATCAAAGCGAATGGTTTGATCGTTGATCACCTTGATCCCTTCCACATCCTTGACCATACCTTTTTGATACTCGGCGGCACCTTTGACGCTAGCCAAGTTCACTCCCCACAACGATGAATTGATCGCCGGGTCGAGCGCGAGTTTGTAGGTGAACGCCACATCACGCGCGGTGAGTGGGGTACCATCGCTCCACTTGGCTTCTTTGGGCAAGGTGAACGTGAACGAGGTCGCATCGGCATTCACCTCTACCTTGGTCGCTAGATCGCTGATCGGTTGCGCTTTGTCATCGAACCACGTGAGCGCGGGCAGAATCAACGGGAACGCCAGGAACTGCGGCGTACTGCTGAGCCAAAGCGGGTTGAAATGCTTGGCGGTCATCGGCGGTGTGCCAATCACAATGGGCGCGCTTTTGATGATGGGGGGCACGCGCGGTGTAGGCAACGGTGTGCGCGTGGGCGTAGGTGTGAGCGTGGGTGTGTCCGTTGGCGCAATGCCGGTGGGGATAGGCATGGGACTGCAAGCCGCCAGAAAATACAAACCGAGCGTCAGAAAGACAAAGCATAACCCAAGTCTGATCGAACGATACATTCCTCTTCTCCGCAAAATCAAGTGCGTTGATTAAATCATTGGCGGCGGAGAATGTCAAGTTACACTGCCTCCCTCATCGCTTCCACCATCGCCACAATGTTTTCCGGCGGCACGTCGGCTTGGATGTTGTGAATGGTGTTGAACACATAGCCGCCACCCGGCGCAAGCGCATCAATATTTTTGCGCACATTATCTTTCACTTGTTGCGGCGTGCCAAACGGCAGAATCGTCTGGGTTTCCACGCCGCCTCCCCAGAACACAAAATCTTTGCCAAAATCACGTTTGAGCGCGGCGGGTTCCATCCCCTTGGCGGTGATGTGAATCGGATTCAAAATATCCACGCCGATTTCGGCGAGATCCGGCAGAATTGGGCGCACGTTGCCATCGGAATGAAAAAACAATTTCGCGTGCGGCGCAAGTTCTTTGATCCGCTTGAACAGCGTCGCCAAACGCGGCTTGAAAATCTGCCGAAACATTTTTGGCGAAACCAGTTGCGATTCCTGGGTGCCATAATCGTCCGCTTCAGACACGACGTCAATCACATCACCCAGTTGCGGTAAAGCCATTTCCCAAAACGCAATCTTGAGTTCAACCATTTTATCGAGGAACGCACACGCAAGCACTTCGTTCGCCGCCAGGTCCATCATCATATTTTGCATTCCACGTACGCGTTGCGACATTTCAAAAATGCCGGCAAGCACGCCTTTGATCATCACGGCTTTGCCCTGCGCGCGATATTTGAGTGCCAGTTCGCGCAAGCCGGCAATGCGCTGTGGATCAGCCGTGTTGGGAAACTGGTACGCGCGCACGTCATCAACGGTAACGTGATCGCCGGCAAGCGGGGAACGCCACACGGAATAGTACAACACATCTTTGGGACGATGTTGCAAGATACCCCACTCGTCCACAAATTCCCACGCCTCGCCAGTATCCACGAGATTAATTTTCCAGTTATGGCTGTTGAGTGGAAATAAACCACACACATCCACACCGAGTTTCTCGATCACATCATCGTCCGGCAAGGCGAGTTGTTGAACGACATCGCACAGGGTCGGCTCGATTTTCGGCAAGCCGAGATAATCGCGCAGGCGTTGATACGCGACAACATGAATGCCGGTCACTTGGGTCGAGCCGAGATCGAACGGAATCCGATCTGGCTCTTGATGATTGAGTGCTGTCAACAATCGTTCACGGGAATTCATCAACCCTCCCTTGAAAATGTGGGACAAATTTGAAATTTGTCCTACGCGTGGTCCATTTTCATTCGACCGCTGGTGCGCCGAAGGCGAATGAGCAACTCCTTTGTCATGCAGTCGTTATAAAATTTTCGCCGCCGAATCTTTATCGAGCAACAGTCGCGCGTGTGGCGTTTGACGGAGAATCGAGCCGGGACAATTTTCGCTGATCGGCATTTTGAGCGCGATGTACACCGCATCGGCTTTGCGCGCCTCTGGCACGATGCACAAGACCCGTTTCGCCGCAAGCAAAGCTGGGATTGTCAGCGTGATCGCGTGGGTTGGTACCTCCGCTAACGATTTGAAATGCCCTTCGCCCACTTGTTGCTTGCGCGACGCTTCGGCAAGCCGAACCACTTTTGCCCACACGGGATCGTTGAAATCGGCAAAGGGCGGATCGTTGAACGCCAAGTGTCCGTTTTCACCGTAACCGCACGCGCACAAATCGGCGGGATGCTCGCGCAAGAGTTGTGTGTACGCGGCGATGGTGGCTTCGATATTTTTGGCTTGCCCACTAATCGGATAAAATCGCTTGACATGGACAAACGCAAGAAAGTGATTTTGAAGGAACAGCGGGAAACTGGCGGGGTGATTTGGATCAATACCAATGTACTCGTCCATATGAAAGACATTCACCTTTTGCCACTCGACCGATTTATCCTCGCGCAACGTTCTCAAAAAAGAAAGTTGGGAATTGCCGGTGGCGAGAATCACGTTTGCCTCGCCGCGCGCCTCAATCGCTTGACGAATGACTTGCGAAGCTTCCGCTGCCGCCGCTTGCCCTAGTTCTTCGTTTGTTTGAAACACACTGACCGGTAGCTGCTCAATGGTAATTTCGTAGATTGGTTTAGACACCATCCTTCTCCTTCATTTGGCAAAAGATCTTCGACTTCCGTCACTCGGCATAAATCCAATCGCCACCCATCATCGTCCGCCATGCGGTCCAATTATCGTTGAAAATGGCAAGGTCTGCGTCTTTGCCCGGTGCGATACTCCCTTTGCAATGATCCAAACCCAGCACACGCGCGGGCGTCAGCGTCAGCATCCGAATCGCTTCCGCGAGCGGAATACCGACGACGTTCGTCAGAATCGGAATCATTTCGTTGACGAGCGTCGAACTGCCGGCAAACGATGAACGGTCAAGCATCATTCCGACGCCATCGTGTACCTCGTATTCCAGCCCACCCATTTTGAACCGTGTGCCTTCTGGCAAACCGGCACCACTCGTCGCATCGGAGATGATGCACAGCCGATCCGCGCCGATGCACTTGGATGCCAACTTCATCAGCGTCGCCGGCAAATGTTTATTGTCCGCAATCATCTCGACCGACAGTCCATCAAACGTCAACGCCGATTCGAGCAAGCCGGGTTTGCGCCACGGACCTTCGCGCACGACCATGGACATTGCGCTCCAAATGTGCGTCACGTGTTTCAAGCCGGCACGCATCGCCGCGAGCACCTGCTCATCCTTCGCCGATGAGTGCCCTGCCGCGACGATGACGCCCAGTTCGGTCAGTTGGCGCGTCAGTTCGATTGCGCCGGGCAATTCGGGGGCAAGCACAAAAATTTTCAGCACATCCGAGTACTTGAGCAACACATCAACCGAGCCATCGTTTGGCAAGCGAATGTTTGCCGGGTCAAGCGCACCTTTTTGCGCCGGGTTGATGTACGGACTTTCAAGATGCATTCCCAGCATACGCGCGCCAGCGTTCGATTGCTTTATCCACGCGCGACCAAATTCCAAACATTGCACAAGATCAGAGATTGGCGCGGTGGCAAGCGTGGCGAGCAAGCCGGTTACCCCGCGCCGCGCATTCTCCGCGCAAATCGTTCCAAACGCTTCTGCCGTTGGCTCGTTGAAGGTGTGTCCCAGCGCACCGTGCGTGTGAAGATCAATCAAGCCGGGTGTGATGTATCGTCCACCGACATCAATGCGTTCTACATCCAAACCAAGCGTGCCAGCATCAGCCACACCAACGATTTTGCCCTCGTCAATGACCACTGCTTTGCCTTGTGTAACCGAATCGCACAATACGACTTGGCCATTCACGAGCGCGAGTTTCTTATTCGATTGCATATTCATCTCGGCTGACGAACAAAATGTGGCATCTCGAACGGAATCTCAAGTGCCAATTCGACCACACCACGATATTCGCCCTTGTCGTACCACGGCGATTGATAAATCAATTTCTTGACGCCCTTCTTTTCGATGGTGTACACATTTTTCTGGCGGGTGTCCAAGAGATGTTGTAATTTGGCGCGCGCCGGTTCGGGATGACAATCCAAAGCATTCTTGCCGATCAAGGCGCGTCCCCCTTCTTTCTCGTACGCCTTCGCCGCTTGGTCGTTCATTTCGAGAATGATGCCTTGCTGATCACACACCGTTACCGCGCCGGGAAATTCCTTGACCCAGGAATGGTCTGTCATGATTTTTCCTCTTTGATGAGTTCGTCATGCACAAAGCATACGCTACAAACTTGGGATATTCAACGAAATCAGCACCAAATCTTGATCGCCGTTGTTGCCGTATTCGTGTTCTTCACCGGCAGAAATGTGAACGACGATGCCGGGACGCACATTGGTTTTTTGATCACCTACCCGCACGTACCCTTCGCCGCTCTGAAAGTACAACACATGCCCATACGAGTCGCGATGTGGCACAAACTTGGCACCGGGTTCGAGTCGTGTCAAAACCACCTTGACCTTGTCATCGAAAAGTGTTTTACCCAATACTCCTTGCGCCACATCCGGCCGCACCGTTTGCCAATCGAGCATCGCCACATCAATGATCTTTGCCATACGATCACCTCACTCGATCAGTAATTTTGCCAGCGTTGCAGCGCGGCTGGCATCCGGCGCGTACGCATCCGCGCCGATTTGCTTGGCGTACGCCTCGGTAACCGGCGCGCCACCGATCATCACTTTAACCGAATCGCGCAAGCCGGCGGTCTTGAGCGCGTCAATCGTTGTCTTCATACTCGGCATCGTCGTTGTGAGTAACGCTGACATCCCCAACAACTGCGGCTGATGTTCCTTGACGGCATTCACAAATTTCTCCGGCGAAACATCTACCCCCAGGTCAATGATTTCAAACGCCGCGCCTTCGAGCATCATCGCAACGAGATTCTTGCCAATGTCGTGCAAGTCGCCTTTCACCGTGCCCAACACAATCTTGCCAATCGGTTGATAATTCGATTGCACGAGACGCGGCTTGAGCAACGCCAAACCAGATTGCATTGCCCGCGCGGCGATCAACATTTCGGGCACAAAATATTCGCCGTCTTCAAACAACTTGCCCACGTGTTTCATTGCGGGGATCATCCCTTCGTTGAGAATAACGATGGGATCAAGCCCGGCATCGAGCGCGGCTTGCACGTGAGCTACCGCTTGTTTTTGATCGCCATTAACGATTGCGTCGTACAGTGGTTTGAGCTGATCATTCATTGTTTCCCTCTAATCCTTTCAACCGTTGGTCAGTTGCGCTTGGAACGCCGATCGCGTCCAAACACCGCGCATCAATCTTCCTGATTCGGACCCCATAACGTCTCGCGCGTGAGAATCTGTTTGAGCATGCGTCACCACAGTTGCCAAAAGATGATGCGGGTTGCACCCACCACAACAATTTTCATTCCCATTTGCCATCGTTGAATAGAACATACACCAAGCCGCCTTCGGGACCGCCAAACACCCATCCTCGATCAAAACGTTGCAACGTACTTGCATAGGGACCTTGTTCGGGAGAGGTCGCGGCACCCATTTGGGCACGCACCACCGATTGTTCGCACCACACTTTGCCAAAGCCGCGCTTGGGTTTGATGCCGACACTCACGCCGATGCTGGGGCAAGAATCTTCCGCGCCGCCTCCCCACGTATCATCGAACACACTCCAACTACGATCGTTGAACAGGACGATGATCCGTTTTTCATCTTCACGCCAAAACATTGTGCCATGTTCAAACATCTGGAACACAAGGTTTACCGTTCGCGCGTTTTCGATGGGACAACCAAGCCGCGTCCCCAAGTTATTTGCCCAGCGTTGCGCGATGAGCGTTGACACCGGCATCGCACACGTGGGTAATGGCGTGATGCGCGCGCTGGGCGTTGCTGTCCGAGCGACCGTGGGTAGCGGCGCGAGCGTTGGTAAAGGTGACGGTGTCCAGGTTGGTGTGGGCGATGGCGGCGTCGGCATCGCTACATCTTCGATGAGGGTAATCGAACCATCGTCACGATTTGCGACATAGATTGTGTTGCCCAGCCGAACCATTTTGCCGGGCGCATTCACACTCAAATTCATCACTTGGCCAAACGAATTAGAATCAAGGACGAGAATCGAATTTTCTTGCGCGAGAAACAAGTGATGCGTTTGCGGATTGAACGCCATCCCCCTTACACGCGTTGGCAATGATAGCCCAAACACCTTGGCATCGTTCGCATCGTACACGCCCAGTTCGTACGTGAACGCCAGCGGATGCATCCCTGCCATAAACACGCGATTCGTTTCCAGGTCAATGACGATATGCTCGCTGTTGCCGGCATACGCGAGCGTGGTGCGTTGTTGCATCGTTGTGCCATCCATGCTGTACGTAACCCGCCGACTATTCGAGCCGGGCACACCATTGCCTCCAAACGCATAGATCCGATTGATGCTGGGATTCAGGCGAATCAACTCGGGCGTGATCACCGAATTGAGCGTAATCCCACGCATCGTGAGCCGCCCAATGGTCGCGAGGGTATTCGCATCCAAGATCACATCGCCGGCAAACAGACGCGCCCGCGCACTGTCCACCGCGACGGTTGTCAGGAACGATGTGATCGGCAGTGTGATGCGCACATCGAAATTCGTTTCATCAATGATCGCCAAGGTGCCCTCCGCGCTGTTTGCGGCGTATAGCCGATTCGTTTTGGAATCGCGCGCGAGATCAACGGGATTGCGCCCCACGTTCATCTCTTTGACGATGCGCGCCCCTTCGAGGACAAACACAGAATCGGTGGACGCGCTGGCAATGTAAACGCGATTGGTCTCGTTGGTGATCAGTGCGGTGAGATTCATTTTGATTGGAATCGTGGCCACGAGTTGATCTAACGATGTGTCAATGATGCTGACGTTATCGCTGTCCAAATTAGCCACATAGAGACGCCGCGCAGATTCATCGAGCGCAAGCGCGTGTGGTCTAAGCGCAACCGATACTTGTTTGATGACAGTCAAGTCGCGCGCATTGATGATGGAAATGGTGTTAGAAAACGAGTTAGCGATGTAGATGCGCGAACCATCGGCGTTGAGAATTGCGCCGCGCGGATCTCCACCGATTTTCACGCGCCCACGCCTGGTGCCAGACCCCGGATCAAGCGCGACTAGATATTGTGCGTTTGTTACTGATTCGTACACGGCAACCAACACACTATCGTTCGCCGGATTGGCGAGCAAAGTGTAATAACTTCCGGGCACATCCAAGATACGCGCGACCCGCAAGGTCGTTGCGTCAATGATCGCAACCTTGTCAAAAATCGCGGCATAAAGCCGATGATGCACCGGGTCGCCGGCAAAGTTGATGACGCCAAACGAGCCCGGGATCGTAATCGTCGTTTGGGTTTGCAACGTGTTTGGATCGAGCACCAGGACAAGTCCTTTAGAGCGCGCGCCCACAAACAAACGATTGTCCATCAGCGCCAACGCTTCCGCATCCTCGCCGATGCTGGTCGTGAGTGTTACTTGATCATTCGCAATGAGGCTGATGGTCTTGTCATTGCCATTCGAGACATAGAGTCGTTTTTGCACGGCATCGGCAATGATTCCATTGGGACGCTTGCCAACCGCGATGAACTTGGTGACGCGATCATTTTGAATGACGGCGACATTATCGGTCGTGCTGTTCACGGTGTACACCTTGCCATCGAGCACGGCAATGGCGTACGGATTGCGACCGATGCCCGGCAAATCGCGCAAGACGATTCGTTCGCGGACGCCGAGGACACTTGGAGCGGAGGTGAAAGAAGGCACTGACGTGGGGGTTGACGACACAACAGGTGAGGTGGGAGTAGGAGTGATTGGACAAGTCGTTGGCGTACCACACGCGACGATGAACAAAAGCCAACTGAGAGCAAGTAATTTGATCTTCACAACCCACCTCCGTTGTGTGCATTGTATCTAATGTGAAAAGATGCGTCAAACAAGAGGTAGGGTTTTGTCAAAGTCTATTGACGGGCGGTTAAAACCGCTGCAATCGCAAGCGTTCACGCTCTTTCGATTTCGATGATAGAGACAAGTCGGCGACTCGTCTGTACACTCTTCTGCGTGAACGTTTGCGACACCACCCGAAGCCGACCTACGTCGGCTCGGTGAGCCCGCGAATTGATGCGCCCGACGCGGCTTGGACAAAGCCCTAAGATATTCCAACCCGGGCTTGCCCAAAGATAATGATGTGTGATAAAATTTAACCAAATCAAAACACAGGGGAATGTTGCATGCCACAACAATTAGATCGCAATCTTGCACTGGATCTCGTTCGAGTTACGGAGGGAGCCGCGCTCGCTGCGGCACGTTGGATGGGACGTGGCAACAAGAACAAGGCAGACGCTGCTGCCGTCAACGCGATGCGTTTGTTGCTGGGACAAATCAACATTGACGGCGTGGTGGTCATTGGCGAAGGCGAAAAAGACGAAGCACCGATGCTTTACAATGGCGAACGCATTGGCAGTGCCGTTGAAAATAGCACCGGCGAAAAACAACTCGTAGACATTGCCGTTGATCCAATTGATGGCACACGCTTGCTGTCGTTGGGGCTTGCCAATTCGCTTTCGGTGATCGCCATTGCGGATCGTGGCTCGATGTTTGCGCCGGGTCACATTGTCTATATGGACAAGATTTGTGTGGGCGAAGAAGCACGCGGCGTGATCAACATTGATGCGCCGGTCGAAGACAATCTCAACGCCGTTGCCAAAGCCAAAGGCAAGCCGATGCAAGATTTGACCGCGGTGATCTTGGATCGTCCGCGCAATCAAAAGTATATTGATGCCGTCCGGGCATGTGGCGCGCGCCTCAAACTCGTTCCCGATGGCGATGTGGCGGCTGGCATTGCGACCGCACTGGAAGGGACCGGCGTGGACATTCTCTTTGGGATCGGGGGATCGCCGGAGGGCGTGATTGCCGCCGCCGCGCTCAAGTGTATGGGCGGCGATATGCAATGCAAACTCTGGCCCCGTGACGAAATCGAACGCGAATACGCTCGCCAAAGGGGATTCGATTTGAACCAGGTGCTCACGATCAACGATCTAGTCAACAGTGATAACGTGTTCTTTTCTGCTACCGGCATCACCGATGGCGAAATGTTGCGCGGCGTCCACTATACCGCCAAGGGCGCCACCACCGAATCGTTGGTGATGCGTTCACGCTCTGGCACCGTGCGCCGCATTCAAGCCACCCATCGTCTAGAGAAATTGGTTCGCTATTCGCAAGTTGAATACAGTTGAGAATTCAAGGGGCGAGCCAGCCGCTTGCCCTGATTTCTGGGCTTGGATTTTTCCAAACAATCGAGATTGAGTATAAGAGACGATGAGACGCAATCCGCTTGAGCAAGCCAGCGTACGGTGGGTCATTCTCACGATCCTGTTCTTCGTGGTAACCTGGGGCATTGTTTTTTATGCCCTCACCAACATCAACGAACAATTTTTCGTGATTGCGTTCCTCATCGCCGTCGCGTACGCTATCTGGTCGTGGGTGCTGATCCGGCAAGCGATGCACGAAACCCGCGCGACGCAAAAGATGCTGGAAGCAAGCCTTGCCCGTCAACACGCCAGCCAAGCCGCGCTCGAACGTCAATTCCGTGAAACCCTCCTTCTGAATCGAGTTATCGCCACTGCCATCTCCTCGCTGGAACCCAACCAAATTTTGGAAACCATCTGCCAAGAATTGGCGCGCGCACTCGATCTGCCCCAAGCCGGCGTAGCACTCCTCAACGCGGAACGCACCCACGAAACCGTCGTGGCTGAATATCGCACGCCGGGCAAACCTTCGGCATTGGGAATCATTTTACCGCTGGAAGGAAACGAAGCGACACGCTACGTCATCGAAAATCAAAAACCGCTCGTGATCGAAAATGCACAGACCGATCCCCGCCAACCGGCATTGCATCAAATGGAGAAGGAACGTGGCACGGTAACGTTGTTGATTCTCCCGATCATTGTGCGGGGCCAAGTGATTGGTACACTCGGTTTGGAATCTGATCAACCGCGCGTCTTTACCACTGACGAGATTACGTTGGCGCAAAATGTGGCGAACGCCACCAGCCCAGTGCTCGAAAGTGCGCGCCTGACCGCCGAGTTGCGCCAAGAATTGGAAGAGCGTCGCCGCGCCGAAGCCCAACTCCAAAAAACATTTCAAGATATCGAACGGGCGCAAACCCGCGCCCGCGCCTTGCTCGATGCCACCACCGACAGCATCCTGATGATCTCACCGGACGAGCGCATTGTCGCCGTGAATTGGAGTTTCTGCCGAAATTTTTTTGGCAAGCACCCACGCGAATTGTACGCACACACCATTCAAGACCATCGAGCCGAATTGGCTCAACTCTTTCAAGACCCGGAGGGATTACTCAGACATATTCGCCATACCCTGCAAAATCCCGAACAATACGTTACGAACCTGATTGTCCAAACCTCGCCCAAACTGCGCGAGTACCAACTCGTCTCCACGCCGGTGCGCACCAGCACCAACGAGTTCCTGGGGCGTCTGTACATCTTTCACGATGTTAGCCATGAACGCGAGGTAGAACGACTACGCAATGAATTTTTCTCGATGGTATCGCACGAACTCCGCACGCCCCTCACCTCGATCAAGGGTTATGTGGATTTGCTCCAAAGCGGCGCGACCGGCGAGGTCAGCCCTGAACAACGCGAGTTTCTGGACATTATCAAGACCAATACCGATCGGTTGGTCAAACTCATCAACGATTTGTTGGACCTGTCACGCATTGATGCTGGCCGTCTGGATCTCCACTTGCAAGCGGTGGACATTACTTTGCTTGCACGCCAAGTGGTGAACACGTTGCGCCCCCTCATCAATGACAAACAACAACATGTTACTCTGGATCTGGCACCCAATACTCCACCGGTGTGGGCAGACAACGATCGCGTGGTACAGATTCTCACCAACCTCATTTCAAACGCCCACAAATACACGCCGAACGGTGGCACGATTGCGATCACCATTCGACCGGTGAACGATCATGTCCGCGTTGATGTCCAAGACAATGGCATCGGCATCTCCCCCGAAGATCAACCGCACTTGTTCTCGCGCTTCTTCCGCGCCAAGAACCGGGTAACGCAGCAGAGCCCCGGCACCGGGCTAGGACTCGCCATCACGCGCTCGCTGGTCGAAATGCAAGGCGGCGAAATTTTCGTTACCAGCATCCCTAACCAAGGTTCCACTTTTTCCTTTACCCTGCCGATCGAACCCCACATCCAAAAGGAAACCCGCGCCGTCCTCGCGGAACGATCCATTCTCATCGTGGACGAAGACGTTGATCTGACCAATATGATGCGTCTCTATCTCGAACGGGCGGGCTATCGTGTGAGTGTAGCGCATCATGGCAAAACCGCCATCGAAATGGCACGCACGCAAAAACCCGACCTCATCACCTTAGAGTTGCTGTTGTCAGATCTCAACGGATTTCAAGTCATCGAAGCGCTCAAAGAATACCCGGAGACCAAGACCATTCCGGTCATGATCGTGTCCGTCTTGGCAGACCGCGAAGAAGGGAAATTACTGGGTGCCGTTGATTATCTTGGCAAACCCTTCACCGAACCTCTTCTTTTACAACACGTTCGACGCGTCTTCACAGCCGGGTGCATTAAAACCATTCTGGTCGCACAAAGCGAAACGGAGAGCCGTAAATTGATTGCGGTGTTACTGCACAACGCCGGCTATCAGGTGATCGAAGCCAACGACGACTTGATGATCTTGCCTCTGATTGAAGAACAAGCCCCGGATTTGATTTTGCTAGACCTCAAGTCGCCCCAGATTGACGGCATTGCCGTCTTGCGCCAATTACGCGAGCGGTATCAACGATTACCGGTGGTGATGATGGGCGGCTATGAAGGCATCTCGAACGAGAGTCATCAAGCAATCGTACAATTGGGGGCCCCCACGATGCTGACCAAACCGATCACGGCAGAAAAACTTGCCACCGCGATTTACCAAGCGATTTATTCCGATTAACTAAACCGAGGCAGCGACCTCGGTTTAGTGTTTCCTTCGATATAATTCCAACGCACGCTCGCGTTGAAGCGTGTGATCCACCATCGGCTTTGGATAATCCTTGCCGATTTCCACTTGAGCACGCCGCGCCACATCCGCCGGCATCCTCCAAGGGGTGTGAATATATTTTGCTGGCACGCGCGCGAGTTCGGGTACCCACCGCTTGACGTACGCACCGTCCGCATCGAAACGCGCACCCTGCAAAACCGGATTGAAGATGCGAAAGAACGGCTGCGCGTCGGTGCCGGTTCCCGCCGCCCACTGCCAACCGCCATTGTTCGATGCGATGTCACCGTCAATCAAACGTTGCAAAAAATATTTTTCGCCCCAGCGCCAATCAATCAGCAAATCCTTGGTGAGAAACGACGCAACGATCATCCGCGCACGATTATGCATCCACCCCGTCGCATTCAGTTGCCGCATTGCCGCATCCACCATCGGATAGCCCGTGCAACCCGCGCACCACGCCGCGAATTTCTCTGCATCGTTCTCCCACGCGATCTGTTCGTACGCGCGCCGAAACGCGCCACGCGCGGCGTACGGAAAATGCCACAAGATGGTCGAATAAAATTCGCGCCACACCAGTTCATTGATCCACGCTTGACCATGCCTCCCCGCATTGGCTTCGCGCGCCGCGCGCACCAGTTCACGCACCGACACGGTGCCCAAATGCAAATGCGGCGAAAGATGCGACGTGGCATCGCACGCGGGAAAATCGCGCATGGCGCGATACGCGCGCAAACCATCCGCACGACGAAAGAACGCGCGCGCCAGTTTCAGCCCTTCGGTCTCGCCGCCGCGCGCAAAACGCTGCTCACGCTCGACGCGCGGCAAATCGAGCGACGCGATCTCGCGCGGTGTGTTCAAATCGCCGTGCGTCGCGTAACGATTCGGCACGATCACGCGCTCGTCAAAGCGCAATCGAAAGCGCGTGAACACGGTGTACGGCGTGCCATCGTCTTTCAACACCTGTTCGGGCGCGGCGAGATAGTTGTCGTCGAACACTTCGACGCGCACGCCGAGTGCGTTGAGCGCATTCACAACTCGCCCATCGCGTCGTCTGGCGTACGGCGTATAATCGCGATGAAAGTAAACCGCATCGGCTTGGGTCTCTTTCACCAACCGCCTCAACTCGCGCGCTGGCTCACCACGCCGCACAATCAATCGCCCACCACGCTCGCGTAGTCGTGCCTCGAGATCGGCGAGCGAATCGAAAAGAAATTGCTTGCGCGCGGACGCGAGTTTGTCGCTATCGAGCAAGCGCGGGTCGAGGACGAACACGGGGATCACGCTTGCCGCATCGTGCAGAGCGTAATGCAGTGTGATGTTATCGTTCAAGCGCAAATCGCGCCGCAACCACCAGATGATTCGTTGCATTGATCAACCCAAAACGACACTTCGCTTATCCCATTGCTCCACTAAACGGTTGGCTCCACCTTGTTCCGAGCACGCCGTTCAAGAGCAAATCAATCGGCGCGTGGTCGGCGATGTTCTCGTAATAGTACGGCAAGCGAATGCGTCCATCGGTCCCAATGATGAACGTGCCCGACATTTGCATCACATCTTGACCGGGCGGTGGCAACTCGGCAGTGTGGCCGTGCTCACGCGCCCGCGCGGTGCCGCGAATCACTGCCGGCGACAAGATCACTTGCCACGCCGTTCCGCGCCCCAAACCGTACGCCCGGTACGCCTGACGTTCTGGATCGGAGAGGCAAACGATGCCGGGAGCTTGGCGCTTGCAAAACTCTAACGTCTCCTCTGGCTTGCCTTGTGTAACCGCAGCAATGGTTAGTCCCGCACTTTCCAAAGCGTCTTTGTTCTGCGTCAACTGATCGAGCATCTCTTTACATTGCGGGCAACCAAAATGGCGCGTGAATACTAGCAACAATGGTTTCTCTTTCCACAACGACGATAATTGAATCTGCTCACCGCTGGCTGTCAAAATCGGCACATCCGGCGCAAGATCGTTGAACTTGAGTTGCCGTGGTCGTTCGATGGGTTCGGCGGGCTGGGCAAGCGACGAGCGCCCTGCCGCAAATGCTTTGATTTCATTGCGATCACGAATGATGCGTTTCACCTTGCCGTCCATCATTTGAATCACGCGATCCGCAAACTCGGTCATACGCAAATCGTGTGTCACCATAATGCCGGCGCGCTGTTGTTCGTGAATCAGATTCGCAAAGGTTTCGACAACCTGATACGCACGTTCGGTGTCAAGACTCGCCGTCGGTTCATCGGCAAGGACGAGGGCGGGATTATGCACCAACGCACGCGCAATCGCGACACGCTGTTGTTGACCACCGGACAATTGGCGTGGCAAGTGATTCAAGCGTTCTCCCAAACCCAGCCGCGCCAACAATTCTTTGGCACGTTCACGCCCCGCCCGATCATACTTGCCATTCAATTGCAACATCAACGCGACATTTTCGAGCGCGGTCAAGTACGGCACAAGATTGTTCGCTTGAAAGGTGAAGCCGATTTTCTCGCGGCGAAAGCGCGTCCGCTCTTGATCGTTCATCTTGGCCAAGACTTGACCATCAATGATGATTTCGCCTTCACTCGGTTTGAGCAACGTCGCGAGCATTGCCAGCAACGATGTTTTCCCTGAGCCGCTGGGACCTACGAGCGCGACAAATTCACCCTTCGCTACAGAAATTGATACGCCATCCACCGCGCGCGTCGTGCCGGTGTCGGTCTTGTAAATTTTTGCTACTGCCCTCGTTTCCAATGAGTTTGGCATTTTATCTTTCTTCCGTTTTTCACCACAGAGCACACCGCGGTCACGGAGAAGATTATTTCTTTCTGTGTATTCTCTGCGGTAATCATTTTACGATGAGAGACCCAGCGCGGTCAGAGGTTCCACACGTAACGCGTACCGCACCGAGATCAAGCCACCCAGCGGTCCGATCACCATCAACAATACAATGCTGACGATCACCGCGGCGGGCGAAAAAATGATTGGAATCGTCGGCGGAAATGAGAGCGAGAGCAACAACGTGAACGCCGTACCGATTGTCACCCCCATCACCGTCACCAAAACGATTTGCGTCAGCGCGGCAAACGCAATGATTCGATTCGGCATGCCAATCGCCTTGAGCATGCCGATCTGCGGAACTTTTTGCAATGTTTGGATTTGGAAAAATCCCCCAATCACCAACACGCCGATCAACAGTGAAAAGAATTGCTGAGTGTTCAACGTACTTTGTTGCGCGCTATAGCCCGGCGTATTCTCGTACGCGGTCACCCGATCAACGGCTTGGATGTCATCTACCTCGCTTTCCAAAACCGCCGCCATTTCTTTCCAACGTGCTGGCTCTTGCAATTGCACGACGATAACGTTCGAAATCAAATCGGCGGGATTGGGATTTGGTAGTGCGCCCGGCTTGACCAGATTGAACGTATCTTGTGAGACGATAATGGACGGCTGAATCGAAAATTGACGACCGTCCGTGATTCCCACGACGCGAAGCACATACCGTTCTTCCTTGGTTCCCTGAATGGTCTTGATCGTGATTTCATCGCCAACTTGATAACCGGTGCGCAGTGCCACATTGCGATCAATGATCGCTTCCTTACCGCGTTTTTGCTCCAGTGGATTGCCTTGCACCACCGGCGGCTCGCCCGGTTTACCGGGTTCAACACCAATCACGGCGACATTCAACTTTTTGCCGGCATTGAGCACAAGCACCACACTGCTAAAACTGACCTGGCCCGCATCGCGCACCCCTGGCACACGCTTGATCTCTGCCAACTTGCCGCGATTCAATTGACTCGCCCCGATCGCAAGATCAACGTTCGCTTTGTACACGACGAGTTCGCCGTTCAACTTTTGCAGATATTCGCGATTGCCATTCCCCAACCCATCGGCGAGCGCAGCGATGAAGAGCACCAGTAACGTGATGAGCGCGATCACGAGACTGAATAGCAAGAATCGTCCGCGATTGCGCCATATTTCTTTGAGCGATAGATAAAGGGGAATAGACATTATGATTTCTCCATCGTAAATTCGTCCAACAAAGTTTGCACGCGTTGCTCATCCCGCTGACCGACAAAGTACCATACCAAGTAAAACATATTTGCCAGCGTCCACACGATCGTCACCGGCACATAGACATCGAGCGGTGCAAAGTTCGGTGCGAATTGCGGCAACAATTGCCACACGCGATACAACGCCAACGCCCATAGCAACGTACCCGCAATACCATAATGCAATGTGATTATTGAGAAAAACGACAACAGATTTCCCAGACTCACCCCCACAAAGCGCGGCGCAGCAAGCGGAAACAAGTACGCGTCTTCCAACTTGTGCGCAATGAGCAAATTTTTGCCGTTCAACTGATTGAGTTTTTGTTCAAGCGCACGCGCATAGCGTCGTGCCAAGATGATGTAATGAAAGTGAAACGCGCCCTGCATCGCCGCATACAAAACAAGATACGGGATCAACAACGCCGCCGCGCGCAGCGGCTCGAGCAAACTGGCCACAAGCAAAACAACATTCACCGCAATCCAGAAATTGATCTGACGAAAAAAGAGCGCGTGATATTTGAAATTCATTGCGCGCATTCGCCGTAACTGGGCGTGCAAAAATCTCTCTGACATTAAACTACTCCTTGCTCACCGGTCTCATCAGCGTAAATGCAACGATACCATAAACCTGTTGCCGTTCACCTTTCCAACCAGCGGTTTCAACTGTGTGATTAAACTCGTCAAGCGAGGGGAAACGAATCCCACTCATTCGCGCGCCCCACTGCGCTAACTTGCCCGGCATCTGCGTCGCCGCCAACAGACTCATAACAAACATTCGACCGCTGGGCTTGACCACGCGGCGCGCCTCGCACAACGCCTCGTCCATTGAACGAAACTCGTTGAGTGAACCACCACACACCAACGCATCCATCGTCCCATCGGCAAAGGGCAACCGCTGGGCTGGGGTGCGCACGTGCGCGATATTCTTCACGCCACCGCGCAACGCATATTGGCGCCCGGCTTTCAACATTCCCATCGCCATATCCACAGCAACAATCGTTGCCGCCGGTTCTCGTTTGCCAATCCCACGCGCGTACAGATCGGTAGACGAACCCAAATCAACAATCAACTCGCCGGGCTGGGCATCGAGCCAATCATTCAGCAAGGCAAGTTCGCGCGCGACCGGAAATTTTTCGCCAGATAACATTGTGAGCGAACGCGGTCGCCAAACATTTTCATAGCCCCAGGGCAAGAATGGCGCGTCATTACTCAATCCCGCGAGCGTGAGCAACCGTATGTCGCCGCGTTGCGCCAAATCGAGCACGTGATCGCGAATCGGGAAGCGTGCCGCACACTGATCGCAAACCGCCTCGCCGCGCTCTGGCAACAACTCACCCTTCGATTTTTGGCTAATCATCATTCTGCACGCATTGCAGCGCGGACAACGCAGAGCATTTGTCCAAGTCATCGAATTATCCAGCCCGCGCGCCAAGCCAAAACTTTTTCCAATCGCTCTTGCTCGCGTAGAGTGCAAGGAACATATAGAGCGCGCCTGCCCAGAAACCCAGCACGATCATCAACACAATCCACACCACCGCGTTGAGCACTGATTTTTCCCGGTACGCGATCCAAATCGAGTAAAGTGCAAAGCCAACATACAAATCAACGAGCGAGACGATGCCCCAAGGATGCGCTAAGAGCCACGCGCCTTCAGCGGCGATGTTGCCGTTGATCAATCCGTTAGCGAGCACAATCGTCATTGCCAACACACCAACTATCGAAATAATTTTTGCAATGTTCATTGTTTACTCCCTTGAAAATAGGCTTGTAGTCGCGCGGGCGAGCAATCGCCGTACTACGAGCTCACCCGCCTGCTGGTGCACCAACAGCGAATGAACAACTCCTTTAACCAGACCGAAGAGGGAGGACGAATGACGGAAAACCAAGCTTCCATCTTCTGTCCTCGCCAGAATCATATTCGCGGAATCAAGACTGGCGTTCTTTTTTTGTATTCTTCATAATCGGGTTGACCGCCCCACTTTTTATCCGCTTTGGCTTCCAGCAACGGAATGCCACTGACGCGCGTGAGCAAAAGTGTGACGAACACCGGCGAAATCAGCGCGACCCACTGCCAGCCCTGCAAAACCGGCAACGCAATGATCGCGATACCGATCCACAGCACAATCTCGCCGAAATAGTTGGGGTGACGCGAACGCGACCATAAACCGATTTGAATAAACTTGCCCTGGTTGGCTGGGTCAGCGTTGAAACGACTCTTTTGCGCATCGGCGATCACTTCGAACGCAAAACCAAACATCCACACGAGCAAGCCGATGACAGCAAACCCGTCGAGTTCTTTCCGCTGCGTCGTCGTAATCGCCACCAACGCCGCAGCGGCGGTGAACGTTACCCACAAACCTTGAATCGTCCAAACGTTCAAGAATCGAACGAACGAAGGTTTGAGTTCATCAAAGCGATCATCCTTGCCGGCTCTTTGGATGCGGCGGAACAGAAACGTTCCAAGGCGTGCCGCCCAAATCACCACCAGCGCCCAGAGAAGCATTGACCGCGCATCAAAGCCGGGGCTGAGCAACAGGGCAAGCGTCACTATCGCAATGTAGGTGAGACTCCCGGTGAGATCGAAAAATTTCTCGGTCTGGCGCAAAAAAGACGGAATCAAGACCAGCCACTGAATCGCAAACGCCAGCCCCACCATCCAAGCGAACAATGGAATTCCAAGCAATGTGCTGCCGCCCTGACTACCTGCCCACGCGACTGCCAAACCAAGCAAGATCAAAACCGGAAAGGCAACGAATGCCTTGAGATCATTTTGCTTCATGGAATTTTTCCCTCATTTTGACACCACCGCGAACCCCACCGCGCCTGGTCCGATGTGCGCGCCGATGACCGGCGTAATGTCCACCGCCGGAACATCGCCGGGCGGCAAGAGATGCGCGGCGCGTTCGCGCAATTCTGCCACGCGCGCGTGTGCGTGCGTATGCACAATCGCAACACGCTCAATCGTGCCCACGTGCGCCAACATTTCGAGGATGCGTTCCGTGGCACGTTCGCGCGTGCGGACGCGTTCGGCGCCCGGCTTGCCATCGTACATCGTCAGAATCGGCTTGAGTTGCAAGAGCGTGCCAAAACTCGCAATGAGGCCGTTCATTCGTCCACTGCGTTTCAAAAATTCCAACGTATCGAGCGCGGCGAAAACATGCGAGCGTTTGATTTGATCGTTCAACGCGGCGATGATTTCGTCGACCGCATGACCTTGTGCCGCAAGTTGCGCGGCGGTCTCGACGAGAAAACCCATACCCAGACTTAACTGCCGCGAATCGAACACGGTAACTGGCACAGAGGTTGTTTCGCGTGCGCTGATACTCGCGGCGTCCATCACGGCGCTCAGCGCGCTCGAGATGTGAATGGACAAGACGTGCGTCGCGCCTTCATCCGCCAGCGAATCGTACAGCGAGCGAAATTTCAGCGGTGATGGTGCAGCAGTCGTGGGATGTTCGGGGAACGTGGGCAACAGTTGATAAAACTCTTGCCGCGTCATATCCACGCCATCCAGATACCCTTGCTTGCCGACATTGATGTAGAGTGGCACCACGCGAATACCATATTTCTGAATTGTCTCCTGTGGCAGATCACAGGTACTATCGGTAACAATTCGAACAGACATACTGACCTCTCAGATCACTAGAATCACGCCGAACACGATTTCGATAATGAGACTGATAATGTTCGATGGCGCGTATGATTGATCGAACACGATGGAAAACGCGCGCGTTACGGCAATCGTCAGATAGCCGATGCCGAGCATCTGGTACGCGGGCACGCCTAGAAAGAGCGGCGTGAGTCCCAGCGCGATGAACAAGCCGCCAAACACCGCGCGAATTTCCGAAACGCCGCGCGCGCCATTCGCAGTCAAGCCGATGAATCCGTACGTCGCATCGGGCTTGACGAACGCGAGCAAACCGGTTGCCGCCGTTGCCAACGCCGCGATGATTTTCAAAATCGTCAAAAGATCGTTCACTTTCATTCTCCTACCATTTGTTTTAACCAAGCCACCATCGTCGAAACGATTTGGCGCTGCTGTTCCTCGCGCGAAATCGTGGCAATGCCATCACCCGATTGCGCGCCATACCAACCAAACTGCGCGTGATTGCCGCCTGGGATCGCAACGAATTGAGCATTTGCCGGCAACAAGGCACGCGAGTCATTGATCTTGGCTGGCGTGGACAAACCATCTTGCGTACCGTAAATCGAAAGCACACGCATAGGAATATCGGTTATCCCTTCCGCCGGATACGACGCCCAAAACGCAAGACCTTGAACTGCCGGCGGATGACTCTTGACAAACATTGCAGCGGCAACACCGCCCAGCGAATGTCCGCCAATCGCCCAACGTTTGATCGCAGGATAGTTGGCAATCACCTCCTTCGCGCGATTCACATCGAAGAAAGCCAGATTAAATGGCATCGGCACAATGACGACAAGGTAACCTTGCGCCGCAATGTCGTGCGCCATTGGCGCATACGCGCGCGCGTCCACCAAACCACCGGGATAAAAGATAAACCCTGCCGATGGCTCACGCGCACGCGGCGTGAACACAATCCATTGACGCGTCGCCACGTCCACCTGCGCATCCGATTGCATCGCTGCTAACGCTTGCGGCATTGGTTCAGCCGGACGCGTCGCCACTGCCACACCAACACCCAACACGATGATGAGCACCACCAATGCCAGCAATAACCAACGCCAATTCTTACGCATCGTTATTCCTCAAACAATCTTGCCCAGCACCAGCGGTGGATCGGGATTGACGATGATCCGACGCCATACAAACGTCACCACCCACACCATCACCAACGCGCCGAAGATTCCCGGTGCACCTGCGCCGTAAAACTCGATCAAGAATCCGCCGAGTGTTGGCGCGATGACGCGCGTCACACTCTCCACCGACGACGCCAAGCCCAACGTCCCGCCGATCTCTTCGCGCGTTACCGCTTTGGTCAACGCGCTACTCAGCACCGTGTTCAACGTGCCACCCGCGAACGCCATCGGCGCGAGGATGACGAGCAATGCAATCAAGTTCGGCGCGAACGCCCACGCGAGCAGCGACAAGCCCATCACGACACTCGCCGCAAAGATGAGCCAACTCTCGGCAAAGCGCGCGGTCAACTTGCCGATGGCGACACCTTGTACCAACACCGAAAGCAATCCGACGTACGCCAGCACGTATCCCGTCGTCTGCGCGGTGAGTCCCAGCCGATACTGCGCATACAGCGCAAAGACGCTTTGGAACAACGCAAACGCCAAGCCGAAAAAGAAGCGCGTATGCAGTAGCGGTCCCACGCACGGACGATTGAGTGCGACGATCAGCGCGCGTAGCGTGAACGGTGGTCTCTTTTGCGCTGCGATTGCCGCGCGACGTTCTGCGGTCAACGATTCGGGCAAGAACACAAAGACCGCGAGCAAGTTGCTGAGAGAGAGCGCCGCTGCCGCGAACGCCGGCACCGCGTAGCCAAACGCGCTCAGCGCGCCGCCCACAGCAGGACCGATGATGAATCCTAGTCCAAACGCCGCGCCGATCATTCCCAGCCCCTTGGCGCGATTCTTTTCGTCCGTCACGTCCGCGATGTACGCTTGCGCGACCGAAATGTTGCCGCCCGTGAGACCATCAATGACCCGACTGAGGAACAGCATCCAGAGTGCGCCTGCAAAACCCAGCAACAAAAATCCGATGAACGTACCAAAAATGCTGATGAGCAACACGGGGCGCCGCCCCGCGCGATCCGACCAACGTCCCAAGAGCGGCGCGCCGATCAATTGTGCAACGGCGTACGACGCGACGAGCAAGCCCGTAACGAACGCGTCCGCGCCGAACGTTGCGGCATAGTACGGAAGCAAGGGCAAAATCAAACTAAATCCCAGCAAATCCACGAACACGATCAGAAAAATTATCGTGAGACGTTTATTGTTCACATGATCTCCTCTGAAAATAGGTTTGTAGTCGCGCGATTCATCGCGCGGGCAATCAATCGCCGTACTACGACCACACCCGCTTATTTTCATCTCTCGGCTGGTGCGCCGAAGGCGAATGAGCCTTGGAGTTATTTCAGCAGATCGCTCAAGGCGCTCTCTGCATTGCCAAACTGAAACTTGAACCCGGCATCAAGCAGGCGTTGTGGGATGACGCGTTGGCTTCCCAGCAACAACGAGTTGCCCAATTCGCCAAAAATCAATTGCATGACGAACGCGGGGACCGGAAACCAATAGGGGCGATGCAATACTCGCGCGATCAGGTGTCCAAAGTCGGCGTTTGTCCTAGGATCGGGGGCAGACAAGTTATAAACGCCGCGCGCGTTTTCATTTTCGATCAAGAAACGAATGGCGCGCACTTGATCAACCGTGTGAATCCACGAAAACCATTGTTTGCCACCGCCAATCGGACCGCCCACAAACAGTTTGAATGGTAATGCTAGGTAGAACAAGAGGCCGCCGGTGTAGGTCAGGTTCGGCGCGGTGCGAATAATCACACGACGCACGCCCATCGCCTCAACCTCGTCGGTTGCCGCTTCCCACTCGACGCAAACATTCGCTGCAAAATCATTTCCCGCCGATTCTTTTTCCGTTGTGATTTGATCACCGCGCAAACCATAATAGTTGATGCCCGACGCTTGAATCAGAACCCTTGGCTTTTCGGTGGCATGCTTGATCGCCTCAACGATCGCACGGCCGGCATTGACCCGGCTTGAGCGAATGCGCGCTTTGCGACCCGGCAACCACCACGGAATCGGTGGAATGCCAATGTTCTCGCCGGCAAAGTTGAGAATCGCCGTTTCGCGATGGATGAGTTGACCCCAACCCTGCGCCGTGAGACCATCCCATTTTTCCGCGCGCACGTTCGGCGGCAAGCCGCTGACCTTTGCCGGCTTGCGGCTGAGTAAAATCACTTCGTACCCATCTTTCGATAAATCGGCGGCAACGGCGCGTCCCATTTGACCGCTGCCGCCGGTGATAATGATTCGTTTCATACGGTCCTCCCGAAATCAAAAGTGCCCACGATTGCCCGGGCATTCGACACTGAACACCGAATTATTTTTCCATCCGCCTGATGAGTGGATAGAGTAATCGCAATTCATCGCCAGAAAAAGACTTGCGCAAAATCATTTTGAACGTTTCAAGATGTTTAGCGATAAGCGATGGCGATACAGAACGCGGCGGCATGGCTTCCATGATCCATTGGTGTTCCCAATCCATCAAGTCCGGCACCTCGAACGCTACCGCGCACGAAAGCGCATCCACCAAAAAGAGGGTGGCGAAATTAATGTTCGCGGTATCCCATTTGCGTTGCAGAGTTGCCGGCAGAGTTGCGATGAACGTGGACGCCACATTGCCAGCGAGCTTGAGACGTTGGGATTGCAAAGCATTGGCTAACTGCCAAGCGCGCTTGGGGGGAGTCCAACAATGCTCGCACGGTTGCACAGATGTTAGACGACGAACTGCCGCCATCACATCCTCCCCCAGCCAACTTCCCGGCAGATGCTCGCGCAACGAGGGGAGTACGTTCGGCAGATAGCCCCCAAAGACCAAAGGCGTCGTAGGGCGCTTTGCCACATCAAGCCAGGGAATCAAGCCCGCCAACCCTATCACGGTCGTTACAGAAATAACGATCGCGTTCGGCTTGGCTTGACGTGCAAGATGAAGAATGTCGGCAAGTGGTGTGCCTTGCCCCAAGTACGAAACGCGCCATCCTTGACGTCGCGCCAGCAACGCAAAAATGACCAGCCCCAGTTGATGCTCTTCCGATGGAGCACACGCCGCAACCAGATGAGGCGACATCGGTGGCGATTCAGGTTGCGATTGCAAGACCGAAAAAAGTTTTTGTTGGATAACATTACTCGCTAGATGTTCTTGCCATACCGTCAGTTCATTGCGCACCCATCGCTCGCCGATAGCGCGCATCGTTGGCTCAATAATTTCCAAGGCAACACTTTCCGGCGCCACCATTGCAAATGCTTGATCTAAAAGTTCACGCGCGGTCGCTTCGTCCGAGCGCGCAAACGCCTCCAACAATGAAGCTTGCATTGCCACAATCGGCTGGCGCGATTCCTGCGTCGTCGTCTCGATGGAGCGAGTTTGGCGTTGACGCAACAACGCACTGGCTTGCGATGGCAAGACCCCCGCTTGAACGTGTTGCTTCATGAACAGAACATCCGCAATATCTTGCTCATCGTATAGCCGATAGCGATTATCGGC
>DAOUAL010000100.1:0-5125 GCA_034433515.1 Anaerolineae bacterium | reverse complement strand
ACACAAAGTTGGCTTGACCCCGCAGCGCCAAGACTTTGGTGATCGCGGCGGTCAAGGTCGTCTTGCCGTGATCCACGTGACCAATCGTGCCCACGTTGACATGCGGTTTGGTGCGTTCAAATTTTTGCTTTGCCATTTTAACTCCCTTTTGCTGAACAGTAGTTAAGCGCCGGCTTTGCGTCCGCCGATAATTGTTTCGGCGATGTTCGCCGGAAGTTGATCATAGTGATCGAATTCCATCGTAAATGTTCCCCGACCTTGCGTGATGGAGCGCAGATCGGTGGCGTAACCAAACATCGTGGCTAATGGCACAAAGGCACGGATTGCCGTGACGCCGCCCGCGCGCGATTCCATTCCTTCCACGTGGGCGCGGCGCGACGATAAATCGCCGATAATGTCCCCCATAAAGTTTTCGGGGACAACCACTTCGACTTTCATAATCGGTTCGAGCAGAACCGGGCTGGCTTTTTGGACGCCGGCTTTGAGTGCCATTGAGCCAGCAATCTTGAATGCCATTTCCGATGAATCTACTTCGTGATACGAGCCATCCACCAAGCGCGCTTTGATATCTACAACCGGATACCCGGCAATGACGCCGCTATCGAGTGCCTCGCGCACCCCTTTTTCAATGGCGGGGATGTACTCTTTGGGAATCACGCCGCCGCGAATCGCATCTTCGAATTCAAAGCCCTTGCCTTTTTCCAACGGTTCGAGTTCGAGCCAGCAATGACCGTACTGACCGCGCCCACCGGTCTGGCGCACAAAGCGACCTTCGGCTTTGACGGGACGTGTGATCGTTTCGCGATACGCGACTTGGGGCTTGCCCACCTTCGCCCATACTTTGAACTCGCGAATCATACGATCCACGATGACGTCCAAATGCAATTCCCCCATTCCGCTGATGAGCGTTTGCCCCGTTTCTTCATCGGTGCGGACGCGGAACGTGGGGTCTTCTTCTGCCAAGCGCCGCAACGCCTCTGCCATTTTATCTTGATCGGCTTTGGTGCGTGGTTCAATCGCCACAGAAATGACCGGCTCTGGAAATTTGATCGGTTCGAGCAGAATCGGTTTTTCCGCGTCACACAGCGTATCACCGGTAAAGGTATTCTTGGGTCCGATGATGGCGGCAATATCGCCAGCCAGCACTTCGCTGATTTCTTCACGTGAGTTGGCGTGCATCCGCACCAAGCGTCCGATTCGTTCGCGTTGATTGCGGCGCGTGGTGTTGACCAACGCTTGACCGGTGGTGATCTTGCCGGAATAGACCCGGATGTATGCTAAACGACCCACATAAGGATCGGTGACAATTTTGAACGCCAGTGCTGCCGCTGGCTCGTTGTCATCGGCACGTCGAATTTCCTCTTGCTCGGGATGCTCCGGATGCGTCCCCCGCACGGGCGGAATATCAATGGGCGATGGCAGAAAATCTACGACGGCATCGAGGACGGCTTGCACGCCTTTATTTTTGAGCGCGGCACCGCACAGCACCGGCACGAGTTTCCCGGCAATCGTGGCGCGGCGTAGCGCGGCGCGTAGGGCCGCTTCCGCAATGTCTTGCCCTTCCAAATATTTTTCGGTGAGGGCTTCGTCGGTTTCCGCAATCGCTTCCACCATTTGCGCGCGCCGCTGGGCGGCTTCTTCTTGCAACGCCGGTCGAATAGGATGTGTTGCCGGCGGAACATCTGGGTCTTCGGCGTAAATCACTTCTTGCATCGTCAACAAATCTACAAAACCTTCAAACGCCGATTCCGCACCGATGGGCAATTGAATCGCGACCGGATGCGCCCCGAGACGATCCACAATCATTTCAATCGTGCGAAAGAAATTTGCCCCGATGCGATCCATCTTGTTCACGAACGCCAATCGCGGTACGCCAAAACGATCGGCTTGACGCCAGACGGTCTCGGATTGTGGTTGCACGCCGGCAACCGCATCGAATACGACGATTCCACCGTCCAGCACGCGCAAGGAGCGTTGCACTTCGGCGGTAAAGTCAATATGCCCGGGCGTATCAATCAAATTGATTTGATGATCGCGCCACAAAGCGGTGGTGGCGGCAGCGGTGATGGTGATGCCGCGTTCGCGTTCTTGTTCCATCCAGTCCATCACCGCCGTGCCTTCGTGCACTTCGCCGATTTTATATGTTTTGCCGGTGTAGTACAGAATGCGCTCACTGACGGTCGTCTTGCCGGCGTCAATGTGCGCAATCACACCGATATTTCGAATTCTTTCGAGCGGAACGAGTCTTGCCACACTACTCTCAATCAATTGAACGAACGGAACACGTCCTACGCCACACAGGCGCCGTGGCGTGTATTCCGTTCGCGGAACATTACCAACGATAATGCGCAAACGCGCGGTTGGCTTCTGCCATCTTGTGCGTTTCTTCTTTTTTCTTGATGGTCGAACCTTGGTTGGCGGCGCAATCCAACAATTCAGCCGCCAACTTTTCGCTAAAGTTCTTACCGCTGCGTGCGCGCGCAAATTGAATAATCCAGCGCATGGCTAACGCGGTGCGGCGCGCGGCAGGCACTTCAACGGGCACTTGGAGCGTTGCCCCGCCGACACGGCGCGGCCGTACTTCGATGCTGGGACCGGCGTTGCGCAACGCCGTTTCAAAGACTTCGAGCGGATTCTTTTTGGTCTTGTCCGCTATAATATCCAAGGCGCCATACACCAGGCGCGCTGCGGTATTCTTTTTGCCACGCAGCATCGCATGATTGATAAACGATTGCAGCATAACACTATTGTATTTACAATCCGGAGCAATGGGATGGTGCTCAACTTTTCCACGTCGGGGCATTTGAAAAACTCCTCCAACAATCTAGTCGCTAGTTCCTAGACGCTAGGTTAGGCGGCAGCCGCTGCAGATTCTTTCGGTCGCTTGGCGCCGTATTTGCTGCGCCCCTTACGCCGCTTTTCGACGCCGGTCGTATCCAGCGCGCCGCGCACAATATGATAGCGCACGCCGGGCAAATCCTTGACCCGACCGCCCCGAATCAGCACGACCGAGTGCTCTTGCAATTGATGCCCTTCGCCCGGAATGTACGCGGTTACTTCGATGCCGTTCGTCAGGCGCACGCGCGCGATCTTACGCAACGCCGAGTTTGGCTTCTTGGGCGTCATGGTCCGCACGACCGTGCAGACCCCGCGCTTGAGCGGCGACCCCTTGCCGCGTTCCTGCTTGTTGCGCAAGGTATTCAACGTAAAGCGCAGTGCGGGCGATTTGGTCTTTTTGGGTTGCGGCTTGCGACCTTTGCGCACTAATTGATTGATGGTTGGCACCTAATCCTCCATGACACTTTTGCCTGTTTTAGGCAACAAAATGCCCCTCCGCTTTTGGAGGTTCGCGTGGCGCGCCTGCTGGCTCCACGCGAAGGAAGGGCATCTTGAACTTCCCAAGCGGATTTTGGGTTCACCGGCTTCCGCTCCCTCAATCGCGTCTCCGCGTTGTCTCTCACGGACAACGATTGTTTGCGGAACCCTTTTCCACCTTCCTCAAACTAGAGAAGGCGGGTGACCTCAGTAAACGTGAGCCGCCGTTTGCAGACAGCAAGTTCATCCTGTATGCGTGCGACATACTTGCTATCACGACTCACGGACGCGGATTATACGCAATTACCTGATTCGTGTCAAATTACGCTGCCAGTTCGCTGGCTTCGTCTGTGATGTCATCTACGGTTACAGTGGGCGCGGGTCCCAGATCAATCAAGGTCGTGGACATGGGTTTGAACCCGGTCCCCACCGGAATCAACTTGCCCAAGATGACATTTTCCTTCAAGCCGCGCAACTGGTCCACGCGACCCCGTACCGCCGCATCGGTCAAGACACGCGACGTTTCTTGGAACGAAGCCGCCGCCAAGAACGATTCGGTGGCGAGCGCGGCGCGCGTCAAGCCCAGCAAAATCGGTTGCGAGGTGGCTGGATTTCCGCCGGCTTCGATCACGCGCGCATTCCGTTCTTCAAATGCCTTACGATCCAAGATTTCGCCGGGCAACAAGTCGGTATCGCCGGAGGAGCGCACCCGCACGCGGCGCAACATTTGGCTGACAATCACTTCGATATGCTTGTCGTGAATGTTCACGCCTTGCGAGCGGTACACGCGTTGCACCTCTTCGACCAGATACATCTCGCAAGCTTCTTTGCCCAAGATGCGCAGAATCTCGCGCGGATTCTTGGAACCATCGGTCAACTGATCACCCGCTTTGACCGCTTGACCCTCTTCCACGCGCAACCGCGCCGAGGCTGGCACATCCAGCACCACTTCGTCACGAATTTCACGGCGTACCACAATGCGATCTTTTTCGATGAATGCCTTGCCCTCGGCTTTAGCCACAATGTCTTGATCACCTTGGGCAATGACTTGATCTTTTTCGATCTCGTCGCCATCCTCGATGGTTGGCTTGGTGCCTTTGGGCAACGGGTATTCATCTTCTTCGATACGTGAGTTGACGATACGCAGTTTGCGTTCGTCCTCTTCGTTGTAGAGTTCCACGACGCCGTCTATTTCTGCCATCAACGCTTCACCCTTGGGATCGCGCGCCTCAAACAATTCTTCGATGCGCGGCAGACCACTGGTGATGTCTTCGGCGCCCGCCACACCGCCGGTATGGAAGGTGCGCAACGTCAATTGCGTGCCCGGCTCGCCGATGGATTGCGCGGCAATAATACCCACCGCTTCGCCTAACGCAATCAAGCCACCACGTGCCAGATCGCTTCCGTAGCATTTGGCACACAAACCATGCCGGGCTTGGCACGTCAGCGGACTGCGCACATGGACTCGTTCGACTTTGGCTTTTTCAACAGCGCCCCAATTGTGTTCGGTGATCAGTTCGCCAGCGGGAATGATGATTTCGCCGGTCTTGGGGTCCGCAATGGATTGTGCCACTACACGCCCCATCACCCGTTCGGCAAAACTTTCGCCGGTGCGTTCTTTGGAGCCGGCATCAATCCAAATCCCGGCATTCGTTCCACAATCTTCTTCGTAAATGATGACCTCTTGCGCCACATCCACCAAGCGGCGCGTGAGATAGCCCGCATCCGCCGTCCGCAACGCCGTATCCGCCAGACCTTTACGCGCGCCGTGCGTCGAGATAAAATACTCCAACGCGGTCAACCCTTCCCG
>DAOUAL010000099.1:0-4961 GCA_034433515.1 Anaerolineae bacterium | reverse complement strand
TTGCGCACGGCGGGTTTGCCGCAATACATTGATCATTATCCGCCAAGCGATACCGAGCGCGGCGGACACTTGGTGGAATATGCCAGCCGCATCAATCGGGCGTTGTACGATATTTACGGCGCGCGCGGCGCGCGGGCAATTTTGAATCGCATTGGGCGCAGACGTGCCCAGAATGCTATCGAAGAAAACGCTGCATTTGCCAACGCCATCAAGATGGCGATCAGTGTGTTACCCCGTCGAATGAAGGTGAAACTGGCGCTCGAACGGGTCTCGAAAGAATTCAGTCATCAAATGGGTACAGAGATCAGATTCTACGAAGAGGGCGATGAGTTTGTGTGGGAAGACCCGTACTGTTCGAGTTGTATGGATTGGCAGAGTGATGTGCCGGTGTGTCATACGACGGCAGGTTTTATTTTTGGCGTGATTGCGTGGGGCTTGGGGGACGAGAATTTCAAGGTGCAAGAGGTTGCCTGCCGCGCCAAGGGCGATGCCGTGTGCCGGTACAGGATTGCGGTGAGTTAGCCAAGCCCAAATTCATCACGAGGCAGATTCAATGACCGGCGCAACAACACCATTCATCATTATCACCTCAGCGCTGATCTTTTACTCGATTGGCGTGTGGAGCGAGCGATTCCAAGGTCGGCTCAAGTCGTGGCATCTAGTTTTCTTTTGGCTGGGACTGGTCTGCGATACTTGGGGCACCGGCTTGATGCTAGAAATGGCGGGTGGGCTGACCGCCGATGTGCACGGTATCACCGGCGTGATCGCAATTCTTTTGATGTTCATCCACGCGGTTTGGGCAACCATCGTTTTGGTGCGCCAAGACGAAAAGTGGATCAAGAACTTTCACAAATTTAGTGTGGTGGTATGGTGCATCTGGTTGATTCCATATTTCAGCCCGATGTTTTTGCAGATTGGGGCGAGAAGGTGAGGGACGCCAAACCCGCGCGGCGGGTTTTGAGAGTGATAGATGTTCGTTTCAACGAATGGTGTGCATGGGTGAGCAGGTTATAACGTGTTTCGATGTAATTGATATCATCAAGGGATAAAAACTTTGTTCAACTATCTCTGGCTCGTGCCGGCATTGCCACTCGCCGGCGCAGTAATCAACGCAATCTTTTCACGTCGGATGCCACGCTGGCTTGTCAGCGTCATCGCGTGCGGCACCGTTGGGCTTTCATTCATCGTGTCGCTTCTGATGTTCTTGGCAATGCAAGTGCAAGACGAGCATCATCGCATCATCAACGTATCGTTGTATTCGTGGATTCCGGTCGGCGATTTCAAAGTTGACGTCGCCTTCCTGCTGGATCCGCTCTCTGCGCTGATGCTCCTCGTCGTTACCGGCGTCGGCTTTCTCATTCACGTGTACTCGATCGGCTATATGGAACACGATGAGGGCTACGGACGCTTCTTTACGTACCTCAACCTTTTTGTGTTCTCGATGCTGATGCTCGTGCTCGGCAACAACTATTTGCTGATGTACGTTGGCTGGGAACTCGTTGGCTTGTGTTCGTACTTGCTGATCGCGTTTTGGTTCCACAAGCCGGAAGCGGCGGCAGCAGGCAAGAAAGCGTTCATCACCACGCGCGTCGGCGATTTCGGTTTTGGATTGGGCGTGATGCTGATTTTCGTCACGTTTGGCACACTCGATTTTGCGCGCGTGTTTGAAAGCGCGCATGAATGGTTCCAGCCTGGCGCACCGATCATCACGATCATCACGCTGTTACTTTTTGCCGGCGCGGTGGGCAAATCGGCGCAACTGCCGCTCTACGTTTGGTTGCCCGATGCGATGGAAGGTCCCACGCCGGTCAGCGCGCTCATCCACGCCGCCACGATGGTTACGGCGGGCGTGTATATGGTTGCGCGTTCGCACGTGTTGTTTGAACTCGCGCCGTTCTCCTCCGAAGTTGTGGCGTGGATAGGTGCACTCACCGCGCTTTACGCGGCGACGATTGCGCTCGTGCAAATGGATTTGAAACGCGTCCTTGCCTACTCCACGATTTCGCAACTCGGTTATATGTTCCTAGGGGTGGGTGTGATGGCGTACGGCGCGGGCATCTTTCATCTGATGACCCATGCCTTTTTCAAAGCGTTGCTCTTCCTCGCGGCGGGGAGTGTGATGCATGCGATGAATGGCATTATTGATATGCGGAAACTGGGCGGCTTGTCGAAAAAGATGCCATGGACGTACGCGACGTTTGGGGTTGCGGCGCTGGCGATTGCCGGTTTCCCGCTCTTGTCCGGCTTTTTCAGCAAAGACGAAATCCTTGCCGCCGCGTTCGGCTCCGGTCACACGATTTTGTGGGCAATCGGTTTGCTCACGGCGTGGCTGACCGCGTTCTACGTTTTTCGTGCGTTCTTCTTGACGTTCCGCACAACAGCGCGGTGGGAATCTGACCACGCGCTTCACCCGCACGAATCGCCAAGCGTAATGACAATTCCGCTTGCGATTCTCGCCTTCTTCTCGATTATTGCCGGCTTTGTTGGAATGCCCAAGGTGCTGGGTCCGAATTTCCTCGAAGGATATTTTGAGCCGGTGTTCACGCCGCACGATTTGCATCTCACGCCCTCGATGGAATGGATATTGATTGTTGCATCGGTGGCCGTCGGCTTGCTTGGCATTGCCACAGCGTTTTGGTTCTATCAACTGCGTCCGGAAATTCCAAAGCATCTGGCAAAACAATTTAGTGGTCTCTACAACTTGCTGTGGCACAAGTACTATGTGGACGAAATCTATGCTTGGATTTTTGTCAAGCAGGGTGGCAAACTGGCAATGTTCTTGTGGCAAACCGTAGATGTGAAAATCATTGACGGTTTTGCGAACGGGCTGGGACAAGCCACGGCGTCGGTTAGCCGTGTTCTGCGCGGATGGCAAACCGGTTACGCGCGCGCCTATGCCTTGTTAATGCTGATTGGCACGGTGATGGTGCTGGGGTGGTTGATGCTTAAATGATTCCCAACATTCTCTCGCTCCTCATTGTTCTACCTCTAATCGGCGCGCTAATTCTGTTGTTCGTGCCGCGCCAATCGGAAAAGGCAATCCGATGGCTCGCGCTCGTCACGACAGTGATTGAATTTGCTGTCAGCGTCGTCTTGTTTTTGAATTTCCGCGCCTCTGCCGATTTGCAATTTGTCGAACGGGTCACGTGGATTCCGCAACTGGGTATCGCGTGGCATCTCGCGGTGGATGGCTTGAGCATCTTGCTCGTGATGCTCACCACGTTCTTGATGATCATCGCGATTGGTGGCTCCTGGGTCGGCATCACCGAGCGCGTCAAAGAGTATCACGTCTTTTTCCTCTTGCTCGAAGCGGCGATGATTGGTGTGTTTGTGGCGTTCGATTTGTTCCTGTTTTACATCTTTTGGGAATTTACGCTGATTCCGATGGCGTTCCTCATTGGCATTTGGGGACACGGGCGCAAAGTGTACGCCGCCATCAAATTTATCTTGTTCACGATGTTCGGCTCAACGCTGATGTTGGTAGCGATGCTCGCGCTGGTGTTCACGCAACGCGATGTGACCGGCACGCTTTCCTTCGCGCTGACCGATGTTTTGAAAACGCCGGTGCCGTTGGGCTTGCAACCGATTTTGTTCGCCGCGTTCGCGCTCGCGTTCGCGATCAAAGTGCCAATGTTCCCATTCCACACGTGGCTGCCCGACGCGCACGTGGAAGCGCCGACGGCGGGCAGCGTGATTCTTGCCGGCGTCTTGCTCAAGATGGGCACGTACGGTTTCATTCGATTCTGTTTGCCGCTGTTCCCGGAAGCCGCAAAATCGTTTGCACCCTTGATTATCGTGCTGGCGATCATCGGCATCATCTATGGCGCCATCGTGTCCATCGTGCAACGCGATGTGAAATCGCTGGTGGCGTTCTCTAGTGTCTCGCATCTTGGGTTTGTGATGTTGGGTTTGTTTGCCTTCAACGCGCAAGGCATCAGCGGCGGCATTTTGCAAATGGTCAATCACGGTCTTTCGACCGGTGCGCTGTTCTTGCTCGTTGGGATGTTGTACGAACGCCGGCATACGCGCCTCATCGCCGATTTTGGCGGCATTGCCAAAGTGATGCCGATTTATGCCACGTTCATGCTCATCGTCATGTTCTCGTCGGTCGGCTTGCCCGGCTTGAATGGTTTCGTCGGCGAATTTTTGATTCTCGTTGGCGCATTTCAGGCGAATGTGTGGTATGCGGCGTTTGCTGCCACCGGCGTCGTCCTCTCTGCCGTTTATTTGCTGTGGATGTATCAACGCGTGATGAATGGACCCATTACGCACGAAGAAAACAAATCGCTCTCCGATTTATCCGTGCGCGAAATTGCATTGCTGGTTGCCTTGGTTGTGTTCATCGTTTGGATTGGTGTCTATCCCAAGACGTTCTTGGATCCGATTCAGGCGAGTGTGATGCAATTGTTGAGCGTAGTCAAATAACATCTGTCATTGCTTCGCTATGCTCGCAATGACAATCGAAAACCGAAAATGAACCTAACTATTCCTGACTTGAATTTCGCAATCCTCACTCCCGCGCTGATCGTCACGCTCACCGCGCTGATCGTCTTGCTCGCTGAACTCGTCACGCCCGCGCCGCGCAAACGCTGGCTCGGCTTTGCAAGTTTGATCGGTTTGCTCATTGCGGCGGGCGCAACGATCGGTTTGTGGGGCGCAAACACCGCGGCATTCAGCCAAATGATCGTCGCCGACAATTTTGGTTTGTTTCTCACGCTCGTCATTCTTATCGGCGCGGCGTTGAGTATTTTGTTGGCGATTGATTTTGTACGCGCGCATCGCGTAGATCAGGGCGAGTATTACGCGCTCCTGTTGTTCGCCGTGGTTGGAATGATCTTGATGGCGACCGCGACCGATCTCATCGTCATCTTTCTCGCGCTAGAATTACTCTCCTTGCCATTGTACATTCTCGCTGCATTCAAACGTGAAGATGGACACTCGCTCGAAGCGGGGTTGAAATA
>DAOUAL010000098.1:0-55804 GCA_034433515.1 Anaerolineae bacterium | reverse complement strand
GAATCGTCGGTTGCACATTCGATCTGAACGACGTCCAGAGATTCACGAGTACCTTGAAATCATTGCACAAAAAGCCAAGATGTTTTCATCCACGAAGGGCACCAAGGTCACGAAGAACGGAGAAATCTTCGTGTCCTTCGTGGATCAATGCCGGTGTTGTTTCGGCTCGTCCGAGTTAGGGTGCATACTCATTCGCCAGAACGAATCTCAGCCTCGCTGTCCCCAAAGTGAATTGCACCCGGTGCGGGCGATTGCTTGACGTCCTTCGCCGAGAGTGGTCCAAACAATTGCCACCTGAATCAAGGAGCAACACCTGTATGACGCCATCAATCTCTGATCTGCCCCAGACTCCAATCACGCGACGCAAATTTATTCAATTCCTGCTTGGCTTTTCGGTGGTAGCAGCGATTGTGGGAATACTTACGCTGGTCGGGAGCTATCTGTGGCCCAAAAGCACCAGCACCGGTACAGATGCCCCTACCGAGGTTGGCACGGTGGACGATTTTCCGCTCAACACCGCCAAGGTGGTCTCAGTCAACAACAAACCGGTGATCGTGGTGAACACCCAAGGCGGCGGTATCAAGGCATTTTCCGCGATCTGCACCCATCTGGGTTGCATCGTGGCGTGGAACGCGCGCCAGACCAGCATCGAATGCCCGTGCCACAATGGCTTGTTCGACCCGGTCAACGGCGCGGTGGTGTTTGGTCCGCCCCCCAAGCCTTTGACCGAATACCAAGTCATTAGTCGTGAGGGCAAAGTGCTCATTGGCAAGCCGCTGGCTTGACCTATCCGAAAAAGTTTCTTGCAGAAACGTGGTTTCAAGTCACGCTCTGGTCAGAAACCTGTACAAGGCAGAACCTCTGCTCAGCCTCGAGCAGAGGTTAACTTTTCGATCTAGGATTTTTTATTCCACGACAAATAAACAATACGGATGACCGGCTGCCATACACTCGACTTCTTGGACTTTGACTGGCCGCTTCCAAGATTCTTCCAAAAAGCCGGCGAGATAACCAGCCAAGGGATGACAAATCGGTTTTTTCTGTCCCGTCACACTCGACGCTAACGCCGAGTTTTCCACCTTGATCGATAGTTTGCTACCCTCGTGCAAAAGGGTAGGTTTGCCCCAGTTACCGCGTTCAAACGCAATCAGCGCGGCTTCCAGTAATTGATCGCCCTGAAAACCAAATTGCCGGTCAAGCAATTGTGCGCCGCGTGCCCCCCCTTTTTTCCCGGCGGTGTACAAAATTCCACCAATCCCCAACCCCACAAACTTGAGGGCGGTCTCGTACAACACGCCGATTGCACCGCGGTCTACCAACACTGATTCTTCCAAGATAAAGTCATACACCTGTTGCGCATCTACCACTTGTGCCTCCCAGATTTTGCGTCTTTGCAAGCATAAGGTTATCCTTCTGCACTCAACTTGCGTTGGCTCAAGACCGTCACCATGCATTATATCCAACTTGTTCCTGCCAGAGGATAAATTAGAATAAAGATTTTATTGCGCTTGCGTAACGCAGGTACTAGTTCCCAGGTACCATCGGTTAAAGCATTCCATCTGCCGTGATGATGGCTTGCGCAATTTCTCCTAATTTCTTGTTTTCGTTTTGACTCCGCCGCTGCATCCGCCGAAACGCTTCTTCTTCGGTGAGGTTCAACCGACGCATCAAGATGCCTTTAGCACGCTCAACCAGTTTGCGGGTTTCCAAGGCATCGCGCAGATTATCCACTTCTTGATGCAACGATTGAAACTCTTTGAATCGCTGGACGGCTAACGCAATCGCCGGCAACAAGTCTTGCTCCGACACCGGCTTCATCAAGTATGCTGACACGTTTGCCATAGCGGCGCGTTCCGCCAGTTCGCGTTCGCTGTACGCCGTCAGCAAGATGATGGGGATTGGACGCTCTTCGGTAATCTTTTGCGCCGCTTCGATCCCGTCCATCTCTGGCATCTTGATGTCCAAGATCGCCATATCTGGCTTGAGTTCTTGGGCAAGGCGGACGGCTTCTTTGCCATTGGCGGCTTCGGCGACGACCTTGTGTCCTAACGTTTCCAATTGTCCTTTCAGACTCATCACCCGCAGACTTTCATCATCGGCGATTAGAATTCTTAGTGCTTCCATTTTATCCTCACTCCTTGTTGGTTAATGCACCCCCACGTTGGAACAAGACCCACGAGGTTGTTCCCATCCCATTCGAGGTGAGCGCGAGTTTGCCACGCAAATCTTTTTCCACCAGAGTGCGGGCGATTTGCAAGCCCAAACCGCGCGATGTGTTCAAATCAAAATCCGGGGGCAAGCCCTCGCCATTGTCTTGCACGCGCATCCACACCTCGGACGCATCCCAATCGAGTTCAATCTCGATGGTACCGCTGGTGCGCGTTCGGAAGCCATGCTCGATGGCGTTGCTCAACAATTCGTTCAACACGAGGGCGAAGGCGGTGGCTTGCTTCGACCCAAGGTAAATTTCGTGTCCCTTGACCACAAATTCGATTTTTTGATCCGGGCGGACCATACTGCGCCGCGTTGTTTCCACCACTCGTCGAGCCAGTTCAGTGATATCGGTCAAGCCCACGCTTTCTACCGAGAGCATTTCGTGCGACGCGGCGATGCTTTTGATCCGCGTGATCGAGTCGCGCAAACTTTCTTGCACTTCGGGGCGTGGATTGCGCGACATTTCGAGCGTGAGTAGATCGGCAACCGTTTGCAAATTGTTCTTGATGCGATGATGCATTTCTTGCATCATCGCATTGAGTTCGTCGGCTTCGCCTTCGGCGCGCTCGCGTTGACGAATCTCGCGCGCGACCCAGTTGAGTGTAACCCACGTAAACGCCGGTCCCAGAATCCCAAATGTGATCGTCTCGATGGCAAAGAGGAGAGGATGTACCTCGGTCTGAAAGATGAGGTGGCTCGTAACCTCGTAGAACATGACAACTGCGACGATCATCAAAGGGATGATTTGTTGTAAGGCGAAAACGCGTTGTGAAAGCAAGGGCCGTTGGCGTGGCGGAATGGCACGGCGCTCGGCATTTTGTTCGAGAGTAAAGGTGGCTGCCGTGCTAGTCTGGCTCGTCGCGTTCACAGCCGGTTGGCTACTCATTCGATCACTCGACGTTTGGTGCCACACTTGGGACAGAAATTATCGTCTGCGTCAAGTAGATGACCGCATTGCGTACAAAACACCTTGTTCTCGGGCAAGGTTCCGCGCGCCCGTCGGCGTTGGCGTTGAAACTGGCGCGGCGACATTTTCGTCGTGGTTTCTTCAACTTGGGTGCGTTGTTGCCACACCAAGAATCCCAGCACGGCGCCCAATCCCAGAATCACCATGCCAGCGATCACGAAAATATTCGACGATGAGCCGCCCGTCGGCGCGGGTAAAGTAGTCATTGGTGGTGGCGCGACGGATGGATTGGGATCGGTCTTGGTATATTTGACTTGGACGTTGATGATTTGACCGGCGGTCGCATTGGCGAATTGGAAAATGAAATATTTGAACCCGTCGGCATCGGTGCGCAGATTAGGCGTGGTGGGGTTCACAGAAAAATTGGTGGCTTTGATGGGTTGTTGAATTTCGAGGGTAACCTGATCCGCCGGCGCGGCATGCTTGAAGGCGAAATCCATCGTCTTGTCTGGCGTGCCACGCAAGAGATCGTGATAGTACTCGACGCGGAATGTTGGTTGAGGGGTGGTAAAGGTTACCCGTTTATAGCCGTCACCCAGATCGGTAATTTGGTTGGGTTGCTCGGGTGCCAGCGTGCCATCCGGATTTTCCCACGTGGTTACAGTAACTTGCGCTGCCGAAGGAACGAGGACCGCAACTTGGCGCGGCAAGTTGGACGAATCGGCAAGCGTGCCGTCCAGCAACACCAGAACGGTTGGTGTATCGTACTCGGGCCACACGGAGATTTTGAGTTGGGCAAGCCGGTTCGCGTCTTGCGCGATGGCTTGGGGAGCAATCGTCAACAAAAATATCAGCGCGCCCATCACGCCGAAAAATATTTTTCGCTTGATCATCGCGAACCTCATCAGTCAAGTCGGTAACCACTCGTCAGATAGGGCTCTGTCGTAGCGTGTTCAGAATATCACATTCAAGTCCGAGCATAGTCAAAGCCCGGTCAAAAATTAGTTAGTGCGTCATTGGCGCACTATCTTGCCCAGCGCTTTGCCACGTGTGCTGAAACTTGCTTGGTCAGGCGAAAAGCCCGTTCCGCCGCCGGGACCGAAACGGTTCCCAGTCCGCACGCGGGCGTAATCAACGCCCGCTCGTACAAAAGATCGCGGTCAATGCCTTTTTTGATGAGCAAGCCCATTGCGGCATCTAGTCGCGCAATCAGCGATTCCGCCGTTGCCTTGGCAACCTCTTCTTCGACGGTGGGCACAATGCCCCACGCCAGCACGCCGCCACGATCCAAGAATCGTTTGACGTCAACCGCAAAGAGCGCCAGGTTCTCGGCATAGTTGAAGGCATCGAATGAGATGATGTTCACCGATGTTTCGAGTAACATGGACCAATCGGTGTTGCCGCAACAGTGCGTTCCTTTCAACCCATGGATCGCCGCAAAAATTTCTTCCAAATCGCGCACGACCTCATCGCGATTGAGTGCCACCACCGATGCCCCAATGAGCGCGAGCGAAGGTTCGTCCACAAAAATGATGGTTGGACCCAGATTGGACAAGAATTTTTCTTGCCATTGTGCCTTGCGTGCCAGATGTTTGACCAACACATCGCGCAAGGCTTCATCGTAGAGCATGGGTTTGAGCGTTTGATCCACGACCTTGAGTCCAAAACTGATGGGACCGGTGATTTGCCCTTTGATCCAACGTGCATTGTTCAATACGTTGCCGGCTTGGTGGAGGGCATACAAACCAGCCGCATACTCGGGGCTGATCGCAAACAGATTGGGATCGTCTTGCAAATAGCGCGCATAAAACGCTTCGATCTCTGCCATCATATCGTCGTGCTTGACCAAGCCCAGCCACTCGTGCGGTAAATCAATTTGAATGCCGACCAAGTTTTCGCTGAATTGGGCGTACATATTCTCGCGAAAATCGCGGCGGGGCAGTTGGGGCCAGTACGGCAGAGTGGCAAAGTTTTCAAACATCACACGCATAGCGGTTGCGATGTCGGTGTGTGGCATACTGCCGACACCGGTCGCTAACGCGCAGGGACGGAAATCAATCATCGCGTTTTCTCCAGATAAGGACTAGTGCAACAACATGAAATAGTTGCATACCAGACCGATGGAAAAATGGTTACCGAGACGGCAAAGTATCAAGTTTCCACTACGCACTTTCATGTTGGTGCACTACTAGTACCTATCCAATGAAATCGTTGCGCAAAAAGATTTTTTCAGCCACGAAGAGCACCAAGGTCACGAAGGAAGAACAGAGAAATCTTCGTGTCCCTTCGTGTCCTTCGTGGATCAATGCTGGTGTGGTTTCGGCTCGTCCGAGTTAGGGTCATTCTAGCATGAATGTGGGAGAAAACAAAAACTTGGGTGAAAATGCTGGTGATTCCTCACATCTCCATTTTACCGCCGAGACGCCGAGAACGCAGAGAAAAAAATAAGACAACTCGGCGACCTCTGCGCCTCTGCGGTGAGTTTTGGGGAATCACCAGTGAAAATGGTATTGACAAGGTCGAAAGAATGGCGTATAATCTTATACAGAATATTGTATATTGTATACAAAATAAATTTAAACCCGTGATGAATTTAGGTACCCCTCTAAAAACACGGCAAGAAATCATCGTTGATAGACTGCGTAATGCGATTCTGCGCGGCGATTTTATGCCTGGGCAAAAACTGGATCAAGACGAGATCGCCAAGATGTTGCATGTCAGTCGGATCCCGATCCGTGAAGCACTGCGTACTTTGGCGGCGGAAGGTCTTGTCGAAGTGGTCCCACATCGTGGTGCCACGGTTGCCGAATTATCCACGACCGAATTGGAAGAGATCTTGTGGTTGCGTGGGGTTTTGGAAGGGATGGCGGCGCGGCTGGCAGTGCCCAAATTGGATGCAGAGCGGATTGCCACACTTGAAGCGATTCTCAACGAACTCAATCGAACCACGGATCTGGACCGATGGATCGAATTGAATCATCGTTTTCACCACACCATTTATCTTGCCGCGAATAGACCCCGCTTGTATAGTTTGATTGAAAACTTGCGCAATACGGTTACACCTTATATGCGACAATATGTCGCTTCCTCGGATCATATCCAACAGGTGGCACACAGTCATCAATTGATTTTTGAGGCGTGTGTTAAACGTGATGCTGTGCTGGCTGAACAAGAGACTCAGAAACATCTCGCTGCCGCTTCAACGGGAATCATTGTGTATGCACAATCGTTAGCGGCACGCAATTTAGAGAAACCTGACTCGACGGTCAATCCCGAGACCAAACTTGCTTCCAGTCCGAGTGCCTTCTAGGGAAAGGCGCAAGATTTGTTATCTCGGAATTTTTTTCTTCGCACTGACGCCATAACCATCCTTTTTAACTGAGCCACCCTCGCACCAAATGTAAAACAAGAAAGGAGTGTCAAAGAAGATATCCAATTTGCAATGTTGCTTAATCACCGTGTGATTCCCCACAAAATATCTTTTTGAATTCAATGCCTTTGCCTCGCTCGGAAATTGGCTTAGCGAAGGTATTGTGAATTCTCATCTCACCAAGAAAAGGAGTGCAGCATGGATCTTAGTTTTATTGGCAAGCCCCACGAATGGGATCCCAAGCGTCTCTATAGTCAAACCGGCGCGGATTGGCAATACCGCGTTGATTTTGACCGCTTGCGCAAAGATCGGCTTCAACGCTTGAAAGATTCCATGAACGCGAATGATTTAGGTGCCCTGGTGATGTTTGCCGGTGCCAACATCCGCTATGCCACCGGCTCGTATCAAGGCAATTGGAAATATAACATTAACATTCGCTATTGTGTTTTGCCAAACGGAGGCGAACCCGTTCTCTTTGAAACCGCTGGCTCGGATTTGCAATGTGCCAAGATTGATCTTCCTTGGATGGAAGGTCGGATTCGTCCGGCAATGACATGGCAATGGGCGGAGGGTGCCGTGTCGATGATGGCGGGCAAGATGGCAGATTCGGTGATCGAAGTGCTAGACCAGTACGGTGTCCGTAATGAACGTATCGGCATTGATAATTTCGATATGCCGGCATTGCAAGCATTCCAAGAACGCAAATTGAATATCGTGAACGGTTGGCCCGCCATTTCTCAAGCGCGCGTCATCAAGACCCGGGATGAAATCGAATTGCTCAAGATGGCGTCCAGCATTGGGGATGCCGCGATGTGGAAGATCAAGTACGAATGGCTCAAACCCGGGGTCCGCGAACGCGAGATTGAAGCCAAGGTGCACGAGTTTATGCTGGAACGCGGTTGCGAAATCATTTACGACATTATCGTCGCGAGTGGTGGCAACACCAGTCCCTATCGCCGCTGGGCAACAGACAAGATGATTCGCCAAGGCGATCTGGTGATCGTGGATATTAACGCCGTCGGTCCTTCGGGGTACTTTATTGATTTCGTACGTTGTTTCAAGTGTGCGGCAAAAATGACGCCCCAAGAAGTTGATCTATACCGCGAAGTGTACGATTCGATGTACGCCGGTATCGAAAACTTGCGCCCCGGCAAGACGACGGCGGATGTCGTCCGACCGTTCCCCAAGTACGATGATGACAAGTATGGCACCGTTACCTTGCAACAATTCGCGCATAGCATTGGCTTGACGCTCTACGAGGGAATGTGGATGTCGCGTGCCTATTCGTTCGATTATCCGGCGCCTATCAAAGAGAATATGTATTTCGCCATCGAAACCTTTGCTGGACATCCCAAACTGCAACAAACGGTGCGCTTGGAAGAGAATGTACTCGTTACCGCTGATGGTCCCGTCGTCTTTACACAGATGGAACACATGGAAGAAGCAATGAGGCGATAAGTATGGCTCCGCTCTTGGTAGCCGTCACCGATCACGTCTTTCCCGATCTCGAACCCACCAAAAACGTATTGGCAGAACTTGGGGCAGACCTCAAACTAGCAGAGGCACCCACCCCCGAGGCTATCCTGGCGGTCGCCCGCGATGCCGATGCGGTAATCGTCTGTTACGCCAAAATGCCAGCATCCCTGATCGAACAATTACACAAATGCAAGATTCTGGCACGCACCGGCATCGGCTATGACAACATTGACGTTGAGGCAGCAACCCGGGCGGGCATCGTTGTAACCAATGTGCCCGAGTACTGTGAAGACGAAGTGTCCGATCATGCGATGGCAATGTTGCTAACGTTGGTGCGCAAGATTCCATTTTCCAACCGGCAAGTGCATAGCGGCACGTGGGCAACCGGCGCGGTGAAACCGATCTATCGTTTGCGTGGCCGGGTTCTAGGTTTGGTTGGCTTTGGCAAGATCCCCAAACTAGTTGCCGTCAAAGCACAGGCGTTTGGCCTCCAAGTCCAGACCTTTGATCCATATATCCCGGCAGAAGCCACAGCAAAACTGGGTGTCAAAAGTGTTTCCTTCGCCGAATTGCTCCGCACATCGGATTACGTGTCTATTCACGCCCCCCTCACACCGGAAACCAAGAACATGTTCAACGCCGAGGCCTTTCGTCAAATGAAACCCGGCGCCTTGCTCGTGAACACAGCGCGGGGACCGCTCGTTGATGTGGACGCGCTCGCCGATGCGCTCGATGCGGGGCAACTTGCCGGTGCCGCGCTCGATGTGTTGCCAACCGAGCCGCCACCGCCAGGTCTGCGCCTGCTGGGACGCGATAATGTGATTCTCACCCCCCACACGGGTTTTTATTCCGAAGAATCTATGACTGATCTACAACGCAAAGCCGCCGAGCAAGTGGCGTTGGTTCTCAGTGGCAAAGAACCGCGCTATCCAATCAATTTGAAACAGGTACAAGCAAAAAAATGAGCAACGGAGTAACCCATGTCCTCCCAACCGTGGAAAACCGATAATTGGTTCGTCAGTCCGTGGAACTTTGCGGACGATGTTCGTAAACAATTCAATTTTGCACCCAAGATCAAGGTGCATGACATTACCCTGCGCGATGGTGAGCAACAAGCTGGGATCGAATTCAACAAAGACGACAAAATCGCGATTGCCGAAGCCCTGGCGGAAGCCGGCGTGCATCGGATTGAAGCCGGGATGCCGGCGGTTTCGCCTTCCGATGAAGCGGCAATCAAAGAGATCGTCAAACGCAATCTGGGTCCACAGATTTTTGCTTTTGCGCGATGTATGGTCGAAGATGTCAAGCGCGCTGTGGATACCGGCGTCAAAGGCGTGGTGATGGAAGTCCCCTCCAGTCCCCACATTATCGAAAAGGCGTACCGCTGGCCCCTGGAAAAAGCCATCGAGACTTCGATCAAGTCAACCGCGTACGCTCACGAGCAAGGATTGGAGGTGGTATTCTTCCCGATTGACTTTACGCGCTCGGATATTAACTGGGTGCTCGATCTCATCACGCGCGTGGCGAACGAAGGGCATATGGACGCCCTCGCGCTTGTGGATACGTTTGGGGTTACCTCACCCCACGCGATGCAGTATCTTGTGCGTCATGTTAAATCGCGTTTCCCGGGACGCCGGCTCGAAGCGCATTTCCATATGGACTTTGCCATGGGCGTGGCAAACACGATTATGGCGCTCGCTGAGGGTGTCGAAGTGATGCACACGACCGTGTTGGGCATCGGTGAACGTGCCGGCAACACACCGATGGAAGAAACCGTGATGGCGTTGCGTTTGCTGTACGGCATTGACATCGGTTTGGATTATTCCAAACTGACTAGACTGGCCAAAACCGTTCAGCAACGCGCCGGCATCCCGATTCCGTGGAACAAACCGGTCGTTGGCGATATGCTATACAAAGTCGAGTCCGGAATCATTACCTCGTGGCTCAAGAACTGTGGTCATGCCGAAGTGACCGAGGTCTTTCCCTATCGCTGGGAATTTGTGGGGCAAAGCCCGGCAGAATCGGTGATGGGCAAGGGCAGTGGTTTGGACTCGGTCAAGGTTTGGCTGGAAGAAGCGCATCTCACAGCAACCGAGGATCAAGTGGCAAAAATCTTGTCCATCGTCAAAAGTTATTCCTTGGAGAAAAAGCGGCTCTTGACCAAAGCCGAGTTTCACGAAATTGCCGAAGAGGTGCTAGGAGTCAAGGCATAGGTTTGTGCGTCGCTTGCCCAGCCGTGCTGGCTGTTGCAGTCACGGTCAGCGTGGCTGGGCGTTCTTTATCTCACGAACGTTTTTGGGGATTCTGATCTGAGAGGGGAAGGAATGACCAAAGATTACTCCGTATTTGGACTGCAAGATAAAGTAGCCATCGTTACCGGTCCCTCGCAGGGGATTGGCCGGGCGATTGCGTTGGCGTATGCCCAAGCCGGTGCCCATTTGGTCTTGGCAGAACATCCCGCCTTTCATCAAGAAGCACTCAAGACCTTGGTTGGAGAAATTGAAGCGCTGGGGCGGCGCGCCGTGGTTGCGCTCACCGATGTAACAAACGTCCAACAGATTTACGCCATGGCGGACAAGGCAAAACAATCCTTCGGTCGAATTGATATCCTGGTCAACAACGCGGGGTGGACGGATACGACGCCGGCGGTTGAGATCACCGAAGAGGAATGGGATCGAACGTTGGAGGTGTGTCTCAAAAGTACGTTTTTCTGTAGTCAAGCCGTCGCGCGCGTAATGATCCCGCAAGGTGGCGGCAAGATTGTTAATATCGGTTCCAACTTTGGGGTTACCGCATTCAAAGGACGTGCTGCCTATTGCACCGCCAAAGCGGGGGTCCATCAATTGACCCGCACCCTCGCGTTGGAATGGGCGCCGCATAAAATCAATGTCAATGCAATTGCCCCCGCGTTCACCGAAACTCCCGGCCGCAAACAAGTCATGGAACGTCCCGGTTTTAAGGAAGCCATTCTGGCACAATTACCCATTGGCCGTTGGAATCAGCCCGAAGATTTAGTGGGCGGCGTCTTGTATCTCTCCAGTTCGATGGCAGATATGGTTGTGGGGCATATCTTGTTGATTGATGGTGGTTGGACAATTCACTGAGCCAATCGAATTGGAGGAGTCAATAGCATGACGTCTTCATTCGGTTTGGAAGATCAAGTGGCAATTGTGACCGGCGCGTCGCAAGGAATCGGACGAGTCATTGCGTTGGCGTTGGCGAAACAGGGGGCTCATGTTGCATTGGCGGGTCTAAATGTTGCAGGGGCAGAACAGGTCAAGGGTGAAATCGAAACCCTGGGACGCCACGCCCTCGTTGTGCCGATGGATTTGAGACATGTCTCCCAAATTCGCGCGATGGCGGAACGTGTTCACGAACATTTTGGTCAGATTGATATTCTGGTGAACAATGCCGATTGGACGGGTACCACCCCCGCGCTTGAGGTAACCGAAGAAGAGTGGGATCACACCTTTGCCGTTTCACTCAAAGGACTCTTTTTTGCCTGTCAGTCGGTGGCGCGCTATATGATTCCGCAACAAAGTGGCAAGATCATCAACCTGGGATCAACTTTTGGGGTGGTCGGATTTGCCGGGCGTTCGGTTTATGCGGCGGCCAAAGCCGGCGTTCATCATCTCACGCGTGTATTAGCGCTCGAGTGGGCACCGCACAAAATCAACGTCAATGCGGTTGCCCCGTGCATTACCGAAACCCCGTCGCGCCGGATTTTGCTGGATCGTCCGGGCTATAAGGCATGGGCACTCGGTCAGATGTTGCCGATTGGACGCTGGAATCAACCGGAAGACCTAGTAGGAGCAGTGTTGTTTCTATCCAGTCATCTATCGGATATGGTCGTTGGGCATGTGTTGATGGTGGATGGGGGCTGGACTATTCACTAGATCACACTTGGGGAAAGAATGATGGGCAAGTTTGAAGGACGGATTCTTCACGTTGACCTAGACACCGGCAAATTTGAGCACAGCACCGTGCCATCCATTGCCGATGCTTATGTGGGTGGGCGCGGATTGGGCAGCCGGCTTTTGCTGGATCTTTTGCCGGCAGATACGGATCCGTTGAGTCCAGAAAATCTATTGATGTTTGTAACGGGACCCCTGACCGGGACGCCCGTTTCCGGGGCGGGCAAATATGTCGTTGTTACCAAATCCCCGGCGACGGGCAGTTTTTGTGATTCTTATTCCAGTGGTTTGTTGGCGCCAGCGATCCGTTTTGCCGGTTACGATGTGATTGCCATTACTGGTCGTGCGCCCAAACCTGCTTATCTCTGGATCGAAGATGACCGGCTAGAGATTCGCTCTGCCGAAGATTTGTGGGGATTGGACGCCTTTCAAACCGAAGATATTCTGCGCGAGCGGCATGGCCATTCCGAAGTTGGAGTTGCCGTCATTGGGCCCGCCGGCGAGAATCTGGTCAAGTTCGCTTCGATTGGGAGCGATTATTATCGGCACGCCGGGCGCGGTGGGGTTGGCGCAGTGATGGGATCCAAGTATCTCAAAGCCCTGGTGGTGCGTGGCACCGGTACGGTACCTATCGCCGATGCAGAACGCTTGCTTGAATTGAATGCCAGGCAAATCGAAAAACTCAAGCACGCGCCGGCAGCCCAAGCGCGCATTCGATACGGCACGCCTTCGACCTTGACGATTACGAACGCGGCTGGGATGTTACCCACCCGCAACTTTCAGCAAGGCACTTTTCCCGAGGGCAAAAATGTGCTCGATGGCGAAGGTATTTTGTCCATCACGATCGGCCACGCCGGTTGCTATTCATGTATCACGCCGTGCGGACGTCTGGTTGAGGTGCAGCACGATGGCGAGCGGATTCGCATCGAAGGACCCGAGTACGAAACCTTAGGCATGATGGGCTCGAACCTCGGCATCGCGGATCCGGCGGTGGTTGTGCGGGAGAACCTGGTTTGCGACAAACTGGGACTGGATACGATCTCTGCTGGGGGTGTGTTGGGCTTTGCGATGGAGTGCGCCGAACGTGGGCTTTTATCCGATACGTGGGCGAGCACATTACGCTTTGGCGATGCGAACGGCGCACTGCGGTTGTTGGAAGAGATCGCTTACCGACGTGGTATTGGCGATGTGTTCGCGGAAGGAGTCAAGGGCGCCTCAGAAAAAATCGGGGGTGGGTCAGAGCGCTTTGCGATTCATGTCAAAGGTTTGGAATTTCCAGCCTACGATCCGCGGGCTGGTTTTGGCAGTGGTTTGACTTATGCGGTCACTCCACGTGGGGCATGTCATCGGCGGGCTTGGCCCCCCGCGCGCGAAGTTCTAGGTGGGGTGCCTCCCTTCACCGTTGAAAATAAAGCGGCGATGGTCAAGGAAATGTTTGATGATCGTTCGATGCTGCACTGCCTTATTGTTTGCGATACGCCTCACGGCACCAAACTCACGACGATTCCGGCATATCTCGAGTTTATCGAAGCGACAACGGGGCGAACATTGACCTTGCAAGAATGGCAAACGGTAGCAGATCGCATGGAGACGACTATCCGCTTATTCAATGTGCGCGCTGGTTTGTCGCGCCGGGATGATACGTTGCCTTGGCGCATTCTACAAGAACCCTTGCCCGATGGTCCGGCGCAAGGCAAACTGTTCGGCCAAGCCGGACTGGACAAAATGCTCGATGAATATTACGCGTTGCGTGGCTGGGATGCACAAGGGGTCCCCTTACCCGCAACGTTACAAAAATATGGAATCCCTATCCAAGAGGCACGGGGGGTATGAAACCTGTCAAAACTTTGCGCGTGAATTTCAAAGCGTGTACCGGTTGTCGTTCGTGCACCATCGTTTGCGTGCTGTATCACTCGCACCAAATTGGACTCTCTACGGCGCATATCCGCGTTGAGAAAACTTTGCCCACCATCCAAATCCCAGCCTTTAAGCCAGTGTTCTGCCGAATGTGTCGTAATGCCAAATGCATTGGCGTCTGTCCTACCGGTGCGTTGACCGAAGATCAGGACACGGGGTGGGTGCAACTCGATGCCGAATTGTGCAATGGCTGTGGTGAGTGCGTTGCAGCGTGCCCCTTTGACGCGATCTGGCTGGATGAACATCGGCACGTTGCTGTGAAATGCGATTTGTGCGGCGGCGATCCAACATGTGTTCGATATTGCGCGCCCGGCGCACTCGTCTTTCAATGAATCTCTGCCGGGTAATGGCGATGGCGATTAAGGTTGTGTGCTTGGGTTTGCCCATTCATGGACCAAACCGTTTAACCATTGAGCCGGTTCCCGCTGCCCTCACCTTGCGCGAATTGGTCACCCACTATCTGGCGCCACATTTTGAGGGTAACTTGGCAAACCTTTTGTTCGATGCTCAAGGTCTCCGTGACACATACATTGTGCTGGTGAATGGTTTGAATGTGCTTGGACAAGACGGTTTAGAAACACCGATTCAGGATCATTCTGAAGTGCTCATTACCCCGCCGGTTGGCGGAGGATAAAAACACACCAAAGAGGTCTTATGAAGATTGACGTTCATGCTCACTTTATCCCCGCTCAATTAGTGAACGATGCTCGCCGTGGGCGAGCGGTCAACAATATTGTGATTGAGAAACAAGGCACTGTGGAATGGGTTGTTCATCCGCAGGGTTATCGTTATCCACTCAACCCCGAGTTTTGGAACCTCGACGCCAAACTTCAGCAGATGGATAAACTAGGCCTTGATGTCTCGGTACTTTCCATCTCTCCGACGCTTTTTCTTTATTGGGAAGAAGCAAATGTTGCACAGGAATTTTGTCAATTGGCAAATGAGTTTGTTGCCCAGATGGTTGCTCAATCTGGCGGACGCCTTTATGGGATGGCAACCGTGCCTCTTCAAAATCCCGAAGCGTCTGCGGCAGAATTGCGACGTGCGGTAACTCAGTTGGGATTGGTGGGGGTGGAGATCGGCACGACGATGGAAAATGTGCCATTGGACGATCCGCGGTTCGATCCATTCTTCGCGATGGCGGAAGAATTGAATGTGCCGGTGACGTTGCACCCGTATTATGTTGGACCACGCCCTCAATTAGCCGATTTTTATATGACGAACATTATCGGCAATCCTTTGGAAACGACCATCGCGGCAGCGCGCCTCATTCTCTCCGGGTGTCTGGATCGTCATCCTCGACTAAAGATTTTGCTTGTGCATGCCGGCGGTTTCCTGCCGTACCAAATTGGTCGGCTTGATCATGGGTATGATGTCCGTTCCGAAACGCGTGCCGTCATCAAACAGCCCCCCTCTACTTATTTGCCACGCTTTTATTTTGATACGATTACCCATACGCACATTCCGCTCAAATTCTTGATCGAATTGGTGGGCAAGGAACATGTATTGATCGGAACGGACCTTCCTTTCGATATGGCGGATACGTGCTTTGATGAGTGGCTGGCTTTTGCCAAACTCGATTCAATGCTTGAAGCCATTCAATCCTGCAATGCGATTCAACTGTTCAGTCTCAAAGGGGGAGTAAAACGTTAGATGCAAGATCGTTACGAGATGTTTATTGACGGCACGTCGGTGCCGGCAAAAAGTGGTGGTTATTTTCCGGTCGAAAATCCGGCGACCGGTGAAACGGCGACACTCGTTGCCGAAGGCAAAGCCGAAGATATTCAATGGGCCATTGAGATAGGGACACGGGCTTTCCGCGATGGACGCTGGTCGCGGATGGAACCTCGTGAACGCGCGCGCATTTTGAATCGTGCGGCGCAGTATTTGCGCGATGCTGCCGAAGACCTGGCAAAGATTGAAACCATCTGTACTGGGCGGCCGATCCGTGAGATGCGTGCCCAGATTCGTCGTGTGCCAGAGTGGCTGGAGTACTTTGCTGCCCTTGTTCAGACAGCCGAGGGGAGTGTGCCACCTTTTGCTGGACCATACCTGAACTATGTGCGCCGTTTGCCCTTGGGGGTGGTTGGGCAATTGACACCGTGGAATCATCCCCTGTTGATCGCGATGAAAAAAGTTGCTCCGGCACTTGCCGCTGGGAATTCTTTGGTGATCAAGCCTTCGGAACTCGCTCCGGTCGCGGTGATTGAACTGGCTCGTATATGTACTCAAGCCGGCGTCCCGGCTGGTGTGATCAATGTTGTGCCTGGCTATGGTCCTACTGCCGGCAAGGCACTCGCCGAACATCCTGGCATTGCCAAGATAGACTTGACCGGTGGAACGCCCACTGGGCGGGCAGTTGCGGCAGCGGCAGGACGCAATTTGATTCGCGTTACCGCCGAGTTGGGAGGCAAGGCACCGGTGCTTGTCTTTGAGGATGCTGATCTGGATGCGGCGGTCAATGGTGCGACGTTTGCCGCGTTCATCGCAACGGGGCAAACGTGCGTGCAAGGTGCGCGACTCTTGGTGCAAGAATCGGTGCGGGATGAGGTGACGCGTAAATTCGTTGCCAAGGTGCGCTCCCTCCGCATCGGTGATCCAATGGATCCTGCAACGCAAGTGGGTCCCGTGGTCTCGCGCCATCAGTTTGACCGGGTGGTTGGTTTTGTAGAAGGGGCACGAAACGAGGGTGCGGAAATCTTGTGTGGGGGTACGCGTCCACTGAACTTGCCCAAAGGTTATTTCTACGAACCTACCTTGGTGAGCAACGTCACACCGAATATGACAATTGTCCGCGAAGAAATTTTTGGGCCCGTTACCGTGATTTTGCCTTTCAAAGATGAATCGCACGCCATCGAATTGGCAAACGATTCGCCGTACGGGCTGGCGGCTTCGGTGTGGACCAGTGATGTCAAACGAGCGCATCGGGTAGCTCAAGCCTTGGAGGCAGGGATCGTCTGGATCAACGATCATCATCGAATTGATCCGGCTTCACCCTGGGGTGGATTCAAGGAGAGCGGTATAGGGCGTGAAAATGGCTGGGAAGCCCTCCACGAGTACACCCAATCCCAAAGTATTATTGTGAATCTAGACCCGACCCCGTTCGATTGGTACGGTCAAGGGACAGACCAAAGATATAGTTGAGTGAAGCAAACTCAATCATCCGAGATGATTGAGACTGCTTCGTTTTTTATCTCATTGGGACAAAGGAGTTCATGTGTCAACTACATTCTTATTATTTCAATTGATGAACGGGATCACCTTTGCCGCGTTGTTGTTTCTCCTCGCGAGTGGCTTTACCCTGATTTTTGGGTTGATGCGGGTAGTCAGTTTGACCCATGGCGCCTTTTATCTCGTGGGTGGGTACGTGGGGCTGACTGTGATCCGTCTCACCGGCAATTTCTTTATCGGCCTCATTGTCGCAGCAATCGTGATTGGTCTGCTGGGTATCCTCATTGAGCGTGGTTTATTGCGCTTTGTCCGGGGCGAGACTCTGCCGCAGGTGCTTCTCACCATCGGTCTTGCCTTTATTATGGGCGATGCCTCCTTGGTGATTTGGGGAGGCGACCCGGTCAGCATTCCGCCGCCCGAGTTTTTGCGAGGTTCGATTACTGTTGGGCCGTTGACCTATCCTAGGTATCGCTTCTTTGTCGTGTTTGTAGGCGTGTTGGTGGCAGCAATCCTCTGGGTGTTGCAAGCCAAAACTCGGTTGGGGGCGATCATTCGTGCTGGCGTGGATGACATTGAGATGGTGGACGCCTTGGGCATCAACATCAAACTTGTTTTTAGTGGCGTCTTTCTGGTCGGTGCGGCGCTCGCCGGTTTGACCGGCGTAATGGGTGGACCCTTTCTCAGTCTGTACCCCGGCGCCGATTCCGAAATTTTGCTCTTTGGTCTAGTCGTGGTCATTATCGGCGGGCTGGGCAGTCTGGAAGGGGCTATTGTTGGAAGTCTCGTGGTGGGGTTGCTGGATACCTTTGGCAAAGCACTCTTCCCTGAATTGTCCTACTTTACGATTTTTGGACCTATGGCAATTATGCTCGCGTTACGACCACGCGGCTTGTTTGGAAGGATCTAGAGATGACTAGCCAACGTTTCAAGTTCGTAGGATTGCTCGTCTTGTTGGCATTTGCCCTGGTGGTGCCACAGATCACCACGTCGTTCTATGTGAACTTGGTCATGGAAATTATGATCTTTGGAATACTCGCAATGAGTATTGATATTCTGGCGGGGTATTGTGGACTCACGCCGCTCGGACACGCCGGAATCTTTGGGATCGCGTCATACGTGGTGGGGTATTTGATCACCAAGACCACCGTGCCGTTATATGTTACGATCCCGCTGGGCATCTTGGCTTCCACGCTCGTGGCGGCTTTGTTCGCAACGATTGCGATCCGCACCAGCGGGGTGTACTTTTTGATGGTCACGTTGGCGGAAGGAATGATCGTCTGGGGGGTGGCGTATCGTTGGGCATCGGTCACGGGGGCGGAGAATGGAATTCGTGGAATTGCCCGCCCGGAAATGGTGAGCCAGTATTGGCAATATTACTATGTGGTGCTGGTGGTCTTTATTCTCATTGCAGCGATGATGTATCGGTTAGTCAATTCGCCCTTTGGTCTCACCCTCAAGGGCATTCGTGAGAGTGAATCGCGGATGCGCACCTTGGGCTATAACGTAACGCTTCACAAATTCATCGGCTTTACCGCCACCGGTTTTTTTGCTGGCGTAGGGGGTGTGCTCTATGCGATGTATAACGGTTTTATCAGTCCTTCGACCGTCGAGTTTGCCAAATCGGCGGAAGGGCTCTTGATGACGATTGTGGGTGGGACCGGCACCCTGTTTGGTGGCGTGGTAGGTGCCGCCGTGATCATCTTGACTCGTAATATCGTCAGTCTATACACATCCCGTTGGCCCATTATCATGGGAACGATTTTTGTGGTCACGATTCTATTTGCGCGGAAGGGTTTGCTCGGTGGTGTTCGCTCTCTCTTCGATCGAATGACCCAAACTCAACCCCGCAAACCGCAACCAAAGGAGGTGAAACCTGAAGCGGCTGAAACGATAAACAAGCGAACGTCCTCACAATGATCGTGATTGTTTGTGCGCTGACGTTCCATGGATAGGCGCACACTCCAAATTCGAGGAGGAGACAAATGATGAAAAAGTTTTGGATCGTCTTGGTCGTTGGTCTTGTACTAACTGCCTGTGCGGCGCCAGCGGCGACTCCTACGCCCACCTCGGTTCCGCCAACGCCGACAGCCGTATCATCGTCATCGAGCAGTGTATCCGCTGCCGCAACTGGGGCGATCAAAATTGGTGTAATGGCACCTCAAACCGGCACACTCGCCGCGAGTGGCAAGGATATGCTGGATGGGTGGAATCTGTACTGGAATCAAAAAGGCACCACCATTGCTGGCCGCAAAATAGAAATCTTTATCGAAGATGATGCCGGCAACCCAGACACCGCCTTGAGCAAAGCCCGCCTTTTGGTTGAACAACGTGGTGTAGATATGCTCGTAGGCAATCTTGCCGCCAATACGGGCCTTGCCGTCGCTGAATATGCCAAGGGGAACGGTGTTCCCTACTTTATTCCGGTCATTGCAGCGGATGATCTTACCCAACGTAGTCGTATCCCGAATGTTGTGCGCTTGGCGGGTTGGACGAGTAGCCAGACGACGCACCCGCTTGGCGAGTATGCGGCGAAACAGGGGTACAAAACTGTCGTTACGTTAGCCCAGGACTATGCGTTTGGGCATGAAAACGTCGGTGGGTTTGTCCGCACCTTTACTGAGAACGGCGGCAAGGTGTTGGCGCAGTTGTGGAATCCCATCGGCACGCCGGATTTTTCTTCCTATCTGGCCCAGATTCAAAACTATAACCCCGATGTGGTGTTTGTCGAAGAGACCGGGGCGGACTGCGGGCGCTTTGTCAAAGCATGGAACGAGTTTGGCTTGAAAGGCAAAATCGCTTTGCTGGGCAATGAGACGTTGGTAGATCAATCACTCTTGCGCGGCATGGGACCCGAAGCTGAAGGAGTGCTCAGCGTGGGTAAATTTGCCGAAGGACGTAACGCCCCCGAGACGGCTAACTTTGTTGCCGAGTACGACAAAGCATACAAATTGCTCCCATCCTACTATGCCGTGAATATGTACGCTGCTGCCCAATTGCTCGCTGCCGCAATCGAAAAATCGGGCGGCAATGTGTCTGAGCGGGCGGCGTTTATCAAAACGGCAAAGAGCATTGATCTCTCCAACACACCGCTCGGTCCCATCAAGACCGATGAGTACGGCAATCCGATTCTCAATGTCTATCTGCGCAAGGTCGAAAAACGACCGGATGGACGTTTGTGGAATGTCGTGGTGCACACTTGGCCCAACGTCTCACAATTTTGGACCTACAAGCCGGAGGATTACCTCAAAAATCCGGTCTATAGCCGAGACTATCAACCAGGTTTTACCAAGTAAAAGCAGTTTGATCCGAAGGGGTGCTACAACCTCTTCGGATCAAAACCAAGGTTTGCTGGCGTGAAGGGCTTTGATTATTCTACCCCATCAACTGTGCATCAAGCGGTGGCACTCCTGAGCCAACCCGGTGCCATGCCTCTTGCTGGGGGCACGGATTTGCTCGTTCAGATGCGCGCCGGTGCCAAGTCGCCCAACCTTTTGGTGGATTTGAGTGAATTGGGTTTGAACTATGTGCGTTGCGAAAAGGGCGTCATTCACATTGGCGCGCTGACAACCTTTGCGCAAATTCTCGATTCGGAAATCATTCGACAATATTTGGATTGTTTAGTCGAAGCGGCAGCGGAAATTGGTTGCGTGCAAACGCGCAACCTTGCGACCATCGGTGGCAATCTGTGCTCCGCTGTCCCCTCCGCAGATGCGGCACCGCCGCTCCTGGTTCTAGATGCCCGGCTCAAGATTATCGGTTGCCATGGCGAACGGTCATTGGCACTAGACGAATTCTTTATCGGTCCCAAGATGAACGCATTGCAACCCGGTGAACTGCTCACCGAGATTCAAATTCCAATGCCCTCATCGCGCACCGGCACCTGTTTTCTCAAGCTTGGACGGCGCCAGGCAATGACTTTGGCAGTCGTCAATGTGGCGGCACTCGTTTCACTCGATTCTAGCCGACGCGTGATTGAAAATGCGCGTATTGCCTTAGGGGCAGTTGCCCCCACCCCTTGGCGTGCGCGGCAAGCCGAACGATTGCTCAACCGATGTGAGATTTCTGACACGGCGATTGAACGCGCCGCTTGCACGGCGGCAGAAGAGGTGATGCCGATTAGCGATTTGCGTGCCACAACCACTTATCGTCGTGAGACGAGTCGCGTGTTAACCCAACGAGCGTTGAGGCAAGCATGGCAGAGGGCAAAGACAAGCGGATGAACAAGCGACAGATTGAATTGCGAGTCAATGGACGATCCTACATCGTTGAGGTGAGTCCGCAAGACTTGTTGGTTGACGTGCTACGCGATCACCTAGGACTCACCGGCACCAAAGTAGGATGCGGCACCGGCGAATGCGGTGCGTGTACGGTATTGCTGGATGGTCGCCCGGTCAATGCCTGTTTGATCTTGGCGTGGCGCGCCCAAAAGAAAGAAATCTTGACTATCGAAGGACTGGGCACGCCGGGCAACTTGCATCCCTTGCAAGAATCATTTATCGCGCATGGGGCGGTGCAATGTGGCTTTTGTGCGCCGGGCATGTTGCTCGCAGCCAAAGCATTGTTGGATCAGAATCCCCATCCAACCGACGTGGAGATTCGGCGGGCGATAGCTGGCAATCTGTGCCGTTGCACGGGATATGCCAAGATTGTCCAAGCCATCCAGGCAGTTGCAGAACGAGGCAATCAACAATGACGCGGGTGATTGGGCAACGCTTGCCGCGTCACGATGCGTTACTCCAAGTGACCGGCAAACTGGAATATGGCATTGACCTCAAGCGCCCCGGGATGTTGTATGCGCTGGTCTTGCGAAGCCAATTCTCACACGCCAACCTTGTGCAACTCGATGTGTCGCGTGCCGCACGATTGCCGGGTGTCGCGGCAATCATCACAGCTGCAGACATACCCCATAATCGGTTTGGTTTTACTCATCTCGACCAGCCGTTGCTAGCAGAAAACAAGGTGCGCTTCCGGGGCGAGGCAATTGCCGCTGTGGCAGCGGAATCGTTGGAAGCCGCTCACGAAGCCCTAGAACTCATCCACGTTGAGTACGAACCTTTACCCGGCGTGTTCGATCCGATCCAAGCGATGGATCCGACGGCGCCTCGCGTTCATGGCGAGAGCAACATCGCCTCGCACCTCAAGATTCGCTATGGCGATCTTGAGGTGGGTTGGGCGCGATCAGAGATCATCATCGAAGACACCATAACCACGCCAATGATCGAGCATGCACACATCGAGCCACATGCCGCGCTGGCAGAATTCGATCCGCGTGGATTACTCACGGTGTACAGCAGTGTGCAACGTCCCTTTTTGATCGCTTCCGATTTGAGCAAGATTCTCAAAATGCCACAGAATAAAATTCGTGTGGTGGCAACCGCGGTGGGGGGCGGGTTTGGCGGCAAAAATGAAATCACCATGGAGCCGTACGTCTGCTTGCTGGCGATGAAAACCGGCAAGCCGGTCAAAATCCTCTATACCCGCGAAGAAGAATTTCAAGCGACGACGGTGCGGCATCCCTATATTGCGCATTACAAGAGTGGCGTCAAAAAGGATGGCACATTGGTGGCGCGTCAAATCAAAATCATCAGTGACGCCGGGGCGTATGTCTCCTGGGGCGAGTCCACGTTGCACAAGGCATGTATTCACGCGGTGGGACCCTATCGGATTCCGCACGTCCGGGTGGATGGTTATCTCGTTTACACGAATAACAACATTGGCGGAGCGATGCGCGGGTTTGGAGTTCCCCAAGTTGGCTTTGCGCACGAATGTCATACCGATAACATTGCCAATCAATTGGGGATGGACCCACTCGAATTTCGTCTCAAGAATCTCATGGTGGATGGTTCTGCATTACCAACGGGTCAAACCATTGATCATGTAACGGTGCGCAAGACCTTGCGCCGAGCGGTCGAGTTGATCGGATGGAACAAGGAGGTCGCCTGGGATGAAAAAGCGAGGTAAAGGGATTGCCTGTATGATTTATCCGATTGGGTTTACTTCTTACCCAAACCCCAGCGCCGCCTTTGTCAAGATAAATCCGGACGGGACAGCGGTGGTGTTGACCGGTGCAACAGATGTGGGACAAGGGTCAACAACAGTCCTCGCCCAGATCGCGGCGGAGGAATTAGGTGTGCCATACGACAATGTCACCTTGGTTACCAGCGACACCGAACGTACCCCATACGATCTCGGCTCGGTGGCAAGTCGGGTTACCTACATTGCTGGCAACGCGGTCAAGCGCGCGGCAAGTCAAGCCAAAGCCACCTTGCTCGATGTGGCGACCGATATGCTGGATGTGTTATCCTCCGATGAACTCGCTGTTGGAAATGGTGTGGTCTTTGTGAAGAATTTTCCGGAGCGTGGCCTGCCGATCGCCGAGGTGGCCAAAGAAGCCATGTTGGTCAGAGGACGACCGCCCCTCGGTGAGGGGAGTTATAACCCCGAGACAACGTTCCTTGATCCAGAAACTGGGCATGGGAAACCTTACGAGACATACGTCTTTGCTACGCAGATCGCCGAAGTTGAGGTGGATACCGAGACGGGCCAAGTAACTGTCCTGCGCCTTGCCGCCGTCCACGATTGTGGTAAAGCGATCAATCCGATGTTCGTTGAGGGGCAGATCGAAGGTGGGGTGGCGATGGGATTGGGCTTTGGCTTGATGGAAGAGATGGTGCTGGAGAACGGTATTGTCCGGAATCCTCAATTCACTGATTATATCTTGCCGACCTCGCTGGATATGCCCGAGATTCAGATAGGCATTGTCGAAGACCCGGTGGAGACGGGACCCTTTGGTGCCAAAGGGGTGGGTGAGCCATCGTTGATTCCAACGGCTCCCGCGATCATCAATGCGATTTACGATGCGATTGGTGTACGAATTCGTGATTTGCCGGCAACGCCAAGCAAAATCCTTGCCGCGCTCAAGGCAAAAGATACACTGGACATACCGAAGGAGGTGGTAACGTAAGCACAGGAAATCCCATCAGGTTCAAACAAACAGGCGCAAAAAAATCCTCGGAGAAGAGAAGATGAACCAAAAGATTCTGAACATGTTTGTTCTCGTAACGCTGATCGCCCTTGTGGTGATGACGGCTTGCGCTCCGGCACCTACCCCTGTGCCTACTGCTGCGCCATCCACACAGGCACCAGCGTCGAGCGCATCATCCAGCGTGGCGCCCACGGCTGTGCCACCGACCGCGGTACCAACCAAACCGCCGGCTTCGTCGAGTGCATCAACCACCAGTAGTGCTGCATCTGCTAGTAGTGTAGCCAAGGGTCCGATCAAAATCGGCGTTATCGCGCCGACCACCGGCAACTTTGCGTCCAATGGTCAAAGTATGATTGATGGTTGGAAGTTGTGGTGGGACAAGAATGGTTATACCGTTGCCGGGCGTCAAGTTGAAATGTACTATGAAGACGATGCCGCGAATGCGGATACTACACTCGCCAAGGCGCGCCTCTTGGTCGAACAACGCCAAGTGCATATGGTAGTGGGACCGCTGTCCGCAGCAACCGGGCTTGCTTTGGCAGGGTATGCCAAGGGGACACCCAACATTCCATATTTTTTCCCCATCGTCTCGGCGGATGATCTCACGCAACGCACCCGCTACCCGAACGTGATCCGCCTGGCTGGTTGGACAAGTAGCCAGACGACACATCCACTCGGCGAGTGGGCTTATAAACAGGGCTATCGCAAAGTCGTAACCATCGGTGCAGATTTTGCATTTGGTCATGAAACGGTTGCCGGTTTTGTTCGCACCTTCACCGAAAGCGGTGGCCAAGTCCTGAATCAAATTTGGCATCCCATTGGCGTCCCGGACTTTGCGCCGTACATCGCGCAAATCCAAGCCGCGAATCCGGATGTTGTGTTTGCGCAAGAGTCGGGAGGCGACACGGTCAAGTTCATCAAAGCGTGGAGTGACTTTGGTCTCAAGAACAAGATCCCGCTTTTGGTCAATCAAACTGCGACCGATCAATCTGGGTTGATTGGAATGGGAGATGAAGCCATCGGCATTATTTCCGTAGGGCATTATGCCGAAGGGCGGGACGATCCGGTGACTCAGGCGTTTGTCAAAGAATTCGACGAAAAGTACAAGAAATTGCCCTCCTACTATGCAGCCGATATGTACACCGCCGCTCGCATCTTGACCGAAGCCATTCAAAAAGTGAATGGGAATGTAGAAGACAGCGCCAACTTTATCAAGGTGGTGCTGGCAAGCGATCTGAGCAACACGCCGATGGGTCCGCAAAAGATGGACGAGTACGGGAACCCCATCCAGAATGTGTACCTGCGCAAGGTGGAAAAGCGGTCCGATGGTCGGTTGTGGAATGTCGTTACCTACACCTGGCCCAACGTTTCACAATTCTGGACCTACAAGCCAGAAGATTTCCTCAAGAATCCGGTCTATAGCCGCGATTTCCAGGGAATCAAAAAATAAATGAACGAGCGAGCAGATGCTCGGTTCGGTAAGGCCGAGCATCTGCTACCTTGATTAGGATGTGTCAACGATGACTGAAAGTACTTTCACGTCAAGTAATTTGGCACTTGCGCTTGACCACGTGTCAGTTGCCTTTGGTGGCTTGCGCGCGGTAGATCAAGTAAGTTTGCAAGTGCCGGTGGGGGAACGGCGCGCGATCATTGGTCCCAACGGTGCGGGTAAGACCACCTTGTTCAACCTCATCTCCGGGGAACTCAAAGCGACGGAAGGCAGAATTTTTGTGTTTGGTCAAGACGTTACCAAGATGCCACCTCATCAACGGGTAGCGTTAGGACTGGGACGTACTTATCAACTCACCAATGTCTTTCAAGGGCTGTCGGTCGAAGAGAATGTGTTGCTTGCCGCGCAAGGTCTCTCCAACATCAAGTTTGCCATGCATCGTACCCTGCCACAGAGTGGAGCCCTGATTGATCAAATCCACGCGGCTTTGCAAGTGACAGGGTTGGCGGACAAGACAAGTTTGCCTGTCCAAAAACTTTCCTATGGCGAACAACGTCAACTTGAAGTGGCGTTAGCGCTTGCCACCAATCCCAAGGTATTGATGCTCGATGAACCGGCAGCTGGGCTTTCGGCGGCTGAACGTGTCCGCATCGCCGACCTCATCCGTAGTTTGCCACGCACCTTGACGATCATTCTCATCGAACATGATATGGATCTTGCACTGGGTCTGGTGGATATGGTAACCTGTTTGCACTTTGGCAAAGTCATTGCCGATTGCGATCCGACCAGCATTCGTGAAAACGCGATGGTGCAAGAAATCTACCTGGGAGCAGGTTGAGTATGTTGGAAATTCGCAATCTCCATAGTTATTACGGGGGTGCCCATGTGCTGCGGGGGGTCTCCTTGACCGTCCCCGATGGCAAAGTGGTTGCCTTGCTGGGACGAAATGGAATGGGCAAGACAACTTTAATCCGTTCGATTATGGGGACCCGACCCCCAGAGGTGCGGGATGGGAGCATTCTCTACCAGAACCAAGAATTGCTCAACAAAACTCCCCACGAGATTGCCAAACTGGGATTGGGTTTGATTCCGCAGGGACGACGTGTTTTTCCTTCGCTCAGTGTGTTGGAACACTTGACGATTGCTGCGCGCCCGCCTTTGCGTGAAGCGACTTCACGTACTGTTTGGAATGTTGAGCGCGTCTTTGAACTCTTTCCCCGGTTGGCAGAACGCAAATCGCATCGCGGGAATCAATTGAGCGGTGGCGAACGGCAGATGCTGGCGATTGCGCGTGCGTTGATGACCAATGCCGATTTGTTGCTGATGGACGAACCCTCGGAAGGTCTGGCGCCGATTATGGTGCAACAATTGCGCCACGATTTCTTGGCGCTCAAACAATCGGGCGTGCAGATTTTTTTGGTGGAACAAAACGTTGGGTTGGCATTGGCGGTGGCAGATCAAGTGTTCATTATCGAACGTGGTCAGGTGGTTTATCAAGGAGAACCACAAGCCTTGGCAGCGAATCACGAGATCAAACACAAATATCTTGGTGTGGCATAGAGTTGCTCATTCGCCTTCGGCGCACCAGAGAGATGAAAATAAGCGAGTGAGCTCGTAGGGCACTTGCGCCCGCGCGATGAATCGCGCGACTACAAACCTATTTTCAGAGGAGTTGCTCATTCGCCTTCGGCGCACCAAAAGTCGAATGAAAATGGATTACGCGTAGGACAAATTTCAAATTTGTCCCACATTTTCAAGGGAGTAACGGGTTATGCGCGCAATGGCGGTGGTGGATTATCACTCTCCACTCAAACTGATTGATTTGCCAATGCCCCAGGTCGAACCGGGTTCTGTCCTCATTCGCATCTTGACCTGTGGCGTGTGTTATTCCGATTACAAGACTGCCCGCGGCAAAATGGCTTATTCACCAACGCTCCGGTTGCCGCACGTACCAGGCCATGAAATCTGTGGCGAGGTCGTGGAAGCAAAATCGGAGACTGGCTTTCGCGTGGGCGAACGTGTCATCGTGTACAATTATTGGTCGTGTGGCAGATGCGCGCTCTGTCGAATGGGTATGGAAAACTTGTGCGAGAATTTGCAAGGTTGGGTTGGTTTTACCACGCCCGGTGGTTTTGAGGAATATCTAGCGGTGCCGGCAGAACGCTTGTTACGTTTGCCGGAGGGGATCACGCCGGAACAAGCCGCGCCAACATCGTGCGCGTTGGGCACGAGTTATCGTGCGGTGGTAACGCGTGCGCAGACCAAACCGGGCCAAACGGTTGTTGTGCAAGGTGTGGGCGGGGTGGGATTAACGAGTGTTCAAGTTGCCAATGCCACCGGCGCGCGTGTGTTGGCAGTAGACATTGATCAAAAGCATTTGGAGGTAGCGCAAAAACTTGGCGCGATCAAAGGGGCGTTGGCGGGCGAAGCGGCGCAAGCGATGGTGCGCGAATTTACCGCCGGCCATGGTGCCGACATTGTGATTGACACTGTTGGACACGAAGAATCGTTGCACGAAGCGGCGCGCATGGTGCGCCGTGGTGGGCGCGTTGTTCAAGTTGGTTATATCGTAGGCGGATTTGCGCGTGTGCAAACCGATGACTGCGTGTTGCGTGAAATCGAATTTATCGGTTCACGCTATGTGCAACGTCACGAACTCGAGCGCGCGATCCAAATGTTGGCAAGTGGACAAATCAAGCCGGTCATTGACGATGTGCTCCCGCTCGAATCGGCGAATGAAGCGTTGGCACGTTTAGAGCAAGGCAAGGTGATCGGCAGAACGGTTCTGCGTGTTGCAGCCTAATTCGAGGAGAGGGAAACATGAATATAGACTTGGTGGTTCGGAATGCCATCATCGTCTCATCAGAAAAACAAACGCGCGGTGATTTGCTGGTTGCTCAGGGTCGCGTGGCTGGGGTGGTAGCAGCCGGGACCGGCCAAGGCGCGCAGGTGGTTGATGCTACCGGATTGTATGTGTTGCCGGGCGGCGTTGACCCACACGTGCATATGATGGACCCCGGCTTGACCGAGAAAGAGGATTTTATTGCCGGCACCGGCGCGGCGGCGGTGGGTGGCGTAACCACCGTGGTCGAGCATCACCGCAGTCTGCCGTTTGTACTTGACGTGAAAACACTCCAAGACAAGATTGAGTATCTCAAGCCGCGTGGGTTGATTGATTACGCGCTCTTTGGTGGATTGCAACCAGACAATCTTGATCAACTCGAACCGATGTGGCGGGCTGGGGCAGCGGCGTTCAAAGCATTCACGTGTAATTTGCACGGCGCGCCGGCGGTATTGCCGGGCAAATTGTTGGAAGCGTTCCGCGAACTTGCCAAGTTTGATGGCTTGTGTTTGATCCATTGCGAAGACGAATTCATTACCAAGGATAACGAAGAGCGTCTCAAAGCCGCCGGCCGCAAAGATTTTCGTGTGATCCCGGAATGGCGCAGCCGTGAAGCCGAACAAGTCGCCGTTGCCACCACGGCGTGGCTGGCACGGATAACGGGCGCACGTGTCGTTGTGGCGCATGCCAGCCATCCAACGATTCTCGATCTCATCAAGCGTGAGCGCGCGGCGGGTGCCAAAATCTGGGTCGAAAGTTGTCCACAATATTTTTATCTGACGGAAGACGACATTGACCAATGGGGACCCTTTCACAAATTCACTCCGCCGGCGCGTGATTATGCTTCCACGCAAGAGATGTGGCAACGGCTTGAATGTGGCGATGTGGATATGATCGTGGCTGATCATGCCCCAAGCACCAAACAAGATAAATCCAAGGGTATGACCGATATTTGGGTGTGTCCTTTCGGGATTCCTGGCGTTGAGACTGTTCTGCCAATGATGCTGACCGGTGTGAATGAAGGCAAGGTCAGTTTGGAACGCGTCGTGGCGGCGCGTTCGGAAATTCCGGCAAAGGTGTATGGTTTGTGGCCCCGCAAAGGAAATCTGAATCTCGGCGCAGATGCCGATTTTGTCTTGGTGGATTTGCAGGCGGAACGCGTGTTGCGTGATGAAGATATAGTTGCCAAAGTAGGGTGGACGCCGTACGCCGGACGGCGTGTGAAAGGCGTGCCAGTCCAAACGTTTGTGCGCGGTCAACTTGTCGCTGAAAAGGGCAAGCCGGTGGGCAAGCCAGGTTGGGGACAATTCCTAGCGGGACCCGGAGCGCGTTAGATGGATTCCCAAATTGTCCAAGCTCTACCACCACTGATTCGTCCTCCTTTGAGTGAACTGACCCTCGACGAATTGGCAAACTGGGCAGGCGAACGGGCGAATCGGTTTCGCTTGGAGGGGTTTCATTGTTCGGAATCGGTTTTACGGGCAGTCGCACTTGCTCTCGATCTGGAATTGTCCGATGAGATTCTACGCATTTCAACCGGCTTTCGTGGGGGCGGCGGTGGTTATGGCGATCGGTGTGGCGCGTTGAACAGCGGGGCAATGATTATCAGTTACCTGTACGGCAGAACCAAGCCAACCGAAGACAACACCTGCGCCAGCGAGTTAACTAAACTGTTGCATCAACGATTCGTTGATGAACTGGGTGCAACGCGCTGTTCCTTGCTGTTGCCGTTCTACTCCAAGCAAACGCCGGACAAGTCTTGTTCAATCGTGTACGCGGCGGGGGCGAAAATCGTCATTAAACTTTTAGGCGAGGCGCCTAAACAATGTGCAGCATGTGCGCCGGTGGCTGTGCTGCTGCAATTGAAACAATCCTAACGGAGGAAAGATGGGCGAAGAGATGCGTGAACAAAGTGTCATCGCGGATGGAATGCGAATTGATTGGGATGTGCCAATTCCAATGGATGATGGGATTGTCTTACGCGCGGACGTGTTTCGTCCGATTCAAGCTGGGAAATATCCTGTGCTCTTGACGTACGGTCCCTATGGCAAAGGGTTGCCGTTCCAAGTGGGGTATCCCGACCAGTGGAATGCCATGGCGGAACAACATCCCGATGTAACGGCGGGTTCGACGAACAAATATCAGAATTGGGAAGTGGTTGATCCAGAAAAATGGGTGCCCGAAGGTTACGTCTGTGTGCGGGTTGATTCACGTGGGGCGGGGCGCTCCCCGGGAGTCATTGATTGCTTCTCGCCGCGCGAGACCAAAGATCTGTACAACTGTATCGAGTGGGCAGCGGTTCAAGCGTGGAGCAATGGCAAGGTGGGGTTGAATGGCATCTCGTATTACGCGATGAATCAATGGCATGTCGCCTCGTTACAGCCGCCCCATCTCACCGCGATGTGTGCTTGGGAAGGTGCGGCGGACTATTATCGCGATATGTTCCGGCATGGCGGCATCTTGACCGATTTTTGGCACCATTGGTACATCAAACAGGTAACGACGGTTCAGCACGGACTAGGCAAGCGTGGCTTTGTTGATCCAAATAGTGGGTTGCTCGTTTCTGGTCCGGAAACATTAACCACCGATGAACTCGCCCGGAATCGTGCGGACATTGACACTGCATTGTCGCATCCGCTCGACGATGAATTCCACACAGCGCGGTCACCTCAATGGGACAAGGTTACTGTTCCATTCCTATCGGCGGCGAACTGGGGGGGGCAAGGATTGCATCCGCGCGGCAATTTTGAGGGCTTTGTGCGGGCCGCTTCAAAACAAAAATGGTTAGAGGTGCATGGGCTAGAACACTGGACGCACTTTTACACCGACTATGGTCGGACACTGCAAAAACGATTCTTTGATTATTTCCTTAAAGGGATGGATAATGGTTGGGATAAGCAGCCGCGCGTCCAACTTCAGATTCGCCACATTGACAAGTTCGTCGAACGTTACGAAAATGAATGGCCCCTGGCGCGTACCCGTTGGACAAAATTGTATCTTGATCCAGCTCGGCTCACGCTAGAATGGGAACCCGTCGCACAAGAAAGCAAGGTTACCTATCGCGCATTGAGCGACGGCGTTACTTTTGTGACGGCTCCCCTCACCGAGGAAACGGAAATCACGGGACCGGTGGCGGTGAAACTGTTCCTGGAATCTTCAACGATTGATGCCGATGTGTTCACCACGTTGCGCGTGTTCGATCCGAATGGCAACGAAGTGGACTTTCAAGGCGCGCTTGATCCGCACACACCGATTGGGCAAGGTTGGTTGCGCGCCTCGCACCGCAAACTCGATCCTCATCTCAGCACCCCGTATCGTCCCTATCATACGCACGATGAAATTCAACTGCTCGTCAGGCACCAAGTTGTTGAACTGGATGTAGAGATCTGGCCCACATGCATTGTCGTGCCTGCGGGCTATCGCATCGCGCTCACGATTCAAGGTAAGGATTTTGAGCGTGCGATCGCTGCGCGTCAACCCGGCAGTTTTGTAAATCCCTTCCGTGGCTCGGGCCCGTTTACGCATACCCATCCTCAAGATCGGCCCGCAGAGATTTTTGATAACCTACACACGTTGTATGGTGGTGGTGCGCGACGTGCCTATCTGCTGTTGCCAATCATTCCTAAAAAGTGAGTGAGGCAAAGAATGAAACTGAATCCTAAAACAACAGCCTGTGTCTGTGTGGACTTGCATCGTGGTCATCTTGATCCCGCCGTAGCGACTGTGCCGCTCCCCCCCGATCGCGCGGCACGAGTGATTCATGATACTGCTCCTTTTCTGCGCGCCTTGCGTTCGCGGGGAATTCCCGTGATTCATGTTGTCTCCCAGTATCGGACTGCCGAAGAGATCGCGGCGAATCCATTTTGGAAAGCGATTCATGATGATCCCACCAAGACGCGGCGTGGAATTCTGAAACATAATCTGCAAAATAGCCCGGGCACTCAGGTCATTCCTGAATTGTGGGATGCGCGCGATATTCGGGTGGATACGAAAAAACGGTACAGTTCTTACCTTGGCACGGATTTAGAATTCATCTTGCGTGCCAAAGGGATTGACACGGTGATTCTCTGCGGAGTGAACACCAACACCTGTGTCTTTTGTGCCGCCTTCGAAAGCACGAATCGTGATTTTCGGGTGATTGTCGCCGAAGAAGGGGTGGACACCATGGATGGCGAAGAGATGCATCGGTGGGCGCTCCAAGCTATTGCTGCCTCACTGGGCTGGGTGATGCACATGGATGAAATTTTGAACGCCTTGGATGAGACGCCTTGAATAAAACGCTGCAGACCAATCGAACTGGCATCCGGTGGCATCAACGTGCCGGGGTCTGGATTGGTATTGGAGTAGGACCGGGTATTTTTACGGTAGGAGGCATGCTTGCTGCCAAGCTGCCTCTTTTTGCTCTGGTGGTTTTGATTCCGCTGGGCACAGGGGTGTTAGGTGCCGTAACGATTATGCAAGCAATGGTGAGTCGTCGCCGGCGCGAGCGCTCGAATGAGCGCGCTATGAGCACCTTTGGCAACACATGGGGCGTATTGTTCTTTAACTGGATCATTGCGCTTGGTGCAATGGGTTTTGTCAGTTTCTATGTGGGGTTGGCGGGATTTGCTACCACAACTTTGTTAAAGGTGCCGGAACCTTTCGGTGCGCTCTTAATGGCGCTAGGATTGTTCGTTGTACATTCTCTTGGCTTGGATCGTTGGAACTCACTGGTTTGGCTCACGGCGATTTCGACCATCATCGTTACTCTCTTTGCATTCTACTCCGTGGGGACTGCCTGGGCGCCTGATCCCACGAATCCACTGGAGATTGGTACCGGACTGTGGGCAATCAGCAGTGTTGTGAATTATGGGTTATTCTTCGCGCTCCGCTCCGGTGATTTTTCATCGGACTTGGACACGGATGCCGAAGTGGTCAAAGCCGGCTTATCCTTGTGCCTTCCCTTGATGATCTTTTTATTCATCGGTGGACTGGTGTATCGTGCCACCGGCGATTACAACATCGCGGATATTTTGTCGAAAAGCCATTCCTCTTGGCTAGGTAATCTTTTTCTGATCGTTTCAGTCATTGCCCCGGTCATGTCCGGTTTTCATTCGGGGAGTCTTGCGCTGGCGGCATTTTTGCCGTTCGGCAAGCGGAGCAGTGCCTTGCTGATTGCTAGCGTGGGGTTTGGGTTGGGCGCACTACGCTTTGATCGAGAGTTATTGCTCTTTCTCGATATGCTCGGTGTGTTCATTGCGCCAGCGTTAGTCGTGATGTTGGTGAACGCATGGTTACCTCGGTACGCTTCGTCAACCGTGGCATTGCTCGCGTGGTGGCTGGGGAGCGTGGCGGCATTCTTTTTCAAATGGTACGGCGGATTGACCCCAATCGTTGCCGGCGCTTCAACCAGTCTAGCCATTCTAGGAATTTCGATGGGATGGATGTTGTGGTGGAATAAAAAGACCTAACACAATGATGTTTCACGAATCTCTCCCAGCACGCCAAGAGCGCAGAGTATCCAAACATTTTTCTACTCGGCGTTCTTGGCGTGCTTTATGGTCAAGCGGGGGCGATTTGACGGCACCCCTCTCCGCGTTATAATCCCTGATGATGCCTGTGTGTGCGTTGATGAGAGGATGGAATGGCAACTAAAATTCTTGTGGTGGATGACGATCAACTCGTGCGCCGTAGTCTCAAGTATCGCCTGGAACACGAAGGGTACGCTGTAACCACAGCCGATAGCGGGGAGGAGGCGCTCACCTCTGCGCGACGCGATCATCCGGATTTGGTCCTGCTCGATATCGGCTTGCCTGACCGTGACGGTCTTGAGGTGGCGCGGACGTTGCAACGCGAGATGAATGTGCCGATCATTTTCTTAACCGGGCGGGGCCAAGAAAGCGATATCGTGGTGGGTTTAGAAATTGGCGCGGAAGATTACATCACCAAACCGTTTGGGATGCGCGAACTCGTGGCGCGTATCCGTGTCGTACTCCGTCGCGTGGCGCGCCCGGCGGCATCCGCCGGCGACGATACACTGATCATCGGCGATATGTCCCTCGATCCGAAATCGCGCGAGGTGATGGTGCGCGGCAAAAAGGTGGACTTGCCGCCCAAAGAGTTTGAACTGTTGCGTTTGCTGATGGCGAATGCCGGCACCGTCTTGTCCACCGATTACCTGCTCGATGCGGTGTGGGGCGAGGAATTTGCTGGCGCGGTGCAGGTGCTCTATGTTCATATGGGCTGGTTGCGCGAAAAAATCGAAGAGGATCCGCGTCGTCCGCAATGGATCCAAACCGTGCGTGGAGTGGGCTACAAGTTTGTCACGGGAGGAGGTGCGCCGTGATGCCAGGGTTGCGTTCCAAGTTCGTGATAAGTCATCTCATCCCTACCTTGCTCCTGTTGCCACTCCTCAGTGCCTATCTATTGTACACCCTCGAAGATTTTTACACCGAGAGTTTGTTACATCAACTCGTGAATCAATCGCAACTCTTGCGCGATGAAGTCGAACGCGACCCGGAGTTGGTGGAGAATACGCAGGTCGCCCAGAAACTCCTCAGCACGATTGCGGCTTTGACCGATTCGCGCGTGGTGGTGTTGAATCACGAGGGGATCATTCTGGCGTCGTCGCGTGAAGAAGACAATGGGCGGATTGGTTCGCGGCACGAACACCCCTCGGTGGCGCAAGCCTTGCGTGGGGAGATGGCAACCGGCGTGGGACCGGGCTTTACCGCCGATGTCGCGTACGTGGTGCTGCCGCTGCGGCAGAATGGTCAAATTACCGGCGCCTTGCGGCTCTCGTACGAAGTGACGGATGTGCACACTCAATTCGACGAGTTGCGCTGGTTGGTGCTGGGGGGCTTGGCGCTCACCGTTATTCTCTCTCTTGCGCTGGCACTAGGACTTGCCACCACGATCACGCGTCCTTTGCGGCAGTTGAACGAAGGTGCGCACAGAATTGCCAGTGGCAATTATCGCGCCCGCGTTGTTGTCCATGGTCGCGACGAGGTCAGTGAATTGGCACGCAGTTTCAATCGAATGGCAGAACGATTGCAGGAAGCCGAGCAAGCGCGCGAACGACAACTGGCGGCAATCGTTCACGAGTTGGCACGGCCCTTAGCGGGCATTCGTGCGGCAGTCGAGACGTTACGGGATGGCGCGGACACTGATCGTGAGATGCGCGACACCTTGCTGGCTGGCACCGAAGAAGAGTTGGCGCGCTTGGAACGTTTGATTGGTACGCTCTCGAATCTGCATCAACGCGCGTTGCGTCTGATTCGATTGAATCGAACCGAAATTGGCTTGGAACGCGTGATTCGCGCGTGTGTGGCGAACTTTGAACCGATGGCGGCGCGGCAAAAAATCACACTCACGGCTGAAATTCCGAATAATTTGCCGCGCTTGCGTGCTGATGAAGATCGTCTCATCCAGGTTTTGACCAATCTCTTGGATAACGCCTTCAAATTCACGCCGCGCGGTGGGAGCATCACGATTCGCGTGAGCGAGGACGCTCAAAATGTTTACGTCGCGGTGATGGATACCGGCGTGGGTATTTCACCCGAAGAGTTGCCGCACATCTTTCAGCAATTTTATAGCGGTGACGAATCGCGTCCGCCGGAAAAACGCGGAATGGGTCTAGGTCTGACGATTTGTCGTGAAATCATTATGGCTCATCAAGGACAGATTCGAGTAGAGAGTCAACCTGGGACGGGTGCCTGTTTCACATTCTCTTTGCCGAAAAAATAATCTTCGTATGCCACTTCGTTGCCCACATCCAGGCGAACCATTCAAAAATTCTTTAGCAAAACTTTAGGTTGACTTGAGTCAATCTTTAGGCGCGCATTCTCTTTTCGGCATATACTTTCCGTTGTTAATGCTGTGCCCACTCAGCAGACCTAGTGCAACAACATGAAATAGTTGCATACCAGACCGATGGAAAGTGGTTACCGAGACAGCTGAGTATCAAGTTTCCACGACGCACTTTCATGTTGGTGCACTACGAGCATCGTTCTGTGCCTCTTTGATTTTTTACTTCCACCTCTTGATTCGATGATGACCAAATCAATGCCGTTGAAAAGTCTTTTGCACACGCGCACCGTGTTGGTATTGCGGGAAGACGATTCGGTCTGGACGCCTCAGGCGCAATGCCAAGTGTTAGAACATACCCACGCCTTACACACAGGTTTAGCCCAAGTGGGTTACACGGTCATTCCCATTCAAATCAAGCATCCTGCTCAAGTTGCTGAGACACTGCGCCCATTCAATCGAAATGAATGTGTCATTCTCAATTGGTTTGAAGGCGTCGAACCCAACGCGGCCGATGGGATCCAAGTGCTCAACGAACTGGATCGCCTAGGATTCACGTACACCGGGTCGAGTGCGTTGGCGTGGCAAATGGCGCAGGATCGTTTACGCGCCAAACGCTTGTTGTGTGCCCATGCCATCCCCACCCCACGTTGGCAGAAATTGTCGGAAGAGATGCTGGCGGATTGGGCGATCTATCCAGCCCTCGTCAAAGTGGCGAATGATCATGGGAGCGAGTATTTAACGGCGGCATCGGTGGTGCACAATTCGGCGCAGTTGCGTGCGCGCTTTGATGAATTGCGTCATCAAGGGATCCACGATTTAATGGTCGTGGAGTACATTGACGGGCGTGAATTCACCGTTGCCTTGTGGGGGAATGGCACTATTCAAACCCTGCCGCTCGTCGAAATAGATTTCTCGGCGTTGCCGCCGGACTTGCCACGCATTCGCTCGTTCGAGGCCAAATGGGACGCCACCTCTGTGGCGTATCATGCCATCAAACTTGTTCCCGCGACCAACCTGGCGCGAGATGTACAAGATCGAATTGAGCGCGTGGCACGGGCGGCGTATCACGCTTTTGGTTTGCGGGATTATGGCCGGGTGGATATTCGTTTAGAGGATGGCACGCCCTATGTGATTGATGTGAATGCCAATCCTGATATTACCTTCGAAGGCAGTTTTGCCGTTGCGGCACAATTCGGTGGCTATACCTATTCCGCGATGCTCGATCAAATCGTGCGGTTGGCAATCGAGCGTGCCACGTGCGGGAGGATGCGATGAATACGCACGCGCTGATGCTGGCGATTGTTCAGCAAGCCGATGCCGAGGCGGCGATGGCTGCGCTAGTCAAGGCAGGGTTGCGGGTGACGCGGATCAGTTCGCTCGGTGGGTTTCTGCAACTGGGCAATGTAACCTTACTCATGGAATTGGAACAACATCAAATCGAACGCGCAATCGCCTTGTTGAAACAAACATGTGTGGAGCGCACGACTATGATCAACGCTGTCCCGTCTGTGTTGGTAGGCAACACGGCGTACATCATCAGCCCGGTCGAAGTGCGCGTGGGCGGTGCAATCATCTTTGTCTTGCCGGTCGAACGGGTGATTCGCGTGGGTGCGCAAAAGCAAGATCAAGGGACGGTGTCCACGCGTGCCGCAGAAATGAAAATGCTCATCGCGATCACCGGAACCGAGCAAGCCAAAAATGTTCTGAACGACTTGAGGCAAACGCCCTATCGTGCCACGCTGATCAGCACTACCGGCGGTTTTTGGCGCAAAGGCAACGCCACACTGTTGATGGGGGTCAAAGCAAATCAAGTGAATGATGTGCTCCAGCACATCGAGCAGACGTTTGTTCGTGTGAAAACAGATTCCGAAGCGCGTGCGACCATTTTTGTTTTGGATGTTGAGCGATTTGAACAACCCGTAGGTGCGTGAGGCAGGGGAGTCGCCACGACGTGGACGCCAACGGTGAGTTCCGCACGCACCTTTCCTCTTTCACCGGCGAGGGTGGACTCTCCTGCCATATTTTCTGAACATGCCTCCAGCAATGGTCAAGCATAAACCGCGAATGGCCATCTTGCACTATGCCGCGCCGCCAACCATTGGCGGCGTTGAATCTACCTTGGCGATGCAGGCACGCTTGTTTGCCGATCATGGCTATCCTGTAAAAATCATCACGGGGCGCGGCGAGCCGTTTGACCCACGGGTGCCGGTTCAGGTCTTGCCTTTGTTAGATTCGCGCCATGCGTTTGTCGAACGGGTGAATCAAAAACTCGCCAATGGTATTGTCACGACCGAGTTTCATTCTTTGACAATTGCCATTCGGCGTGTGCTTGAACGCGCGTTAGCAGAAAGTGATCTTTGCATCGCCCACAACATCGCCACCTTACACAAGAACCTAGCACTCACCTGTGCCTTGCACGAAATCGCTCTGACCCGGCGTCCGCGTGTGATCGCGTGGTCGCACGATTTTGCGTGGGACGATCCGGGGTATGCCAAGGATGTGCGGGCGGGCTGGCCGTGGGATTTGATGCGTCAAGCCTGGCCGGGGGTGCGGTACGTTGTGGTCTCGGAAGCGCGGCGCAAAGAATTGGCGACGTTGCTTGGCTTGAGCGAATCTGCGATTGTGGTCATTCCACCCGGTCTAGATGCCTTGGCGTTCTTTGGCGTCAGTGCGACCACAGCGCGCTGGGTGAACGATCTGCATTTGCTCGATGCCGCGCCTTTGTTGCTCTTACCCGCGCGGGTTACGCGTCGCAAGAATATTGAACTGGCAATTGAAATTACTGCCGCGTTGCGCGATGGGGGATACACACCCAAACTGTTGGTGATGGGGCCCTTGGGACCGCACAATCCGGCAAATGTTCTCTATCTCAACGAATTGCGCGCGTTGCAGGCAAATTTGAATGCTCGCGATCAGGTGATTTTTCTGCAAGAGTATGGTCCCGTGGACGATCTGATGCGGCGCGATTTGTATTGGCTGGCAGACGCACTCTTGTTTCCGAGCACGCGCGAAGGATTCGGCATTCCGATCCTAGAAGCCGGTCTGGCGCGCCTGCCCATTTTCTGTACCGACCTTCCTGTCTTTCACGAGTCGGCGGGTGAAGCGGTGCACTATTTTACGCTGGATGACTCGCCTGCCGAGATCGCCCGCGAGATGGCAGACTGGTTTGCGCGCGATCCACGCTATCAACTGAAACAACGGGTGTTGCGCGAATATGCGTGGGAACGCATTTTCATCGAACGCATTGAACCGCTGGTGTTGGAAGGGTAAACCATGCAATCGGCTGAAAAGGAACGGGTTCTCATCGTCGGTACCTCCGCTGAAAAAATCAAAGCGTTGTTGCCGTTTGCACAGGCATTCGCCGGGAGGCTGGATGGCAACTTGCTTGTGCTGGGTCTCGTCGCGGTACCGACGACAGACTCGCTCAGCACGCGCGCCTTGGAAGCGCGGCGTCTGCGCAAAGCGATTCACGCCCACGCGCGACCCATCGGGGCTCGGGTGATAGTGCGGGTGGCGCACAATATTTGGCACGAATTGAAGCAGACGGCATTAGCGGAAGAAGCCATGCTCATTTTGTTGGATTGGCAAGAGATGCCACCGCAAGAATGGTTGCGTGCCTTGCCCGGCAACGTGGTGATGATCAAGCCCCCTTTCCCGGAGCGGAACTGTCGCATTCTTTTGCCGATTCGCGGCGGACCTTTTGCCGCGTTGGCGTTGCGACTCGCGCTTGCTATCGCTAAAACTCAACAGGGCGAAATCACAGTCTTGCACGCGACGCCACCTTCGCGGCGCGGGATCGAATATCAAGAGTTGGTGCAACATTTGCGTACGTTGCCCCAAGTAACCCATTGGATCAATGTGACGGGCGATGCCGCCGAAGCCATCCTCCACGCCACACGCGATCACCATCTTGTGCTGATGGGTGCCATTGCCCAACCACGCCCCGGTGATCCTCCCATCGGTCCCACCGCGATGCGCGTGGTGAGCAAGAGTGAGATTCCTGCCATCGTTGTGCGAGTTGCTCCGAAAGAATTTGCGCAAGAACCCGAACGCGTGGATTTTACGATCTCGGTGGTGGTGGATAAATGGTTTGCAGAAAATACGTTTCACGCGCCCGAGTTCCAGGATTTGAAACATCTGATTCGCTTGAAAGAGCAACAAGGGCTAACCATCAGTCTGGGGCTTCCGGCGCTCAACGAAGCGAAAACCATCGGCAAGATCATTCGGACGATGCGCGCGCAATTCATCGAACGATTTCCGCTTCTGGATGAAATTGTGGTGATTGATTCGAATTCGACGGATCGCACGGTGGAGATCGCTCAGGATTTGGGCGTGTCGGTGTATCGGCACAGCGAGATTCTGCCCGAGTGTGGCACGTACGTTGGCAAAGGCGAAGCGCTGTGGAAAAGTTTATTCGTCCTCAAAGGCGATCTGATCGCATGGATTGATACGGACATTGTCAATATTCATCCCCGGTTCGTGCACGGCATTCTGGGTCCGTTGATTCGTGAGCCGCGTTTGATGTACGTCAAAGGATTTTACCAACGTCCGTTGCGCGTGGGCAGAAAACTGGAGGCGCGCGGCGGTGGCCGTGTTACCGAACTGATGGCGCGGCCCTTGCTCAATCTATTTTATCCGGAACTTTCCGGTTTTGTGCAGCCGCTTGCCGGCGAGTATGCTGGACGGCGTCGCGCCCTCGAGTCGGTTCCATTTTTCGTGGGCTATGGTGTCGAGACCGGCTTGCTGATTGATTTGTGGGCGCGGTACGGTTTGTCCGCGCTGGGCCAAGTGGATTTAGAAGAACGCGTGCATCGCAATCAATCCTTGATGGCGCTCAGCAAAATGGCGTTCGAGATCATTCAAGTGGTAATGCAACGCGTGGGCGCAACGCACCAAATCGAATTGGTCAAGGAATTGCACAAGAGTATGAAATTGATTCGTTATGCCCGCGACGAATTTCAACTCCAAGTCGCCGAGATTCGCGCGATTGAGCGTCCCCCGATGATCACGATCCCAGCCTATCGCCAAAAACGCGGCTTGGCTTGATCCACGCGATTTTTGCCTTTAGAGCAATCTGCCTAGTCATCGGTTGCGCTGGCACGGGCGTTGCGCGGAGGTACGCGACATCATCGAACGCCAACGATTGCCGAGTGGTTGTTAGCGTGCCAAAGGATGCATCAACCTAGTAGTGCACCAACATGAAAGTGCGTAGTGAAAACTCGATTTTTAGCCACGTCTGTCAATGGATTCCCATCCGTCTGGTATGCAACTATTTCATGTTGTTGCGCTAGACCCGAAGGATAACGTCCTTCGGGTCTAGTACCTATCCAATGAAATCGTTGCACACAAAGCCAAGATTTTTTCATCCACGAAGGGCGCCAAGGTCACGAAAGAAGAACAGAGAAATCTTCGTGTACCTTCGTGTCCTTCGTGGATCAATTCCGGTGTAGTTTCGGCTCGTCCGAGTTAGGGTCCTGTGGGCAAATTTCTAAATTTGCCCTACGATCTCATGATTCAACTGCGCTTTTAGAAAAGTTTCGTTGCTAGCAAATACACCCCCACGCCAATGTTGAGTGAGCCAAGCAACGCTAATTGAATCGTCTCGCTCAACCTGCCAAATTGTTCCAACACTTTGGCAAGGTTTTCCAAGACCTTGGCGATGGCTTCTAAATCCTTGTTGGTAAAACTGTGCATCGCTTTGGTGAGCGCGGCGGTCTCTTTCCGAAAATAGACAACCAATGCCACCGCGTAGCAAACGATGCCCAGTGCAACGAGCAACAGACCGATCATGGTGCTGAGCATTTTTCACCTCCTGGGGCGTGTGATCAAGCCGGATATCGGAACACTGCCGGCACGGTTTTGAAAAAATTGGGATTGGGTGTGTGGGGTTCGCCCATCTCTTGACAGCAAGTGATGCCGGGATTGTTAGCAAACTCTTGTGTCAGATGTGCTTCAACCTGTCTCTGGAATTCGTACGCCTCGTTTTCAAAATTCACCGATGAACTATAGCCCCCTTTGGCAGCGTACGATTGAAGATACTTGGTCAAGAAACCAAGCCATCCTTCGCGTGCGTACTGTTCCACATGTTTGATTTCGTGTGCCAAGAGTGCCAGCCCAACTGGGGAATGCGGATCGTACGCTTGGGGCATGCGGATATAAATGGTCCCGCCCAAGGTGATTGCCCAGATATTTTCGGTGCCGGAAAAACGCGGATTGCTCAAAAAGCGCGCTAGGGCATTCGCTTCGGCAAGCGTCGCGCGTGCGACGACATCCGGCTGGCTAAACCATTCCGGGCGTGCGAGTAGATTGATCGCGCACGGTGGCAATTTTTTTGGAATGACTATAGTCATCAGTACTCCTCTGAAAGTAGGCTTGTAGTCGCGCGATTCATCGCGCGGGCGCTCCATCGCCGTACTACGACACTTGCTTATTTTCATCTCTCTGCTGGTGCGAAGCGAATGAGCCACTCCCTTGAAAATAGGCTTGTAGGCGCGCGATTCATCGCGCGGGTGCTCCATCGCCGTACTACGAGCTCACTCGCTTATTTTCATCTCTCTGCTGGTGCGCTAACGGCGAATGAACAACTCCCTCCCTATTCTCTCATATTGAGTATAGCACTGAATCCCAGGAAAATAAATAGGGCGAGCAATGGCTCGCCCAGCGTAGCGTTACCACTTGGGTCCCGCCGCAATTATTTCCGGCGGTGTGCCTTCCTCAAACTTTTGTAACTGCTCAGCCCTTCTCAAATTACCGCAGAGACGCCGAGGGCGCGGAGAAAAAAACAAAATGAAACTCGGCGTTCTCTGTGCCTCTGCGGTGAGTAGTTACAAACTTTTTGGAATTTGCGCACCCAAAAGACCAAACCGGCGTTCGTCTTTATCATCTCCCCCTGGTTGACATTCCCACACTGTTTGCGAACCCAACCGCGCGTTGTGAAACTCAGATTCGGTAATCGTTATGTCCATTGCATACTCAAAACGGGGAAGCATTACCGATTTTGACTGTCAAAACTCATCAGTGCGGTGCTACTCGCGCTGCGCTGGGATCTGCTCGTACCCTTCGCCAAACTTTGCCCAGGGGATCAGAAAATCCACCCAATAGTCCACACGGCTAACATAGATCGCAAGTTCGCCCACGAGTTGTGCGTACTCCTCCAGCGTCTTGACCTCCGCGAGCACGTCTTTCCCCAGACGCACGATCTGGGCTGTATCGGTCAGTCCGTAAAAGCCGCTGTACTGACTCGCGTAAAATTCCAGAAGCGAGTCCGTTGTCACTCGCATCGTTTCCAGATCAACTTTATGCTGCTTGGCAACTTGCCGCAGGTGATTCAAGAACACCGCCAGTTGTCCCAACTTGGCAGTAGCGTAAAGCACCGCCGAAGCGCCCTGGTTGCGTGTGCCTTTTTTCGTGCGCAGCCGCGCGATGTCTGCCGGCTCGCTCAGCCAAATCGCCTGACGCGCAGCGATGATTTTATCGAGCGTCGTGTTCAACATCTCAACCTTCCTTTGCCTTGATGACGATACGCTTGCCTGGCTTTTCCCACACCTCCGCCGCTTCGCGCGCTAGTCCTTCCAGATTCTTGGTGACGCGCGCAAAGGTGGGCGTGTTACCCAACGGCGTACAGTCGTCGTAAAAAATGCAAAGCGACTGCCGCCCATTCCAAAAAGCGAGATCGCCTTTCTCCGACCACTTGCTATTTTCCACCACGTCAATGAAGAAAGGCAATTGGAAGAAAACTTCGCGATCAACCAACTTGGCATGAGTCAGCAGACCTTCGAGTGGCAACGCGCGCGCGATGATTTCGCATGTACGCGGCGCGACTTCGGTTAACAATTCCGCCGTGCACTCTTCCTTGCCGATGAGGATAGTGAGTTCTTTGGTCATATAAACCTCCCTTGAAAATAGGCTTGTAGGCGCGCGATTCATCGCGCGGGCGCTCCATCGCCGTACTACGAGCTCACTCGCTTATTTTCATCTCTCTGGTGCGCTAACGGCGAATGAATAACTCCAGAAATAGCGAATGGCTGCTGACCATCCCGCTATCTACTGTCACCCAAAACGCGCGAGCCGAAACTCGTGCAACGACAACGAAGGGGCGCCGTCCACGATGAGTTCGCTAATCAATTTGCCCGCGATGGGTCCCAGACAAAAGCCGTGCCCGCTGAACCCGGTCGCGAGGATATAACCCCTAACGCTGTCAACGGGTCCAAGAATTGGAACCTTGTCAGGCGTCATCTCTAACGTGCCTGCCCACGAACGCAAAAAGTTCACACCGCGCAGCGCAGGAATCATCTGCACCGCGCCGCGCGCCAGATGCTCCAGCACATCGGCAGGCACACGCTGATCGAACGTGTGCGCAGGCATGTTGGTCCCGCCGACATGCACCTGCCCCTCGCGCGCTTGGCGCGCGTACACGCCCAGGTCGTGCGATGAGATGAACCCTCGGAACAACGGCGACACGCGCTGCGTAATCGCGATGACCGAACGCGCCGGTTCGACCGGTATCTCGACGCCGATGGCGCGGCTCAGCGCGGCTGACCAGGGTCCCGCCGCGTTGATCACCCAGGGCGCTTCGACGATAATTTCGCCATCCTGGTTGCGACCCGTGACCGACGTGACGCGCGCGCCTTCGATACCGATGCTCACCGCTTCTGTACGCGTCAAAATCGTCGCGCCAAGCCGCTGTGCTGCCCAGCCGAATGCTTTGGTCGCGAGAATCGGATTCGCAGTGCCGTCGGTCGCACAATATTTCGCGCCGATGAACACCTCGCCGAGATACGGCGCGCGGCGACGCAGCGCATCGCGATCCCAAAGTTCCACTTGCAAACCATCTTCCAGTTCTTCCACGCTCTCGCGTCGCAGCGATTCCATCCGCGCCTCGTTCGTCGCCATGCGAATGTTGCCGCCTTGCACGTACTCGATATCGAAGCCGAGTTCCGCTTGTAGCCCCTCCCACAGTTTGACGCTCGCCATCGCGAAGGGACGCTCGCGCCGATCGCGACATTGCTGCCGCACGCCGCCGCCGTTCCGCCCCGATGCCTCGCCGCCGATAGTCGCTTTTTCGAGCAGCACGACCTTGATGCCGCGCTGCGCCAGATAGTACGCGCTCGCGCAGCCGACGATGCCGCCGCCGATGACAACTACCTCCGCGCCAATCCTTCGCTGATTATTCATCGTGTCACCCCCAGCGCGGTGATCGGAATCGGAAAGATCGGTGGACGCGGGGACAACATGCCGACTTGCGCGATGGAGCGCCCGGTCTCGCGCGCGATGAAATTCGCGATCAAGTGCGCGCACATCCGTCCTTGGCAATCGCCCATACCGCCGCGCGTGATCAACTTGACCTCGTTTGTCGTGTCCGCGCCGAGCGCGAGCGCGCGGCGCACCTCGGCTTGCGTGATTTCTTCGCAGCGGCAGAGGATCGTGTCATCGCGGCTCAACTCGTACAGCCCTGCGCCGGGAGTGAAGAGCGCGCCGTACATCTGCTGGAATCGTCGTTCCCGCGCGAGGGATCGAGATCCCGGCAAAGGTTTTGAAACCTTTGCCAAGGTTTGTGCGGCAGCGTGCCCCGCGATCTGCCCTTCGATGCGCGCGAGCGCTGCGCCGCCAATACCCGCGCAATCGCCCACGGCGTACACACCCGGCGCGCTCGTCTGCATCTGCGCGTCGCGCACGGGCACCTCGCCGCCAAGTTCGGGTCGCCATTCCTGCTGTGCGCCCAAAAGTCGCGACAGCGTGTTGAACGGGATGAAGCCATAGCCCAGCCCGATCGTGTCGCACGCGATCTTTTCTTCGCTGCCGCGAATCGGTCGCCAATTTTCGTCCAAACGCGCGATGGTTGCCTGTTCGACTTGCCCCGCGCCCTCTGCTGCGATGATGCCCCAACCAACGCGGTACGGAATCCGATGTCGCGCTAGCGTGAACCAACTGCTCAAGCCCTCACTCAGCCGCTCCCACTGTCCCCACAGCGCGCCCGCGTGTTGCAGCACTCGCGGAAAAACGCGGCTGCCTTCAAGCACGGCGACGACCTGCGCCCCTGCGCGCGCCAGCTCTGCCGCGAGGACCAGTTGCAAAGGTCCTGTGCCCGCGAGGAGGAATCGTTTGCCGGGCAGGACGCGCTGCTCTTTCAGCAAGGTTTGAATCGCGCCAGCGGTCATCACACCGGGTAACGTCCAACCAGGGAACGCAACGGGGCGATCGTACGCGCCAGTCGCCAAGATGATCGCGCGCGCTTGCAAGTACATTGTTGATGCGCCGTCGTTCAGCGCGAGCACCTTGTCATCGAACGCGCCCCAGACATTCGTCTCGGCGATGACGCGCACGCCTGCGGCGACAACTTGTTGGAACAGCGCGGCGCCTTCGCGTTGATGCGATGATGGCTCGCTGCGAAACTCGCGCGCGGACTGGCGATAGTATTGACCGCCCGGCTGCCGATTGTTGTCAATCAGCGCGACTTGCGCACCCGCTTGCGCGGCAGCGAGCGCGGCGCATAACCCGCCAGGACCCGCGCCGACCACCGCGATTTCGACTTGTTCGGTCATAGCGTCGTCTCCTGCGTTTGCACGATCATCCCTTCGGAAACAGGTGTCAAGCACGCGCGCACTTTGGGCGTGCCATTCACCGTTACTAGACAATCGAAGCAGACGCCGATGCCACAGAACACGCCGCGCGGCTGTCCGTGCTGCGTGTGCCGCCACGCGCGTCGCCCCGAGGCAAGCAGCGCGCCCGCGATCGTCTCGCCGGCAAACGCCTGCAGAGGCGTGCCATCCACGATGATCGTCACAGGCGCGCCGCGCTGAAATTCAGGTGAATCTGCAATGCGTGTCACAATGCGTCTCTCCATAGAAAAACGGTCGCGTCAAGCAACATGTGGCAGGCGACAAGGAACGAGCTTCACCCTTGGCCGCCTGTCACCTGTCACTCGTCACGCCCTCACGGTCGCTTGCCAGTCATCACGTACTTTTGGAGTTGTCGTGCAGTCCACTTCTGGAGCCCCAGATTCTGAAGATTGCGTCCCACCTTAAAGTAATCCGTCTCGTTGACGGTAGATGCAATGTGAATGATCGCATCGTACGTCGGTGTCGGGACGCCTAGTTTGCGTCCGAGCGACGCAGTGAAGGTAACCCCCATCGGCACGTCTTCGGTGATGTAACGGTCTTGCATCGAGAACGGACCCTTGCTCGACGCTTTGGCGAATTCTTCGACGCTGACGTGAAAGAGATCGTCAAACACCTGGGCGTATGTCTTGGGCGCATAGCCCAGTTTCTTCATGATCGCCATGCGCTCGCGATCCATCGCGTTGATGATTTTTTTGACCGACGGCGTGATGCCTTCTTTGTACATCCAAAATTCGCCCTGGGTGAACTCGATGCGTCCCATATTAAAGAGTGTGCCGGCGGGATGCACGATGATGTTCGGATTATAGAGCGCGGGTTCGATAATGCTGCGCGCCGGTACGACCGTATCGTACACGCCGTCGAGTGCATCCATCAGTTCAGGCGTGCGACTGGCGGGCAGCGCAGCAACATAGTTGCGCGGACCGTCAATGCGATGAATGTTCACCGTGCCAGGACCTTCAAGGCGGCGGCAACAGTACGGCAGCGTCGCGCCCTCCGCCAGAATCACGTCCGCCTTGACGCGCTTTTTGTCGAAGACGCGGCGCAGTTCGAGCGTGCCGCCCGAGCCGGGCCACAGGATGATCACTTGCCCCGAACGCACCAGCGGCGCGAGCGCTTCGGCAACCATCGTGTGGGTGAGCGCTTGCGTCGCGACCATAATAAGTTCTGCGCCCTCTACTGCCGCGCGCAAGTCCGTCGTGGCGAGCGCGACCTTGGCAAAGCCGGTGTGTGCGACGCCGGTAACTTTGATGCCGCCTTGCGCATTGATCGCGTTCACATTCTCCGCCCACTGCTCAAATTCAAATAACCGACACTCGTGCCCTGCCAGAGTCAAATCTCCGGCAATGGCGGTGCCGCCGTTCCCCGCGCCGATGACGGCAATTTTCTTTCCCATCTTTCTCCTTTATTCTTCGGATTGATATTGCTGCACGCCAATCCCGCGTTGGCGTAATTCATCGAAAAACAGATCGGCAGGGACATCGCAAAGTGGCGAGAGCAGCCCACGCTTGCGAATGTCTCCGCGCAAAATCATTTGCGCGCCGATGCTGCACGTGTACCCAACTGTCCGATTCATTGCCATCAAGCCGGTTTCCAAGTCGCGCCGGTCAATCACTTCGTAAACCAGATGCCGTTTGCGACCATCCTTGACGCCGCGCACGTCCAGCCGAATCAGCGCGATATCGCGTTCGTTGTCCGCGAATTGCAGTTGCGGCTCAAGCAGCGTGCGCACGAATTCGCGCGGCGCGACCCCGGCGATGGTCGGCGCATCGTCCAGAAATCCCAACTGCGCCAGCGTGTACCAAAGCGCGCAGTGACCTGGATAACGCAGCGCGAATCGCCCTGCCTCGCGAACGGTGGACGCGAGTCCCAGCGCGTTCAAATACGGAACGACGTCGCCGTTCGGGTACGCCTCCATCGCGCCCCACTCTTGGGTCTGGACGATGTGAATGTTGGCGGGCGCGAAAATCTCGCGCCCGGGCACGTCCACGATTTTGCCAGCGCGGATCACGCGCGCATCGCGGCGGTACGCTTTCAGCACGCCGTCCAAGTTCCAGGTGATTTTGTAGCGCAGTGGTCCCGTCGCGGCTTGCGGTTCGGGAAAGCCCGCGCCGTAACTGTAGAACTGGTACACCTCGTCAAGTTGCTTGACTGCCTGCCCTGCCAACACGAGGTCAATGCCCGGATCCAAACCGAATTCCGGTAGAAGGGTCAAGCCGCGCGCCTCTGCCGCGCGTCCGATTTCACGAAACTCGGGCGGTGCGTAGGACGCATTGACCAGATGAATTCCATGCGCGACTGCCAGGCGTGCCATCGCAACGTGAAACGCAGTAGGCAGAAGGACGATGACCGTGTCAACCTGCTGCATCAACCGCGCGACCTGATTTTCGTCGCGCGCATCCAACTTGACCGCTTCGATCTTGTCGCTCTTGAGCCGCGCCAGATAGCGCGTGAGCGCGTCCAGGTCCGCATCAGCGGCGATGACGCGCGCCACATCGCGACTGCGCGCCAGATCGTGCAGCGCGGCGCGCCCTTGCAGCCCAGTGCCGAGAACGAGAATTTTCAAGTGTGCCTCCAGAAGACCGCCGATAGCCGATGGCTGACTGCCATCAGCCATCGGCTATCCATCAAACACCAACAGCCGCGTCAATGCCGCAACATCTTGCGCGTGTGCGAGATCGTGGATCGCGGCTTGCAGTTTGGCACACGTGTCGTCGCCGACGATGGGCGCGGTGAGGGCGCGGAACTTGGCCGCGAGTTCGGCATCGCTCAACGGATTTTCGGGATTGCCGCGCGGGTACTCGACGGTCGTTTGAAACGCGCCGCGTGGCGTCTCAATCGTCACGCGCGCCATCGTCTTGGCAGGAAATTGCTGATTCAGTGCATCGTCCACGACCACCTGGACTTGGTGCGCCAGGTTCACGACGGCTGGATCGCGCAGATTGGCGTCACTCACCTGCTCCGGCATGATTTGGTCGTACATCAGCGCGAGCGCGAGCGCGAACGGGATGCTGAACTGCGCGGCGACGGTGTTGCTCGGCGCGTAGTTGACGAGGCGCGTCACTTCCCAAAACGATTCAACGCGCACGTTTTCAATTTCTGTAATTTGAAGATTGTACTGCTTTTTCAACGCCAACGCCGCGTCCACCGCCGCGTGCGCCCAACGACACACCGCGTACGGCTTGAAGTACGTGTTCGCGATGGCGAACTGGCTGCCCAGTCCATCCACGAGCGCGGCAGTGTCCCAGCGTCCCGAATAATCCAGAATGTCCGGCGGACCAACAAAACCGCGCTGCGCGAGGAGCGCCGCCGCCACTCCCGTCATCCCACTCCACGCGATCACCTCTTTCACCATTGCGTGACTCGCCTGCAAGCCGCCGGGCGGAAAGGGTCCGTGCGAACCAGCCGTACCAAACGCCGATTGCATAGTCGGCTCATCGAACTTGAGCAACTTGCCTGCCGCCGCGGTCGCGCCAAACACGCCCCAGATGCCGGTGGAGTACATCTTGTCTTTGTACCACGCGACGCGCGCCGCACTCGCGCGGACCGCAACTTCGTATCCCGCGACGATTGCCGTGAGAAACTCGCGACCGGTCGCGCGCGTTTGCTCTGCGATGGCAAGTGCGGCAGGAATCACGTTCGCGCCTGGATGCCCCATCGCCATGCGATTGCCGTCGTCCATGTCGAGTGCGCTCGCGTACGTGCCGTTCACCCAGGTCGCGCCGCACGGGCTTAGCGGTTGCTGCGCGCCGATGACCGTACAAGCGCCGGGCGCGAATTGTGCGTAGCCGAAGCGCGCGCTGATCTCCGACATCGGCGCGCGTGTGCCAGCTATCGCAACCCCGATCAAATCAAGAACGCAGCGCGTTGCTTGTCGCAAAAGTGAATCGGGGAGACGCGCGGGATCGAGATGGCACACAAAGGAGACGAGTTGTTCAGTAGCCGACACGGTATTCTCTCCAGTAGAGGAGCAAGAGGCAGGGGCACATTCCCTCTGCACCCCTGCCCCACTGCTTGATTGTCCCAGACGGATTTGGATTACTGTTGCAAGCGCGGATCCAGCACATCGCGCAGTCCGTCGCCGAGCAAGTTGAAGGCGAGGACCGTGATGAGGATTGCGAGTCCTGGAAACACCGACAGCCAGGGTGCATTCATCAGATGTGGTGTGCCGTCGCGAATCATGTTGCCCCAGGTCGGCGTCGGTGGCGCAACGCCCAAGCCGATGAAACTGAGACTCGCTTCGACGCGAATCGCAGACGCCGTCCACAAACTGCCCAGCACGACGATCTCACCGAGAACGTTGGGCAGGATGTGCAAACGCAGAATGCGCGTCTGGTGCGCGCCGATGCAGCGTGCCGCTTCGACAAATTCATGCGCCTTGACCGATAACGTCGAGCCGTGCACCACGCGCGCAAAGCCGGGTGAAAACATGATGCCGATTGCCAGAATCATCTTTTCCAATCCTGGACCGAGAACCGCGAGAACCGTTAGTCCAAGCAGCAAACTGGGAAATGCCATCAGAATATCCACAAAACGCATGAGGGCATTTTCAACTTGGCCGCCGCTGTAACCAGCGACTAGCCCCATGATCGTGCCAATGATTCCGCCCACCAAGATCGCGGCGACGCCAACCAGGAGTGAGATGCGTCCCGCATACAGGATGCGCGCGAAAACGTCACGCCCAAACGTATCACGACCCAAGAGATGCGTTTCATCCGGCGGGGTGAGCCGATTGCGTGCGCTCTGTTCGAGCGGATCATGCGTCGCCATCAGTGGCGCAGCGATAGAGGCGCTGGCGATAAGAAGCGTCATGATCAAGCCAACGACGGCGGCGCGATTGCGAATAAAGGTGCGCCACATTCGCCGGCGCTGGCTGATTAACTTGGGGGCGCGTGTTTCTATGTTCATGGATTTCACCTGGTCCTGATCCGTGGGTCAACGAAGCCGTAAATCAAATCGGTGGTCAGGTTGATGATGACGACAAAGCCGGTGTAGATTGCCATGATGGATTGCAACGAGGTATAGTCGCGTTGCAACATCGCGCCCACCATCATCTTGCCCAAGCCGGGACGCGAAAAGACAATCTCGGTCGTGACCGAATCGCCGATGAGACTCACTGCCCAAACGCCGGTGAGCGAGACGATTGGAATCAGCGCGGAGCGCAACGCATGACGGAGCAGTACGACCAGGTCCCTCAATCCCTTGGCACGCGCTGTCCGGACGTAATCCTGGCCAAGCACATTAAGCATCGCCGAGCGTGATAGACGCGCGACCGACGCGGTCATCACCAGCCCCAGGGTGAGCGCGGGCAAGATCAGGTGACTGAGGTTGTCTTGCCAATCGCTCAGATCGCCGCCGCCGATGGCAGGCAGCCATTTCAGTTCGATTGCGAAAAGCAAAATCAAAAGGATACCGAGATAGAACGCCGGCACCGAAAGCCCCGCCAGCGAGAGGACACGCCCGATGTAATCGGGCAGACGATTGCGATTCGTGGCGGTGTAAACGCCGATGGGGATGCCCAGGCTCGTACCGATCAAGATCGCCGTGAACGTGAGTTCGAGGGTGAAGGGTAGATTGTGCGCGATCTCGTCGCGGATGGGCGAGCCGGTGATCATGGATTTGCCAAGATCGCCGCGCAGCAAATCCGTCAGAAAGCGCACGTACTGCACGGGCAGCGGATCGTTCAAGCCCATCTTTTCGCGCAGCGCGGCAACCGCCTCTTTCGAGGCGTAATCGCCTAGTGCGGCTTGCGCGGGATCGCCCGGCAGGACACGCACGACGAGGAAAACGATCGTCACCACGCCGAGAAAGACGGGAATCGAAAGGATGAGTCGTTGCGCGATGTATCGCAGCATGACTTTTTCCTCAAGTGACATGTATTGAGTGACGAGTAACACGTTCCATCTTGTTACTCGTCACTCATCACCTCTCACTTGACAATGCGCGTCTTTTCCGTGATGCCCGGATAGAGCGCCAGTACCGATTTCAACTCATGCCCATAGTCAACGTTCTTGGAACGTGCATAGACCTGGTTCTGGTACTGGATGGGGTACACAACCATATCTTGCAGCAGTTGCGTCTCGGCTTCTTTCCACAGCGCGATTTGCTTTGCCGGGTCAGTCTCATAGCGTGCTTGCTCGATCAACTTGTCAATCTTGTTGTAGTGGGTAAAGTTTGTGTCGGGCTTTTTGCCCGTCATGATGATCGAGTCCGAGTGGAAAAAGCGTGTGAGGTACGCATCTGCGTTTGGACGCCAGGCGATGTAGATGACCAGCGCGTTCAAGTTCTTGCGGATGGTGTCGTGCATCGTCGTGTGGTCAACGACCTTGACGTCTGCCTTGATACCGACTTTGGCGAGTTGCGCTTGCATGGATTCGTAGAGGATACGATAGCCCGTCATCTCCGAGGTGACCATGGACAGCGAAAACCCGTTGGGGTAACCCGCGTCCGCCAGCATCTTTTTGGCTTTGGCGAGGTCAGTCTTGTACTCCAAGCCCTTCGCCGCGACTTCGGCTTGCGTCAAGCCACCCGCCAGGAACTGGGCGGGAATGAACGAGTACACTTTTCCACCAACCTTGTCGCCGACGAGAGCTAGGAATTCATCGCGATCCAGTGCGTACGCAATCGCCTGACGCACCGCCAGTTGATCGAGGGGCTTGACCGTCGTGTTAAAGTGGAGCGCCGCCACCTCGCCCACGCCAAAGACATCCACCTGAACGTTGGCAGCCTTCGCCATCTTATCCACCCACGCTTTGTCGGGTGCGCCGTTGATCACGTCCAGTTGTCCGCCGAGCAAACCGAGTTCGCGGCTGCTGAGATCAGCCATGTAGCGGAAACTTACGCCGTCGAGTTGCGGCATCCCCCGAAAGTACTTGGCGTTCGCCACCAACTCGATTTTCTCTTTCGGGCTGTACGACTTGAACATGAAGGGCCCCGTACCGACGGGGTTTGTCTTCATTTTGTCCGCGCCCAGTTTTTCCGCTGCCCGCTTGCAGACGATGAAACCGCCCGAGTAGTTGGCAACCTTGGGGAAGAAAAGCACCGGGGAAAGAGGTTGGTCGAGCGTGATCTTGACGGTGTACGGATCCACCGCTGTAAAGGTCATTCCAGTATATTCGCCGGCGTACGCAGAGCGCTTGGGGTCGGCTGACTTGGTGAGCGAGTAGACCACGTCTTCACTCGTCAGTTCATACGACGGCACGCCTTCCGTCGGATGGCACATCACACCTTTGCGTAACGTGAACGTCCACTCTTGCTTGCCGTTGACGATCTTGGGTTCAGGGAGCGCGGTCGCGAGGTCTGGCTCGAATTTAGAGCCGTCGCCCGGAACGTAGCGAATCAGCGCGTTGAACACCATATCCACGAGACTACGATCGCCGGTCGTGGTAGCATAGTGTGGATCCAAGTTGCCGACGTCAGCCACATTCTGTCCAAAGCGGAGTATGCCGCCGGTGCGCGGCGGGGTCGTGGGCTTGGGCGCTTCAGTGGGCGTGGGGACTGCCGTTGGCGCGACTGTTGACTTGGGTGCTTCAGTCGGCTTGGGTGGCTCGGTTGGCTTCGGCGCTGCAGTCGGAGGTGCGGCGGTGGGTACGGGCGTGGGTGCAGGAGCACAGGCAACGATGATCACCACCGCGAGCGCAAGCAGCATCATCACTGATAACTTGATCTTCATCGAAATCCTCCTTCTCGAATTTGGGGGTGCTCAGCACGACAACGAATCGGGGATAAAGCGAATTCGACATCCTCAATTCGTTTTGTCCATTCGTTGTGATGCCTTGCGAACAGATGCGTCAATGGTTGTTCGCAACCGTACAACAATCTCGTCCAGTTTGTTCTCCGTGAAGACGAACGGCAGCGCGATTATCACGTGATCGCCCGCGACGTCGTCTGCACAGCCAGCCGCCCATCGCGTAAACGATCAGTCCGTCGGCAAACGCCTGATCGAAGATGCGGCTGGTGAATTGCGCTGAGACGGGGAACGGCTCTTTGGTTACGCGGTCGGCGACGAATTCGACCGCGCACATCGCCGACGTTGGGATGACCATTCGAGTGCGGCGTGCAACTTGTCGTCCAGACGCGCCCCCAGCGTCTCAGCCCGCGCGATCGGATCGCGCGTGACGATGTACTCCAGGATGACTAGCCCAGCCGTGGCGGCAACCGCGTGGTGCGAAAACATGCCGCCGTGATTCAAGTCTCCTGTCACCTCCCACAACAAATCAACCCAATCATCGCGCGCCGCCGTCGCGCCCACAATCGGCTCAGCGATGAACGCGGCAACATTCTGCGCACCTTGATGCTTGATTTCGACTTCCAGCGCAGGTTTGCCTATGAGGACGAGCACGCCGAACGTCGCGCTGTGATCACTGCCCTAGCGTCTGATCACTTTGGAACGTGAGGGGTCGCCGCGCGTGATCTGTGCCTTGCGCCTGCCGCGCCAATTTGATTGCGGTCTTGACTGCCTCGGAGCCAGAGGAAACAAAAAAGAGCCGCCCCTCAGCCCTCGGCAGTCGCGCAGCGAGACGATCTGTCCGTAGCTCCAACGCGTCACTCGTGAACATTGTCGCGTGCGCGTACGCGACTTGCGCGGAGCACCTGCGATCTCCGCGACGCCATACCCAACGTTCACGACAACCACGCCACCCGACGCGTCAATGTACCGCTTGCCGTTTGTATCCCAAAAAGAAGGTGATATCCTGACTGTGCAAGATGATCGGCAGCGCGCGCTTGCGATAAAAGACGTGGCTGTGATTGGGCATTGGATGTTGGGAAATTGGAAGTTGGATACCTGCTCTACGTACATCACGCGTTGCTATTTTGGGGTAATCCTACCTTGTTGGCGAAGTGATGACCAAGTAGCCAAAGCAACACGCACAGGAAACTGGAGGATGCTTGTTTCCTAGCCGGTACCCGATCTGTTCTACGCGTTTCCCGATGCTTGGCAACGAGTATATCATACGGTCAAGTGGTTGTCAAATACCGTATCTGAGTTGGGTGTAATTCACTTTCGGGGGGGGAACTTGGCGCCCGCATGCCACCCGTTTGATGTCAAGTAGGTGTGCATCGCATCTGTTTTTGACCCTCAACCTGTTTTTCGCACGTCACCGTGGAATGTTCCCCCTCTCAACCTCCTACCTCTATTCCCCCTCCCCCCCCC
>DAOUAL010000097.1:0-21321 GCA_034433515.1 Anaerolineae bacterium | reverse complement strand
GCTAATCATTATCGAAAATATCATCCGCACTTTCATTCTTTTTTCCATGTACGCCATCTTCGAGAGTTCTGCCAATCCTCAACAAACTCTCTCTTGGAGTGCATTTTTCAGCGACGCAAGCCATGTCTTTATCGGCATAGCGATATTCTTGATTGGTTTGAGCATTGGGTTGGCAAATATGAGTGCAGAACGCTATTTGAAAAAATTACGCCAAACCTCGGCGCAACTTCGCACATATTCCGAGTGGTTGCTCGGACAAGAACTTCTGGTCCAAACTTTCATCAACCCCGGCTCCCTGCATACTACACGCCGTGAACGCACGGTTTTGTTTATGGACATTCGGGGGTTTACCGCATGGAGCGAATCTCATCAACCTGAAGAAGTGGTTGCGCTTCTTGATAATTATTACCGCCAATCTGAAGCGATTTTTACACTTCATTCTGCCATTAAATTCAAGTTTGCAGCCGATGAAGTGATGGCAATTTTCGCTACCGCCGACTCGGCACTACAGGCAGCGGTGGAATTGCGTCAGCAAGTCAATCTTTTGCTTGCCGAAAAGCAACTTGGAGCAGGCATTGGACTGGAGAGCGGGTTGGTTGTGGAAGGATTGCTGGGCAGTACAGGTGTCAAATTCTATGATGCCATCGGCGACACGGTTAATGTGGCTAAACGTATTGAAAGTGTTGCGCGGGCAGGCGAAGTGCTTATTTCCGAAAATGTCCGCAAAAAAGCACAACTTACACTCAAAGTTGGGACAAGGCGAGATATCCAAGTCAAAGGAAAGACAGAAACCATCAGCATCTATGCTCTTGAAGACACAAAAGCGGGCTAACCCGCGCTTGCACCTGACACGCTCCGCTTCGCTCCGCGTGCGGCTGATGCGCAAACCGTTAGGCAGGCGCGACGCGAGTTGAAGAACGGTGATTCAAATGGCAACAATAAGTGGTGAGAAAATGCAAAGCAGCTCTTGAAAGCCATTATGGCTCTCCCCTCAAGGGGCTGATTCTGTATGGGTCCGTAGCACGCAACCAAGCTGACTCAATGAGTGACATTGATTTGCTTGTGCTGTTAGGCAAACCCTTCGACTACTTTTCAGAACTGCGTCAAGTCATTGAGGTGCTGTATCCCATCCAACTAGAGTCAGAGCAGCTTATTTCTGCCAAGCCTGTTCTCCCCGACGAATTTGAGCGCGGAAGCATTCAACTCTATCGAAACGCCAAACGCGAAGGGATACTGGTATGATGCCAGAACACGAGCAGGAAATCGCCGCCAACCTTGAACGAGCCGAGCAATCTATCCAAGCGGCTAAAGACTTGGCTGTCAAAGACTACCACGATTTTGCAGCGTCGCGTGCGTATTATGCAGCCTTTTGAGGCTTGGTCATAAAATACTCAAGCCGCTTTCAAGAATGCTTTGAGCCGATGCAGAGTGGCAACTGGTTCTCAAAGCGATACAAGAGTGCCCGCTGATAGACAAACACCGCACCCAACGCGAACCGTTGTGTGTTGAGCAGTCCTTTCGTCGGGACTTGCCCGTGACCATCGAAGATGCTCTTGAAATGCTCAAAGTTCTCGATGGTGCGTGAACGCAATTTGTGGAATACCCGGCGCACTTCGCCGGCGTCAGTGTGCGGGTAGGTTCCATACTGGGGAACCACCAAGACGCGCTCGTCGGTTTCCCAAGCTTGGCGGACATTCGGTGCGTTGTAGTGGCGATCACCCAACAGAAACCGCATGGCCGGCGGTACGGCTTGAATCAGGGCTGGTGCGACCTCGTTGTCGGCCGTATTGGCTGGAGTCAGCCAAGCCGCCAAGGGAATCCAGACGCTCGCGACCGTGGTGATCTCAAGTGCAATGTCCAACCATAGACCCAGCCGTGCCAGCCTGACTTGGTCCACGCGGCTTCGGTATCCATTGAGGTGTGCGGCACGCTACCGTGTTCACGATCTTTCTTATGCCATACACCCCCGTTCGCACGCAATACGGTGCTATCAATCGCCCCTGCTCGCCCATCCTGTTGCCAGGGTTGAATCAAGTTGACCAAGTAGCGTCCCAAACAACCGATCTGCGCGGGCAAAGTAGAGGGAATAGCTTTCAGGCGACGTTCCCAACTCAGACGAGCCGAAACCACACCGGCATTGATCCACGAAGGACACGAAGGTACACGAAGATTTCTCTGTTCTTCGTGACCTTGGTGCCCTTCGTGGATGAAAAAAATCTTGGCTTTTGGTGCAACGATTTCATTGGATAGGTACCAGGTACGTCGCGAGGGATAGCGTCCATTTTTCGTCAGCAAGGTGCGTAACGTTTGCATCTCGTCAGTCTCGGCTTGCAGCGCCGTCAGTAATTCGTATGGCTTGTGCAAGCGACGCACGCTCATAATCACCAATGCTTGCAAAAACAGTCGGTCAGAATAGGTGTGCGGGCGTCCACGCTTCCGTTTTGGGTGGGTGGCGGGGGCATGGAATCTGACTGACCAACTCAGGGCAATCGCATTTGGAATTCCAATCACCGTGCCAGCGACGAACCGGCGTCTTTGATGCAACATCTCCACAGGTGGAGACGGCAAGTTGGGTGCTTTGGGCCACCCAATTCTCCGTTTTATGTTGATGGACATCGCCAAAAGAAGCAGTTCACACCAGAAAACTGCGGCAAGGTGTCGTGCTGGTCAAAGTTCAAATGCGATTGCCCTAGATGCGGGTGTTTACCGCTTGACGAAATTCGATGAGTCTGTTAAGGTTCTCTTTGGTGGACACTGGAGTGTTCACATCCCCACGTATCTACCAAAGGGCGGTTTGTTCAAGGGCAGAACCGCCCCCAATTTTGTCTAAACTCGAGATCAAAAATAGATCCTCTCCTTGCCAAGTCGAATGGTTTATGCGGTTGGCAGATACAACTCATCGCGGTCGTCATCAAACTCAAACACCTCGGCGTAACGTCCCCAGTTGATCGCAATGTCCAATTGCCGTTCGGCTTCTTCCGATGTAAAGTGATGCTGAAGAATCGCCAAGAAAAAATCCTCCTTGAGCCGATGTTCTTCTGCACCGCGCAATTCCTCGATGATCCAACGAATCGTTGGTTGATGCCGAATGCGTTGCGCAAAAATTTCCTTGCGGGCGTTGATGGTCGTGCCTGCAAACGTTTCGCCAAGCGGCGTGAGCACAATGTCGCCTTCTTTCACCATTACAAAACCCAGCAGTTCTGCCGCTTCGACCGTTGGCAAGAAATCGTCCAGTTCCATTCCTAGGTCATCGCCCACTTGATACATATCCACACGCTTGCCTTCCTCCGCCAGATGCTCGACCAAACCGGCAATCGCATTGATCGGCGCATGCGGCAACATTTCCGTTTTGCCGGCTTCATCCGGCGCGACGCCCAGCATCGCTGCGTCTTTCGGTGTTTCGCCGGCGACCGCCGCGTACACGCGATCCATCATCGCCAGAAAACGCAAATCTTTGCGATGACGCGGATGCGGCAAGGTTACCTCGACCTCGTTGATAACGCGCCCCGGGTCTTTGTCCATCACGATAATGCGATCCGCCATAAACACCGCTTCTTCGATGTTGTGCGTGACGAGCAGAATCGCGCGCGTGGGCATCGCGCGGCTCGTCCACAATTCCATCAATTCGCCGCGCAGTGCTTCGGCGGACAAGACGTCCAGCGCGGAGAATGGCTCGTCGAGACACAGCAATTCCGGTTCGACGGCAAGCGCGCGTGCAAAGCCAACCTTCTGCCGCATCCCGCCCGATAGTTCGCGCGGATACGCCGATTCAAATCCATCGAGACCAACGAGGTCAATCAACTGGAGCGCGCGTTCGCGCCGTGCCTCGGGTGGCACACCACGCGCTTTCAACGCGACTTCAACATTCGCTTGCACAGTGAGCCAAGGATAGAGCGCGAACGTTTGAAACACAATCGTCGCGTGTGGATTGACACCGCGCAGGGGTTTGCCGCGATACAGCACCTCACCCGCGCTCGCAGGCGCGAGCCCGGTGATGATGCGTAATAGCGTGGACTTGCCACAGCCCGAAGGTCCCAAGAGCGCGACGAATTCGCCATCGCGAATCGCAAAGTTCACATTCTCAACCGCGTCAATGCGACGCTCGCCACGTCCATAAAATTTTCCAATCCCTTTGAGTTCGACCAAAACTCCATTGTGTGCCATCGTTGCCTCCGTTCAATCCATGCGATACCGTTCTTCTGCCGCGCGATACAAGCGCCGCCAGAACGCGCGGTTCAACAGTACCACGATCACAATCATCGTCGTCGTCGCCGCGAGCAAGAGCGCGTAATTGCCTTGCGCGGTCGCCTGCGCGATCAACGCGCCCAAGCCAATTGTTTGAAATGTTTGCCCACCAAAGGTAACATACTCGGCGACAATCGTCGCGTTCCAACTGCCACCCGTCGCCGTGATCATTCCCGTAATCAAGTACGGAAAGAGCGCGGGCAGAATCAGCGTGCGCCATTTCTCCCAGCCGCGAATGCCCAGCGTCTCGGTTGTGTAAATCAAATCTTGCGGAATCGCCGCTGCGCCTGCGATGATGTTGAACAGCAAGTACCACTGCGTTCCCATCAACATCAACAGAATCGCCGCGAGGTTCAAGCCGCCTGCCGCGCGAATCAGGATGACCAGCACAATCGGAAAGAGCGCGGTGGCAGGAATTGCCGCGACGACTTGGACGATGGGTTGCAAAATTGCCGCGACGCGCCGATTCATTCCGATGGCGACACCCAGTGGCACTGTCCACGCGAGCGCGCTCAGCAGCGCGACAATCACGCGCGCGAGCGAGGCAAGCGCGCCAAGCGCGATCTGCGTCCATTCGTCGAGCGGCAGATGAATTAACAGCGCGATCGTTTGCCAGATGCCCCAGACGAACGCGCCGACGATGATGAGCGCAACGATGCCAAATAACGCGCGCGACAACCACGATGCGCGATCCTCGCGCACGCGCGTCAGCGCTAACAGATGCGAAACACGCGCGTCGAGCCATTCGAGAAAGGGACGACGCACGCGCGCGTAAAAGGCGCGACCCAAGCGTGAGCGTTGCCACAGATCGTACGCCCACGATTCGGGCGGTTCGTCTGTTTCTACCATCTCGACCTTGAACTTGTCCGCCCACGCGAGCAAAGGTCGCCAGACCAGTTGATCAAGCAACACAATCACCGCGACGAGCGCAGCGAGTCCCCACACAATTGCGGTAACATCGCCGGCATTCGCCGCGGTTTGCAAGTACGCGCCAAGTCCAACCAAACGAAAATCGCGTTCCCCCACCGTAAAGATTTCTGCCGCCATCAGGAAAAACCAGCCGCCCGCCCAACTCATCATACTGTTCCAGAGCAGCGGAATCGCGGCAAACGGTAGTTCCATCGTACGAAAACGCAACCACGGATTCAGCTGAAAAATCTGCGCCGCCTCACGCAAATCGTTGGGAATGGTTTTGAGCGATTGATAGAAACTGAAGGTGAGGTTCCACGCCTGGCTCGTAAAAATCAAAACGATGGAGCCGAGTTCGACGGCGAACTCCTGAGGCAAGATGGCAGTCAAACTCAACACGACGACAGGCAGGAAAGAAAGAATCGGCACCGATTGTAATACGTCGAGAATCGGCAAGACAATCATCTCGGCGGTGCGATTGCGCGCGGCGAGGTAACCGACGATGAGGGTGAACGCCATCGAAAGCAGATACGCGGCAAACATTCGTCCGACGGAAAGCCCCGCGTACCACGGCAAACTCGTCGGCGCGAGGTCAATGTCGGGGCCGCGTACAACCGCAGGCGCGGCAAATGCCAGGCGCACGCCGATGTACAGCACGACGATGACGCTGAAGAGAATCAGCGCATCGCCCGCTTGGAAGACAGGTCGCGGAATGACAGGAGGGGTAAAAAAGCGACGCATCGGCAACTCCCAATACCGTCCACGCATGCGGACGATGGGAGTCCTCTGCGTCGAAGAGAGAACACGTCAAGCCCACCGCGCCAGATCACACGCGACGGCTAAGGTCTATGAAATTCGGATAAAAGTGGATCGTCCATAACTCTTTTTGGGGGTACACGCGACGGCGCGGATAATAGCACTCGTTCATCGAAATGTCAAACACCAATATCAATTGCCAAAATCTGCCCGTCCGCATATAATCCCAATCAGCATTTGCCTACCCAACTGAATCCTGTCATTCTGAGGGAGCACAACGTCCAAAGAATCTCACTCTCTAAAGTGGCTAATGCTCCAAAATCCAAGCCCACACTTTTGAGTGGCAGAAACAAGGAGAGTCCGATGCAAGACCTGCTGGCACCATTTCCGGTCGTGATCGAAATCCCAGTTGCGTGGGGAGATATGGACGCCCTGGGCCACGTCAACAACACGGTCTATTTTCGATACTTTGAAAGTGGGCGTATTGCCTACTTTCGCCAACTGGGCTTTATGGCATCCGGGAATCAAGGGGAGGTGGGACCCATTCTTGGCTCGATCAATTGCAAGTTCAAATATCCAATTACGTTTCCTGATACGGTGTCTGTGGGCGTGCGTACCATTCAGGTTGAGGATGATCGGTTTGTGATTGAGCATTGCATCGTGAGCCATGCCGCGCAACGCATCGCCGCTCAAGGCGAAGGCGTGATTGTGGCATATGATTATCGTACCCGAAAAAAAGCCACCTTGCCAACCGAAATCAAGCAAAGGATTCAGAAACTTGAAGCTTCGGTGAAGACAACGGGATGAGAAAATACATGCGCCTCGTTTTGCTCATTGGCGACTTGAGTGCACTGTTTCTCTTTGTGCTCGTTGGCGAATGGTCGCATGGCTTGAATCAAACCAATCTGTTGACGACCTTCCTGCCGCTGGCTGGGTTGTGGCTCATCGCTGGCGGACTCCTTGGTGCGTTTCCTCCACCCGAGGACGCGAATCTCCGTTCGTTGTTTAGCAAGGCGATCAACTGCTGGCTCATCGTTGTACCGCTCGGTTTGTTCGTGCGTGCGCTTTTGCAAAGCAGCCCAGTCATTATCGTCCCATTTATGGCAGCCGCACTGGGCTTTAGCGGCTTGTTCGTGCTCACCTGGCGACTGGTCTTTTACTTCCTTTGGCGATTTGCCAAGTCAGGGTAACTAAAGTCGCGTCGGGCGAATGAATTCGCAGCAACAAGAACCCGAAGCCACAAACCTGCGTAGGCAGGTTTCGGGTAGTTGTCGGTGCGGTTTCAACCGCCGCTGATTGTGGCGAATCAATTCGCGGCAACAAGAACCCGAAGCCGCCCTGCAGCGGCTGAAGCAAACCTACGCAGGCAGGTTTGGGGTGGTGGTAGATGCGATTTCAATCGCCGATGATATAGATGTGATTTCAATCGTTCAAGGAGCACGATGCGCGCACCTTTTACTCAACTCTACCTTCATTGTGTTTGGGGAACGTGGGATCGTCTTCCGCTCATCACACCACAAGTGGAGCGACGGCTTTATGAAGCCATCGCGAAAAAAGCCCACGAGTTGAAATGTGATGTGCTCGCGTTGGGTGGCATCGAGGATCACGTTCACCTGCTGGTGCGCTTGCCCACAACGCTTTCAGTTGCCGATTTGCTCAAAGGCGTCAAGGGGGCATCGTCGCATCTGATGACACACGAAATTGCGCCGACCGAGTTTTTCAAATGGCAAGGCGCGTACGGCGCGTTCACGGTGAGCAAGAGTAATGTAGCGGCTGTATCGGATTATGTTCTGAACCAGAAAACGCATCATCAGAATCGCCAGGTGATTGAAGAATGGGAAAGATGTGAGATTGAGGAATAACGGGCGAATGAATTCACAGCAACAAGTACCCAAAGCCCCCAACCTGCGCAGGCAGGTTTCGGGTGGTTGTTGGTGCGGTTTTAACCGCCGCTGCCCAAGGAGCATCAATGGTTACAATCAAATGCATCAACCCCAACTGCAGCGCGCCCAATCGCAAATTCGAGTGGGATGAGACGCCACACGGCGGGCTGGCAACGCCGCACGCGGAAGGCGCCAAGCGCGTGATCGCGTACTGCACATTTTGCGGCGCGGAAAATCCCGTGTGGGTCAAAAAGCCAAAGCCGATTCCGCTGATTCGGCACATTGGCAGGGGAACGTGAGGTGGCGCGATGGCAAACGATTCATCGAATCCGCCGATTGAAATTCAACCCGAGCCGCTCACCCTGCTCGATCGCTTTTGGCTCGAGACCGCACGCAACGCGGCGAAAGAATCGGTGAGCGCACTGGAGGAGGCGGCAAAGCAGTTGATCGCGATTGCGAGTCTTTCGCAAGGCATCTACTTTGCCGCGATCTCGTTCGGCGACATCAAAAACGCGTTGCCGCAATTCGCGCTCGAGTGGCAATGGGCGATCACCGGGGCACTTGTCCTGCCGCTCGTGTGCTGGCTCATCGCGCTCGCGTTCGCAATTCGCGTCTTTGTGCCGCAACGCTACGCCATGAATCTCGATTCGCCCGATCTCGCGCGCGAGACGTACGAGCAAGTCGTCGCGTTCAAGCACGCGCAATTGCGCCGCGCGCACGTCGCGCTCGTCATCGGCTTTGTGCCGCTGATTGTGAATGTGGTGGTGTTTTGGCGTCTGTAACAATAGTGATCGGTGGTCAGTGACCACTGTACACTGACCAGTGAAATGCGTATCGCCATTGTGGGTCCCTGCGGTGCAGGCAAAACGACGTTGCAAGATAACCTTGTGCGACTCGGCTACAACGCACGTGCGATCGCGCAAGAACATTCCGGCGTACTGACGATGTGGCAACAAATCACCCAGCCGGACATTTTGATTTACTTGGATGTCTCGCTCGAAAACATTTGCCGTCGGCTCAAGGTCAACTGGGAACACGCCTATCTCGATGAAATGAATCGGCGATTGGCGCACGCCCGCACCCACGCTCACTTTTTTCTCGATACCAATCCACTCACCGCCGATCAAGTGTGCGCCCGCGTGGAAACCTTTTTGCGCTCAATCGGCGTTGAACCGAACGCTTAGCGTAGGACAAATTTGAAATTTGTCCCACGTTTTCAAAGGAGTTGTTCATTCGCCGTTGGCGCACCAGCAGAGAGATGAAAATAAGCGAGTGAGATCGTATTACGGCGCTGGAGCGCCCGCGCGATGAATCGCGCGACTACAAACCTATTTTTCAGAGTTGCTCATTCGCCGTTGGCGTACCAGCGGTCGGATGAAAATGAACCACGCGTAGGACAAATTTCAAATTTGTCCCACCTTTTCATAAGGAGAATCGCATGGCAACGCCCGGTGTATCACTCTTGCTCGACTTGTACGAATGCCGCTCGCCTGCGCTAGGCAACCCGGCTTTGCTCGAAGAAGTCTTTATCGGCGCGCTCCAATTTGCTGGTCTGGAGACCCTGGATCATTCCAATCATAATTTGGGAAATCAGGGAACGCGGCAAATCTATCACTTGCCACGCGGACACGCCGTCTTGTACGTTTGGCAACCCAATTTCGTCAGCATTGATTTGTACGCCATTGGCGAGACTGCAGCTCTGCGCGCGGCATTCGAACTCATTCGCGGGTACCTTGCCCAGAAACTCATCGCCCGTTCGGCAAATGTGCAATTGATCGAGCGGGGCAAGTAACCCAGGATTTGCCTGTTTGGCTCACTTGGATTATAATCGCCCTCGTTTGCAAATCCTCCTCTGCTTGGAAAGGTAGCCATGCGCGAACGTAACTATGTCATGCTGATTGGCATTATCTTTGTAACTCTCATTGCAGGCTGGATTGTCCTGCCCGATAACCCCGGCTTGCGACTTGGACCGATCAACAAAGAGATCAAAGTCCACGAAGGCTTGGACTTGCAAGGGGGGCTCCAAGTTTTGTTGCAAGCCGATGTGCCCGATTGCGAATCGGTAACCAGCGATTCGATGGACGCCGCCAAGGCGATTGTGGAAAACCGCATCAACAGTTTGGGCGTGGTCGAACCCCTCATTCAAAAAGCCGGCACCTGCCGCTTGATTGTGCAACTCCCGGGGATCAAAGACCCCGATGAAGCCATTCGCACTTTTGGTGGCACCGGCTTGCTTGAATTCATTGATGCCGGGGATACCCCACTCGTTGAAGGACAGGTAGTACAAACGACGGGTCTCAGCACCGTCGTGGTTCCCGGCCAAGCGACACCGGTTCCACCCACCGCAACACCGACACCGGCGATCACCTCGACCGTAGAAGTAACAACGACAGTCCCGGTTACAGAAACTACACCAATCACGCCGACGTATCGCACTGTGATGACCGGGCGCGAATTGCGGAGCGCTCAAGTGGCGTTCCAGCAAACCACCAACCAACCCTACATCGCCTTTACGCTCTCCGATGATGGTGCAAAAATCTTTGCCGATTACACCACCAAGAACGTCAACAAATACTTGGCGATCACCATTGACAAGCGCGTGATTTCATCGCCCGTCATCAAAAGTCCCATTACCGGCGGCAGTGGCATCATCGAAGGCAGATTCACTTTGGAAGAAGCCAATCGGCTGGTCGTGCAACTCAAGTACGGCGCCTTGCCCATCCCGCTCAAAGTCGTTCAATCGAGCGCCGTGGGTCCCACCCTTGGACGCGATTCCGTCAATCGCAGCATCACCGCCGGTGTGATCGGCTTGATTATCGTCGCGCTCTTTATGTTGCTCTATTATCGTTTACCCGGCTTACTTGCCGACCTTGCCCTAACCATCTACGCACTCATCGTCTTTGCCATTTACAAATTTGGCATCCCCGGCATATTCGATTACGTTACCCTCACCCTCCCCGGGATTGCCGGGTTTATCCTCTCGGTGGGGATGGCGGTGGATGCCAACATTCTGATCTTTGAACGCATGAAAGAAGAATTGCGCGCTGGGCGCACCTTGCCTATGGCAATCGAAGCCGGCTTTCAACGCGCATGGACCTCCATCCGCGATTCGAACATTTCGACGCTAATCACGTGCGCCATTCTGTTGTGGTTTGGTGCCAGTTTTGGCGCAAGCATCGTCGCTGGGTTCGCGCTCACGTTGGCAATTGGTGTCATGGTCAGTCTCTTTACTGCCATCACCGTAACGCGCACCTTCTTGCGCCTGACGTTGGATATGAACGTAACCGAAAATCTGTGGTGGTTCGGCGTTACTACTCCTTCCAAATAAAAAACGCCCTCGTCATCACGACGAGAGCGTTTAAGGAAGGAGGGAGGAGCACAATAGGGCCGCACCGCCCGCTTGACTCCACTGCCTACTCTAAACAGGGCAAGTCGTATTTGGGTCAAAACCAAGTCAGAAGTTTGTGCAAATTTTCCCAATTGAAATTCAATCGGATTTGGAGGAATTGTGGTTGATATTGTCGGAAAACGATATTGGTACTTTGCGATTTCGCTCTTGATCATTGTGCCGGGCTTGATTGCCATGGGAATGCATTGGGCGCAAACCGGTCAACCTTTTCGCTTGGCGATTGATTTTACCGGCGGCACACTCTTGGAATTGAAATTCGATCAAACTCCCACGTTCAAAACCGATGATGTCGTGCGCATCTTTGGCGAATTTGGTTTTGGTTCCAACGAAGTGTTGGTTCAACCCTCTGGCAACGATACCTTGCTCATTCGGACGAGGGAGATTGCGCCGGAAGACAAGGTCAAGATCGAAGAGGTGCTGACGACGCGCTTGGGCAAGTTTACCGAATTGCGCGCCGAATCGGTAGGACCCGCCATTGGAACCGAAGTGGCGCAACGTGCCTCCGTTGCCGTGGGGTTGGCATCGTTGGCAATCTTGATGTACATCACGTGGGCATTTCGCCGCGTCCCGCAACCGTTTCGCTATGGCACTTGCGCGGTCATCGCCTTGGTACACGATACACTCGTGGTGTTAGGGTTTGCTTCGATTGCCGGCATCGTTTTGGGCTGGGAAGTGGACGCGCTCTTTTTGACCGCCCTGCTCACCGTCATCGGATACTCGGTGCACGATACGATTGTGGTGTTTGATCGCATCCGCGAAAATCTCAGCCGCATGCGCGGCGTCCGCTTTGAAGATGTCGTCAACCACAGCATCCTGCAAACGCTCGATCGTTCGATCAATACGGTGCTCACGGTCTTGTTCACGTTGGCAGCGTTGTTGCTCTTTGGCGGTGCTACCATTCAACACTTTGTCGCCACACTCTTTATCGGCATCTTGAGCGGAATGTACTCTTCGATCTTTAACGCGTCGCCGCTCTTGGTGGTTTGGGAAAACAACGAAATCGGTCAATTCTTTGATCGGTTGTTTGGACGCAAACGTCAAGTCGCCGCCTAATTCACCTTATTCTCTGCGAAAATGCTCAAGCCGTTCTCGAAGCGAGAACGGCTTTTTCTATCCAACCTACGCATCGTTCCGCTTCTAGTAGTGCACCAACATGAAAGTGCGTGGTGAAAACTCGATTTTTAGTCACATCTGTCAACGTTTCCCATCGGTCTGGTATGCAACTATTTCATGTTGTTGCACTAGGGTTTTTGTCAAAGTTGCGTCGGGCGAATCAATTCGCGGCAATCAGAACCCCAAGCCCGCCTGCACGGGCTCACCGAGCCGATGCCGGTCGGCTTCGGGTTGTTGTTGAGGTGGTTTCAACCGCTTGGCAACAGCCCTATTCCGGCTTTTCATCCAACTTGAACACCATCCACGCTTGTGGTAAGATGCGGTTATGCAAAATTCTATTCACGTTCGACCGGCACGCGCACAGGACAAGGAATCGGTTCTGGCGTTTTGCTCCAACACGTTTAGTTGGGGTGATTATATCGCCGATGTCTGGGACGATTGGCTCACCTATGCGGGCGGTCAATTGTGGGTTGCCACCATCGCGGAGCAAACGGCTGGCATTGTTCATGTCGCCTTACTCGATCATCACGTGGCATGGATGGAAGGGATGCGCGTCAATCCGGCGTTCCGTCGCCGGGGCGTGGCTCACGCGCTCGATGAAACCGCGCGCGCATTCGCACGTCAACGGGGTTATCATCTGGCGCGCTTGGTTACCAGCGTCAAGAACAGCGCTGCTCAAACGTTGTTGGAAAAACTCGGCTATCAACGGGTCGCCCGCTTTAACGAATGGGAAACCAGTCCTCTGCCCGGCGATTTTTCGATCTGGCGCGTCGCCACCGAAAATGATCTCGATCAAATTCTTGCGCATTGGCAATCCTCAACAATTGCCCAAGCCAGCCATACGGTTGCCCCCAATCGCTATTGGCGCTGGACGCCGATAAATGTGGCACGCTTGCGCCAAGAAATCAACCTGGGTCAGGTACGGGTGATGCCCACCGGTTTTGCTTTGCTCCCGGCTTTTGACGAAGGCGATTGGAATGGTGTGTCCCTTCACGCCCTTGCCGGCGATGACGATGCCATGTTTGCAATGGCGCACGCCGCGCGCGCCGAAGCCGCCTATCGCGGTTATGCACACGTTGAAGCGATACTCGTGGATTATGCGCCACTCAACGCCGTGTTGGAACGCGCGGGATACACTGCCTCAAGCGGAATGCTTTTGTACGAGCGAGAATTATGAAGCGTTGGACTCTCTGGGTGAGTTTGTTGCTTTGCGCATGCGCCACCCGCCCAATTCCCACTTCAACTATTCCAACCATCCCCATTCCAACCTTATCGCGCACACCCACCGTAACCGCCACCATCACCGTACCACCGACTATCACACTGACCCCGATTCCAACGTGGACAGCAACCTCCACGTGGACACCCACACCGATAACCTTTGATCGCAATCCGCGCGCGGTGTTAATCGAAGCGGATGTGTACGGCGGCGCCGGGGCGGTTCCACGCGATGCCCACGTTCCGCTCTTTCGATTGTATGCCGACGGATTCGTAGTGTTTGCCGGCGAGCGTACCTCGCTCACGACGGGTCTCGATGCTCTTGTCCGCATCGGACAATTGTCCGAGACACAGATTCAAAACCTGCTTGCGTTCTTGAATCAACCGGCGTTTCTCAATTTGCAAGAGTATTACGAGCCGCGTCCCAAACCCATTGATCAGCCAACCGCACACATTAGCGTCTATCTCAACAAAGCCAAAACCGTTCGGGTCTATGCGCCCGATGATCCCACCACGCCGCCCGCTTTCACCGCCGCCTTGCAACGCATTGTCCAAGCCATTCCTAGAGATGCCGGGACATTTGTCCCCACCGATGGTTATCTGGAATCCACCGATGCCGGCGCCGCCAACAACATCGCGCTAAAAGAAATCAACGATTGGACGATCAGCGAGGTCAAACTACTGGGCGCACTGAACGGGATCACGGTGACAGGCAAAGCGTACGATCAGATTGTTGCGTTGCGCGCTAGCAAGCCGGCGAATGCCTTGTATCGTGAGGGGGACCGCTTGTATCGCATTCGCTTTGCGCCCAATCTTCCGCGCGCGGTTCACCTCACCGATTGGTTAGGAACCATTCTGAACGCGCCACGCGAGTTTGATGGACGCACCTTTGAAATCGTCGGATACTTTCGCGGCTGGAATCTGTTGGGCGAAGCGCGCGGAAACCCGCCGGTAACACGGAGCGACTGGGTGATCACGGATGAAAGCGGTGCGATGTACGTAACCGGGATCGCGCCCAACGGGCTGAATCCCGGCTCGCGCGCAGATATTTGGAACGTGGTGCGTTTGACGGCGCGCGTCGTTTACGTTCGATTGGGCACAAGTTATTTGGAGGCACGTCGCGTGGAAAATCTAACCCCCAAACCATCCGCCACCCCAACGCCACCCTCCTCAACCGAAGCCGCCATCGCACTCGTCAAAGCGAAATTTCCAAATGTGGCACACATCCAACAGACGCCCCCGGGGACCATCGGCGCATCCACCAACATCTTTATCGTTTACCCGCGCCAAGACGCGATCTATTTGGTATTCTGGGAGGGCTGGGGCGATTGCCCCGCCGGCTGCATCAACCATCGTTATTATTACTTTATGGTGAAAGAGGGTGTGGCATCCCAAGTTGGTGAATATGCGCGAATCTACAACCCTGCCAAAAACGATTTCGATGTGAGCGGCACACCGATGTGGGGCATACCCCAATAACATCCCTTGTTCTCATTGCGTTTTTCTGCGATTGGCGATAAAATAGCAACCGAATGTTGAACTGGCAAACAAAAATCGGACGCACACTTGCCGTGTGCATTACTCTCTGGTTCATTACCCTGCCATCCATCGTGGACGCCCAATCGAATAATCTGGTTGCTGATCTGGCAAGGCGCATCAACCGTGAACGCCTTGTGCGTGGACTGATACCCTATGCCCTCAACGCCCAATTGACCGCCGCCGCGCAAGCCCACGCCAACGATTTAGCACAATCGGGCAAGATGCGCAGTCCGCAAGATGGGCACATCGGCACGGATGGCTCAACCGTGTTCGACCGAGTAGCACGCACAAACTATGGTGCATATTCGTGGGGACGACGCTTGGGCGAGAACTGGGCACATTATCAAGACGTGGCAACGGCGTTCCAAATGTGGATGGAGAGCACGCCGCATCGCGCCAACATTTTGCATACGCTCTACCGCGAGATGGGGATCGGCGTTGCGCCCTCGACGCTCGGCGGTTATGTTTTTGTTGTGGATTTTGGCGCGCAACCCAACGTCCTCCCCATTTTCATCAACGAGACCGCCACCGACACAACGGCGGCGAATGTAACGATCACGTTGAATGACGAGCAAGTCCAACCCAATGGCGATGGCGCCAGCAACATTGGGCATCCCATCGAATTTCAAATTTCAAACAGTGCCGATTTTGCGAATGCGAAATGGCAACCGTACGTTTCAAAGATCAATTGGGTATTGACCCCGGGGGCTGGCACCAAGATGGTGTACGTCAAGTACCGTGATGCCAAGGGACGCACGGCAACCGCGTTCGATTCAATTACACTCATCGAACCGGGCACGCCCTCGCCCACTGCCACACGAACCACGACACGTACGCCAACGCTGACCCGGACTCGTACATCCTTGCCCACCGACACGGCAACCATAACACCATCGCCAACAAACACACCAACCGCCACGCCGACGAACACACCAACCCTGACGGCAACACCAACGCTCACCGCGACACCCACGCCATCCTCCGTTGAGACGATAACGGCAGCTATAAATTCTGCCGCGTTAAGTGTAGTGGGGTTGGCAACCGTGCTGGCAATCTTGATTGCCGTTACGAAAGAAATGTTGCATCGCTAACAATGTTTACTATTCGATGGCAGAGTCTAATCATAATAATTGGACTAGTTGCTGTGGTGGCTTGTGGAACCACCCAAACGTATCTCCCTTCAACCACCAAGAACGACGCGTTCTTTCTTTATACCGTGCAAGAAGGCGAGACGGTCAATCAAATCGCCACGCGTTATCGCATTACCATTGAACAACTTATCGCGCTGAATAGCGACACCTATCCCTCACTTGCGCGTGATCCGTCCACCCTCAAGTCGGGCTGGCAACTGCGTTTACCCAAGTCGGCGGGACAGATCACCTCCGACGCGTCGCAAGTGGATGTCAAAGAAACCGCCAAACAAATCATCCTCGAAGTCAATACGGCACGCGCGCAAAAAGGGTACACCCTTCTACGGTCGGATGTTGCCTTGACCCATATCGCCAACGAACGCAGTACGGATATGATCACGCGCAATTATTTCAGCCACTATGATCCACAAACCGGCCAAGAACCGTTGCTCCGCTATCTCCAAGCCACCAAATTTTCGTACCACTTTGCCGGCGAAAACATCGCCGAAATCAAAAACGATGCCGGCTGGGTTCCGCCATGGCTCACCGTTGCCGCACGTTACAGTGCAAGCGATTTAGCCAGCGAGTTTGTCAAAGGATGGCTGAACAGTCCCGAACATCGTGCAAATATTTTCAACCTCAACTATAAACGAACTGGGGTCGCGCTGGCAGTGAGTTCGGATGGACGCCGGATTGTTGCCACGCAAGTCTTTTCAGACTGACCCTCTTGGAGGAATCTTTGCCCGATCAGCGCTCCCTCACCGATCGCTTGCTCGATCAACTAGTCGAACAGACACAAGATCATCAAGCCGTGCTAAAAGACTTGAGCACGCTACTCGAACCGCGTGCCGCCGATTTGATCGAGGCATGGAGCCAAGCGTACCGTCAAGTTACTGCCCAGCATCCCCTCGACGCCAAAGTGGTCAATCTGGCTCGACAAGCCACGCTGGCACAAACCTTGTTTAGCGAGTTGAAACAATCGCATTTGCGCCAAGCCCTAGCAAGTTGGGCAACGTGGAGCCGCGATCTTGCGCTCGCCGGCTTGCCTTTCGATTTAGCCCATCAGTTAATCCGCGAAATGCAACGCGCCACCCTCACCTTGGCGATGCCGCTTTACAAAGAGGATGCCCAACTGCCGCTGGTGTTAGACGCGCTCGATGATTGGTTCGATAGCACGGTTACCCTTGCCGGCGCAACCTATGTTGAAACCCAACAACCGCGCGCTCAAGCGATACCCCCGCCGCCACAGATCCAGCCGCGCTTTGCCGAGGCAGCCAACCTCCAAGTCCTGGGACAATTGACCGGCGGAATGGCGCATGCTTTGAACGACATCTTTGCCACCCTCGTGGGGCAAACCCAATTGCTCAGCGAGCATGTAACCGACTATGGTCTCCGCAACGAACTCGACACCCTGCACAACACCGCCAGCATTGGCGCACGAATGATCCGCCGCGTGCAAGCGTACGCTAAAACCGCCACCGAACCCCCACGCGCGATTGATGTGAACACGCTTTTGCGTGACGCCGCCGCGCTCACCCGTTTTCTCTGGCGCGATCAAGCCGAAGCCACCGGCGTGATCATTGATCTGGTCCAAGACCTCGCGGAGGTACCGCCCGTGCTCGCTCAACCGGCACAATTGCGGCACGCCTTCATCGCATTCATTCTCAACGCCATCGAAGCGATGCCGCACGGCGGACTGATCACGCTCCGTACCGAACGCCAAGGCGACTCGGTTTTGATCTCGATCATTGACAACGGCGATGGGATGCCAGAAAATATTCGAGCGCGCGCGTTGGAACCTTTCTTCACGACCAAGTCTTCACCACACCTCGGTTTGGGGTTGACTCTTGCTGCAAAAATCGTGAGTGAGCATCAGGGACAACTAGAGATCGAAAGCAAACATCAGCGCGGCACAACCGTAACGATCACCCTCCCTGTCACAGTCACAACTTTAGCAAAGGAAAGCAAACCCATGACTGCCAATCGTCCTGCGCGTATCCTCGTCATTGACAACGAGCCAGCGGTCCGCCTCTTACTCACTCGGTTATTGACGATGCGCGGTCACAGCATTGTTGAAGCCGAGAGCGGTACCGAAGGTCTCGCGGCGTTCAAGAAGCAAACCTTTGATCTGGTCCTCACCGATCTGGGGATGCCAGAGATGTCGGGGTGGGAAGTCGCGCGCGAAATCAAGAAACTCAACGCCAAGACTCTGGTCGCGCTGACCACCGGCTGGCCCATCGAATTATCAGCGGAGGAATTGAAAGCCAAAGGCGTAGACAAGGTGGTCAATAAACCATTCGATCTCCCAACACTTTACGCGCTGGCTGAGGAAGCCGTTACAATGAGTGAACGCCAATAAAAACTGCGACGCCATCGAGCGTCGCAGTTACTTTTTAACGATAAATCAGAAATCCCAGCGCCGCCGCGCCCAGAATGATAAAGACCGGATTGATTTCCGTAAAAATCATGATTCCCGCCGCAACGAGTGCAAGGATGACCTTGTCCCACCCTTGCACCAAGGCGGCTCCCCAACCCAATTTCTTGACGCCAAACACATTGAACGCCAAATCATAAGCCGTCCAAATCAACATGCCAACCACCACCGGGCGCACCGCCGCAAGCATCGCCTTGACCGTGGGGCTATCTTTGATGCCAAAGAACAAGATCGCAATGAGTAACATTAAAACGACGGCTGGGAGAACCGTGCCCGCCACACCCATAATCGCGCCGGGAATGCCGGCAACTTGGTAACCGATATACGCCGCCATCTTTGGCGCAATCGGACCAGAGAGCGCATTGCCCACCGCCAGCGCATCCGCAAATTCCTCCGGCGTCAACCAACCTGCCGTCGTTGCTTCCCGTTGCATCAACGCGATAGACGAGGGACCGCCTCCCCACGAAAACAGCGAAACGCGCGTGAACAGAATAAAAATATCCCAGAGTAATCCCAAACTTTCCATACCTTTCTCCTTGATGTGAGTATCTTTGATTATTCTCCCGCATCAACCATCTCTTTATTTACGATCAACTCCGCCACGCGCTCAATGTCCTTTGCCAACACGCGATCACGATCCAGAAACGGAATCGCTTGCCGAATCCGCGCGTGCGCTGCTCGCGTACCGCGTCCCAACATCTCGACACCGCGTCCCAGGTTCTTTAATCGCAAATCAATCCCTTGCGCAGCAGCGATGAGTTCGATTGCCAGAATGCGCGTGGTGTTCCAAACGATTTCGCGGGCATGGCGTGCCGCGTTGGTTGACATCGAAACGTGATCTTCTTGATCGGCGCTCGTCGGAATCGAATCAACACTATCGGGGTGCGCGAGCGTTTTATTGTCCGACACAAGCGCCGCCGCCGTAACTTGTGCCATCATCAAGCCGCTGTTCGTCCCGCCACCTTCGACGAGCATCATGGGCAAACCATCGCTCAAGTGCGCGCTCGTCAAGCGAAACACACGCCGTTCAGAAATGCTTCCGATTTCGGCGACCGCCATCGCCAACAAATTCATTGCGAACGCGACACCTTCGCCGTGAAAGTTGCCGCCCGACCGCGCTTTGTTTTCGCCTTCGCTGTCGAGAAAGATCAGCGGATTATCAGTCGCCGCGTTAATTTCTTCGTTCACGATTTTGCGCGCGTACGCCATCGCATCCCGCGCCGCGCCGATGACCTGGGGTGCGCAGCGAATCGAGTACGCGTCTTGCACCTTGTTCGTCGAATCAATCAAACGACTATCTTCAATCAATGCGCGAACATTTTTAGCGGTCTCGATTTGACCAGCGTGCCCGGCGGCGCGATGAATCCGTTCATCGAACGGTGAGGAACGCGCGCAGATTGCTTCAAGGGTAAGCGCGACAGCGAGGTCAGCGTGCCTCACCAGATTTTCTGCATCAACAATCGCAAGTGCGGCGAGAGCGGCAGAAACCGTGGCGCCATTGTTGAGGGCAAGCCCTTCTTTGGCTTGGAGTTCGATGCGCGGGATGCCGGCAAGTGCCATGGCGCGCTTGCCGGACATTTTCTCACCGCGATAAATCGCTTCGCCGGATTCTTCGTCTTGGTCTTCCGCATCGCGCGACATCACCAAAACCAGATGCGAGAGCGGCGCCAGATCGCCGCTGGCACCCACTGATCCTTTTGCCGGAATAATCGGATGTACGCCACGGTTGAGCATCTCGATCAGTGTTTCGATGACCAGCGCGCGCACGCCGGAAAATCCTTTGGCGAGCGTGTTCGCGCGAATCGCCATCGTTGCGCGGACAACTTCTTCCGGTAAAGAATCGCCGACGCCGGCACTATGACTGAGGATGAGATTGCGCATCAAGCGTGCGGATTGATCGGCGCGGATGGGGACGTTGGCAAACACACCAAAGCCGGTGTTGATGCCATAGACCGTTGGCGCGCCGCGCGCCACCAACTCCTCTACCCACGCGCGGCTTGCCTCAATGCGTGGACGCGCGGCATCCGCCAACACAACCGGGCGCGCGGCGCGCGCAATCGCCACCACCTCGTCTATCGTGAGATGTTCACCATCAAGGAGAATAGAGTTCATCGTTGAACAAAAAAAGACCCTCCAAGTTTTGCAGACCTGGAAGGTCTATGCTCCTTCCTGTTGAATCGCCTTTTCGATTTGGCGTACGATCTTGGGATGCAGGGTTTGACCGGTATGAAAAGGCACAACGATGCGAGTCGTGCCTTTTTGATAAATTCGATGACTACCTTTGGATCGCACAAGGACAAATCCATTTTGGAGCAACAAGTGTTCTGCTTCGATGGCAGTGAGGCGAGGCGTCCTAGGCAATCGCCACCTCAAGCGCGGTACTGATGACGCGCAGATCGGCTAGGGCGTGGAGTTCTTCTGGACTAAGCGTCTCCAAGTACAATTCGGCGGCTTCTTGAATATTTTGCAGCGCTTCTTCAAAAGTCCGCCCTTGGGATTGACATCCTTCGAGCGCAGGACAATAGGCATAATATCCATCGCTGTCTTGTTCGATAATCACGTCCACACGATACTTCATTTTCCTCTCCCCTCATCAAGCGCCCCTGGCGAGACTCGAACTCACAACCAACTGCTTAGAAGGCAGGTGCTCTGTCCTATTGAGCTACAGGGGCAATCGGTGCAAAA
>DAOUAL010000096.1:0-104800 GCA_034433515.1 Anaerolineae bacterium | reverse complement strand
TGGCGCAAAGAGTGGTTGCTAAATTTCGAAAGTAGTCGTTCGCAAACGAGTTTATTCGATGCGCGTCATTGACGAGCGTGCGTTGTTGAAGCGTGCACAAACCAGTGCGGCAGGATTTGGTGAATTCTTCGATGCTTACTATGATCGAGTCTATGCGTATGCGTATCGTCGCGTTGGTTCACGTCAACTCGCAGAAGACATTGTGGCAAATGTGTTTGAGGACGCGCTCAAAAATATCCGGCGTGTGCGCTGGCAAGGCAAGCCGTTGATCGCGTGGCTCTATCGTATTACTGCGCGCCGCATCGCCGATTACTATCGTCAGCATCGGTATACGGATTCGTTCGATGAATTGACAATGATCGTGCGTGATAACGTTGGCGATGCGATGGAGCGTGAAGAAGAATTTGTAGCGGTGCGGCGAGGACTTGCCAAGTTGAACGTGCGCGATCGCGAAATCATTCAACTCACTTTTTTCGATGAGGTGGACGGCGCAACTATTGCCGCAATGCTCGGATGCTCCAGAAACAATGTCTATGTGCGCTTACATCGTGCATTGGAAAAATTGGCAAAGGTGGTGAACGATGAGATCGGTTAAGAGCATTGCCAAGACCTTGAAGGAAATGCGCAAACTCGAAATGATTCCTCGCTCGACCCAGCGCGCCGCCATTCGCACGCGATTGGTGGAGCAGTATGCCGGGGTTCGCTTGGCGGTGTTTCAGACACGTTTAGGTTGGCTAGGTGTGGCGTGGAACGAACGTGGTGTGATCGCCTTGAATTTACCGCGCCCAACGCGCGCGCAAGCGTTGCGTGATTTGCGAGAAGCGTTTCCAGCGGCTTGGTTGAACGATCAGCCACCCTTGGAGATTGCGCGCGAATTGTGTGAGTACGCCGAGGGACGGCGCCAGCGTTTTGATTTGCCTTTGGATTGGTCGTTGCTCAAACCTTTTCAACGTACGGTGCTTGAGACGGCAAAACAAATTCCGTTTGGCGAAACCCGTTCGTACGGTTGGATCGCCGAGCGAATCGGCAAGCCACGCGCGGCGCGCGCTGTCGGTCAAGCGTTGCGCTCCAATCCCATTCCGATCATCTTGCCATGTCATCGTGTTGTGCGTGGTGATGGTGAGCTGGGGGGCTATGCCGGTGGCAGCGCGCTCAAGCGCAAGTTGCTCAAGTTAGAAGGTCAATCATTCTTGGTGAGTAAAGGGTAAAGATGTTCGCATGGTTTGTGCTGTTCATTCTGGGAGCAATCTGGGGCGCCAGTTATATGTTTATCAAAATCGGGGTGGCTGAGATTCCACCATTTTCATTTGTCGAAGGTCGGCTCTTGATTGCGTCCTTAGCGTTGATCGCTGTGATTCGTTGGCGTGGCGAAACTATTCCACAATCACGCCGCGAGTGGCTGCCACTGATGGCGATGGGTGTTTTCAATGGTGTGATTCCATACACGATGATCACGTGGGGCGAAACGCACATCCCGAGCGGTCTGGCAGCGATTCTCACGGCGGCAATGCCCTTGTTCACGTTATTGCTCGCGCATTGGTGGACCCACGACGAACGACTGACCTGGCTCAAATTGCTTGGCGTGCTCGTGGGTTTTGTTGGGGTCGTGGTCATCTTTGTCCCCGAATTACGCCAAGGCATCCACGTAGAATTCTGGGGACAGTGCGCTGTCGTCATTGCGGCGGCAAGTTATGCAGTGGCGACGCTCGTGGCGCGCAAGTATCTCAAGGGAGTCTCGCATGTGATGGCGTCCACCGGACAAATGGCATCCGCCGCCTTGATGATGCTTCCCCTGGCACTCGTGTTCGATGCACCGTGGAACTTGCGTCCATCGTTGCCGGTGCTAGGTTCGTTACTTACGCTTGCTTTGCTGGGCACCTCGTTTGCATACGTGCTCTACTATTGGCTCATCGAACATACGGGAGCAACGCGAACATCGTTGGTGACCTACTTGATTCCAATCTTTGGCGTGTTTTGGGGCGTCATGATTCTGAGTGAGACGATTGAGTTGGAAGCGATTGCCGGTTTAATCTTGATCATCGTCGGCGTTGTGTTGGTGAATCGCAAAAGGTGAGTCATGGCGGATTACGACGTTATCATCGTTGGCGCGGGTCCCGCCGGTTCTGCGGCGGCGATTCAAATTGCAAATCGAAATCCGGATTTGGCGCGGCGCACGTTGGTCGTTGAAAAAGCAATCTTTCCACGCGAGAAACTTTGCGGCGGCGGCGTAACGACGCACGCCGATGCGTTGCTCGCACAATTGCGTGTGCAACTCGATGTGCCGGCGTTTCCGATTCACGCGCTCAAGTTTGTGTACGATGATTTGGCATTCACCTTTCGAATGCCCAATATTTTTCGCGTGGTGCGTCGTGAGGAATTTGACGCTGCCCTCGCACACGTTGCACGCGAACGCGGCGTCCAAATCAAGGAAGGTGAAACGTTGATAGATTTGGTGCGCGAGGACAAGGGCGTGAATGTGCAAACGAATCGGGCAACGTATCGCGCCAAGATGGTCATCGGGGCGGATGGCGCGAACAGTGTGGTGCGCCAAAAGCTGGGATTGGTGCGCTGGGATCGTATCTCGCGTCTCGTCGAAATCTTGACGCCGGCGGATGCCAGCCACTCACCGGAATTTCTCAGCCATACCGCCGTGTTCGATTTCACACCGATCCGGCACAAGGTGCAAGGATACTATTGGGATTTTCCATCGTTCAAGCAAGGTGTGCCAACGATGAATCGTGGCATCTTTGATTCGCGCGTGCATCCGCAGAGTCCGCGCGCCGACTTGAAATCGGTGTTTGAAGCAATGTTAGCGCGCCGCGATGTCGAAATGAATCATTTGCAAGGTCATCCCGAACGATGGTTTGATGGCTCGGTGAAGCATTCTGCACCGCGCGTGTTGCTTGCCGGCGATGCGGCAGGGACGGAGCCCTTATTTGGCGAGGGAATTTCGCACGCGCTTGATTTTGGGATGCGTGCGGCGAACGAAGCAATGCGGGCATTGCAGCGCAATGATTTTTCGTTTGCGGATTACGAACGGCGCATCGCGTTGAGTGCGTTAGGACGACGTTTGATGTTCAAGCGAATACTTGCGCACATTCTCTATGGCAATCGCGGCGACTGGTTTTATCGTTTGGGTTGGCGCGTGTTGCGTGCAATCGTGGGCAAGTGAAAAACAGTTCAAGTCTTTAGCGTTTGATCACCGCCTCGCGTTCGGGTCCTACGGAAATCCAGCGCACCGGCACGCCAACATATTTTTCAATCGTGGCGATGTACGCCTTGGCGCGTGCCGGCAAGTCGGCATAGCGACGAATCGTTGAAATATCGGTACGCCAGCCGCGCAGCGTCCGATAAATCGGTTCAACCTGGCTCAACGTGTAGGCGTCCACATCGGAATAACTCACGCGTCGCCCATTCAAACGATAACCGATGCAAATTGGAATTTCCTCGAACCGGCTTAGCACATCCAGTTTGGTCAGGAATAAGCTGTCCACGCCATTGAGTCGCGCGGTAAAGCGCACGACCTCGGCATCAAACCAGCCGCCCCGCCGAATACGTCCGGTCGTGGCGGCAACTTCTTGCAAGGCACGTTGCGTTTCACCCGGCTCTACAATTTCAGTGGGTAGGGGGCCCGCGCCGACGCGCGTGGTGTACGCTTTGGTTACGCCGATGATGCGCGTGATGGCGCGTGGTGGAATGCCTAGCCCGGCGGTTACGGCGGACGCCAGCGTCGTTGAGCCGGTCACGAAAGGGTACGTGCCCCAATCCGGATCGAGGAGCGCGCCTTGCGCTTGCTCCAGCAAAAAGTTTTTCTTGGCGCGCAAACCTTTGGCGATGAGCGGAAAGAGTTCAACGAGATACGGCTTGAGCGTGGCATAATAGGCGCGATAATCGGTAAAGATTTTTTCAAAGTCGAGCGGTGCGCCGCCCAGCGCGGTGATGATCTTGTTCTTCAAATCGAGTTGCACACGCAATTTTTCCGCAAACAATTTCTCATCCGCAACATCACTCCAACGAATCCCGTTGTAACTTACCTTGTCCGCAAACGTGGGACCGATACCGCGCCGCGTGGTGCCGGTGGCGCCTGCGCCTTTGGCTTGCTCATACAAGCCATCTAGAATTTTGTGATAAGGCATAATCAGATGCGCGCGCGGCGAAACGAAAAGACGCCCCACTGTTTTGATGCCGGCGGCGTGTAATAAATTGATCTCGTCGCTCAAGACGCTGGGATCAATGACGACACCGCCACCGATCAAACATCGCACGCGCGGATAGAAAATGCCGGACGGGACCAAATGAAGTTTGAACGTACCGCGTTCGTTGATGATGGTATGCCCCGCATTATTGCCGCCGTTGTAGCGCGCGACAAAATCGGCATTGCGCGCTAGAACGTCCACCGCTTTGCCTTTGCCTTCATCACCCCATTGAGTTCCTAGCACAACTATTACAGACATCCTTCCTCCAGTTTATCCTTCGTCCAACGTCTTGGCGGCGATCTCTGCAGCGATTCCCATGTAAGAAACCGGCGTCAGCGCGCGCAAGCGCGCTTTGACTTGCTCGCTCACGTTCAACTGTGCGATCCACGCGTCAAAAATTTCTGGCGTCAAGTCTTTTCCGCGTGTCAATGCTTTGAGTTGCTCGTACGCATCGGGCAGGTGAGCGGCGCGCAGAATGGTTTGCGCGCCTTCGGCAACAACTTCCCAATGCGATTCCAAGGCGGCGCGCAGTTTCGTTTCGTTCGCTTCGAGGCGTTCTAGTCCGCGCGCAAGATTGGTGTAGGCGAGGAGACTATGACCCAGCGCAACTCCAAATGTCCGGCGAACCGTCGAATCGGAAAGATCGCGTTGCAAACGCGAGACCGGCAATTTGCGCGCGTAATGTTCCAAGAGGGCGTTGGCGATTCCCAGGTTGCCCTCAGCGTTTTCAAAATCAATCGGATTGATTTTTTGCGGCATCGTGGACGAGCCAACTTCGCCGGCAACGGCGCGCAGTTTGAAATAATCATCGCTGATGTAGCGCCACAGATCTTGCGCGAAATCTATCAGAATCGAATTGAGCAAACGCAATGCATCAAAATAGCGAATCCAATTATCCAAGGGCAGGAGTTGAGTGGTGATGAGGTTGGGTTCCAGATCGTACGTGCGAATGAAATCAACGCTGAACGCAAGCCAATCTATGTGCGGCGCGGCAGCGACGAGCGCGTTGAAATTGCCGACCGCGCCGGTCAGTTTGGCTTCAAAACGATGCGCACGCAAAAGGGCTGTTTGCTTTTTCAAACGGGCAAGAAAAACTGCCAACTCTTTGCCGAGCGTGGTGGGGACCGCCGGCTGACCGTGTGTGCGCGCCAGCATGGGCGTGCTCTGGTAGCGACGCACTAACATGCTGAGTTGCGCGACGAGTTGATCGAGCGCGGGCAGGATCACCGCATCGCGCGAGTCGCGGAGGGCGAGTGCTTGGGCGGTTTGATTCACATCTTCGGAGGTCAAGCCAAAATGCAGCCACGCGCTCACATCGGCGAGCGAAGTTGACTTGAGTTTATCGCGCAAAAAATATTCGATCGCCTTGACATCGTGGCGTGTGGTGTGTTCGTGGGCTTGGATGGCACGCACATCTTCAGCGGAGAAATTGGCAACCAATGATTGGAGGAATGTCATCTCTGAAGGATCGAATGCGCGCACCAGTTTGGCGTGTGCCAACGCGGTGAGATAATCTACTTCGATGCGCACGCGCAAGCGGAGATAAGCCGATTCAGAAAAGAATTGGCGCAGTGGTTCGGTTTCGTGGGCGTAACGATCATCCAGAGGGGAAAGGGTGCTAAAGGCATTGTTTATCATTGGAGGTGGTTCTACGTTTGGATTGCTCTTGACCAATGGGTAATTCTCTCACTCGAATGTTACCTTCAGTTACGGTGATGATGGCGCCTCTTTCAAGTTCTGGCTGAAATCTTTCAATGACTTGAAATGATTGACCGATTCGGGACGCATATTGCGAAGTCGAAAGGCGATGAATTTCATACGGATATTCCAGCAACTTGATACACGCGTTCTTCGGTTGTCCATGCCGCGTAGGCAAGTGCTTGTTTGATGTCTTCTCTTTCAAGGTAGGGGTACGCTTTAAGAATCTCATCGGTCGTCATGCCGTTCGCTACCAAATTGACAATCAGTGAGACTGTGATGCGCATACCACGAATACAAGCGCGCCCGCCCATGATTTGTGGATCGAACGTGATGCGGTCGAATCCTAACATATAATCCCTCCCTTGAAAATGTAGGACAAATTTGAAATTTGTCCTACACGTAGTCCATTTTTCATCTGACCGCTAGTGCGCCGAAGGCGAATGAGCAACTCCTCTCTGATCATTGAGGACTGCGACGCTGTGCATTATAGGAAGGTTGCACGAAAAGGTCAACTCACTTATAATCGCGTGCGGCGATGGGAGGTGTGCAATGAAAATCTTGTCAAAAGTTGCCTTGACCTATGATGATGTGTTGCTCGTGCCGCAGTACTCGGATATCGAGTCGCGCAAAAAATTGTCCACCCAAACCAAACTCACCTCGCAAATTACATTGCAAATTCCGATCGTGTCAGCGAATATGGATACGGTAACGGAAAGTGCGATGGCGATTGCGATGGCGCGTGAAGGTAGCATCGGCATTATTCATCGGTTCATGTCCATTGACGAGCAAGTGCAGGAGATTACGCGCGTCAAAAAAGCAGAATCGTTTGTGGTGGATAATCCGATTGTGTTAACGGCGACGCATACGATCGGCGAAGCCAAACGGATCGTTCAAGAAACCGGGACGGGTGGCATTGTGATTACGAACGGCGAGAATCGTTTGGTCGGTATTCTGACCACGCGCGATTTGTTGTTTGAGGAGGACGATCAAAAACCGATTGCCGAAGTGATGAGTCGCGAGGTGGTGTCTGCCGCGCCGGAGACGACCTTACGTCAGGCGGAAAAAATTTTGCACAAACATCGAATCGAGAAATTGCCGCTGGTGGATGCCGGCGGACACGTGGTTGGGTTGATCACCTTGAAAGATATTTTGAAAATTGTGCGCTACCCCAAAGCCACCAAAGATACTCGTGGTCGTTTGATGGTGGGCGCGGCGGTGGGCGTGAAAGAAAAAGAATTGAAACGAGTCGAAGCGTTGTTGGCGGCAGGAGCAGACTGTATCGTGGTGGACATTGCGCACGGCGATTCGCAGCAAGAAATTGAAATGATCAAAAACATTCGCCGGCGATTTCCCACGGCGCAAATCATCGGCGGGAATGTGGCGACAGCAGAGGGGACCAAACGTTTGATTGATGCCGGTGCGGACGCGGTCAAGGTGGGCGTGGGACCCGGTTCGATTTGTATCACGCGGGTGGTGGCTGGGTCGGGGGTGCCGCAATTGACAGCGGTAATGGAGTGTGCCCAAGTGGCGCGCCAAGCCGGCATTCCGATTATTGCCGATGGTGGCATTCGCAATTCCGGCGATGTGGTCAAGGCGATTGCGGCGGGTGCATCCACGGTGATGATTGGTAGTCTGCTTGCCGGTACGGATGAGAGTCCCGGCTTGATGATGACGCGCCAAGGACATCGCTACAAAACATCACGCGGGATGGCGTCGGCGCAAGCGAACGTGGCGCGCAAATCGCGCGAAGGCGAAGGCGAAATCACGCAAGAAGAAATTGACGAATACGTGTCCGAAGGCGTCGAAGCCGCGGTGCCCTATCGGGGTTCGGCGCGCGAGGTGTTGACCCAACTCGTCGGTGGCTTGCAATCGGGAATGAGTTACAGCGGTGCGCACACGCTCGACGAATTATACGAGAAAGCGGTTTTCGTACGAATGACCCCTTCGGGCTTGAAAGAATCCCTGCCCCACGATGTGCAGGTGTTGTGATGAGAGAGGCAACCATCACGGTTGCCTCTCTCATTTTTTGAAATCCTCGCGCACCGGGTAGAATGCATCAACGATTTCGCAATCGGTAAAAGTCTTGCCCGAGTGAATAGCGTTGGAGGGGATGATTACAACCGATCCCGCATTCAAACGGCGCGTTGTCCCGTTCAGCGTGAAATCGAGTTCGCCGGCAATCACATGAACGATTTGCTCGTGAGGATGCGAATGTTCGGGGAGAGGAGTGTTGGCATCAATGTGCCAAAAGGCGAGGGTGATGTGATCGGAATGCACAAAGCGACCATGAAATCCCGGAATGGGATGGCTTTCTTTCAGTTCGTTCAAGTGTAGGAATGACATTGAGTTTTTCTCCAAGTGATTTATATTCGTGACACGGCGAATCCAAGGATACCGATTGCCCAGCCAATCAACAGACCAGCGTACCTCTCCAATGAAAGCGTTGCCCAAAAAGCCAAGATTTTTTTCATCCACGAAGGGCACTAAGGTCACGCAGGAAGAACATAGAAATCTTCGTGGACCTTCGTGTCCTTCGTGGATCAATGCCGGTGTTGTTTCGGCTCGTCCAAGTGAGGGGTGGTTATTTCGTTACCAACTGGAATGTCAAATAATAACGGCTGTGCGCATTTTGAATTTTCATTCGCACGCTATATAGGCCCAGCCCACTGATTTTATCGCTGGGGTACGCGCCGCCCACTTGGATGGGCCAATGAGTGGCGATGAACGAATAGTTGCAGTTGCACATATCGTCTGCCGATTTTTCAGGACCCAAGTCATCTACCGTTGCCAAACTGCCATCGTCTTTGACTACTTTGAGCGGTGCGCTTTCGCGCCAGCCGCCGGCACCGATGAGCATCACATAGATATTGGTGCCCGTGTCGCCGCCGGGCAAGTTGGGACAGTTGTTGCGCGTATCGCGATCATCGCAATAGAGGGCGCGAGCAAGATGCCAGTATTTTTGACCGGGTGCCACATTCGCCGGCTCGTATTTGGCGCCGGGGGGCCATTCACTTGGAAAGGGAGGTAGCCATATTGTCGGTGCAATAGCGGCGGGCTTGGGCGTGGCGGTTGCTACCGGGCGACGCGTCGCCGTGCGCGTGGGTGTCATTGTTGCGGTGGGTTCGAGTGTGGGTGTGGTAGATGGCACACGAGTCGGTGTTGCCGTTTCGGTGGGGGTGGCTGTGTTCGTGGCGGTTGGCGTCGGCGTTGCGGCGATGAGTGCAATTTGTGGATCTGTGTTTCCCAACGCGATCGCAAGTATGGCAAGATGAGTCGCATCGGATTGTTGCTGGGCATTCGATTGCTTGGCAAGCGCGGCAACACGGTCAGCGATTTTGGGGTCGCGCAATTGTGCCAACCGTTCTTGCGCGCGCGGCAGATCGTGATCGAGCGCGTACGCCTTGGCGATGAGGACAATCATTTCATCTTGCGAGGAGGATTTCAAATCGGTTACATCCACATTGGCGATTTGAACGGGCCACACTAACCAGCCCAAGACTAGCCCCGCAACGATCCCGGCGATCAATCCGATTCCGGCAACAATCAGTACGAGTCGTGAACTCAGTGTCAGTTCGGTCATTCACTCTCCGATCTTTTTGTGGCGCTCTGCATCCAAGAAACTGGCGATGGTGCGTTTCCACGTCAAGACAAAACTCACGTGTCGTTTGAGTGGCAAGCCCATACCCGTCACGCGGTCGCTGGGTAAGCCATCCACCCAAGCCGTGTATGCTCCTTGCTCACCGCGATCCGGCGCATAGGATGCCCAGATCGGAATGTTGGCTTTGCCCTCTTCGTTGGTGATTGCATCGGTTTCGCCATCTGCCCAACTTTGCATCACCTTTTGATATTCCATCGGTTTGTCTTGTTGGTCAACCACCGTGTAATAAATCTGATGGTTGTCATTCGATTCGCCGGGGCCTTGGTATTCGGCGCGCGTCAATTTCCAGTACGCTTGACCGGGGCGCACTTCCGCCGGCACTAATTTTACCCCCAAGGCGTCCAAGCGCCAATCCCACTCCACATCTTGAGCCGGCAAAGGTTCAAGCGGCACCCCACTCGTTGATTCCACGGCGACGGTTGCCGGCTCGGCAATCGGTGCGCGCTCGATATGTTCGGGCGGAGGGGGCGGCGGCATTGTTTCCACCATTTGGACCGGCGTCGCCGAAATTTCTGGGCGCGGTTGGGTAACGGGTGGCGATGCGGGCGGAACCGGTGCTGGCGGCTCATCGCGAAGCCAGAAAGGAAATTCCGGTTTTGCCGTGATGGCGGGCGTTTCGATTTTTTCCGGTGCCGGGTGGATTTGAATCGGTGGGGCCGGTGGCACCGGCGGTAATGGTTGTGCGCCCGGCAAACGGCGCGCTAGGTTTTGCATCTTTTTGACTGCTTCGATCACCGGCAATGTTTCGCCGATCTGGGCGTTCGGCACGGTGAGCGTTGGCACCCCCTCGAATCCGAACGGCGCGTTGGTGAAGGCACGTTGCCAAAAATCGCTGTGCCATGCCTCCGGTTCGTTTTCGTCGGAGCGGATCAAGCACGAGAGGGTGGCGGCAAAATAATAATCGGGTGCCTCGCGTTGCATATAATCGAACAAGGCGACTGTTTGCTCGCAATGCATCTCTGGGGTGATGCGCGGGTAACGCAAATCCTCGCGCCGTCCAATGCGATAGCCGGCTTCGGTGCTAAGGATCGGAATGGCGCGCCCCAGATATTTCAGCGCGAGTGAATGATAATACTCGAACTCACGAAAGCAGGCGTGATCGTGTTGAAGTGTGGATGCTGGGTTTGCTTGATTCGCGCGCATCTCGTTGATTTCATCAAGAGTGTCAGAGACGCCCCGCGCGGTGTTCCACCACGCCCAGTGCGTATAGGCACCTAAATCGTAATGTTCCGGTGTGAGGGGTTGACCGGAACGATTGACCGGATCGTCCGGATAATTGAGCGGACGATTCTGCGAATAATTGTGCAGCGCGATCCAGCATCCTTCCAGCAAAATATCTTGACGACCAAGCGCGACGAGTGCGCCCATCAAATCGAGTTCGCCGCCGCAACTGATGGCGGGCAAGCCAGGATACCCTCCCAGCGAAAGAATCAAGCGAGCATCAAAGAGCCAGTTGAGTGCAACCAGTTTGGCCGCTTCGATTGAGTGGCTGGGCATTGCGTTGTGTTTCCATTCGCGCGTGAGGTTGGGTTCGTTGTTTGTTTCAAAATAACGGACGCCCATCTCAATCAATCGTTTGATGGTTTGAATCTCTGGATCGCCAATGTGCCCCGGGTTGGGTTCGGGGGTGTCGTTGGGTGGCGGGTCGCGACGCAGGATGCGTACGATGGGAAAGATGCCGGCGGCGAGTAATTTTTCGCAAAAGGGCATACTGCTGCCACGATCATCCAACACCTTGAACCACTTGATGTTCATCGCGGTCAGCAAGGTGATCCAGTAATCGTATCCTTGTGCGCCGCCATTCCACGCGGCATCAAAACTGCCGTGAAGACCACGCCCGTTATCATTGGCGGGGCGCGGAAAATCCTTCAGGTCTTTCGGCATTCCTCTCCTCCAAAAATCAATACGAGGTTAATCAACACGCCACCATTCCAGTGCAGTTTTGTACTGTTCCATTTGCGCGTCTGGAATTTTCAAGTAGGTGCCAATGGCTTCGACCGCTAGCGAGCCATCACTCAGGTATAGTTCGCCGCGTCCCTCCAACAGCCGCGATGATTTCTTGGTGATTGTGCCTTTGAGTTTCAACGGCGCGCCGATGGGGACTGGTTTGCGAAATCGCACATCGAGTTTGACGGTCATACACCACAGATTCATAGCGATGGCGGTGCGCCCAATCAATTCATCGAGCATGGTGGTGATGAGACCGCCGTGCATGACGCCGGGGAAACTTTGGTGTTCCTCGCGCGGGGTAAATTCGGCGTGGACACAATTGTGATCGTCCACGTAAAAGTGCATGTGCAAGCCGATGGGATTATCGCGCCCGCACACAAAACACATTTTACTACTGGGTTGTTTTTGCATGGGCTTCGGTGTTCAGGACGTGTTCGAGTTGTTCGAGTAGTTTGGGTGATAGTATGGCGCCGCGTTTGTTTTTGCGGAGCGTGTTTTTCAAGTCATCGGTTTTGACAACCGGTAACGTCGGCTCGTCTATCGAGAGTTGCACGCGCGGATCGGTAAAGACCACGTAACCGTCAATCGGGACCAGGGCTGGGTTTTCGATTTTGTCGGTAAGAAATTGGCGCATCACCGCAATTTCGTTTTCCAACTCTTTGGTCGGGTTACCTAATCCTTCTTGCCCCATTCCACCCAACAAGCGCGTCCAACTCCACGCGCGATGCCATTTGCCATCGCGGTACGAGATGGTGCCATCATGATTTTTGACTTTGAACACGATCAAGCCCGTAGGCGTAAGCAACACGTGATCCACCGGCAGCAAATAGTTATAAAGGTGATGTTTGTTATCAAAGCCTTTCAAGGCTTTTTCGAGTGCCTTGTCGGCGCGCGGCTCTTTGATCCATTTGGTCGCCAAGGCAGAACCAATCATCGCCAGAAAAAATCCAAGCGCCAGCGCAAGGTAAGCGAGGAGGATATTGTTGGCGATACTATTGGTGAATGACAAGACGAGTGAGCCGAGCAAGATACCTAGCCCGCCAAAGGTAGCATACCGTGCAATCTTGGCTTGGCGTTCGATCAGTTTGTCGTTGGTGGAAAGTCGCATAATTGCCTCGATGACCTCTTGGTCATTTATTGTATTTTCCTAGCACCAAGCACGCGTTTTGTCCGCCCAAGCCAAATGAATTCGAGATGACAATATTGACGTTGGCAGCGCGTGCGGCATTGGGCACGTAATCGAGATCGCATGCCGGGTCAGGGGTTTCATAGTTCATCGTGCCGTGAATCTTTTGATCGCGGAGGGTCATGGCGCACGCCACCGCCTCAAACGCGCCGGCGGCGCCCATTGAATGACCGATCATGGATTTGGTGGACGAGATGGGAATGCGATACGCGCGTTCGCCAAAAACATTTTTGATCGCCAAAGTTTCGCCGGCATCATTCAAAGGCGTGGAGGTGCCGTGCGCGTTGATGTAATCCACTTGGTCGGGGGTGATGTTGGCGTTGCGCAGCGCGGCTTGCATCACGCGCGTCGCGCCGATGGCTTGCGGGTCGGGTGCAGCAAAATGGTACGCATCCGAGTTGGTAGCATAGCCCAACACTTCGGCGTAAATCTTGGCGCCACGTGCTAGCGCGTGTTCTAATTTTTCTAGCACCAGGACAGCGGACCCTTCGCCAATGACAAAGCCATCGCGATTCTTGTCGAAGGGGCGGCTCGCGTGTTCGGGGTCATCGTTGCGCGTGGAGAGCGCGCGCATCACGCCGAACGCCGCAAAGACAATATCGCAAATCACGGCGTCGGTCCCGCCAGTCAGCATAATGTCTGCGTCGCCGCGCCGAATGATTTCCGCTGCCGCGCCTACGGCATGCGTACCCGCAGCACACGCGGTAACAATGGTCGAATTGTAGCCGCGCGCGCGATAATAGTTGGCAACGTAAAACGAAGGCATATTGGGCAAGATGACCGCGGCAATAAAGGGGCTGACACGGTCGGGACCTTTTTCCAAGAATCCCTTGTGCGCTTCGATGGCTTCGGGAAAGCCGCCGAGCGCGGTGCCCAGCAAGACTCCCGCGCGATCATTTTCTTTCAAGCCCTCTTTGAACCCTGCATCCTCCAGTGCGCTTTTTGCCGCCGCCAACGCGAATAAGGTGGCACGCCCCATTCGACGTGCATCTTTGCCATCCACATACTTTAAGGGATCAAATCCTTTGACCTCCGCAGCGATGTGAGTTTTGTACTGGGAGGTGTCAAACAGAGTAATGGGAGCGACGCCGGATTTGCCGGCGAGCAAACTTTGCCAAAACTCTTCTGCCGTATGCCCCAACGGTGTAATCGCGCCCATCCCGGTGATGACTACGCGCGTGCGTTTGGCACGGGCTTGTTGTTGCAACTGTTCCAATTCTAACGGGCTGAGCCGTTTGTCGGTAACAATCTCGACTTCCGGCATTACAAGGGTGTGTGCCGTCATACTCTACTCCCCAAGGATCAATATTTGCCAATGACCAAGCAAGCGTTCTGTCCACCAAAGCCAAACGAATTGGATAACACGATGTTGACATGGGCATCGCGCGCGACGTTGGGCACATAATCGAGATCGCATGCCGGGTCGGGAGTTTCGTAATTGATGGTCGGATGAATTTTTTGATCGCGGATCGTCAAGGCGCACACAATCGCTTCTAACGCGCCTGCCGCGCCCATCGAATGCCCTACCATAGATTTGGTTGCGCTAATCGGAATGTGGTACGCGCGCGTGCCAAAAACATTTTTGATGGCGAGCGTTTCGCTGGGATCATTGAGTTGGGTGGAGGTAGCATGCGCGTTGATATAATCCACGTGATCGGGCGAGATGTCCGCGTCTTGCAGGGCTTCTTGCATTGCTTGGGTCGCGCCGATGGCTTGGGGATCGGGGGCGACAAAGTGATACGCATCCGAATTGGCGGCGTAGCCCAACACCTCGGCGTAAATTTTTGCGCCGCGCGCGCGGGCGTGTTCTAATCGTTCAAGGATCACGATGCCGGCTCCTTCGCCAATCACCAAGCCATCGCGCTGTTTATCGAAAGGGCGACACGCGCGCGTGGGTTCCTCGTTGCGCGTGGAGAGCGCGCGCATTGCCCCAAACGCGGTAAAGATGATATCGGCGATGATGGCATCGGTGCCGCCGGCGATCATCACATCCGCTTTGCCCCGGCGAATCACTTCGGTGGCGGCACCGATGGCATCGGTCCCGGCGGCGCACGTGGTTACGACCGTGGAGTTGAAGCCGCGCGCGCGAAAATGTTGCGCGATGTAAAATGCCGACATATTTGGCAGAATGACGGCGGCAAGAAAAGGACTGACGCGGCCGGTGCCACCTTGTTGTGCAAACGCGTGATGCTCTTTGATTGCCTCGACAAAGCCACCCAAGCCGGTACCCAATACCACGCCGGCGCGCGTGTTTTCGTTAAGATGATCGCCCAATCCCGCATCGTTCAACGCATCGCGGGTGGCGGCAAGCGCGAACAAGGTGGCGCGCCCCATTCGACGGGCGTCTTTGGCGTCCACATATTTCGTGGGATCGAAATTTTTCACTTCGCCGGCAATACGCGTGCGATAGTGGCTGGCATCAAACAATGTCACGGGCCCCACGCCCGATTTCCCGGCGAGTAGGTTTTGCCAAAACTCTTCGGCAGTGTTGCCGATGGGTGTGATTGCTCCTATCCCGGTGATGATCACACGGGGGCGTTGGTTAGATGGGGGGTTCATCCTGGACGTGTCGATTCTGGTTGAATACCTGCGCTGATGAGTTCAACGATATTGCCGGCGACGGCTTCCTTTGCGACACGGATCGCATTCTTGATCGCTTTGGCATCCGACCGACCGTGTCCGATAATAACAACCCCGTTGACGCCCAAAAGGATTCCGCCGCCCAACTCGGAAGGATCGAGACGTGCGCGGAGCGCATCAAACGCCGGCTTGGCGAGAGCGGCACCGGCGACAGCCAGGGGCCATTTTTTGATTTCGGCGCGAATAAATCCGATGAGCGTTTTGGCGAGCGATTCGCTTAACTTGATCGCCACATTGCCGACGTAACCATCGCAGACAATCACATCAAAAGTGCCGGCAGGAATATCGCGTCCTTCGGCATTGCCGCGAAAATTGATTTTGGCGGACTTGAGCAGCGCGTACGCCTCCCGGACGATCATTGGCCCCTTGCCTTCTTCTTCGCCATTCGAGAGCAAACCGACACGCGGATTGGGGATGCCCATCGCGCGCTCGGCATAGATCGAACCCATCAAGGCGAATTGATACAAATATTCCGGCTTAACCTCTGTGTTGGCACCAATATCGAGCATCAAGGTTTTCCCGGTGGCGTTAGGAAGCGCAGCGGTGAGGGCAGGTCGCTTGATGCCCTTGATGCGTCCCAGCGCGTACGGTCCGATGATTGCCGCTGCCATCGCTGCGCCGGTGTTGCCGGCGGTAACGAACGCATCGGCTTGCTTTTCACGCACCAATTTCATGCCAATGTTCATCGAAGCATCTTTTTTCTCCTTGACCGCTTCGACGTGTTCGGTCATCCCAATTGCGCTAGGCGTGTGGACGATTGGCACATCCAGACCGCGCGGGTTGTGCTTGGCAAGTTCTGGCTTGATCTTGTTTTCATCGCCGACCAAGATGACGGTGATGCCCAGTTCGCGCGCTGCCCACACTGCCCCTTCGACATCCGGCACCGGGTGAGCATCGCTCCCCATTGCATCGAGAACAATTTTCATTGTGCTTCCTCAAATCCGCGAGAATATTTGCCCATCAATTGCGCTTGCGCCAGAATATGTCCGCGCATTGCCTTTTCAACGTCGTTGCGTGTCGCGCCTTCGTTCAGTCCAAGTGTTTGGAGATCAAGCGCGTAGAGTGTAAAGAAATAACGATGTGTGCCTGAAGGAGGACAGGGACCGGTGTACCCCGTTCGTCCTGCGCTGTTCTTGCCATTTTTGCCTACGCTTGCACCTTCGCGAATTTCGGTTTGGGTTGCCACAATGTCAAACGCGACCCAGTGTGTAAATGTGCCGACGGGGGCATCGGGATCGTCCATAATGAGCGCGAAACTCTTGGTGTTGGATGGTATACCACTCCATTGCAGGTGCGGCGAAATGTTTTGTCCATCGCAAGAAAATTTTTTTGGAATGACTCCCTCGTGACCAAAGGCGTCGCTCGTCAGAACGAAGGTTGGTGCGGGCCCTGCCGTTGGAATACTTGTGGTGACAGGCGATGGTGTGGATGGCGATGCACACGCTCCAAGGATAAACGCGAAGACGACTACACTGGCGATACTCAAAAAACGAGTTGCCATCTTTTTCCTCCCCGCATGTTGCGCCGCTATTTTACTCGACTTGTTATGAATTTGCAAGAAAAGATTAATGTTTTTCTTTTTCGTGAACTTGTGCTAGAATAAAATCGAACTGAAATCAAAGATGGAGATGAAGCAATGCAAGTGTTGTTGTTGAAGAACGTGCCGGGGGTGGGGAATGCCGGCGACGTGAAAAAAGTGGCGGACGGCTATGCGCGCAACTATTTGCTCCCGAATAAACTTGCGGTGCCTGCCACCAAAGGGGCGCTCAAGCAAGCCGAAACGATCAAAGCAGCCGCCGCGCGCCGTGAAGCCAAAACGCTCGCCGAAGCACAAGAACTCGCTAAAATCTTGGGCCAGACCACCGTAACGTTTTATGCCAAAGCCGGCGAAGGGGATCGCTTGTTTGGCTCCATCACCTCCGCCGATATTGCGGAAAAACTGGCTGAAAAACATATCACCGTGGACAAACGCAAGATCGAGTTGCCCAATCCGATTAAAGTGTTGGGCGAACGCAAAGTGGCGATCAAGGTGCATCCCGAGGTCATGGCGGAGGTTACCATAGTGGTGGAGCGCGAAGCAGTGTGAGCGAGGTGCCTATGAGCCAAAACGCGCTGACCCAGGCATTAATTCGGCAGATTGTGGCGCACACCCGTTGCACCACTTGTGGACATCATTTTGGTCCCAGCGATGTTCGGTTGATTGGGCGCCGAGACAAGACCTGGGTGATGAGTGTGCGGTGTCGCGAGTGTCGCGCGCAGGCGTTGGTGCTGGCGGTTGTGAACGATGGGGTGGCGCAGTCGTTTTACACCGATCTGCTGCCAGACGAATGGGAGCGGATCAAAACCCGTCCGCCGATTTCGCTCGATGATGTCATTGAATTCTATCGGGCGATGGAGGCGTACGACGGCGATTTTTCGGAAATTATGGACGAGCCGTTGCCGCCGGAACAGTAAAGCAGAGCTAGACATCGGGTTCTTCCAGGATCCCGGTGTCTTTTTTTTGTTGAAATGTAACCGGTAGGCCGCTTTGTGCATCTAAAGAGTAGTTTTTGACAAAGAGGCATTGCCTCGTTATACTATCAATATACCATACCCCCCTAGGGTATAGACTGAAGGAGAAGACAAATGATGAATGGTCCTTTGCATGTTACAGATGCTGAATTCAAGGAAAAAGTTTTGGATTCCCCAATGCCGGTGTTGGTGGATTTCTGGGCGGCGTGGTGTGGTCCTTGCCGGATGATCGCGCCCTTTGTCGAAGAACTGGCGAAGGAATACGCCGGCAAAGCCGTCGTTGCCAAACTGGATACCGATGCCAATCCCCAGACCCCCATGAGTTACGGCATTATGGGGATTCCGACTCTGCTCTTTTTCAAGAATGGCCAAGTGGTGGATCGCATTGTGGGGGCGGTGCCCAAAGCCGTGATCGCCAAGAAACTCGATGCCATTATTGCCAAGTAAAAAAACGCCCCTATGGAATTGGCGTACACCGTCTCGACGGAAAAACCCTTGCATCAAGTGGAGCAAGCCGTGAAGGATGCGGTTGTCGCGAAGGGCTTCCGCGTTCTTCACGTTCACGATGTTCAGGCAACTTTTGCCGAAAAAGGCGTTCAACGCGAACCGTACAAAATTATCGAAGTCTGCAACGTCAAATATGCACACCCAGCTCTGACAGCAGACCCACACATCGGCTTGCTAATGCCGTGCAAAATCAACCTCTGGGTCGAGCAGGGCAAGACGCAGATGGCGTTGCTCAAACCATCGTTGTTGACGACATTTTTTCCGCAAGCCGCGCTTGAGGCAATGGCGCAAGAAATCGAAGAGGTTTTGCGCGCGGTCATGGATGCCGCAAAATAAATGGAGCGTGATCAACCATGCCAATTTACGAGTACGTGTGTGAGGATTGCAACGAGTCTTTTGAAGTTTTCGTTCGCTCGATGAGCGCACAAGTGAACGCCGTGTGTCCCCACTGCGGTAGCGAACACGTTGAAAAAGAAGTCTCAGCAGCCAGCGCGTTGGGCTTGGGCGGCGATGGATTTTCATTGGGTTCCTCGGCGTCGGCGTGCGCGCCGAGCGGCTGAGGATTGCCCAAACGGTAACTCGTTGGGTTACCCAAGATTAGAATGGCGGATGGAAGGCGCTATGGCACAAGACTATAAAGCCGAAATGATCAAGCGGCTCAAACGGATCGAAGGGCAAGCGCGCGGCGTGCAGAAAATGGTGGAGCAAGATCGCGATTGCACGGAAATTCTCCTTCAACTGAACGCCATTAACGAAGCGGTGCGCCGGGTGAGTCGGATGTTGGTCGAAGAGTACGCGATCGAGTGTCTGCAAACCACGAGTAAGAAAGGGAAATCGCGCGCGGCAATCGCTTCGATGCTAGAGGTCATCTCGCGTGTGCCACGTTAACACGACCATTTTGCAAAATCGAGAGGATGCAAGCGTCCGTCTAATTTGGAGGAATGATGGGTTTATTACGAGAAGCCGATCGTGAGGGTTTGCGTAAAGAATTGGCAAAACTCACGACGCCGGTCAAATTGGTCTTTTTCTCTCAAGCCTTGAATTGCGAGTACTGTCCGCTGACCAAGCAGGTGCTTGAAGAGATTACCAGTTTGACGGACAAGGTGATTCTACAAGAGTACAATTTTGCGATTGACCGTGAAGCTGTCGAAAAGTACAAAGTGGTGCGTGTGCCTGCCATTGCCATCGTGCGCCTCGAATCGCCCAAGGTGTTGGTGACCGGGAACGAACAACCGCGCGAAGTGGATTATGGTATTCGATACTATGGTGTGCCGGCGGGCTTTGAATTTGCGGCGCTCATCGGTGATATTGTCAATGTTTCTCTGGGCGAGTCCGGCTTGAGCGAACCAAGCAAGACGGCTCTCAAGCAACTTAAAGAGCCATTGCATTTGCAGGTGTTTACCACACCTACCTGACCCCACTGTCCGCGTGCAGTCAGGTTGGCTCACCAAATGGCAATGGAAAGTGATCTCATTACGGCGGATGCGGTGGAAGCGTCTGAATATCCGGAACTCTCGGATATGTATCAGGTTTATGCGGTGCCTTTGACCGTTGCCAATAGCAAAGTGCGGATCGAAGGGGGAATGCCGGAGAGTATGTTCGTTGCTCAGATACTCAAGGGTGTGGGTGTGCAAATTTGAGCGGCTCTCTTCGATACCTCTGAAAGATTGAAAAATGGACCCCATGCAAAAAATATACACCAACTATAAAACGATCGCGATTGTGGGTGCGTCCAACAATCCCCAACGTCCTAGTTATGAGGTTGCCCAGTACTTGCAAGCGCAAGGTTTCAAGATCATTCCTGTGAATCCCGCGCTGACCGAATTGTTTGGCGAAAAAGCATACCCTAATCTCGCGGCGATTCCCGGTTCGGTAGATGTGGTGGATATTTTCCGCAATTCCGAAGCGGTGCCGGAAATCGTCGAGGAGGCGATTGCCAAGCAAGCCAAGGTTGTATGGATGCAGCCGGGCGCCGAGAATCTGCAAGCCTACGAGCGCGCGACGCAAGCCGGGTTGGAAGTGATTATGGGCGTGTGTATGATGCGCGAACACAAGAAACTCAAGGGGGCGGGGAATGTCTAACATCAAGACCGCTGGGGTCAAGTGGATTGACGGCAGAGCGTTTGAGACGTTCACCGGTTCGGGACATCGCGGCATCATCGAAGGGGCGGATCAAAAACGCGGTCCCAGTCCAATGGAGTTGTTATTAGTGGGATTGGCGGGTTGCACCGCGATTGATGTGATGGATATCCTTGAGAAGAAACGTTTGAAAGTTACCGGGCTTGAAGTGCGTGCGGAGGGAACGCGCGCGGAAACGTATCCAATGGTTTACACCGACATCGAAGTGGTTTATACGATTCGCGGTAAGGATATTCCGGCGTCGGCGGTTGAGCACGCCATTCAACTTTCGGAAGAAAAGTACTGCAGTGCCGGTGTGATGCTGGGTAAGACCGCCAAGATCAAACATCGCTACGAGATTATCGCCGAATAATTATGATTGGAACGAATTATCGTGTGCCGCAAATTGATGCCGACAAGTGTAGAACGTGCCGGGTGTGTCAGGCGCGCAAAACTTGCCGGCTCAAAGCGTTAATCCAGTTTGAAGCGCACGAGTTACCCTACATTGATCGTACGTTGTGTCGCGGTTGTTTGGTGTGCGTGGACGAGTGTCCGTTCAGGGCGATTGTGGTCAAGTAGGGGCGAGGGTACCTCGCCCCTCATTTATTGGTTGCGCAAATTCACCGGTGTTTGTATAATCGAGTGCGTTTTATAGAATCAACGAGGAGTCAAACAATGATCATTATCACTGAACTGAAAGCCGAGGGCAAAGTCATTGGCACGCTAACGGCGGTTCCCAAAGCCTTCAAAACGGGAAGTCGCGGATTTTATGGGCAAGGTAAAATTGAAATTGACGGCAAGCGGTATCAGGCACAGATTCAAATCGTCGAAATCGGTAGCAAAAAGGTGACGGAAGAAAAATAGCATGACCGGCACTCGCCTGTACATCATCACCCTTGCCATGATGCTCAGTCTGTTCCTCGCTTCGGTGGAGGTGACGGTTGTGGCTGCCGCAATGCCAACGATTGTGGCGCAACTGGGGGGCTTGGACATTTATGCGTGGGTGTTCTCGGCGTATATGCTTGCCTCTACCACGATGGTGCCGATCTTGGGCAAACTCTCCGATATCTATGGGCGACGGCGCATCTATCTGATCTCGATTGCTATTTTTCTGATTGGCTCGGCGTTGTGCGCGCAAGCCCAAACGATGCTCCAACTAGTGCTCTTTCGTGTGGTGCAAGGACTGGGCGCCGGTGGAATTCAGCCGCTTGCCTTTACCATCATCGGCGATATTTTCACGTTTGAGCAACGTGCCAAGATGCAAGGTTACTTTTCGAGTGTCTGGGGGATCTCGAGTATCATTGGTCCCGTCCTGGGTGGATTTCTGGTGGAACAAGCCACGTGGCATTGGATCTTTTTGATCAATCTGCCGTTTGGCTTGTTTGCCGCCACGCTGATGATTCTGGCTTGGCGCGATGTGAATCCTCGTTCGCCCGGGCAGGTGGATTATCTGGGTGGCGCGGTATTGAGCGCGGCAATTATCGCCTTGATGTTGGCATTGTTCGAATTGCGTACGGGGACCGCCGCGAATGTGGGTGTCTCGTTGCTTTTGCTCGGCATAGCGATCGTTTTATTTGCGCTGTTGTGGGTGGTCGAACGCCGCGCCGCGAACCCGATTTTGCCGCTCGCGTTGTTTCGCGAACGATTATTTGCGACCTCGGTGGGGCATGGCTTTTTGGCCGGCTTTGCCTTGTTTGGCAGTACATCTTTTTTACCCTTGTTCGCGCAAGCCGTCTTGGGTGTGAGCGCAACCGGGGCAGGGGCAACCCTCACGCCCCAGATTCTGGCGTGGGTCGGCGCCAGCATTGTTGGCAGCCGTTTGCTCTTGCGCTTTAACTATCGCTCGCTTGCGTTATTCGGAATGTCGTCGCTGGTGGCCAGTTTCGCCATGCTGACGATGGTCAATGCCACCACGCCTCTTTGGATGCTTTATCTGGTGGTGGGTTTGGGCGGAATGGGAATGGGCTTGTCCATTCCATCGTTTTTGATTGCGGTGCAAACAACGGTAGCGCGCCAATCGTTGGGGACGGCGACCGCAACGGTGCAATTCAGCCGAAGCATTGGCGGCGCGGTGGGAACAAGCGTGATGGGTGTGTTGCTCACAGCGCGATTGGTATCCACGCTAGCCGGGTTGGGACTCGATCCCGATCACGAATCGCTAGGAATGCTTTTGGAAGGAAATGCAAGTGTTGTGATGTTAGCACAACTGCGCGATGCGGTCGCCTTAGCGGTGCAGACGATTTTTGTTGCCGCGGTATTTGCAGCGATGTTGGGTTGGATCGTAACGTGGTTTGCGCCACGTGCACGGATCGGCAAAGCGATGCCAGGGCCCTCATCGTCAGAGTGACAAGCACAGAGACCCGGCAGACACTTCTGCCGGGTCTTGTCTAGTGCGCAGGCGCCGATTGAGTCTGCGCGGTCAGTTCTTCGACCGCGGCGGGCTGGCTTGCAAGGATAAAGCCGGCATACATCAGGATCGCCGCAATCAGTTCGCCCAGATAGAGATAACCGCCCAAGCCCAGCCGGGTGAGTGTGCTGGCAAAACCGATGGACAAGGCACCGGCGGCAATCAAAACATTGCCAATAACGCGATTGGGTAACACGCGCTTACGCCAAAAGAGAAACGCCGAGTACAGCGCCCCACCGACCAAGGTAATCAATCCATAGACGTTGAAGAAGGGGGTCGTCAAGCGAACGGGCGCACCTGGCGGCATAATGTTGCGATATTGTTCGCTGAGCGGCAGGTTCGTGGAAAATTTACTGGCGTCCAGCGGGGTGGTGATCATCAAGAATCCGGCGACGAGACTACCAAGGATCAACGCAGCGGTGAGCCCATGAACCCACTTGCGGCGAACGAGCAAATAGACAGTGCCTTGCCCAATCCAGCCGGCGTTCAGAGCCGCGCCAAACAAGTACCAACAAACAAAAACGAGCGGACTCCAGAAAAACGCGGAGAGGGCTTCGGCAACCGAGCCAATGCCAAACATTGTCAACCCCATTGCCCAAACGAGCAAATGCGTATGCGTGGGACGTCGCACAAAGCGACGAAACACATCTGCCGCAAAGGCGATCATGATGACGGATGAAAAGAACGGCAGAAGTTGATTGATGTTCATTTTTCCTCCGAATGGAAAGTTAATTATACCGCACAACGCCCAACAGGACGCCGGCGGCGATAACGATCAAAACCAACATGACAATTCCAAGAATGACAAAGATGATAGGCAATAACCGATCATAGAAGAGAGATTGCGTGGGCATTCGGCGCGTGCGGCGATGGGGTTCGACAGGGGGCTGGGGCGAATTCATTTCTTTGCGGTCGCTCCTGAATAAATCTGAACAATCGTAAGCAACATTTCGTTGGCAAACGTGTTGAGACGGCGATAGGTTGCGAGGTCTATGGCTTGGGTGCTGGCAGAAATCTCGAACAGACTATCGAACACGTAATCGCGGAAGAATAAAAAAGCACGCAACGTGTCTTCAAGCGAGGTGCCTTGCTCCAGATTCACAAGGGCGTATTCTCTTCCGATTTTTTGTGCTTCAGCGATTGAGCGGGCTTGGTTCTCCTCGTGGAGAATTTTGAGCAAGAGCGACATCAAGCGCTGACCAAGGTGGCGATGCAATTCTTTGGTGGTTGCGTTAAAAGCCAAATGCCATTTCTCTTGCGCAAGTTTGCCGGCGATGATTTCCATACGTGCTTTGCCAATGGCGTTATGGATAATCAACTCGGTCTGGAGTTTGGGGTGAGGAGATTGGGGAATGGCAAAGGCGTCGAGTTGAGAAACGAGGAATCGGCGATGCCCGCCGGGCGTGCGGAAAGATGGCACCTTGCCTGCCTCTGCCCATTGGCGCAATGTGGTGGCGCTTACCCCCAGACGCTTACACGCTTCTCGTAACGTGAGCCACCCTTTGGATGAGGTAAGGGTTTGAACCATGAATTATAGAATCTCTAAAAATCTGCGTTGGATTCTACTATAATCTCCGTCCGATTACAAGTTGTAGTGCATTAATCTTTTGCAAAACGTAACCGTTCAGCTCTCATTGTCATGGCGAGCCGCGAAGCGGCGAAGCACTCTCCAGCACGCGCCTTGGGGATTGCGGCGGGCAAAAACCACCCTCGTAATTACTTACCGCAGAGGCGCAGAGTTTCATTTTTTCTCCGCGCACTCAGCGTCTCTGCGGTAATTTGAGAATGGCTGAGCAGTTTCCCGCCCGCGCCATGACACCTGAACGCTTACTGCAAAACAATTGCCAAGGCACTGTTGTTACTTGGCAAAAGTAGGCGCAGGTTGCGATTCGACAGCGCGCAATCGCAAGAGGGTCAAGAGCGAGACGAGTCCCAGCAATGCGGTTACGACGATGATGCCATCGGCGCCGCGCCAATCTACAAATGGTCCGCCAATCGCTGCGCCAATAAATTGACCCACCCCCAAAAAGACTGAATACATTCCCATTATCGCTCCACGATCAGCAGTGTGACCTTCGGTAATATCAGCGAGATGCGCGAGCGCGGCGGGGGTAAAGCCGCTTTGAATCACGATGCTAATCACCAGCAAGAGCGCCAGCGGCAGTACCAGCGGAGCATCGAGGGAGGGTTGATGATTAATGGCAAAAAGGAAAAAGCAGGTTAGAAATAGTCCACCGGTGCCGATGAGCATCACCTTTGTTTTGTTCAGTCCGGCAAAGAAAACACTCCAAACGAAAATACCCAGAACAAAAATTACGGCGTACGCCGCGCGCAGATTCCCAGCTTGAAAACTATCGAACTGTCCGACAAGGAGTTGGTCCGGAAAAATTGACTTGTCCGTAAAGATGCGTGCGGTCAGATTGATCCAGACTCCCAGCACCGCGTTGATCGCGATCCACGCCGGCGCAAAGCGTTGCACGCGCGGATGGGTAAAGATGTGCCAATAGCGTTTCAACTCATCGCGCACAGTGGCGCTGTGTATGGCAATGTGCTTGGCTTCACGATATTCGTGCATACCAAACCAGAGAATGAGCAAACTGATCACATAGATCACGGCGTTGAGCGCGAAGGCGGGGCTGGTCAAGGTGATGCCAAAGATAACGGCGGGATGTCCGTAATGGCGCCAAAGCCAGCCGCCTAATGCAAAGCCCAATGCCATGCCCCCAATTGTGGCGATTTCAAAAAAGCCTACCACGCGCGAGCGCAACTTGGTGGAATGCGATGTTGTTTCGGCGATATAACCCAAGGTGGCTGGCGCATTCGCGGCGGTCGAGACACCTTCCAACAATCGGGTGAACAGCAAGAGCCAAACGATGGTGGTCATGGCAGTGATTTGAACGGCGATAGCCCCAAAGAGAGGACCAAAGATAATAAAGAGTTTGCGACCAAACCGATCGCTCCAGACGCCACAGAGGGGAGCACCAATCAATTCTGCCGCAAAAAAAGTCCCGATGATCAAACCGCCAATCGTGTACGATACTTCGTACACATGCGCGTTGGCAATCACACGGAGAGGATGATTGGGGTCAAGCGCGGCTTCGTGGATATAGTTAAAATAAAACTGGATATTCTCGCCCATAGCGCCGGCGGCGGCGCGTAAAAGCAAACTACCCACAATCAAGGAAACTAACGACCGAAGGACGTGGGGGTGATTTGACCTGATTGTCTCTGCCATTGACACCTCCGATTTCTCATTATACCATAGGGCAACAGGTTGTCGCAAACCGATAGGGAGACTTTTGAAAATATTCCGTTTCATTCGATTGAGCATCTTGGCAATGTTTGTCGTGGCGTGCAACAGCGCGTCCTCCCAACCAGCACTGCTGCCAACACCTACCCCGATTGTGGTCGAGGTCGTTGCCACGCCCATCGCTTCGCCAACGATCACTTTGCCAACGGCAACACCAACGCGTACAATAACGGCGACGCCTTTTATAACGCCGCCGACAACCGGTCAAGCCGCCCACGTACCGATTTTGATGTATCATCACATCAACGATTTGCCGGCGAGCGCGAGTGAACTTGAACAAACGTGGACCGTTGCGCCGAAAAATTTTGCGGCACAGATGCGGTGGCTTGCCCAGAACGGTTTTCACTCGATTACGATGGCGCAACTTGTGGCGCATCTCCGGGATCATCAACCCTTGCCGGCAAAACCCATCATCATCTCTTTTGATGATGGATGGGCAGAACAGTTCACCAGCGCTTTTCCGATCTTGCGTCAGCACGGATTGATCGGAACGTTCTTTGTTTACACTAACCCGATAGATCGCTCCTTGTATGTGTCGTGGGCGCAATTGCAAGAAATGACTTTGGCGGGGATGGATATTCAAGCGCACTCGTTATCGCATCCACATTTGCGAACACTCCCGGCAGATATGGCGTACAAAGAAATCGCGGAATCGAAAGCGGTGCTGGAGAAACGCTTGGGCAAGCCGGTCATTGCTTTTAATTATCCCTTTGGCGAATATAACTCGGCGATCATCGAGATGGTGCGCCGAGCAGGATACCAAAGCGCGGTAACGCTTGCCGCGGGGTATCAGCAGCGTGCAGACGAATTGTTCACCTTACATCGGATTCGTGTTTCGTACAATGATTCTTTGGACGACTTTATCAAACGCTTGCCACGATGAATGCAAAAATCTTTCACATTTATCTTACATGCTTTTCATCTTGGGTTAATCCGCTTGGACGATAATCCGAGTTGATGCAGCACAACCTAGGGAGGTGTGAGATATGCGATCCAATACTTTGATTTCGTGTGCAATTCTGTTAGCCGTGTTGGTTGGTGTTGTGGGTGGCGGTGTGATGGGGGGCTTGGCGGGCTATTATGCTGCCCAGCAGTCCGTGCAAACAGCGCAACCTGCCGTAAGCACTGTGCCGATTACAGTGTCCAATATTCCAACGGTTTCCCCGGGACCATCCCAAGTGGTCAACCTAACCCTGAGCGAAGAATCGGCCGTGATCGAAGCGGTGAAAAAAGTCAAGCCCGCGGTGGTTACCGTCGTTGCCCAAGTGCAAACTCGGCGTGGCTTGCTCGATGCTGCATCGGGATCGGGTGTGATTATTGATCCGCAGGGCTATATCGTAACGAATAATCACGTGATCGAAGGGCAACGGGATATTGTGGTCATCTTTGCCGATGGTTCCAAGACCAATGCCAAGATCGTCGGCGCAGATTCCATCGCCGATTTAGCGGTGCTCAAAGTGGATACGCCGGTGCCGGCATCAGCGTCGTTCGGTGATTCAAGCGCCTTGCAACCCGGGCAACTTGCCATTGCGATTGGGAGTCCGTTGGGCGATTTTCGCGGCACGGTAACGTTGGGCGTGGTGAGCGCACTCAATCGCCGTTTGGGGAATCTGCGCGGTTTGATTCAAACCGATGCCGCGATCAACAATGGCAATTCCGGGGGACCATTGGTGAATACCCAAGGTCAGGTCATCGGGATTAACACGATGGTCGTGCGGAGTGCCGGGTTAGGCAATGTAGCAGAGGGTTTGGGCTTTGCGATTCCCTCGAATTTGGTGCGGGAGATTACTGCCCAACTGATTGCAAAAGGTAAGGTGGAGCGGCCCTATATGGGCATTACATATCAAGAAATTGATCCGCAAATTGCGAGCGCTATGAATCTGACGGTGCAAACCGGGATTGTGGTGATGAGTGTTGAACCGAACACGCCGGCTCAACGCGCTGGTTTGCAAGAAGGAGATATCATCTTGGCAATTGATGGTCAGAAACTCGATGCGGAGAACTCGCTCACAGTGATTTTGTTTTCCCACAAAGTGGGAGAGACGGTAACCTTGACGGTGGTGCGCAATGGCAAGCAAATCGAATTAAAACTGACGTTGGGCGCGCGCCCGAATTAAACTCTAACTTGACGGTGAAATCAAAAAACTCAAGTGATTCACACTTGAGTTTTTTGTTTAACCCTCATTTGAATCGGCTCAGCACATCGGCGAGGGTAGGTTGCCCAATTTCCTGCAATTCGTACCGGATGCGCACGGTGGGGTGTTTGATGTTGACTACGCGGCGCAAGTCAATCGGCGTGGCGATGAGCACCAAATCTACCGGCGCGGCGTTGATGGTCTCTTCCAACTCTTTGACTTGATGGTTGCCGTATCCCATCGCCGGCAAAACGGGACCCGTCGTGGGATATTTGGCATATGTCTCTTTGATCGAGCCGACCGCATAGGGACGCGGATCAACAATTTCAGATGCACCAAATTTTTTAGCGGCGATGACACCGGCACCATACGCCATTTCGCCGTGGGTGAGCGTGGGACCGTCCTCCACAACCAGGACACGTTTGCCCTGAATCGTGTCGCGATCGTTGACAAAGATGGGTGAAGCGGCTTCGATCACAATGGCGTTGGGATTGACTAGCCGAATATTTTCGCGCACGCGATTGACATCTTCCGCGCGTGCTGTGTCAATCTTGTTGATAATGACGACATCTGCCATGCGCAAGTTGGTTTCGCCGGGATGGTAGGTCAATTCGTGCCCGGGACGGTGCGGGTCAACAATAACGATGTTGAGATCGGGTTGATAAAACGAAAAATCATTGTTGCCACCATCCCACAGAATCACATCGGCTTCGGTTTCGGCTTGGCGTAAGATTTTTTCATAATCCACGCCCGCATAAATAATCGTGCCGCTGACGATGTGGGGTTCATACTCTTCGCGCTCTTCGATGGTGGTTTGATGTTTGTCCAAATCATCGAGCGCGGCAAAGCGTTGCACGATTTGTTTGGTGAGATCGCCATAGGGCATGGGATGGCGAACCGTGACAACCCGTTTGCCCATCTCGCGCAAACATTTTGCCACGGCACGGGTGGTCTGCGATTTACCGGAACCGGTTCGCACGGCGCACACGGCAACGACCGGCCTGCTCGATTGGAGCATGGTCGCGCGGGGTCCCAACAATCGAAAATCGGCGCCGGCTGCCATTGCCAACGACGCTCGGTGCATCACCGTCTCGTGCGAGACATCGCTGTACGAAAAGATGACTTGATCAACCTGATGCTCGCGGATGAGTTTGGGTAGGTCGCTTTCTGGAAAAATCGGAATGCCGTTGGGATAACGTGCGCCGGCAAGAGTCGGAGGATACACGCGCCCTTCGATGTTAGGAATCTGCGTGGCGGTAAACGCAATGACATGGTAGGCGGGATTATCGCGGAAATAAACGTTAAAGTTGTGAAAATCGCGACCGGCGGCGCCCATAATGATGACTCGAATGGGTGGAGGCATCGAATTGCTCCTAAAATATCAAGTGCGACGCCTCAGCGCGTCGCCCGTTATTCATCCAGTTCTTCGAACGGTACGTGTAATCGGCGTCAAGCCCGGGCAACTTTATCGTCGCAATTCAGCAGGCGAATGTTCTTGCATAAACGCGCCCAATACCCCATTCACGAAACGCGGGGCGGTGTCACTGCCAAATGTTTTGGCAAGTTCAACGGCTTCGTTGATGGCTACTTTGATCGGCACATCGTTAACGTGTTGCAATTCGTACAGGGCGATGCGCAAAATATTCCGGTCCACGGCGGCGAGTTGATCGACGGGCCATTCCGGGGCGTGCTTGGCGATGATCTGATCGAGTTGACTCCGGCATTCTCGTACTCCGCGCACCAACGTGGTCGCAAACTCGATGGTTTGAGCCGAAGGATGGTGCTCTTCGATCAAGTGCGCCAGCGCGGTGTCAATGGAATGCCCCGTGCAATCCATTTCGTACAGGGCTTGTAAGGCGATCTCACGGGCTTGATGACGAACCTTCACAGTCTCCTCGAATTAGGCAGGTTTCTCAGGCAAGCGGTCAGCCACATCTTCGATGTGAATATTGACTTCTTTGACCGGCATTCCAACCACATCTTGCACCGCGCGACTGATTTCACGTTGCAAGGTCTGCCCCAGCGGTAACATTTGGGCATCGGGTTCTGCAACGATATAGAGATCAATCGTAACACTGTTGTCTTCGATTTCAATTTCGATTCCTTCGCCGGTTTTGCCGCCGAATAAACGGCGCACGTTGCCGGTGAGGGTGGGGACGAGGCGTGCAACGCCGGGTGTCGCCAACGCAGTCAACCGCACGAGTTGAACTAACACTTCGGGAGCAATGGTTACGTTGCCCAGATGTTCTTCCATTGCGGACATTCCAACCTCCTAAGCCTCGCTTTCGCACCCTCGCCTGACCAATAAGCCTGCGCGTCCACGGAGCGGCTGGACTAGCCACATGGTCTATTGACGGCGCAGGTGCGAAATCTAGACTGGTAGTGCAACACCATGAAAGTGCGTGATGAAAACTCGATTTTTAGCCACGTCTGTCAGTGTCTTCCCATCCGTCTGGTATGCAACTATTTCATGTTGTTGCACTTGTTTCCATCCGAAAACCTCGTGGCGTGGCGTGGGCTTTCGTGGGGTGGGCTTTCCAGCTCGCTGCAACCTCGAAAGGTCGCTCCACGAAAGGTCGTGGTGTGGGCTTTCTAGCTCGCCGCGACCTCGAAAGGTCGTTGGGTGGGTTTTCCAGCTCGCCGCGATCTCGAAAGGTCGCTCCACGCTCCACGCTTTTCGGATGAGAACTAAGTCAAACCGCCATCCACAGCGATCACCTGACCCGTGATATAACTTGCCTCATCAGACGCCAGGAACGCGACGACGTTTGCAATTTCTTCCGGCGTGCCCATCCGTCCGAACGCGGTCAGTTTGATGATACCATCTTTGATGTCTTGCGGCAAAGCGTTGGTCAAATCGGTGGGAATGTAGCCGGGTGCCACTGCATTCACAGCGATATTTTTGGTGCCGTACTCTTTTGCCATCGCTTTGGTGAAACCGATGATGCCGGCTTTGGAGGCCGAGTAATTCGTTTGCCCTGGATTGCCCACGATGCCGGCAATCGAAGTCATATTCACAATGCGGCCGTATTTTTGTTTCATCATGGGGCGCAAGGCGGCTTTGCACATATTGAACACACTTTTCAAATTCGTCTGAATGACCGAATCGAATTCGTCTTCTTTCATCATCGCGAGTAAGGTGTCGCGCGTGGTGCCGGCATTGTTCACCAAAATATCGAGCCGGCCATACGTGTCAATCGCCGCTTTGACAACGTTCTGCGCAACGGCGAACTGGCTCACGTCGCCTTGCACGGCGATTGCCTCGCCGCCGTTTTGTTTGATTTCTGCGATCACTTGATTCGCGGCATCGGCGCTCTTATTATAATTGACAACGACTCGCGCGCCAAGCGAGGCAAGTTTGAGCGCACACGCGCGCCCAATGCCGCGCGAGGCGCCAGTCACCAATGCCACTTTGCCGGTGAGATTCATAGTCCATCAACTCCTTTTGGTCAAAACTTGATTATCTCTGTGTCTCGGTGTGGAAACCGATGTTTTGGCAAGCTACACTTTTTCTACAAACGCTTGGACACTTGCCACATCGCCAACACTGATGGCGTGAACGTCCTTGTTGATGCGGCGAATCAAGCCGGCAAGCACATCCTTGGGTCCCACCTCGATAAACTTGGTGACGCGCTGCGTTATAAGGTATTCGATGGATTTGATCCACTGCACGGACGATGTGAGTTGAATGACCAGTTCGCGGCGGATGTCATCGGCGGTCACAAGTGGCTGGGCGGTAACGTTGGAAATCACCGGCAATTCGGGGGCACGGATCGGTGTGCGGTTCACGGCGGCGATAAATTCTTGGGCGGCGGGTTCCATCAATCGTGAGTGCGATGAGATGCTGACCGGGAGCAGAATCGCCCGTTTGGCGCCACGTGTTTTTGCCAACTCGATGGCGCGAGCAATGCCGTCCTTGGTGCCAGAGATGACGATTTGCCCGGGCGCGTTGTAATTGGCAATTTGGACGCCGGCTTCGTGACACACTTGCTCTAGCGCATCTGCTTCGATGCCGATCATTGCCGCCATGGCGCCAGGATTCATTTCGCCGGCGCGTTTCATCACACGTCCGCGTTCGCGCACCAATTTCAACGCATCGGCGAAATCAATGGCGCCGGCGGCAACGAGCGCGGAATATTCGCCCAGCGAATGTCCCGCCACAAAATCGGCGAGCAATGCCGGTTGCACATTGCCAATCACGTTGAGCGTGGCGATGCTGTGAGTGAGGAGAGCCGGCTGTGCATTGATCGTGTCGGTGAGTTGGTCTTCGGGTCCATTGAAGCAGAGCGATGAGAGTGAGAACCCCAACACGGCGTCGGCTTGCTCAAAGATGATCCGCGCTTCCGGGTATGTTTCGACCAGATCGCGCGCCATTCCAACGTACTGGGAACCTTGACCGGGAAAAACAAAGGCGGTTTTTGTCATCGTCGTGTGAAATCAGAAAGGTCTGGCGGCTGCTTGATGGAAAAGAACGCCAGACCTTTGAGTCATTCTCAACCCAGTTCCTTGCACGCAATTATGCTTTGCGAGCAGGTTTTTGTTGAACGGTAAAGATTTCTTCGCCGGCATAGTGTCCGCAGTGTGGGCAAACGTGATGGGGCTGGCGCATCTTGTGGCAGTTGGGACAAGCGGTGAGATTAGGTACCTTGAGTGCCAAATGACTGCGGCGGCGATCCCGGCGCCCTTTGGATAATTTTCGTTTAGGTAGAGGTGGCATAGGTTTTTCGATATTCCTTTCGAACAGGTTAGTCTGGTTCGTTATCGCGTAAATGTTTCAGCGCGTCCCACCGCGGATCAAGGTCCTCGGGGACGCAATTGCAGGGACCTTCGTTCCAATTTTTACCGCACGTGGGACACAATCCCAGGCAGTGCGTTCGGCAAAGCGGGTGTTGCGGTATTGCCAGCAGCAGATTTTGCCGCACCACTTCGGTCAAATCAATTTCGTGGTGGGCATCAATCTGGGTGGCTTCTTCCGCGTCTTCGGCAAGCGGGAGGGTGGCGCCGGTGATAATGTCAATCGTGGGATAAAATTCCTCTTCCATTTCAAACTGGATCACTTTGGCAAAATGATCCAGACACCGCACGCACTCGAGTTCGAGGGAGGCGTGCAATTGCGCCAAGACTAACACGCCATCGCCGGTGCGAATTAACTGAACGTTGCCATCCAACGTGGTGAGTGGTACGATGTCGGTATCGAGATGGGAGATTTCTTCGTGCAAAACGTATTGGCGCGAATGCCCGCTATGTTCTTTCAGTAACTGGGCGACGTTATATCTCATCGGTTTTGCCTTTCGAGAAACGCTGCCCATTATAGGCAAGACGCTAGATTGTGTCAAGAATTTTCGGTGGCGTCTTCGGTTGGCGGAGGAACGTTTGTCCCTTCGATTATATGGATGCCGTTGATGACTTGGTTCTGCAGTTTCGTCACTTGTTCGATGACGGCTTCCAGACGCGCTTGGACGTCTTTGAGAACCTGAGCCGCGTAGTCATCGGCGCCCTGCCGGGTTTGCATCGCCGAAACTTGGGCTTGCTGATGAATTTGCGCCGCCGTTTGCTGAGCCGATTTGACGATTGAATGTTCGTTGGTGAGGCGCGCCGCATCTTCCTTGGCAAATTCGATGATGCGTTGGGCTTCTTCCTGCGCCTGCGCAATCAAGCGATCGCGATCTTGGACGATTTTCTTGGCTTGCTTGATTTCTTCCGGAAATGCGATGCGCATTTGATCCACAATGTCCAAGAACTCGTCTTCGTCAATCATCGTCTTGGTAGTCAGGGGGACGCGCCAACCTTTGTTCAGCAGGGCTTCCAACCGGTCAACCAAGTATAAAACGTCTATGGCTATCATCCCCTTTCAAGTTAGAGTGTAGAGTTAGAGTGGGGAGTGGAGAGTGGGGTATTCTACTCTAACTCTCCACTCCCTCCTCTAACTTTTCCCTACTCTCGCAACGAAACCAGTTTAACTTTTTCGCTCTGATCGTCGCCCAATTGTTTGATGCGTTGTCTCAGCGCGCGCTCGACATAGGGCGGGACAATTTCGCTAATGTCGCCGTTGAGGAATGCTACCTCTTTGAGGGTGGATGAGCTCAGAAAGGCATATTTGAGCGAAGTCATTAGGCACACTGTGTCAATGTCTTCGGCCAGTTGGCGATTGGTGAGCGCGGTTTGATATTCCATTTCAAAATCGAACGTGACGCGCAAACCGCGCACCATCACCGTTGCCCCTTGACGGCGTGCAAATTCCACCGTCAAGCCGTGATACGGCATCACCTTGATGTTGGGGGTATCCTTGGCGGCTTCGCGCATAAAAGCGATGCGCTCTTCGGTACTGAACATGACGTTCTTGAGTCCTTGCCGATGATCGTATGCCGCCCAAATGAGCGTCTCGAAAATTTTGGCGGCGCGCTTGGCAATGTCAATGTGCCCGTAGTGAATCGGATCGAACGAGCCGGGGTAAATGGCGATTGTCAACTGAGATCTCCCTTGCCCTTCCAAAATTCGGCCACCCGTTGTGCCAGGAGGCGATGCTCGTCTTGTTGCAACAACGGGTCTCGCTCAAAAATCGTTTGCGCGATCTGACGTGCGTGTTCCAAAATCTTGACATCACTGAGTTTGGCGATCTTTAAATCCGGCAAGCCGGCTTGCCGCGTGCCAAAGAATTCGCCGGGTCCGCGCAATTTCAAATCTTCCTCTGCCAATCGAAACCCATCTTGCGTGGATTCGATGACCTTGAGCCGCTCATCACTCGTGCTGCCGGCTTTTTCGGCGAGGAGCAGGCAGTACGATTGATGTTCGCCGCGTCCCACGCGCCCCCGGAATTGATGTAACTGCGCCAAGCCAAACCGATCCGCGCCTTCGATCAACATCACGGTGGCGTTTGGCATATCAATCCCCACTTCGATGACGGAGGTTGCCACCAGCACGTCAATCTCGTGATTGCGAAAACGGGTCATTGTTTCGTCTTTTTCGGCAGGCTTTAGTTTACCGTGAATTAGCCCAACGCGCAAGTCGGGATAAACACTCTTGCTGAGTCGTTCGTACTCTTCGACGGCTGCGCGGGCGTCAATGCTTTCCGATTCTTCGATGAGCGGACAGACGACAAAGGCTTGCCGGCCCTCTTTGACCTTGTTGCGGATGAACGCATATGCGCGTTCGCGTTCCCGCGGCTCTAGCCAGCGCGTTTTGATTTCTTGACGACCGGGCGGCATCTCGTCAAGGATAGACAGATCGAGATCGCCGTAAATCGTGAGTGCGAGGGTGCGTGGAATGGGTGTGGCACTCATCACCAGAATATGCGGATGATAACCCTTGGCGCGAATTGCTGCCCGTTGCTCTACGCCAAAGCGATGTTGTTCGTCAATGACCGCCAGGGTCAAGTCTTTGAAGGTGATCTCTTCTTGAATCAACGCATGAGTCCCCACCGCGATGTCAATTTCACCGGTGGCGATTTGTGCGCGTACCTGTTCTTTTTCACGATTCTTCAAACTGCCGGTGAGCAAACGAACGCGCGGTGGGTTGGGCAGCGCTTCAAAAACCCGGGTCAGTGTTTTGTAATGTTGTTCGGCAAGGATTTCGGTGGGCGCGAGCAGGGCGGCTTGCGTACCGTTGGCAACGGCTGCCAGCATTGCCGCCGCCGCCACCACCGTCTTGCCCGATCCTACATCGCCTTGGAGCAACCGACTCATCGGTTGAGGTTTCTGCACATCGCTGAGAATCTCATTGATCGCACGCTGTTGGGCGCCGGTCAGTTGGAATGGTAAGGATTCAATCAAGCGATTCAGGGTGGCTGGTTCAACGATCAAGGCGCGCCCGGGTTGTTCGCGCCATTGTTTGCGCTGCCGCAAGACTCCTAGTTGAATGAGCAAAAATTCATCTAACGCAAGCCGACGACGTGCCTGCTCCATCATTTCGAAGGATGAGGGAAAATGAATTTCGCGCAGGGCTTGGGCGAGCGGCAAAAGATTTTCGCGCTCACGAATAGATGCTGGCAAAGGATCCGGAATCTTGTCTGCCCAGTATTCGACCACGCTGTGAATGAGCCGGCGCAACCAGCGATTGGTCAGTCCTTCGGTGAGAGGATACACCGGCACAATGCGCGCGGTATGCACCAGTTCATTGCTAAGCGGTTCCCAATCGGTGTGCTTGAGCGTGAGACGACCCAGGTCTTGATCCACGCGTCCACTGATGACAATGCGACGCCCTGACCGGAATTGTTGTTGCAACCAAGGTTGATTAAAGTAGGTAACTTGAATCGTGCCGGTCAAGTCGGCGAGCAAGACGTTGGTGATCTTGAGCCCCCCTCGCGATTCGCGCGTCTTGACTTCGCAGACGGTCAAGATCAAGGTAACTTCTTCGCCGTACACCAGTTGACTGATCGTTTTGAGTTTGCTGTAATCGTCGTAACGGCGCGGAAAGTGATAAATCAGATCGCTGATAGTGTAGATGCCCAACCGATGCAGCCGCTTGGCGTGTGCCGTTCCAACATTTTTCAATCGTTGAATATCGGCGTCTAGACCCAAGCCGGGGGTACCTGCGGTGCGCGAGGGTGGAGTTGTGGTGGGTATTTCCTCTTCTTCAAATTCATCGCTGGGTTCTTCGGCAACCGCTGTTTCCACTAAATCCGGGGCAAGCGCTATTTCGCCGCGCAGGAGGCCTAGAGCGCGATTGATCATTTCATAGCGTGTGTTGGGCGAAGCAGTGCCATATCCAGCCAACGTGTGGGCAATTGCATCCGCCAGTTGGGTGATTGTGGTATTGCCACTTTGTTTTTGTTTGTTGACCCAGTGGTCAATGTATTTCTCCAATCCGCCGATGAATAAACGATTGTCGCATTTTTTTTGTTCGTTCAGCAACTTGGTCTCTAAATCTTGTAGGTCAGACATAGTCTCAAGTTCATCCGTCGTCTGGGCGAGCCGGCGGTCCAGTTTCTCAAACACACCGGTGGCATCTCTGCCAGACTGGTCGGTTACGATTTTGACGTGAGGGATTGCGTTGTTACATTCCTTCGTACACTACCACCCCTAACGCATCGGTGCCGACATGCGTGGCAGTGACGGGACCGTAATGATCCACCGAAATGTCGAGGTTCGGCATCAACAGATTGGTTTGTTCGATGAGGGTGGCCACATCTTGCGGTGTGTTGCCATGCAAGACGACCATCTTTTGAATGCGGGTAAACTCGGTGATGAACTCGACGAGTTTTTCGATGGCTTTGGCGCGCGTGCGAACTTTTTCCAGCGCAACGATTTCGCCTTCTTCCAAAATCAAGAGCGGTTTGATGTTGAGCATATTGCCCAGCAAGGCTTGCGCGCGACCAATGCGTCCAGCGCGCTCCAAATAGTCTAGGGTCTCAACAAAGAAACCAATGTAGATCCGCGGGATCATTCCGCGCACCAACTTGACCACTTCATCGAGCGCGGCACCTTGCGAGGCAGCGCGTCCGGCCGCCGTAACCAACATCCCCAAACCGACCGTGATGAGTTGGGAATCAATCACGCTAATTTTACTGCGCCCCAAAAGCGGCAACGCGGCACGTTGCGCATTGCGAAACGTTTGACTCAACTTGCTGGAAACGTGAATCGAGACGATTTCATTGCCCCCTTTGACGAGGTCAGTGTAAACATCCGCGAATTGTTTTTGCGTTGGCGCCGCTGTAGTGGGCGGCGTGGCTGTCCGTGACATACGTTGGACAAAATCGGCGGGGGTGATGTCAATGCCGTCGCGCAATACTTTTGATCCGAGATGGATCGTCAAAGGGAGAACGGTAATATCCAATTCTTCGACGACGCCGGGAGGCATATCCGCTGTGCTGTCGGTAACAATTTTTACGCGATTCATTGTAACCTGTGGAATGAGTGTGAGAAAGTTTATTCGACCGAGATAATAAAATGATAATGCGGTTGACCGCCGTTGACGACTTCGATGGCTTGGGCAGGGTACGTTTGGCGGATTTTTTCTGCCAACCCCTCGGCTTCATTCGCGGTAATCGCTTCGCCGTAATACAGCGTGATAATTTCAGCCTCTTGGGCTCCCATGCGTTCGAGCATTTCGAGTGCGAGCGCGGTGCGATCTTCGCCAGCACCCTTCAACTCATCGTCAATCAAGGCGATGAAATTGCCTTCCTTGACGTCTAGACCATCCAGTTTGACCGAGCGCGTGGCAATCGTAATCTCCAACGTCTTGATGTGATTTGCTGCCCGCTCCATCGCTTTGAGGTTCGATGCGAGATCGCTCTGGAAGTTGAAGGCAAGCAAGGCGGCGATGCCTTGCGGAATCGTTTTGGTTGGCACAATCACAAGTTGCTTGGTGGTCAAGAGTTTGGCTTGCTCGGCGGCGGGAATAATATTCTTGTTGTTGGGCAACACGATCACTTGATCGCTCCTGACCGCGTTGATGGCGTTGAGTAAATCTTGGGTGCTGGGATTCATCGTTTGTCCGCCGGCGACAATTTTGCCCACGCCCAAACTTTCAAAGACACGCGCCAAGCCGGCGCCCGGCGCTACGGCAATCGTCGCAATCCCCGCGATTTCTTCGGAGGTGACCGGCGGATGCGTGCTTTGCCCTGCCATAAAGTCAATGTACTGCTCTTGCATATTCTCGACGATGATGTTGGTGATTGTGCCTACCGAACATCCGTAATCGAGAATGGCGCCCGGCGTTGGCGCGTGCACATGAACCTTGACCAGTGATTCATCGCCAACGATCAGCGCCGATTCCCCCATACTGGCAATTTTTTTCCGGATCGCTTCGACGTCAAGGTTGGGACCGCGAATGTGAAACTGAATATCAAATCCCCAGCCCTCTTCGCGTTCGAGTTTTTCAAGGGCTTGGGCGCTGACGCCGGTCGCCACAAGTTCCATGGGCTCTCCGTTCAAGTACTTGAGCGCGCCTTCCAGAATGACCAACAAGCCTTGTCCGCCGGCGTCCACGACCCCGGCTTCTTTGAGCACGGGTAATAAGGAGGGCGTTTTGAGTACGGCGATGCGTGCAGCCTCCACTGTTTTGCTCAAGACGATTCGCAAATCGTTGGACTGGGCAGCCGCCATCGTCGCGGCGTCCGCCGATTCACGAATGACCGTTAGGATCGTTCCTTCGACCGGTTTGACGACACCTTTGTAAGCGGTGCGCGCCGCTTCGACCATCGCCGCGGCAAAATCGTTGGCGTTGATGACCTCTTTCTTTTCGATGGTGCGCGCAAAGCCGCGAATAATTTGCGACAAGATCACGCCCGAGTTGCCGCGCGCACCCAGCAACGCGCCGTGCGAAAGGAGTTTGCAGATGGCGCCGGCGGAATGTTCGGGCGAGGTGCCAACTTCTTTCATCGCCGCTTGCATTGTCAACAGCATATTCGTTCCCGAATCCCCATCGGGGACGGGAAAGACGTTTAGACTGTTGACGTACGCCGCGTGCCGTTCGAGCCAGGCGGTACTGGCAGCAAAGAGTTGTCTCAGTTCTTGCCCGTCCAGTGTGCCAAGGGGTGGAAGCGGCGTGTTCGCCGCTTGACTTTCGTTGGTCAAGACTAACCTCACTGATTCAAATTTGCTTAGCCTAGATTTCGCACCTGTGCCATCACATAGACAACGTCGCTCGTCCAACCATCGAACGCAATGCGCCTTTTGCTCGGTCGGGCCAGGGTGCGAAAGCGAGACTTAGGCGGATTCGTCAACATGCAAACCCTGCACGTGCACGTTCACTTGTGCGACCGGCAGTCCCAGTGCCTTTTCCACGCTGTATTTGACGCGATTCATAATGCCGTGCGCTACTTCGGAGATGCGTGTGCCGTACTGAATGACAACGTACAGATCAATATAAATTTCGTGTTCGATTACTTTGACGTCAACGCCGCGCCGGACATTGTTGCGTGCGAGAACTTCGGTAATGCCGTCGCGCAAATTCTTGTTGGCCATGCCTACTACGCCGTAGCATTCAAGGACGGCTTGCCCCGCCAAACTGGCAATCGCATTTGGCGAAATTTCGATCCGACCGAAAAAGTTTGCTTCTGTCATACGTTTGCCCCAACTCAATCGTCGCCCAGACGATTGAGAATCCTGATTTGCGTAAAATTGCCGATTATGGTATTATCCGCCCCGTTTGAATTAGGGGACTAGAGGAGGGGATCACGATGGCACAGCGATGCGACATTTGCGGCAAGGGTCCGTTGTATGGTCATTGGCGTAGCCACGCTATGAACGCCACCAACCGACGCTTTATGCCGAACATTACCAAACGCACGTTGGTGTATCAAGGTAAGAAACAAAAAATGAATGTCTGCGCGAATTGCTTGCGAACGCTGAATAAGAATGGCTAAGTGTGCGATTCGCAAGCTTGAACCAGCGACTCGCCTTGAGTGGCTGGTTTTTTATTTTATCCTCGCGCGCAAGTGTTGCATGGCTTGAGCAACGCTTGTCTTTTTATTAAAGATCGCCGAACCCGCCACCAACACAGTGGCGCCCGCCTCGACCACGCGCGGTGCAATGTCGGCATTGATCCCGCCATCCACTTCGATTTCAATTTGGGCTGCCAATCCGCGTGCATCAATCATCTTGCGCATCGCCGCGATTTTCTGAATGGTGGTTTCGATAAAGGATTGTCCCCCAAAACCCGGGTTAACGCTCAGGATGAGCACCAGGTCAAGGTCAGGCAGAATTTCGTCTAATGTTCCAACTGGGGTTGCCGGGTTGAGGGCAACGCCCGCCTTTTTATTCAACCCCTTGATCTGCTGAACGATGCGATGCAAATGGATGCACGTTTCTTGATGCACCGTGATAATGTCTGCACCGGCGTGGGCAAAGTCCGCCATATACTTTTCCGGCGCTTCGATCATGAGATGCACATCGAACGGCAAGCGAGTGAGCGGACGCAACCAGCTCACCACGACGGGACCAATGGTGAGGTTGGGGACAAAGTGTCCATCCATCACATCAATATGAATGTAATCGGCGCCGGCGTTTTCCGCTTCTTTGATTTGCTCTCCCAGCCGCGCAAAGTCAGCCGAGAGAATAGAGGGGGCGAGTTTAGGCATTTGACACAATACCGCGAGTCGCCATTAATCCTTGTGATTCCAAACCGTTCGCGATTCGTTTCTGTTTCTTCCTTTTTCAGATAGGTTTGTCCACGCTTTATACCCAAGTTTTTCAGTTCCGTCAATTTTGATCAAGCCGACCGCATCGTTGGTGTTTAAATCATGAAGCCATGACCATCCAAACCAGTGTAAAGGTATTCCTTGCTCTCGGGTGAGTCGCGTTGTCGCTTGCACAATGAAATCGGCTTGTGCTTGCTCCCCTCCAAGCGCGTCCAGGGATGCCCAGGCGATTTCACTAAAACCAAACGGTTTTCCTGGCATATAATTTGCTGCTTTAGAATAATAATCATCGGGAATCATTGAAGGGTGAGTTCTCCCGAGCGCATAAGGGTAGCTGGTCAAAATCAGTGCATCCATTTTGTTTGGATCGAACAAACGAAGGACTTGCAAGTTCGCTTCACGGTTTTCAGAAATGATTTCTCTAGCGAACACACAGAATACCCGTGTCTCGGGAGCCAGTTCATGCACAGCGTCGTAAATATCTTCATAGAGACTCACATAGTTTGTGAAACCATTGGGTCCATCTTGCCCATATTTCTCATACCATCTGTTGACTTCGTTCCCGAGCGATAGATATCGTGGACGTGAAACTTGTACAACCTCAAGCGCGGCTTGTTTATAGGCGGCTCTCCATAACGGGTCGCTTAAAGTGGCATTTCCCATCCCTGGCGGTGTGCTAAGAGTTACTCCTCTACCGATAAATGACAGATGAATGATTGGAAACATTCGATTGCCACGGATGAGTTGTTGGACAAAGATTTGCCCCCACCTTCCACCTAGGTCAGAGGCTAGGTTGTAGAAGGGAGTAGGCTTGCCCCATACCGGCACGAATTCTGAGTAGCGAGCTGCTTGGGCATAGGCCTCTTCGAATGACTGCCCCTGAGCCGTCGTCGGCAGTACCCCCATAAAGAATCCTCTTGATGGGAGTGGTGGAGCATCTATTGGAACCAGTTTGGCTGGTTTAGCAGTGGGTGTCGGTGCAACGCGGCAAGCTGCCAGAAAAGCGCTCACAGAGGAGATGCCAAGAAATTTAAGAAAATCTCGACGGCTCAGGTAATCCTTATTGACCGGCATAAGTGTTCCGAAAGTTCAGTGGGGAAAGCGGGCTAACGGCTTGCGGCTGAGCCGCAGCACCGAAGGCGCTGTCGGCTCCAGCCGCTGGTTAGCCTGCTTCGTTTTCCCGAAGGGGCCTGTTCTTCTTCAACCATAACAATCCGATGATTGCCGCAATGAGCACAACCGTTCTTATCAAACTTGCTTCCATGCCAAATTCACCACCGTTTAGCCAATGAGAACCAAGTGTACTCGACACAAATAGGGTTGTGCCATCCAACCCCATGCTGCCAACCGAAATGCCAGAGTTCGGCAGGCCAGCAAGGAAAAACTGTGCCAAGTTCCAACCAGCATGCCAACCAATGGGTACCCAAAGCGAGCGTAACCACAAGAGACTCAATGCATAGGTAGTAGCCGAGAGCATAATGTTAATCGCTCCCAAAGGTTCAGCATTCGGGTTGAGTAGATGCACTCCACCGAACAGAAGCGAAGTGACAACGATTGCCGGAACAACACCCCAGCCACGTTTGACGTTTTGAAACCAGTAGCCGCGATTCAGCGCTTCTTCAACAATCGGCCCCAGAATGGATGAGGCAAACAACCATCCCAAGGCCATCAGAAGCGTTCTGCTCGGCACACTTGCCAATCCCCAGGTAGGCTTTACCACGCCAATGATGACCATGCCGCCAAAGACCAGTAGCACTTCTACCAAGCCAGCGGCAAGCCCACCCCCCAGGAACCTCCACTGCTTTCGGGAGAACACCCACCACATATCCTTGAGCCGTTTGCGTTCAAGCCAACGCCACGCTAACAACACGAGCAAAAGATTCACGCTGAACAAGATGATCATGCCAATGATTTTTCCATCTGGAGAGATGGTGTTGAGCGTTTTTCCATGGAAGTCAATATCCAGCCAATGTAGGGTATCTACCAGAAGTGCAAGGACAAGCCAGCCGACAATATTGCCCACAAGGCCCATCATCAGAATGATTTGCAGAATTGAAACTCGCGCAATAGGCCATATTCGCTCAGACAGAAAAGATTTTCCTGATGCCATTTTGTGCACTCCTCAATGAAATGCGTTGTTTTACAGATATCGACCACCGTAGAGCAGGCTAACCATTGCTTGACGGAATTTTTCCGTATAACACTCCTCTTGAGCGTTATGCGGAAACTCGCTCTTTACACGGGCTTGCTTCTTTCCCCTTGCCTCAACTGCCCACATCCTGCCGCAATCTCAATTCCTTTTTCTACACGTAACGTTGTTGGAATCCCGGCATCGGTCAGAATCTCTTGGAATCGCTTGACCCGCGCGTATGGCGTGCGCCCGTACGGCGAAGCGGCGGTGGGATTCAACGGAATGAGATTCACATGACACAACAAGCTACGCAACAATTGCGTGAGCGCGCGCGCGTGAGCCGGCTGGTCGTTCACCGTGTCCATCAACGCATACTCAAACGTTACGCGCCGCCGCGTTTGTTCAACATAGCCGCGCACCGCACGCATCAACTCGCACAATGGATACTTGCGATTCAAGGGTACGAGTATGTTCCGCAACTCATCGTTGGGTGCGTGAAGCGAGACAGCCAGGTTGATTTGCCGTTTCTCCTTTGCCATGCGTTCGATGCCGGGAATTTCGCCCGCCGTCGAAACCGTGATCCGGCGCGCGCCCATTCCAAAACGATCGGGATCGGTCAACGATTCAATCGCTTGCCACGTAACATCGAATTTCATAAACGGCTCGCCCATCCCCATGATGACAATGTTCGTCAACGCGGCGGGCTTGACCTCGCGGGCAAAATGCAAAACTTGGGCAACGATTTCGCCGGGGGTGAGGTTGCGCACAAAACCGGCTTGCCCGGTCGCGCAAAAGGGGCAGCCGATTGGGCAGCCGACTTGCGTTGAGAGGCAAACCGTGCGCCGCTTGACGGCTGGCTCTTGCAATTCGGGACTGCCCGGCGCATCGGCGTAAAGCATCAGCACCGTTTCGATTGTTTGCCCATCGTCGAGTTGCAACAACACCTTGCGCGTCAAGCCATCGGCAGAATCGTTTTGGGCGATCACGCGCGGCACACCGATTTTCGTTTCACTTGCCAAGCGCGCGCGCAAATCGTGCGGCAGATTGGTCATCGCCTCGAAATCGGGGACGAGTTCGCGATAAATCCAGCGTTCGATCTGCGCGGCGCGATACGTGGGTTGTTGCCATGCTTTCAGCAAATCATGCAATTCTGATTTGGTAAGGTTCAGCAGATCAATCAAGTTAATCCCGGCGTCGTCCCAAGTTCAGCGCGATGAACATATAGTAGAGCAGGGTCGAGAGGGCTTGGGCGGCGGCGGCAATGTACGTCAATGCCGCAGCGGTCAGCACCGCTTGTGCCGCTTCCACTTCGCCTTGACCCACCAGCGCGCTTGAACGCAACATTGCCAAGGCACGTTGACTTGCGTTGAATTCAACCGGCAAGGTGGCAAGCGCAAACACCAGACTCAATGAAAAGAACGCGATACCCAGCCACACTAAGCCAGAGAGGTTGATAAAGATACCGATGATGAACAAGATGTAGCCGATCCACGGTCCAATGTTTGCCGGCGCGACGAGCCACGCACGCAAACGCAAGGGAGCGTAACCTTGTGCATCTTGAACGGCATGCCCCACTTCGTGCGCGACAATTGCCAACGAGGCGACCGAGGGCGTTTGCGCAACGCCTGCCGAAAGATAGAGCGTCTTGTTGCGTGGATCATAGTGATCGGTGAGAGTGCCCGGCGTGCCTTGGACATCTAAATTCAATCCGTTCGCACGCAGCAAATATTGTGCGACTTGGACGCCGGTGAGATTGCGTGCGTTTCGGACGCGCGTGTACTTGTCGTACGCTGAACTCACCTTCCATTGTGCCCACATCGCCAGCAAGAGCGCGGGCATGGCAAAGACAAAATACATAGGGTCAAAGTAAAATCCAAACATCTTACACCTCCTCTATCCGCGGAGTGCAAAACAAGTATACTCAAGCCAGACTCAAAGTCAATAGTGTCGTGAAAATTCTTTGCGCAAGGCGTCCAAATCGGCAAACACAAAATCCGGCTGAACGGATGATTGCGCGAGCATTTTTGGTGTGGTAACGCCGGTCAACACCAAAATGGATTTCAAGCCTGCCTGCATTCCCCCTTCGATATCAGTGTCGAGTCGGTCGCCGAGCATGGCGGTCTGCTCGCGCGGCACGCCCATCTTTTCCACGGCGATGTCGAACATGGCGCGCGCCGGTTTGCCAATGATGATCGGCGTAACATCGGTGGCGGTTTGCAGCGCGGCGAGGATGGCTCCCGCGCCGGGCACAACCTCGCCGTTATCTATCGGCAAGGTTTTGTCCGCGTTCGTGCCGATAAAAACGGCGCCACGTCGAATCTCGCGCGCGGCGCGTTTCAACTTTTCGTACGTGAGGTTCACATCAATGCCCGCGATGACGGCATCGGCATCTTGGTCAACAATGGTGTACCCCGCGCGTGTCATCGCATCCACCAATCCTTCGCCGCCAACGAGGTAAACCCGTTTGGCGTGTGGGGCGGTGCGGGGTAGGTACAGCGCCGCCGCTTCGGCAGAGGTCAACACGTGTTCTTCGCTCACGTGCGCACCCCTTCGTGCCAAACGTGCGGTAATGTCCGACGCCGGACGCATCGAGTTGTTGGTGGCAATAATAAAGGGCAAGCGGCGCGATTGTAAAAAGTCGAAAAATGCGGCAACGCCGGGCAGGTCTTGTTTACCGCGCCATAACACACCATCCACGTCAATGATGAGCGCGCGAATCGAATTCAAATCGAATGGCATCAATAGAGTCCGAGAATGAGATTGTGAATGATCGCCTGCAAGAATTGCAAGAGGATGAGCGCGATGATGGGGGTAATGTCCATCATACCGATCGGCGGGACAAAGCGGCGAATGGGTTCCAGGATGGGATCCGTGATGCGATCCAGCCAATAGACCAGCGGGTTGTATGGATCGCGGACGAACCACGACAGAATGGCGCGGGCAAAGATCGCCAGCGTTAATAAGGTAAAGATCAAATCAATCGTGTTCAACAGCAAGTACATTTTCCTCTCCCATCATTTTCTTTCGCCAAAGATCGCGCGCCCAATTCGAACGATCGTCGCGCCTTCGGCGATGGCGGCTTCAAAGTCGTCGGTCATTCCCATCGAAAGATGTTGCCACGCGTGAAGGGGAAAGCGTTGTCGCAGTTCATCGCGCAACTCGCGGAGCGCGCGAAAATACGGTCGCGCCTGTTCTGGTTTTTCAACGATGGGTGCGATCGTCATCAAGCCCTGAACATCGAGATGAGCGCACGCCAAGATTTGGCGCACCGCATCGAAAAAAATCTCCTTGGCGTTCAACGCAAAACCAAACTTGGTCGCCTCGCCCGATGTATTCACCTCAAGCAGAATCGGAATGGTTTTGTCGAGCGCGGCGGCACGCGCGTCTAGTTTGCGTGCCAACGATACACTGTCAATCGAGTGAATTAAGTTGAACAAGATGGCGGCGTCTTTGGCTTTGCGGCTTTGCAAATGCCCCACCAAATGCCAGACGATTCCGCGCGTCTGGGAGCTGACCACCGGGATTTTCTCCGCCGCTTCTTCCACGCGATTCTCGCCAAAGTGCCGAACGCCTGCCGCATACGCCGCCAGAATGGCTTGCACCGGTTGTGTCTTGCTGACTGCCACGAGGGTGATTTCATTGGGTTTGCGCCCGGCGCGTAGGGCGGCATCGGCAATTTGTTCAAAAACTTGATGCAGATTTTTTTCAATGAGGTCCATTTTGATTTACGCTTCACTCAACGCGATGATTGCGCCAAAGCGTCCGGTCATTGCCTTTTCCGCGCGCCACGAATAAAAGTCGTCAGTGCGATGCGCGGTGCAAAGGTTTGCCATTTCGATTTGCTCGACACCGAGCGCGCGAAATTGTTGCGCGTTGGCTTGCCACAAATCGAAATGAATGCCGTCCGATTGTGGGATCAGCAGTTCATCGGCGTTCGCAAAGGCGGTGCGCACCTGGGCAATCACGTCGTCGCCGATGCGATAGCAACATGGACCAATCGAAGGGGCGATGCCAACGATCAAGTCGCGCGGGCGCGTGCCGAATGAATCGAACATACCTTGCGCGGCGCGGGTCGCAATTTTCAAGACAGTGCCACGCCAACCGGCATGCACCACTCCAATCGCGCGACGCACCGGATCGAACATCAAGATCGGCACGCAATCGGCAAAGCGCAACAAGAGGGGCAGGTTGGGTGTGCGGGTCAGCAAGGCATCCACGTTCGGGATGCGTGTACCGCGATGCCGTTCCTCCACGATAGCAACGGAATCGGCTTGGGCTTGGCGCGCATCAATCGTTGCATGCAAATCAAGTCCAAGCGCGTTGTACAGTCGTTGATGATTTTGTGCCACATGGTCCGGGACATCGCCCACGCTTTGCCCTAGATTCAAAGTGTGGAACGGAGCCGGGCTGACACCGCCGTGCCGGGTAGAAATCCCATGCACTAGCGCGTGGGTATGGTTTAAGGTCTCGAAGGTATAGAAGGCGACCCCGTGCCGAATTTGTTTTTGCATGACACGGCGATTATACCATAACGAGGACGTGATGCAAGGTGTTTGATTGCGTTCAGCGCTTGCGGTATAATCAGCCCGACGGAAGGGGAGGAAAAAAGATGGCGCAGAAAATCTTGGCGGTGGACGATGAACGCTTGATCGTGGACTCGCTCAAGTATGGTTTGCAAAAGGAAGGGTATGTGGTTGTGGCGGCGTACGACGGCGATCAGGCGATTGTCAAAGCGCGCGATGAGAAACCCGATTTGATCTTGCTCGACGTGCAATTGCCGCGTAAAGATGGTTGGGCGGTGTTGCGCGAGATTCGGCAAACCAGTCGCGTGCCGATTATTATGCTGACGGCGCGCGGCGAAGAAGCGGACAAGGTGTTGGGGCTAGAACTGGGCGCAGACGATTATCTGGTCAAACCGTTCAGCATGCGCGAACTGCTTGCCCGCGTGCGTGCCGCGCTTCGACGGGCAACCGAGTACGCCGAACCCGCCGCGCAACCGGTGAAAATCGGCGAGATTGAACTTGATCCGGCAAGTCATCGCGTTATGCGTGGCGGCAAGTTGTTGGAACTGACTCGCAAAGAGTACGATCTTTTGAGCGTCTTGATGCTCCAAGCCGGCAAGGTGATCGCGCGGAACGATTTGATTGACAAGGTGTGGCAGACGGATTGGATGGGCGACACGCGCACCTTGGATGTTCACATTCGTTGGTTGCGCGAAAAAATCGAAAAAAATCCGAGCGCGCCACAGTACATTCAAACGGTGCGCGGGGTCGGTTATCGTTTTGCGACTGCCGAGGAGGTCGCACGATGAAATGGCGATTTCCTTTCAAGAGTTTGCGCACCGGCTTGATGTTGACTTATTTTGTTTTAATCGCGAGCAGTCTGGGTTTGCTCGCGTGGCGCGTGGGGGCATCGCTGGACGCGAGTCGCTTTGCCGAAACGCGACGCGATCAAGAAGGGCGCGCGATTCTGGCGGCAAGTGTGATGAGCGAATGGCTGGGCGCATTTCAAGAAGGTCGCATCAATCGCGAAGCGTTGCGCGTTCAAGCAGAAGCATTGTCCCGGCAAATCAGTCAACCTGCAACAATTCTTGACGCCAATGGATTGGTCTTGGTGGATACCGAACATCCCAACGAACTTGACCACGATGATTCTACCAATCACGAAATCATTACCGCATTAGCCGTTGGCATAGGCAATGCCATTCGGTTCGATCCGGATGACAAAGACGATGTGTTGTTCACGGCTGCGCCGGTCAATTACAATCGTCAACGGGTGGGCTTTGTCCGGCTCGAATTGCCCATGCGCCTCGTGCGAGAGGCGAGCCAGCAATTTTGGTTACGCATCATTGCGGCAATGATTTTGGCAGGCGCGGTTACGCTGGTCGTAAGTTTTTTGTTCGCACGCGCGCTAAGCGATCCATTGACCCGCCTCACCCAAGCGGCGACGGCGTTCGCTAAGGGTGATTTGAAGCAACGGATTCAAGTGACGGGTCCCGACGAGTTGCAACGTTTGGCGAATGGTTTTAACTTTATGGCAGAACGGATCGAGCGGTTGATGGAAGATCAACGTGCGTTCATCGCTAACGCCGCGCACGAATTGCGCACGCCGCTCACCACCATTCGCTTGCGTGCCGAAGCGCTGGCGGAAGGTGCCAAAGACGATCCCCAAGTCGCCGGGCGCTTTCTCAACGATATTGTGAGTGAGACGGATCGGTTGTCGCGCTTGGTGGGACAATTGCTGGATTTATCCCGTTTGGAAAGCGGGTTGGTTATGCCGCATCGTCTCCCTGTGGTGTTGGATACGATTGTGCGTGACGTGGCAGAAGATTTTGCCCCAACGGCAAACAAAGCCGGCGTTCAACTTGGCATAGAGGTTGCGGCCAATCTTCAAGTGATGGCAGATCGTGATCAGATCCGCCAAGTGGTCATCAACCTGCTGAGCAACGCGATCAAGTTCACGCCAACCGGCGGACGCATCGTAATTCGTATCGAGCGATCCAAATTATGGCATGCCACGCCACATTTGCCAGCCGGCGATTGGGCGATGGTATCCGTGCGCGATTCGGGAGCCGGCATTTCACCCGCAGACTTGCCGCACATCTTTGAGCGATTCTATCGCGGCGATAAATCGCGGTCGCGCGATTCCGCCGAATCATCCACCAGCGGAACCGGCTTGGGGCTTGCCATCGTGAAAAGTATTGTGGATGCGCATCACGGATACGTTTGGGCAGAGAGTCAGATTGGGCACGGCTCGACGTTTGTGGTGGCACTGCCGATTTAAGATAGATTTAAAGTTGACTTAAGTGCAACTTAACCCGATGCGCGTGGTATCTGGTATAGTCAAGGCGAGGAGAACGAATGGACAAGTTGCTTCAAGCCATCATTGCATTTTTCACGGCGCTGAGCGCGGCATTGGGGGGACCGGTGGATTCGCGCAATGTGCCGGATAGACCTGCGATTATCGCGCCCACACCCGAACCGACAATCACAATCACCCAAACCCCTCAAGCCACCGAAATCGAAATTGGCGGCGTGGTGCAAAGTGTGTCCAACAATATGATTGTGGTCAGTGGCATCACGATTTATTTGAATGCCCAAACCGAAATTAAAGGACAATTGCAAGTTGGCGCGCGTATCATCGTTGAGGCGGTCAAGCGGGCGAATGAAATCCAGGCGAAAGAAATTCGCGTGATTGAGAGTGCGAGTTCTTCGCAAGCATCCAGTTCTAGTTCACGCACCAGCCCAAGCGTGAGTTCGAGTTCGCAAGCAAACTCAAGCACAACTTCTCGTACCAGTTCGAGCGCAAGTTCAGAATCGAGTTCAAGTTCTAGGTCGAGTTCCAGCGAGAGTTCAGAATCGAGCACGCGCTCGAGTTCCAGTTCCAGCGCAAGTTCGGAATCGAGTTCCAAATCAAGTTCCAGCGAAAGTTCGCGCTCGAGGTCCAGTTCGAGCAAGAGTGGCGACGACGCCAAGAGTAGCAGTAGTAGTTCGAGTAAAAAATAAATTTACACAAAATCGTCCCGGCGATACCGGGACGATTTTGCTTTTAACGAGCAAAGTGTGGTATGATGGTTGAGGCAAGCTCATCGAGAGGAGAAGAAAAAATGAGCGATCGGCAACCTGATCAGTCAAGGCACGAATGGCGTGAGTGGCGTCATCGCGATCCGGTGGCGCGCGCAATGGGGGGAATGATCCTGATCTTGCTCGGCGTGATTTTCTTTATCACGCAAAATGGAATGTTCGGCGTAACGTGGGCGAACATGTGGGGCGCGTTCTTGATCGGCTTGGGTGGTTTGCTCATTTTGCAAGCCCTCGTACGGCTGGTGATGCCGGAGTATCGGCGCGGCGTGGTGGGGCTGATCGTTGGCGGGCTGGTGTTGATTGCCATCGGCACCATGCCATACGGCGGCGCGGCTTGGGCACAGTGGTGGCCCCTGGCTCTTATCGCGTTAGGGATTGCCTTGTTGATCCAACAATTTGTTGGCTGGTAGTCTCTTTGTGCAGCGGTCTAGTCGCCGGCGGCAAATGTGTCGTCCGGCGATTTTTGCGTATAATGGTCGAGTGTTCGTCATTCGTGAGTTGTTTTCAAGGAGAATGAGATGGAGATGCTCGTTAGCACGGATTGGCTTGCCTCGCATTTGAACGATCCCAATCTGCGGATCGTGGATGTGCGTTGGTATCTGTTCGACAAAGACAAAACCGGGCAGAGTGAGTATGCGCGCGGTCATATTCCCGGCGCCGTGTTCGTTGACCTCGAAACAGCGTTGGCAAAGCATGGTGTGATTGGACCGGGGCGTCATCCCATTCCTGACGCGCAGGTCTTTGCTGAAGCCATGTCGAATATCGGGATTGATGCCCACACCCATGTTGTCGCGTACGATGATCGTGGCGGTGCTAGTTGTGCGCGCTTGTGGTGGTTACTTTTATATTTTGGGCATGACCAGGTTTCGTTGTTGGATGGCGGCATTGCGCAATGGATCGCCGAAGGGCGTCCTTTGGAAACTATTGAGCCAAGTGTACCGCGCAAGAATTTTGTTGTACAGCCGCCGCGCCAACATAGGGTTGTTGGTAAACTTGCGGTGGATTCTTTGCGGCGCGATCCACACGTACATATTTTTGATGTTCGTGTTGGTGAACGCTATCGCGGCGAGATCGAACCGCTTGATCCCAAAGCGGGCCATATTCCCGGCGCCAAGAATGCGCCGATTGCCGGCAACCTGCGTAGCGAGACCGATTTGCGTTTTCTCTCACCCGAGGAAATCCGTGCGCGTTTTGAAAAACTGGGCGCACGCTCCAGCGACCCGATTGTGGTGTACTGTGGTAGCGGCATCAATGCCTGCCAAACGATTTTTGCGCTGAGACTGGCTGGCTTTGAGAATGTTTTTTTGTACGAAGGATCGTGGAGCGATTGGAGTCGCGATAATAATCTGCCGGTGATGACCGGTCCCAATCCCTAACCCATTCCCCTTCTGCGGAGAAATTGCGTGAAATTCATTGACCTGGCACCCACCCCGGCCGGCCTCACGCCAACCCAAAAGCGAAATTTTCGCAATGTGCAAATTGACGGCATTGCGATTGGCATTGCGAGCGCGGCGTCACCCTATTTGCCGGTTTTTCTTGCACGCCTGGGGGCGACCAATCTCCAAGTGGGTTTGCTCACTTCGATGCCGGCGATCACCGGTTTGTTTCTGGCAATCGTTATTGGGCGATTCTTGCAGATGCAAAAACAAGTGGTACCATGGTTTAGCGCGGCACGCCTTAGCGTGATTTCGTGTTATGCCGCCACGGGCATCATTCCGTTTTTCGTCGCGCAAGAATCTGTTGTGCCGATTGTTTTGCTGATCTGGGCTCTGGCAACGTTGCCCCAGATTGTGGTCAATGTCGCGTTTTCGGTCGTGATGAATGCGGTGGCAGGTCCCCAATATCGGTACGATTTGATGAGCCGGCGATGGTCCACGCTGGGCTTGGCGATGGCAATCACCGTGGCAATTGCTGGGCAAATATTGGATCGCATCCAATTTCCGTTGAATTACCAACTTGTCTTTATTGGATTGTCATTGGCTGGATTGGTGAGTTTCTATTTTTCGAGCCATATCGAATTGCCGGACGCCGAGCCCTCACCTCGCGTAACAGGCGAATCGCTGCGAACGCGCCTGAGAAATTTTCTAAACCTGATTCAAAGCCAACCAGCATTCACCTCGTTTATGGCAAAACGCTTTGTCTTTTTCTCTGGAGCAACCTTAGGTGTTCCACTTTTTCCGTTGTACTATGTCCGCGAAGTGAACGCCTCAAATTCATGGATTGGCATCATCAACACAGTGCAGACCGGGGTGATGTTGTTGGGGTACGCATGGTGGACCCGTCAATCCAAAGTGCGCGGCAATCGTTTTGTATTGTTTTGGACAACGTTGGGGTTGAGTGGGTATCCAATCCTAACTGCTCTCACTCATCAAGTTGAATGGATTGCGTTCTATGCGTTACTCGCCGGGATTTTTCAAGCCGGCTTGGATTTGGTTTTCTTCGATGAATTGATGCGCACGTTCCCAGCCAAGTACAGCGCCACGTTTGTCGCGCTCGCGCAGAGTTTGCAATATATCTCGACGGTGGCATCGCCCGTGGTGGGGACTATGCTCGCCGATCAGATTGGAATTGGTGGCGCGCTCATCGTCAGCGGAATCATTCGGTTCTTGGGGTTTGCGATGTTTGCGTTCAGCAAACCGGCGGTGAGCGAGACATGAGGAATGAGTGTCTGATGTTACGCACTTGCTGTCATTATGATGTGGTCGGTGTGCAAGTCAAAAAGACCCGAAGGGTTTACCCAACCCTTCGGGTCTGAGTTAGAACAAGCCGCGAATCGTCAGCAAGAATCCAAAGATCGCCAGTGGGATTCCAAGAATCGCGCCGATGATTGTGAGACTGATGAGCACCCCAAGAATCATGAACACGATACCAAGGATGACGGCGACGAGTCGCCCGGTCAGTTCAAGGACTTGAGTGACCAATCGCCAGACGAGTTGAAACGGCAACAAGAGAATGGACATTTTGATGTTCCACGATCACGGATTCTTGAGTTCGTCTTTGTACGGTGCGATGAGCCACAACACCAAGTAAATCAACAAATCACTGCCACCCCACAACGCGAGCAAGACAAATACCAAACGCACAATCGTGGGATCAATGTCGAGTAGTTCGCCCTAGCCGCCGCACACACCGCCGAGTATTTTTTCGGTTCGACTTCGATACAATCGGCGTGCCATTGTAACCTCCTAGGATGATAGCGAGTTGCGGTTGGCGAACCAAGAGGGAAATGGCTCTGCCATCCCGCTCACTCGCGATTTCAATTGTATCTACGCACAACGGGATCAGAGGTTACAGCGTTTTAGGTCTTGGGTGGTTGGACGGCGAGCGCAGTCAGCGTTTGTCCCACATCGTCCGGTACGCCCATCAAGCGCGAGACCAGTTGACTGCCTAATGCGCCTAGAACATCGGTGGGCAAGTAATGCGTAGCCCCCGCATCGAATAAAATGGTTGCGCTAGATGGAAGATCATCTTCGCCTGCCCAGAGAACCGCCGCCAGCCGAATGCGTGGCATCGCGAAGAAGGCAAACGATTCCGAGCTTCCAAATGACAAGCGAATTCCGCCCAAGCGAGTTGCGGAATGACTGAACGCATCGGGTTGATTGTGGAAGGCATCTGCCAAACGCTTTTCAGCATAACCGGAAAAGGCGTGTGAGTAAAACAATCCGCCGGGCAATTCGCGGTAACGCAACCAACGATACTCGGGCGGTGTGCCGTCAGCGGTTTGCAAATACATTAACACCAGGGCTTGCCGATCCAGACGCGCTATGGCACCATCGGCATCGCGGCCGATGCATTCTGGAAATGCAATTGTATAATCCTTGTCCCACAGCTGCAAACGAATCGTGTGGTCATCCTCCAACGCCGCACCGCTTAATTGTCCGACCTCGTGTGGATGACGTTGCGCAAGTTGTGTTCGCAAGCGCTCAACCTTGGGCAACAACGTGGCTAACCATTTCTGGGGACCTTCGGTGGCTAATTGATCGCGCTGAACTTGAAATCGGTTGGTTTTCATCGGGTCTGTCCTGAATTGGGATCGAGCATCAAACCGGAAACATTCACGGCTTCAAAATCCGAGCCGCGCACGCGTCGAAATTCCGAAACGAGCAGATCATCGTTCCAGCGTGGGTCGGGCACGCCGCTGATGTACCAATTGCTGCCGTTATCAGCGACGATAATGCCATAACGTTTGAATGCCGTCAAGATCACTTGAACCGGCGGAGAGAACGTCGAAATATCAAAAGTGGCTTTTAAGCGAAAGCGCTGTCCCATGGGCGGCTTGTTGGCACTGTAATGATAATTGGTGCGATGTCGCGCGTGCCAGAGGTACGTGTTGTTTGTTCCATCAATCGTAAAACGAATGGCGTGTTTGATTTCGCCGGCGGCAACTTCGTCATAGCGTACCAAGCCGGGCAAGATCGCCAAGCCGGCAGCATCCGCCGATGTCCAGCCGGCGGGACGCAAGGTGTTGGAGTTCAAATCGAATTTGGCACCCGACCCGGCTTGCCAGCCATTGTTGTAGCGCGTGTCCCAGGTTTCGTAAAGAATGCAACGCGTTGTGTCGAGTATAAGGACGTGATGATCGCTGCCGTACTCCATCGCTGGGTTGGATGGAATGGGATAGGGTCCGGGATCGCTTTCACCGGCATAATCAAAAGTGATTGGCACGAGCGGTTGCGAGCCGGGCACAAGGTTGAACGGGATGCCGATTGGTCCGCCGTTCCATAGTCCCGAACCAAAATCCGGATGCAACGTTGTATTTGCGCCAATGGCGTTGATGTACGTGTTCGACATTGGGTCTATGGGTAACGTGTCCACGCGCGCGTTCCAGATATTATTTGCCGGAAACATCGGACACCCGGCGAGCGTAGGGCCTAGGTTTACTGTTGCACCGCCTTGGACGAACGGAAGGAATATCGTGGAAGAGGCAGTTGGCAATTTGGCAGAAGTGATCGTTGAAGGCGATAATAGATTGGGGACAAGGGCAATGGCAAGCACAATCAAGCCAAGGTGAATGACGAGACGATACTTCAATGTAACCTCCTGATTTCTGTTTGGATTGTAGGAGAGATGGCGTTGGTATGCAAGTGAGTTGACGGTACTAGCAATTTTGCGTTCCACTTTGAACCGCATACAATAAGTTATGAACACAAAATCTCGTGCGGAGTCAGATGATTATGAAACCTCTTGTTCTTGCTCATCGTGGTGCAAGCGCGTACGCGCCGGAAAACACACTCGCCGCGTTCAATCTGGCGTTTGAAATGGGCGCGGATGGAATCGAATTGGATATTAGGCTGACGCAGGACGGCGTCCCGGTTGTCATCCACGATGACACGGTAGATCGCACGACGAATGGGCGTGGTGTGGTCAAGACGATGACGCTTGAAGAAATCAAACAATTGGATACGAGTTACAAATTTGACAACTATCGCGGCGAAAAAATTCCAACGCTCGCCGAGGTGCTACGCGCGGTTGGCAAGCGCGGCATTGTCAACATCGAATTGAAAAGCACAACGCTCAAAACGGATGGGATCGAAGCGGCCACGCTCGCGGTGATTCAAGACACCGGCACCTTCGACAATGTGATCATTTCATCGTTCAATCCCTTTGCCTTGCAACGAATGTTTGTGCTTGAACCACGTTTGCCTCGTGGGTTGCTTTATGCACCCCATCTGCCCCTGTATTTGCGGCGGGCATGGTTGCGTCCACTGGCGCGTGCGACCGCCCTGCATCCGCATTGCTCAATGGTGGATGCCCAGTTTGTGGCATGGGCAAAGAGCAAGGGATTGAGAATCACTACCTGGACAACGGACGACCCAGCCGAGATGAAGCGATTGTGTGATCTGGGGGTGAACGCGATTATGACGAACAAACCAGATGTTTTGCGCCAAGTGGTGGGCTAATGTTACTTGACAACGAATTCGATTTTTTGCTGGTGGGCCACTTTGCCAAAGATCGCAACGTGGTAGATGGCGTTGCCCAGATCGAATCTGGGGGTGGCGTGTATTTTGGTGGAATGGTCGCACGTTGGATGGGTTTGCGCGTGGCAGTCGTTACACGGCTTCATCCCAGCGATTTTTTCCGGCTCGATGAGATGAAGCAAGCTGGGATTGCTGTGTTTGCGACGCCGGCGCCGGAAACCTCCGGTATCGAAAACACGTACCAATCGAACGATATGGAGCGGCGCATTTGCAAACCATTAGGGTTTGCGGGTACGATTCAAATCGCTGAAATACCAGAGGTACGCGCACATCTCAATATCATTGCACCGATTATTGCCGGCGAGGTAGATTTGCCCTTGCTCAAGTGGCTTGCCGCGCGTGCGCCGGTGGCGTTGGACATTCAAGGTTTTGTACGTGTGCGGGAGGGCAATGCGTTGGTGTTTCGGCATTGGGATCAAATGGCGGAAGGATTAAAGCACGTAACATATTTGAAGGTGGATCGTGCGGAAGCAGAACTGTTGACCGGCGAAACGGATTTGAAAATCGCCGCGAGAAAATTGCGCGACTATGGACCCCAAGAAATCGTACTCACGCAATCGTCCGGCGTTACCGTCTTTGCCGATGGCGAGATTTTCACGGCGCCGTTTACTCCCCGCTCGCTGGCGGGGCGCACCGGGCGCGGTGATACGTGTTTTGCTTCGTACTTGGGCAAGCGCTTGAGCGCATCACCGGTAGAAGCGTGCCGCTTTGCGGCAGCCGTAACCACACTCAAACAAGAAAAGCCGGGACCATGGAATGGTTCAATGGAGCAAGTGATGGCGTTGATGAATCAATACGGAACGCACCGCCATGTTTGACATTTGTTACATCGGGCATTACACCAAGGACACCATTGTGTACCCCCATTCGACATTCACGCACGATGGCGGCGCATTCTTTTTTGGTATGAATGTGATTGCGCGAATGGGCTTGCGTGGCGCCGTGGTTACTAGTCTAGCGCGTCAAGACTGGCATGTGGTCGAAGAATTGGAGCGGCTCGGAGTAACCGTGTTTGCACGCGAATCCAAACATTCAACGTGTTTGCGTTTGATTTATCCGACCGCCAACTTGGACGAACGCACGATTGAACTAACCAGCCAAGCCGATCCAATTGGCGTGGATCAAATCGAGAACATTGATGCGCGCGCGTTCATTGTGGGTGCATCCGTGCGCGGTGAAGTTCCAACCCAAGTCGTTGAGACGCTTGCGTCGAAAGGGAAAATCCTCGCGCTCGATGTGCAAGGTTTTTTGCGCATCGCTCAGAACGGTACGTTGGTCTCTGAGGGTTGGCAAGATCGCGCCTCTGTTTTGAAATACGTCACTATTTTGAAAACGGATGCGGTGGAAGCGCGGTTGATGACTGGGGATGAGGATCGGCAGAGCGCGGCGCGCAAACTTGCCGCGTCTGGATCCCGCGAAGTTTTGTTGACGCACAATGGCGGCGTCCTTGTTTATCATGAGGGTGCGTTTGACGAAGCGCCCTTTGTTCCCAAAGCATTGCGCGGCCGAAGTGGACGTGGGGATACTTGCACCGCCTCGTACGTGGCGCGCCGGCTTGTTGCGCCGCCCAGCGATGCCGTGATTTGGGCGGCGGCAATCACTAGTTTGAAGTTAGAGAACGAAGGTCCCTTTCGCCGCGAGATGGCTGAAGCGCAAGCGTTGTACGAGAAATTGAAACAGCCCTCTGCGTTTTGATAGTTGCCTTTGAGTCGCTCATCGTTTTGACAACCCTTTTGATTTTTGTTATACTGCGTTTGCACACGTGTGCAATAAGGAAATTCGACGATGAAAGTTTCCATCAAAGATGTTGCCAGAGCCGCTGGTGTCTCGCACTCGACGGTTTCACGCGCCCTCGCCGATAATCCCCTCATCGCCGCGGAGACGCGCGCACGCATTCAACGCCTTGCCCAAAAGATGGGGTACACCCCGAATGCCATTGCACGCGGACTGGTTACGCAACGCACCCGTGCCATTGGTGTAATCGTTACTTCAATCGCCGATCCCTTTGTCTCCGAAGTGGTGCGCGGTATTGAAGAAGTGGCAAGTGATCAACATTATCGAGTCTTTCTCGGGACCTCTCACAACGATCCTCAACGTGAAGTGAATCTGGTCAAAGCCCTGCGCGAGTGGCGGGTGGATGGCGTCATCGTTGCGGCGTCGCGGGTCGGGTCGCTCTACAAACCGATGCTCAAGGAAATCGGCGTGCCCATTGTGCTCATCAACAACCAACACCGAGGTGCTTTTCTCCATTCGGTGGCCATGAATGATGTGCAAGGCGCGCACCTGGCGACCCGTTTTCTAATCGAGCAAGGTCACCGGGTCATTGGACATATTCTGGGTCCGCAAGGTCATTCCTCTACGCTGAATCGTTTGACCGGGTATCGTCGCGCGTTGACGCAAGCCAAAATCAAATTCGATCCCTCGTTGGTTGTGCAAGGGAATGGACGCGCGGAAGGTGCGGTTGGCGTGATAGATTTGCTCAAGCACATGCCACGCCCCACCGCGATTTTTTGTTATAACGATATGACTGCGATTGGCGCGCTCTCGATTTTGAAACAGCACGGCATCCGCGTGCCCGCCGATCTCTCCATCGTGGGGTTTGATGATATTCCTTTTGCCGCGTACGTGGATCCAGCGCTGACCACGATTCATCAACCCAAAGACGAAATGGGGCGCATCGCAATGAAAATGCTTTTGAATCTGCTAAACGGACAAAAAGTGGACAATGTGATGATCGCAGGCAAATTGATCGTGCGCGAGTCGTCTGCGCCGTGTGGATAACTTATCCGAGGAGGAATGTGTATGGACAAGATGAAAGCCCTGGTGTTCCGCGAGGTGGGCAAGATTGAGTTGACCGAGATTCCCATTCCCAGGGTCAAGGAACCGGATGACGTGTTGCTTAAAGTCAAAGCCGTTGGCATTTGCGGAACCGATGTCAAGATTCTAGAGGGCAAGCATCATTTCAAACCGAACACAGTGCTGGGACACGAATTTTGTGGCCAAGTGGTCGAAGTGGGTTCGCACGTGCGCCACGTCAAAATCGGCGATCGCGTGGCGATTGACAACAATATCCGTTGCGGCTTTTGCTCGTTCTGCCGGATGGGGATGAGTAGTCAATGTGTCGAAATCAAAACGAGTGCGCTCGGTGTCATGCGCGATGGCGGTTATGCCGAGTACTGTCTGGTGCCGGAAAAACAATGCTATGTGTTGCCGGATGAAATTGACGATGTGCTGGGAACGCAAGTGGAAACGCTCGCCACGGTTGTCAACGGGATGAACACCTTGCAAATGTTGCCCTACGATTATGTGATGGTCATTGGTTTTGGTCCCATCGGTTACTTGTTTGCCCAGTTCGCTAAAAATATTGCCGCCAAAGTTGCCGTGACGGAAATTGATCCGTTCCGCATCAACGTTGCCAAGGAATGCGGGCTCACGGTTTGGAATCCCAACGAAGTTGACGTCGTCGAAAAGATTACCGAGTTTACGTACGGCCGCAAAGCCGACATTGTGATCGAAGCAACGGGGAACGCTTTGGAGACGGCGCTCAAGTGCGTAACGCCCGGCGGCAAGGTCTTGCCCTTTGGCATGGATTCGAGTATCAAAGCCACGGTCGTGCCGAATGATATTACGCGCTGGGCAACCAAGATTCTGGGCTTGTATCTGGGTCAGAATACGATGGTGCCTTCGATTCGCATCTTTCAAGAAAAGCGGCTCAATATGAAACCGTACTTTACCAAAGTGATTCCGCTGACCGAAGGTATCGGCGCGTTTGAATGTTTGGGTTTGGATCTCAAGACTATGCAACCCAAACCCAAGAGCGCGATGAAGATTGTGATGAAGGTTGGATAAAATGAGACCCGTGAACATTGCCGTCATTGGCACGGGACGGATGGGGAGTGTTCACGCGCGCAACCTCGCGCGCCTCATCCCAGAAGCCAACTTGGTCGCTGTGTGCGATATTCGTTTGGAGGTGGCGCAAGCCATCGCCGGTGAACTGGGCATCCAACGCGTCGTCCGCGATTATCACGATTTGCTTGGCGACAAGAGCATCGAGGCGGTTCTCATTGCCACGAATACCGACACGCATTCTTTCATCGTGCAAGATGTTGCAGCCGCCGGCAAGCACATCTTTTGTGAAAAGCCCATCGCGCTTGATTTAGCCGATGTGGATAGCGCGCTTGCCGCCGTCAAAAAATATGGCGTCAAGTTTCAGGTGGGCTTTAATCGGCGTTTCGACAAAAGTTTTCGGCGTGTGCATGACCTTGTGGCGTCCGGCGAAATCGGACGCCCCTGCATTCTGCGCATCGCCAGCCGCGATCCGGAGCCACCCCCCGTCGAATACGCGCGCACGTCGGGGGGCATGTTTCTCGATATGACAATTCACGATTTCGATATGGCGCGCTATCAGGTGGGTGAGATCGAAGAGGTGTACGCGATTGGCAATGTACTGGTTGCGCCCGATTATGCGACGATCGGTGATCTGGACACGAACATTGTTACGCTCAAGTTTGCGAATGGCGCAATTGGGGTGATTGATAACAGTCGGCAAGCCGTGTACGGTTATGACCAACGCCTCGAAGTCTTTTGCTCAAATGGAGTGGCGATGGCAGATAATCAAGTGGAAAACGTTGTGATTAAAGGAAACCAAGAAGGTTTTCATTCGGCACGCTTGCCGTACTTTTTTATGAATCGTTACGCGCCGTGCTACGTGGAAGAGGTGCGCGAGTTTTGTCGCTGTGTGCGCGAGGATAAACCTGTCCCAGTGACTGGCGCAGATGGACGGGCTGCGGTGGTGCTCGGGTATGCCGCGTGGAAGTCGTACCGCGAACATCGGCCGGTCAAGGTCAGTGAAATCTAGAAAGGAAGAAATACAATGACAGAAAAAATGCCGGGCGTAACGCTCGTGGCGGATTGGGCGCCCAAGCCTGGATTTAAACTGGGCGCTAAAGATGTTGAAGGTCGCCAAACTTATCTAGGTAGTCAAGTGTGGCGTAATCCCCGCTTGGAAATTCGGGAATATGATATTCCCACGCCGGGACCGGAAGAAGTTTTGCTGGAGGTCAAGGCGTGTGGCATCTGCGGCTCGGATGTGCATATGGCGCAGATGGACAAGGAAGGTTACATTTTCTATCCGGGTTTGACCGGTTTTCCCAGCATCCTAGGTCATGAATTTTCCGGCGTGGTGGTTGCCGCCGGCAAAAAGGCGTTTGACAAACGTACGAACAAGCCGTTCAAAGGGGGCGAACGCGTAACCTCGGAAGAAATGCTGTGGTGTGGGCAATGCCGCCCGTGCGCGGATGGTTATCCCAATCACTGCGAACGACTCGATGAAGTGGGTTTCAATGTGAATGGCGCGTACACCAAGTACCTCGTCTTGCCGGCGCGTACGATTTGGAGTTTGGAACCATTGGCACAGCGCTACAAGGGCGATGATCTTTTTCTTGCCGGCAGTCTGGTTGAACCAACGTGTGTGGCATACAACGCGGTGATCGAACGCGGCGGCGGTATTCGTCCGGGTGACCGCGTGGTGATTCTGGGGGGCGGCCCCATTGGGTTGGCAGCGTGCGCCATTTTGCGACGCGCGGGCGCCTCCAAAGTAATCATTTCCGAACCCCAAGTTGAACGGACTGAAATTGCCAAACGGTTGGGCGCAACCCACGTGATCAATCCACTCAAGGAGGATTTTGCGGAACGTGTGCTTGAAATCACCGAAGGGATGGGCGCGGATTTGTTTATGGAGGCAACGGGCTTGCCTACCCAAGTTTATCCCGGCATCGAGCGCGTAATCTGGGAGGGTCGCACGCTCAATAGCCGCGTGGTGGTGACGGCGCGCGCCGAAGCCAAGATGCCAGTAACCGGCGAAGTGTTACAAGTGCGGCGCGCCCAGATCATTGGTGCGCAAGGGCATTCAGGGCACGGTAACTTTCCGCGCGTGATTGAATGTATGGCGGACGGAATGGATATGACGCCGATGATCACTAAAAAGATTTCGTTGGAGCAAGTGCCGGAAAATATCTTGCGTTTGCAAACCGATCGAAGCGAAGCCAAGATTACATACGTGGCAAATTGATCGGTTGAGTCATCCGGCGGGTTATAGAAAACATAACGGCGCATGAATCCTTGGGCGCCGTTTGTTATTTTATGCGCGTCTCATGGGTGTTGGTGTTCACCCAGTTTTGTTAATCGTTTGCGGGCGCCGCGTGCAGTGAGGTCACGGACAATAGCAAGCACGCCGGTTTGGGTAGGCGATTAACACCACTGCAGATGCGACTTGCCTTTACGCTACAATCGGATACAATAGTCCCATCTTGTTCTTGGAGTTGATGTTTGCGTTCGATATCTCTATTCTTACTTCTCTTGACCGTCGTTGCCTGCCGCCCTTCGCTGAACGAAAGCGATTCTTCGATGATAACACCCGCCATAACCAAAGTGGCAGTTCTGGCGACTGCCAATCCCACTCCACCAACTCCCACGCCCGTGTCGGTTACGATTTACGAACCCTATATCATTCGAAATGGCGATACGTTGGGTGCAATTTCTATACGATTCGATGTGTCGGTGGATGAACTGATGCGCATCAATAGCATCACGAATCCCAACACGCTTCAAATCGGTCAGCAAATCAAGATTCCTGTTGTTGTTTCACGATCTGCGCCAGATACCTTTTTGCTTCCCGATAGCGAAGTGGTTTATAGCCCGGCTTATTCCACGTTTGATGTAGCGGCAATTGTAAATCAGTACAACGGTTACCTCGCCGCCTATCGTGAACGCGTGGAAGGTGATTGGCTGACCGGTGCGCAAATTATTCAACTCGTTGCAGAGCGATATAGCGTGGGACCCCGTGTATTGCTTGCCTTGTTGGAATTTCAAGGCGGCTGGGTTACCAGTTCGATGTTGACTCAAAATCAAATCGCGTATCCGATGGGTAACCCGGATGGTTATCGGCCGGGATTGTTTCTGCAAGCCAGTTGGGCGGCGAATCGTTTGAATGAGGGTTATTACGGCAAACTCACCCAACGCCTCCAAGCATTGCGATTCAAAGATCGTTCACGCGCGCGTGTAGGGTCGTTAACCAATCCCGGCACGGTTGCGATTCAAAATGTGCTTGCCCAAGTGTACGATTGGAACACCTGGCAAAGGCAGATCGGCGAAAATGGATTCATCGCAACGTATCGCAAACTATTTGGCGATCCCCAACAGTACGCCATCGAGCCGCTGATTCCTTCGGATCTGCAACAACCACTTGGGCGTTTACCGTGGAACGATGGCGAAATGTGGTACTATACCGGCGGACCACACGGCGGCTGGGGCGATTATGGCTGGGCGGCAGTGGACTTTACACCGAGAGATGTGCTGGGTAGTTGCAATGTCTCACGCTTGTGGGTGGTGGCTGCCGCCGCCGGCAAAGTGATTCGCGCCGAACACGGGCGCGTGGTGGTATCCTTGAGCAAGGATGATTTTCCCGGCAAAGGTTGGGCGCTGATGTATTTGCACATCGCGCCGTCGGGTCGCGTGAATGTTGGTACAGTTTTGAACACCGGCGACCGCGTTGGTCATCCCTCGTGCGAAGGCGGTGTGGCAGATTCAACGCATGTTCACTTGGCACGATTATATAACGGTCAATGGATGGATGCGCAACAGTTGCCGTTCGTCTTGTCCGGCTGGACAATCGTTCCGATGGAGCAAGCGTACGAAGGCAAGATGACGCGCGGGACAGAGATGCGCGAAGCGTGTAATTGCCGCGATGATGCCTTGAATGGAATCATCGCGGATAGCAAATAGTTTTACTGGAAAAGGAGAAACGATGAACGCCTCAATGGTTACTACCGCATTTGAACTTCCCGGGCAACGGATCGTCAAAAATCTCGGCGTGGTGCGCGGCATCACAGTGCGTTCGCGCAGTGCGTTGGGCAATCTTGCCGGGGGCATTCAAGCCTTCTTTGGTGGCAACATCACGGTCTACACCGAGTTGTGCGAACACGCCCGCGCCGAAGCGTTTGACTTGTTGCTGCAACACGCGCAACAAATCGGCGCGAACGCGATTATCGGGATGCGGTACGATGCAAACGAAGTGATGGAAGGCATCACCGAAGTTTTAGCGTACGGGACTGCTGTCGTTGCTGAACCGGTCTAATGCAACTACCACCTATCATTCACACCTCCGAACCAAACTCGTGGGCACACCACACATTCAAGGAACGCATTCCGCGCATCCTTGATGATGTGATGGCGGCAAACGATTATCCGCGTGATATTATGGTGGCGTTGCGTGCCTTGCGCGACGAAATTGTGAGCGGCACCATTCGCGCGCTTAACGAAGAGGCAGACGACCGCGCGTTCTGGGACGCCCACGCGCGCGAACACCTTGGCAAAACCTGGCTGGAGGTGCCGTGGTATTGGGCGGAAGCATTTTTCTATCGGCGCGTGTTAGAAGCCGTGCGTTATTTTCAACCCAGCCCCTTTTATCATCGCGATCCGTACGCCCCAATCAAACGTCAAGAACTTGAACGTGCGCCAAGTGCAGTGGATAATATCATCGAACAATTGCCCGCCGACGAGTCGGTCGCTTTCCATGTTCTGATGCACGCCGCCTTGTGGGGAAATCGCGTTGACCTTTCGATGTACAACATCACGTCCGTTGAGCCCGATCACGAGAATGTGTTAATTGATGATACCCTGCGCGTGTGGGCGTATCTCCAATCACATCGTGGTCAGCGCGTTGATTTTATTTGCGATAATGCTGGAACAGAATTGTTGTTCGATCTCGCGCTTGCCGATTTCTTGTTGCGCAACCATCTCGCGCGTGAAATTGTTTTGCATCTCAAGCCATACCCTACCTTTGTGTCCGATGCGATGATCAAGGATGTGCATGAATCGCTTGATGCGCTCGAACGATTCGATGGTACTTTGCGTTCGCTCGCGGCGCGCCTGACCCAAGCCATCGCCGATCAGCAATTGGGTTTGCAAGATCATCCCTTCTGGGTCACCGGCTTGTTTTTTCATGATCTGCCCAGCGATTTGCGCGCGAGGTTGGCTCAATCATCGTTGGTGATCAACAAAGGCGATGCCAATTATCGCCGGTTGATTGGCGATTGTCATTGGGAATCCACTACGCCGTTTGAAGCGGCATCGGCGCATTTCCCGGCCTCCGTCGTAGCGATACGCACATTGAAATCAGAACCAATCGTGGGATTGCGTGCCGGGGTTGCAGAGCAACTGTGCGCCCAAGATGCAAGGTGGAAGATCAACGGACGGTTTGGCGTGATCCAGTTTCGCAAATGAGTGCATTTCAAACGTTTGCAATCTCGCTAAACTTGTGATATGATTTGATTGAACGATCCCCGTGCGACAATCCACGTACGAAAAAACAAAAATCGAAAAGGAGGCAAAGATGCTACCCCGTAAGACCATGTTGTTCGTTTTGCTCGTTGTGGCGCTGACCGCGCTGGTTGCTTGCGCCACCCCCACCCCCGCGCCCACACCAGTTCCGCCGACCGCTCCACCACCGCCACCCCCTGCGAGTAGTTCGGCGTCTAGCGTTGCGTCGTCAGTTGCGCCCACGCCGGTCCCGCCAACCGCTGTTCCGCCAACCGCGACCAAAGCACCTCTCAAGGGTGAGCTCAACTTACTCTGCACCCCGCAACAGATCTGGTGTGAGGGGATGAAGAAAGAGTTCGAAGCCAAGTATCCCGGCGTCACGGTCAACTATGTTCGTCTCTCGAGCGGCGAAGCCCTGACGCGTATCCGCAACGAAAAAGCCAACCCCCAATTTGATATTTGGTGGGGTGGACCCATTGACTCGTTCATCGCCGCCAAGGCGGAGGGCTTGCTCGAGCCGTACAAGTCCCCCAATCAAGCCAACATCATTGATCCCAAGTTGATGATGGACAATGATCCAAACCCACAATGGGCTGGAATCTATGTGGGCTCACTTGGTTTTGCCACGAACACCAAGCAGACCGCCATCAAACCGCCGACCTCATTCGACGATTTGATCAAGCCCGAGATGAAGGGGCAGATCGTTATCGCGCACCCCGCCTCGTCTGGGACATCGTACACCTTTATGTGCACCGTTCTCCAGATCAAGGGTGAACAAGCCGGCTGGGATTACATGAAGAAATTCGCTGCGAACGTTTTGATCTGGACGAAGAGTGGTGCGGCGCCCGTCCAGAACGTTGGCTTGGGTGAAGCCGCGGTCGGCGTCGTTTTCTCGCATGACATTGTAGCGGGCATTGACGATCAAAAGTTGCCGCTGGCGTTGTCGTTCCCCGCCGAAGGCACGGGCTATGAGATTGGCGGTATGGGAATCATCAAGGGTGCCAAGCATCCTGATCTCGCCAAGGCGTGGTACGATTGGGCGCTCGAAGCCAAGACGCAAGAACTTGGCAAAAAGTATCAGGCGTATCAAGGGTTGACGGTCAAAGGCGCGCAGCCGCCCAAACCGGAATTACTCCAAGTCAAACTGATCAACTATGACTTTGATTACTGCGGCAAGAACAAGAAGGCTTTCGTTGACAAGTTCTCGAACGAGATCGCTGCGGCATCGCTCGCGAAATAAAACGTCTCTGGGAGGGGCGGGGCTATCCCGCCTCTCCCTCTGAATCGCCTATGACAACTCTGGCTCGCTCCTCACCGTTGGACTGGGTGGTCCGTCGTTATCGTGAATACAAACTCATCGCGCGCGATCCGGTGCTTTTGATCGGTTTGCTCATCACCGGGGCATTCATTCTTACGTTTATCGTCTGGCCCCTGGTACGCGTCATCTGGCAGGGTTTTTTTGTGGGCGCCGGCAAGCCGAATGCGGGTGAGTTGAGTCTTGAGTATTTCCAGAATTACTTCGATCCCACCTTTACGGTGCAGTACACCCAGATTTTCTGGTGGACCATTATCATGGGGGTCGGCGCGGCGATTGGCAGTACGCTGGTTGGGTTTCTGTTTGCATATACCATGGTGCGTTGTAATATTCCGTTCAAAGGACTTGTTCACGCTCTCACGCTGGTGCCAACGATTTCACCCCCGTTTGCCATCGCGCTTGCCACAATTCTGTTGTTCGGTCGCTCTGGGCTCATCACTAAAGGCATTTTGAACATCCAGTTCAAGCCCGGCATGAACGATATTTATGGGCTGGATGGTTTGATCTTTGTCCAAATCATTACGTTTTTCCCGGTCGCCTACTTGATTCTGCGCGGCTTGCTCGAACGGATTGATCCTTCCATGGAAGAAGCGGCGCTCGCGCTTGGGGCAAGCAAGTGGCACATCTTTCGCACGATTACTTTGCCCTTGTTGACCCCCGGGATTGCCGGTTCCTTCTTGCTCATGTTTGTGGAATCGCTGGCTGATTTGGGCAACCCGATTTTTATCGGTGGCAATATTACCGTGCTTTCGACGCAGATTTGGATTGCGGTGAACGGTGAATTCAATCAGCAAAAAGGTGCGGCATTATCCTTGGTTTTGCTTTTGCCAACGTTAACCGTCTTTCTCCTGCAACGCTACTGGGTCTCGCGCAAATCGTACATCTCGGTTACCGGCAAACCGACCGGCGGCGGCGCCGGCTTTGTCAAAGAGCCAGTGATTCGATGGACCTTTATCACCTTGACCTTTCTCGTTCTCTTACTCGTGATGATGCTCTACAGCGCAATTTTTCTTGGATCCATCACACGACTGTGGGGCATTGATTATTCACTCGACTTGACCCACTATGGCAAGGCGATTGATCGCGGTTTGAAAGCCATTCTCGACACGACCTTTCTCGCTGCGCTTGCCACGCCGATTGCCGGGCTCATCGGTATGATTATTGCTTATCTGGTGGTGCGGAAATCGTTTAGTGGTAAAGAAGCGGTGGATTTTTCGTCCAACCTGGGCGGCGCTGTCCCCGGCACCATCCTGGGGATTGGCTATATCATCGCGTTTATTCAAGCGCCTTTGATCATCGTCGCGATTACGTTCGTTGCACTGGCATATTATTTGGTGGGCTCAAGCGCCAAGTCTTTCTGGGCACGCGCCGCGTTGTTGCTTTTGGGTACGCTTTTCGGCGTGGGCATCAATTTTCTGAACCTGGACCTCTCCGAAAAGGGGCGCGCCCCGTTGTTGAACAATCTGTTGATTGCACCGTTTGGCAACTTGCCGGTCATTGATCAGCCCACGTGGACCGTTGCGCTCGCGGTAATTCTAATCAGCGTTGGGTTTGCCAGTCTATTTTTGGCCGCTCCAAAAACGCGCCGGGTTTCGTTTGTAATTCTGGTCGGAATGGCAGTGTATTTGCTTTCGCGCTTGTTCATTGGCGACTTGACCGCGCCCATTGCCGAATGGGGACGGCAACAGGGTGGCAACATTTGGCCCAAGACCGGGGCAAGCGTTGCGGCATGGATCAACTTGATGTTTCAACCACCGTTGGCAATTTTGGGCTTTACGTACACCATGATTGCCAGTTTCATTATCAGCGCGTGGCACGCGCGCGTGCGTGTGATAGGAATGCTCGCGCTCCTTGCCGTGTGTGCCGCGCTCACCTTCTATGGTGAAACGCTTGCGCTCGTCGGTTCGCCGTACATCATCATTGCCGCGTATGCGGTGCGTAGTTTGCCGGCGTCAGTGCGCGCGGGGATTGCCTCGTTGCAACAAATTGATCCCGCCATCGAAGAGGCGTCCACGAATTTGGGTGCCGATGCGCAACTCACGTTCCGCCGCATAACCTTGCCGCTGATTCTGCCGGCGTTCGTCGCTGGCTTGATTTTCAGTTTTGCGCGGCATATGACGTCGCTCTCAGCGATTATTTTCTTGTCGTCCGCCAAATGGCCCATCTTGACCGCTTTGATTATGAGCGAGGTTGAGCAAGGGGGCATGAGTCTTGCCGCCGCGTACTCGATGATTCTAATTTTCATCGTGTTGGCAGCCATCGGTTTGATGTATGCTTGGGCAGGGCGTGCGTTTAGAACGACCGGCGTCGAAACGACACTAGGAGCAGGATAAATGTACCTCACGCTTGATCACATCACTAAAAAATTTCCGGCACGCGGTGGCACAGGTGAAGTCGCCGCCGTGGACGATGTATCCCTCAACATCGAAAAGGGACAATTTGTAACATTGCTGGGTCCCTCCGGTTGTGGCAAGACAACGACGCTGCGCCTGATCGCCGGCTTTGAGTTTCCCACCTCGGGACACATTTTTCTGGATGGGCAACAGTTGGATGATGTCCCGCCCAATCGCCGGGATATGGCGATGGTGTTTCAAAGTTATGCGATCTTTCCACACCTCAATGTTTTTGAGAATATCGCGTATGGTTTGAAAATCAAGAAACTCGCCTCCACCGAGATTCGACGCAAAGTGGATGAAGTGATGAAACTGACCCAGTTGACCGGTTTGGAGAATCGCGCGCCGAATCAACTTTCGGGTGGACAGCAACAACGAGTTGCGTTAGCGCGTGCGCTCGTCGTCGAACCCAAGGTGTTGCTCTTTGACGAACCACTCTCCAATCTCGATGCGAAATTGCGTGAAGAGATGCGCTTTGAGATTCGCGATCTGCAAAAGCGTTTGGGCATCACGGCGATTTATGTTACTCACGCGCAGGAAGAAGCACTCGTTATGTCCGATCTCATTGCGATCATCAATCAAGGCAAGTTGGTGCAACTCGGCACGCCGGAAGAAATTTACGAGCGCCCGCGCTCGCGCTTTGTCGCGGACTTTATCGGCTTGAGCGATTTTATCCCGGCAAAAGTCGAATCGTTTGATGCGACGCTCGCCTACGTCTCCGCGGCGAATACCACGCTGGGTGCGCCGGTGATTCCCGGGTTGACCCGAGGTCAATCCGTGCTCTTTCACACTCGCCCCTACGATATTGAACTGATCAGCGAACAAACCGGGCAAAATGTGTTGGGCGGTGTGATCAAACAAGCGACGTATCTGGGAAACATTATGGATTATCGCGTGCATATTTGGGAAGGGTTGGACCTGCGGGTGCAAGCGAGTACGGACAAACGCTATGCGCCCGGCGACAAGGTGTGGTTGCGTTTGCCAATCCCCAAGTGTCATTTGATTATGGAAGACTGAGTGGAAATTATCTTAACGTGAACCTCGCGTGCTGGCGTGAGTGCCAGCGTGCGAGGTTTTGTTGTTTCAGCGTGGCGAACGCTCCCGTTTGACACGCTTGACGAAAGATGCTAATCTCGCGCCCGATGAAAGTCTATTTGTCAACCCTCGGTTGCAAACTCAACGAAAGTGAATTGGAAGCGTGGGCACGGCAGTTTGGTGATGATGGGCACACGATTATTGATGACCCCGCAGAAGCCGACCTCATTGTGTTGAACACGTGCACGGTAACGCACGTTGCTGCACGCAAATCACGGCAGATGGCGCGGCAACTCGCGCGGGCTAATCCCCACGCACGACTCGTTCTCACCGGTTGCTACGTTAGCGTGTCCGCCGGCGAAGCACAAACATTGCCCAACGTTTCGCTCATCGTGCCAAATACCGACAAGGATCGGTTGGTTGGGTTAGCAGGCGAAATGCTGGGAGATGTGCGTTTCCAAACGACCGAGACCGGCTGTCGTTTGCCAGAGGCGGCGAGCGGTGCGCTGCAGTCATCAGACGTTAGTCTTCAGTTGTCAGACAATAGATTGTGGTCCGCGGATGGCGGCAAGCCGTTGGGGGTTAGCCATTTGCGCACGCGCGCCTTTGTGAAAATCCAAGACGGATGCAATATGAGTTGTACGTATTGCATCATTCCGCTGGCACGCGGCAGAGAACATAGTCGTCCGCTCAACGACGTGGTACGCGAAATCAAGACATTGGTGGATGCCGGCTATAAAGAGATGATTCTGACCGGCGTGCAGATTTCAGCGTATCGTGATCGAACAGAATTAGCAACGCTCCATTCCTTGCCTGACCTCGTTGCGGCGATTCTGGCGGAGACAGACGTACCCCGTTTGCGCTTGACCAGCATTGCGCCGTGGGATTTGGATGCCACCTTACTCGATCTGTTTCGCGACCCACGATTGTGCCGGCATTTGCATCTATCGCTTCAAAGCGGCTCGGATACCGTGCTCCGCCGGATGCGCCGACCTTACACGACCGCCCAATTTGCGCGGGCAATCGAACTAGCCCGCGAGAAAATCCCGGACGTTGGCATTACAACGGATGTCATTGTGGGCTTTCCCGGTGAGAGTGAAACCGAGTTTGAACAATCTCTTGAATTCGTCGAGCGAATGCAATTTTCGCGCGTGCACGTCTTTCCGTACTCGGTGCGGGCAGGCACGCTTGCCGCTAGGTTGCCACTCCAAGTTGATGATCGTACCAAAGCATCGCGGATGAAGCAAATGCAAGCGGTTGCAGAGACAAGTCTGCGTGCATTTACCGAACGGTTTATTGGACGTGAGATGCCGGTGTTGTGGGAAACGAATCAAAAAACGGAGGGCTGGGTTGGTTACACCGGCAATTATATCCGGGTGCTTGCACCGTGTGACACCGATTTGCACAATCAGATCACTCCAGCGCGGCTTGTCAAGACCATTGATGACGGCGCTCTTGGAGAGGTGATACAAAAGTATCCTAAATGACCCCAAAATGACCCCCTCGTATCTTGACGCTCTTATCTTTCTCCCCTTATAATCGTGGCATATTGTGCATAATCACGCCGTATATTTTTGCCGGCGGTTAATCCTCGCGTGAGGGGGCAGATGCCTGATCGAGACGATGGTGTTCAGTTAAGGATCGAAAACGTCAGCATGGCGTTTGGTGGTATTGCGGCTTTGCGGGGCGTCAGTCTCCAAGTCCAACGTGGCGAAATTTTTTCGATTATCGGTCCGAACGGTGCGGGCAAGACGGTTCTCCTCAATTGCATCAACGGTCTTTATCGTCCTCAGCGCGGCAAAATCCTCTTTGAAGGTCAAGATATTACCCCGTTGCGTCCCTACCAGCGTGCGCGGCTAGGCATTTCTCGTTCGTTTCAAAAAATCGAACTCTTTCGCGGTATGACCGTCCTCGATAATATTCGCTTGGGACGGCATGTGCATTTGCACACCAACTTTTTGGAAGGCGGTCTCTATGTGGGGCGCGCCGAGCAAGAGGAATTGGCGAATCGTGAATTTATCGAGCGCGAAATCATTGACTTGCTTGAAATTGCACACATTCGCAACAAGGTTGTAGGGATGTTGCCGTACGGTTTGCAAAAACGGGTTGAATTGGCGCGCGCCTTGGCGCTGCAACCCAAATTACTGTTGCTCGATGAACCGATGGCGGGGTTGAACTTGGAAGAAGTGGAAGATATGGCGCGCTTTATTCTCGATGTGAACGAAGAGAAACGGTGGCGCGTGACGTGTGTGTTGGTGGAACACGATATGGGGGTGGTGATGGACATTTCCCATCACGTCGCGGTGCTGAACTTTGGCGAGAAAATTGCGCAAGGCACGCCAGAAGAAATCCAACGCGATGAACGCGTGATACACGCCTACCTAGGTGAGAAAGAGGATTTGTATGTTACGCGGCGGTAACCGCAAACGTGCACTCGAAATTGAAATCACGCCCGATCTCACGATTCCCAAAGTCTTTGTCCAAGCCGTACAAAGATATGGAAACCGCGTCGCGATGCGCGAAAAAGAGTACGGTATCTGGCGACCCTTGACGTGGAACGAATATTACGAACGCGTCCAAGCGATTGCCCTGGGCTTGACCGCTCTGGGCTTACAACGGGGCGACAAGATTGCCTTGATGGGCGATAATCGTCCCGAAGGGCTGTGGGCAGAAATGGCAGTCTTGTGTGCAGGCGGCGTCGCCGTGTGGCTTTATCAAGAATCGCTGATTGACGAAGTGCAATTCATCGTGGATCATTCCGATGCCAAGTTTATGATCGTGGAAGGACAAGAAGAAGTTGACAAAGCGCTGACCATCAAAGACAAATGCCCCAAGTTGACCCGGATCATCTGGGATGATCCCAAGGGCTTGCGTCACTATGACGACCCGGCACTCGCAAGTCTTGAGCAAGTGATGGAGCGCGGACGACAGATCGCCGAACAAGAGCCCCATCGGTTTAACGATATGGTCAAAGTAGGCGTGGGCGAAGATGTCGCGCTCCTTTTTTACACCTCGGGCACGACCTCGGCACCCAAAGGCGCACTGCTCACGCATTGGAATATGCTCAAGATGGGGCAGAACTTGATGCGGGTGGACCCCGCGTTTGAAACCGATGATTTCGTTTCGTTCCTCCCCTTTGCTTGGATCGGCGAACAAATGATGTCTATCTCGTGTGGCATCCAAGCCGGCTTTACCATCAATTTTCCGGAAGAGCCGGAATCCTCGTTAGAAGACCTGCGCGAAATTGCGCCCCAAATGATGTTTTCCTCGGCGCGCCTATACGAGCAAATGGTGCGTGGCGTTCAGGTCAAATATGCAGACGCCACCTGGTTGAAGCGCAAGATTTATGAATGGGGCGTCAACGTGGGGTACCAAATCGCCGATGCCAAGTTCGCAAAAAAGCCGGTCTCGTTCCTTACCCGATTGCAATGGTACATCGCCGATGCGTTGGTGCATCGGGCATTACGCGATCATTTGGGCTTGGCGCGGATTCGCAACGCGTACACCGGCGGATCGGCTATCGGTCCCGATCATTTTCGATTCTTTCATGCGATAGGTGTCAACCTCAAACAAATTTACGGCCAGACCGAAATTGCCGGCATTTCGGTCTTGCATCGCACCGATGATGTGAAACTGGATACGGTGGGCAAGCCGATTCCGGAAACCGAGATCAAGATTGCGGAGGATGGCGAGATTTTGTCCAAAAGCCCGGCGGTGTTCAAGGGTTATTATAAGAACGATGAAGCAACGGCAAAGACGTTACGCGATGGCTGGCTGCATTCCGGCGATAGTGGCTTTATTGATGAAAGCGGACATCTCGTCTTTTTTGATCGCTCCAAAGACATTATGATCTTGAGCGACAAGCGCAAGTTCTCGCCGGTCTTTGTGGAAAGCCGACTCAAGTTTAGTCCGTATATCAAAGATGCGTGGGTGATTGGTCACGAGCGTCCGTACGTCACGGCGGTGATTTGTATTGATTACGGTGTTACCGGGCGATGGGCGGAAAGCAAAGGGATTGCGTACACCAGTTATCAGGAATTATCGCAGGAACCGCGCGTGTTGGACTTGGTGCGCCAAGCAGTGGAACGGGTCAATCAAAGTTTGCCCGAGGTCGCACGTGTGCGGCGCTTTGTCAATCTGTTCAAAGAATTCGACGCCGATGATGATGAATTGACGCGCACCAAAAAGATTCGGCGTGGGTTCTTGGAAGAACGCTATCGTTTGATCGTGGAGGCATTGTACAGCGGTGCGCCGGAGGTGCGCTTTGATACCGTCATTACCTATGAAGATGGGCGTACGCAAAAGATTGACACGCTGTTAAAGATTGTGGATGTGGCACAGCGATAGTCAAAACCGGCGGACAAGGATTAACCATGGACGTTTTTCTGCAACTCACAATCACAGGACTGATGGTTGGCAGCATCTATGCGTTGGTGGCGTTGGGCTGGACGCTGATCTACAAATCGTCTGGCGTACTCAACCTTTCGATGGGTGAACTCACGCTGGTGGGAGCATACGTTTCGCTGACCTTTTATCAATGGGGGGTGCCCTTCCTGTTGGCATTGTTCCTCACCTTGCTCGTGGGCTTGGTGTTGGGATTGATCATTGAGCGCATTTTTCTCCGCCCACTCATCGGTGAATCGGTCTTGACAGTGATTATGGTTACGGTGGGCATCTCGTTCTTTTTGCGCGGTCTCCTCGGTTTCATTTTTGGCACGGATACCATGGTGTTCAACCCACCCGTTTTTCCTGTCGAACCTTTGCATTTCGGCACTGTGGTTATTGGTCAGGTCTATGTCTGGAGTTTTGTGGCGGCATTGATCTTGTTGGTCATTCTGGTTGCCTTCTTCAAATACACAAGTTGGGGCTTGGCCATGCAAGCCACCGCTGACGACGAAATGGCAGCCCTATCCATTGGCATCAGTGCCAAGTTCGTGTACGCGCTCGCGTGGGCAATCGCGTTTATGGCGGCGGGGGTCGGGGGTGCCCTGCTCGGCAATATCAATGGTGTCAACGTCTCGGTCGGTTATCTGGGTTTACTTGTTCTGCCCGCTGTGGTGATGGGAGGTCTCAATTCGGTGCCGGGAGCAATTGTGGGAGGATTGATCGTGGGCTTGCTTCAGAATTATGCCGGCGGTTATCTGGATAATTTGACGATTGCCGGGATCAACCTCATTCCCGGTGGCGCGAAAGAAATCTTTCCGTTCTTGGCGATGACGATTGCCTTGCTGTTCAAACCGTACGGTTTGTTCGGTTGGCAAAGAATCGAAAGAGTTTAGGGGACGAATCGGCGGCAGAGAGGAAGGAGGAGGAACTCGTGCAAGTTCAGGGAAAGACGATTGTGGTGACCGGCGGGGGTAGTGGAATTGGTCGTGAATTGACTCTATTGTTATTGAAAAAAGGAGCGCGGGTCGCCGCTGTGGATATTAACGAAGCAACCCTCCAAGAGACGGCGGCGCTGGCAGGCGATCTCGGGAGCCGCTTATCTACCCATCAATGCGACATTACTGATCGGCAAGCCGTGATGGCACTCGTTCAAGCGGTGATTCAGGCGCATGGTGCGGTGGATGGTGTCATCAATAATGCTGGCATCATTCAACGCTTTGTCAAAATCAACAATCTGGAATTCAACGAAATTGAACGGGTCTTTAAGGTCAACTTTTTTGGTATGGTCAATGTGACCAAAGCCTTTTTGCCTCACTTGCTGGAGCGGCCCGAGGCACATATCGTCAATCTGTCCAGCATGGGCGGTTTCTTGCCGGTTCCCGGTCAAACCGCTTATGGCGCATCGAAAGCGGCGGTAAGATTGTTTACCGAGGGGTTGTACTCAGAACTACTTTCGACCCAGGTGCGAGTTACCGTAGTCTTTCCCGGTGCCGTCGCCACCAATATCGCTGCCAACTCCGGCGTGGCGATTCGCACACCCAGCGATACCTCCAAAATCAAAACGACCTCACCCGTGGTGGCGGCTCAAATCATCATAGATGGTATGGAGAAAAACAAGTATCGGGTGTTGATTGGTTCGGATGCGAAAATGATGGATTGGCTCTGCCGATTGATGCCTGAGCGCGCTACCAAGATCATCTATTCCCAGATGCGCTCATTGTTGACAGAGTAGTTTACTGCTTTCTGGGTTCCGCGCGGTGAAATTGCGTAACATCAAAATTGAGGCAACGCGATGTCCGTAATGCGACTTCCTTCCGGCGTGTACCACGAAAACTATCGTCAAGACCATGCCTGGTGGCAAACCCGCTTTGTCTGGTTTCGCATGGCAATTTTGTTTGCCATCTTGTTTGGATTCTTTCCCGGGGTGGCTGGCGGCTATGAACTTTCCGTAGCCAACCGCATCGGTTACACAATTCTTTGTGCGTTGGGCGTGCAACTGTTGATTGGTTTTGCGGGCCAAGTTACACTGGGTCATATGGCGTTCGTAGCGATTGGCGCGTACACCTCCGCCATCCTGACCTTGAATATGAATCAAGCCTTTCCAATCCTCAAAGACCTGGGCGTGTCGTATCCGATCAGTATGGTTGCGGCGATGATTGTGGCGGGCTTGTGGAGTATGCTGTTTGGTTTGCCCTCGGCGCGGGTCAAAGGTTTTTACCTGATTATGACGACGATGGCGGCACAATTTATCACGGTGGACTTTATCATCACTCATTACATCAGCCGAGCGGGTGATCGGGGCATTGCTTTTTCGTTGCCCCCCGGCACCATTCGGTTTGGACCCTGGGACATTCGCACCGATCTGGAACAGTACTATTTGATGTTGGTGTTGGTCATCCTGGGCATTCTCTTTATTGGCAACTTGATGCGTACCCGCATTGGGCGGGCGTGGATTGCGATCCGGGATAACGATATTGCCGCCGAAGTGTTGGGAGTCAACATTGTACGCTATAAATTGTTGGCGTTCTTTATCGCTGGCGCCATTGCCGGTGCGGCGGGAGCGTATGCCAACGCCGTATCTTTTACCGTGAGCCCGGAACAATTTAGTTTTGGCGAATCGTTGTGGTTGGTTGGCGTCGTGTTGATCGGCGGCATTGGCAGTAATTACGGCACCATCTTCGGCGCCATCTATTTGACGCTGATCGCTGAACTGGTGCAACCCGCGCTCAAAAGCATTTTGCCCGACCTTGCCCTCAAAACATCGTACGTCAAAGATATGGTGTTTGGTTTGTCCATCATCATCTTTTTGTTACTCGAACCCAAGGGCTTGGCGTATCGTTGGTCACGTTTCAAAGACTATATTCATTTGTGGCCCTTTTCATACTGACGTGCGCTGGAGGTGATGCGGCTGAATCTATTCGATATTGACGCATGGCAACGGAACGCAAGTGATTTCTCCAAAGGAGGGAGGACTATGAATTTCCGGAAACTATTGCTGGTAGGAATGATGGTCGTCATCGTCGTAGGGATTGTCGCGTGTGGCAGCGGGCAACCAGCGACCACGTCGAGTTCATCGGCGGTACCGAGTGCGGGCGAGGTCAATATCGGCTCGCTGAACGACCTGACCGGCGCCACCTCGGATGTTGGTAAAGATTACGCGCTTGCAGTCAAAGAAGCCATCAGTTGGGTCAACGAAAATGGCGGCATCAATGGCAAGACCATCAAGTTGTTCCAGTACGATTACGGCTATCGCGTGCCCGAAGCGCAAACGATCTACAAACGCTTTCGCGATTTCGATAAAGTGATCGCGGTGTTAGGGTGGGGCACGGGCGATACCTCCGCGCTTTCGCCTACGATCAATCAGGACAAGATGCCGTACGTTTCGGCGTCGTACGCCGGCGAACTCACGAATCCATCCAAGACACCGTACAACTTGTTTGCTGCCCCCGATTACTCGACCTCGGCGCGCGCCGCGCTTACAGTGTGGTACGAAGAAGTGTGGATGAAAGACGCCCGCTTTGAGGCTGAGCGTAAAGCCGGCACCAAACCACGCGTGATTATGTTCTATCAAAAGTCATCGCCGTACTCTAGCGCACCGATCAAAGCGCTGAAAGAACAAGCCGCGTTGCTCGGCTTCGAAGTAGGTCCTGATCAAGACGTAGCGCTGACCGCGCTCGACACCAAATCGCAGGTGCTGGCGGCAAAAGATTTCAAGCCCCATGTTGTTTGGCACGGGAACACGACCAACTCCGTGGCGACCGCGTTGAAAGATGCCAAAGCGTTGGGCTTGGGCGCCGACCATCTCGTCAACACCTACGGCTTTGATGAAAACCTGCCCAAACTGGCTGGCGATGCAGCGGAAAGTGTGATGGGTATCGGGGTGGCTGCGTTCTACGGCGAAAATGTCCCCAAGATGGACATTGTTGTCGCCTCGGCTAAAAAGTACAATCCCAACACACCGCAAGAAACGCGTCTGATTCACACCGTCAAGGCGTGGGCTAACGTCCTTGTCTTGGTCGAAGCGATGAAAGCGGCAGATAAAGCCGGTAAACTCAATGGCGAAGGCATTCGCGCCGCGTTCGAGCAGTTCCGCGACTTGGATATCGGCTTAGGTGTAACACCACTCACATGGACATCCACCGATCATCGCCCCACGAGTCAGGTACGCATCTATCAGATCAAGAGCGGCAAATTCAATTTGCTCAAGCAAATTGATCTCAAAGCCAAGTATCCCAACGATTGGCCCAAGTGGATCGGCTATTAACCATTGTCATGAACAACGGCAACATTCTTACTCTCAACAACATCGAAGTCATGTATCACGAGGTCATCCTCGTGCTCAAAGGGGTCTCGCTCAGTGTACCGAACAGCGGTATTGTGGCGCTGCTCGGGGCAAACGGCGCGGGCAAAAGCACCACGCTCAAAGCGATCTCGGGTTTGCTCAAACACGAAAACGGCCGCGTGACGGATGGCTCGATTGAGTTTATGGGAACGCGGATTGACCGCAAATCGGCGGAAGAGATTTCGCGGATGGGCATTATCCAAGTGATCGAAGGGCGCCGCGTCTTTGAACACCTCACTGTCGAGGAGAATATCAAGGTCGGCGCCCATCTGAGCAGGGCAAAGTTGCGCGATGGCTTGGACAAGGTGTACACCTATTTTCCACGCCTTAAAATGCTGCGTGATCGAACCGCTGGCTTTTGCAGTGGAGGCGAGCAACAAATGCTCGTGATGGGACGGGCACTCATGACGAATCCGAAACTGATGTTGCTCGATGAACCTTCGATGGGCTTGGCGCCGTTGCTCATCAAAGAAATCTTCGAGATCATTACGCGCTTGAATCAAGACGAAAAATTGCCCATCCTGCTCGTCGAACAAAATGTCAAATTGGCATTGACGGTGGCAGGCTATGGCTATGTGCTAGAAAGCGGACGCGTTGTGATGGATGGCTCGGCGGATAAATTGCGTGATAACCCGGACATTAAAGAGTTTTACCTTGGACTCACCGATCTAGGGACCCGCAAAAGTTTTCGCGCGGTCAAGCATTACAAGCGCCGCAAACGCTGGCTGACGTAATTTCAGATTGATGATTTCTGCAATCTCTTGGAGGGAGGAGCCCAAATGAACAAGTGGTGGATAGTGATGGTTCTGCTCGTTGCCCTAGTTTTGAGTGCGTGCGCATCTCCAACTCCCGCGCCCACCGAATTGAAACCCCCAACGATCACATTGAATCAGGTTCAGGTGCAAAGTTATTTTCCGCCACCTTGGTCCACCTGGCCTGGCGCCATTCCCACGCCAACGCCGCCCCCTGCCGGCACACCCGCCGCACAATACGTGCCCTTCCCCGGCAGTATCAGCGTGCCGCTGGTGCTTGGGTTTGTTTGGGATATTAACAATCCCAACGATGCGCCGGTGACAATCGAACAAATGAAGTTCACCGTCGAGTTCGAAGCCGCCCCGTCCAAACCGGGTGAGTTCTTTGCGCTTGCCACCCCCATCGTGTACGAAAAGCAGACGGTTCCCGGCAAGACAACCAATCAAGTGCGCGCCGTCGTCGTGCTCGATGCGGCCGTGGTGCCCGGTAACCTTGCGGTTACCAGTGGGCAGCGCTTGGCGGCGTTGGGCGTGACGGGGGCCACGCTGATCAAGGATTGGTGGACCACCATCGGCGATTTCAAGTTTGGCATCCGAGCCACCGGGGGTACCGCTGATGTCATAATGGGCGGAGCAAAGAAGGTCGTTACCTTTGAAGGCAAGTTCCCCAACAAATGAAAGCACGTAGAGGCGTAGCATCCTACGCCTCTATGCTTTCTAGTGACTCTTGCATTCTGGCACGGTTTGGGGTATAGTTATTATGCAAGCCCGGAAACAGACTTGCTTCAAATACACTCATTGTGGAGGTGTGTTATGCTGGTTCGTGAACGAATGACTGCGAATCCCATCGTGGTAACTCCCGACACATCATTCGAAGATGCATTGCAACTCTTGCGTGAGAAAAAGATTCGGCGGTTGCCGGTGGTGGATAAGAATGGCAATCTGGTCGGGATTGTCGTTGAAAAAGATTTGTTGTACGCCTCGCCTTCGCCTGCCACATCCCTTTCGGTGTTTGAGATTCACGGTTTGTTAGCTAAACTCAAAATCAAAGACGTGATGACCAAACGCGTGATTACCGTCGGCGAAGATTGTCCCTTGGAAGAAGCCGCGCGTATCATGGTCGAACACAAAATTGGCTCATTACCGATTTTGCGCGACAAAAAAGTGGTGGGCATTATCACCGAAACCGACATCTTTAAGGTAATGACCGAAGCGCTGGGCGGAAGTTGTACGCAATGCGTGCGCGCCACCGTGCGCGTGCCAGAGGAAAAAGGCGCGCTCGCCAAGTTGGCTGGTGAAATCGCCAAACTAGGCGGCAACGTTGTCTCGGTCGTCACCTTTGGGATGAGTGATGCATCGCATCGTGAACTGACCTTCAAAGTAGTGGGCATCAAGCGCGACGAGATGCAGGGGGTCTGCGACCGCTCGAATGCCCAAGTGATTGATCTGCGCGAATCTGGTGTACCGTATCAACCGATACTTGTCTCTTCGCGTTAATCCAAGAACCGCTGAAGCTGGGCGCGGAATCAAATTTCCGCGCCCATTTTTTTGTTCACTGTCAAGTGTGGTATAATGCGCGGTGATGGATCAATCACGCATTCGAAACTTGTGCATCATCGCGCATATTGATCACGGCAAATCCACGCTCACGGATCGCTTGCTCGAATTCACCGGGACGATCACCAAACGCGAGATGGTCGAGCAGGTGATGGACCAAATGGACTTGGAGCGTGAAAAAGGCATCACGATCAAAGCCAAAGCGGTGCGGATGCTTTATCGGGCAAACGATGGCAAGGAATACGAATTGAATTTGATTGATACGCCGGGGCACGTGGACTTTACTTACGAAGTCTCGCGTGCGCTTGCCGCGTGTGAAGGCGCAATTCTGGTGGTGGACGCCACCCAAGGTATCGAAGCGCAAACGCTTGCCAATTTGTATCTGGCGCTCGAACATAATTTGGTGATTGTCCCGGTCGTCAATAAAATTGATCTCCCCTCCGCGCGTCCCGATCAAGTTGCAGAAGAAGTGGCGCGCCTCCTCGGCGTCCCCACCGAATCGGTGATTCGCGCTTCTGCCAAAGTTGGCATTGGCACGCCAGACATCCTGGAAGCCAGCATCGCCAAAATTCCACCGCCCATCGGCGATACCACGTTGCCTTTGCGCGCGCTCATCTTCGATTCCAAATACGATCCGTACAAAGGGGTGGTCGCTTACGTGCGCGTGGTGGATGGTGAGTTACCCAAGAACATCAAACTGAGATTGATGTCGTCTGGGTTAGAAGTTGACGCGCTCGAAGTGGGGGTGTTTCGTCCCAAGATGGTTGCCAGCGATCTGCTCAGCGCCGGCGAAGTGGGGTATGTGGCGACCGGGTTGAAAAATGTGCGCGACCTTCGCGTGGGCGATACGATCACCCGCGCTGACCAGCCAGCCAGCGAGCCGTTGCCCGGTTATCGGCCCGCCAAGCCGATGGTGTTTGCCGGCTTTTATCCGGTCGAAACCAACGATTATCCACTCTTGCGCGACGCGCTGGACAAACTCAAATTGAACGATGCCTCGTTGACGTACGAACCCGAAACATCGGCGGCACTCGGTTTTGGTTTTCGGTGTGGTTTTTTGGGTTTGTTGCATATGGAGATTGTGCAAGAACGTTTGGAACGTGAGTACGATTTGAATTTGATCGCCACCGCGCCCAGTGTCGCGTACCGCGTTCTCAAGACCAACGGGGAGGTGGTCGTCATAGACAATCCGGCGGAAATGCCGGACGGTTCCGAGATTGCAGAAATCGAAGAGCCGTGGATGCACATTCAAGTGTTCACGCCCAAAGAGTACATCGGTCCAATTATGGATTTGGTGATTGCGCGCCGCGGCGTGTTCGACAAGATGGAATATCTGGACGAGCAACGCGTGATGCTCGCATACTTTATTCCGCTTTCGGAACTCATCATTGATTTTTATGATCAACTCAAATCGCGTACGCGCGGTTATGCCTCACTCGATTATTCGTTTGCTGAATATCGCGCGAGCGAGTTGGTCAAACTCAACATTCTCGTCAATGAAGAACCGGTGGATGCGCTTTCCATGATCGTGCACAAGGATGATGCGTATCCGCGCGGCGCGGCGTTGTGCAAACGATTGAAAGAAGTGATTCCGCAACACTTGTTCCCGGTGCCCATTCAAGCGGCGATTGGCGGACACATTATCGCGCGCGAAACGATTCGTGCGTTGCGTAAAGATGTGTTGGCGAAATGTTATGGTGGCGATGTTACCCGCAAACGCAAATTGTTGGAAAAACAAAAAGCCGGCAAAAAGCGGATGAAGCGCTTTGGCGCGGTCGAAATTCCGCAAGCTGCGTTCATGGCGGTGCTCAAATTAGAATCTTAGCCTGTTCGCTCATGTGTCGAATGAGTGCAAGGCAACGTGCACAAATTTTCACACTGGCTTGGCAATCAGGACACTGGACCATGCGGGTGAAAATACTTGAGCAGCTACACGGTGCTGATTTCGTCATCGAATAGATCAACAATTGGAAAATCTATACCGCACTCGGGCACGTTACCCATGAGTGACGAGGTTTAGATAAAAAACCAGAGGTCGAGTCCAAATGGGCTCGACCTCAGCTATTCATGGCGCTGTGCCCCCAAGGGAATTCGAATCCCTGTCTTGGCCTTGAAAGGGCCACGTCCTAGTCCCCTAGACGATGGGGGCATTGATTACGCCTTGCATTTTATCCAGATTCGCAAATCCGTCAAATTCATTTCACACCGGGGGCCATGGCACGGGGGGCCAATCATCCGAGGGTTGAGGAAAAATGCCCGTCTCGATCAAACGATTGAGGCGATCGCGCAAGGCTTTCATCTCGCGTGGAGCGAGCAAGCGCGCCAATGATTCTTCTAACGAGTGCGATTTTCTCAAACAGTCGCGGAGTTTGCACAAATCTTGGATGAGCGGTGCCGGGATGGGTTGATCGGCAAAATCCCAAATCACCGTGCGCAGTTTTGGATACTCGTGGAACGTGACGCCGTGATCAATGCACCAAATCTTGCCATCCTCGCCCAATAAAATGTGTCCGCCCTTGCGATCCGTATTGTTGATGACCGCATCGAACACGGCGATGCGTTTCATCTCGTCGCAATATTGGTGGCGCAGCGTGAAAAAGTGTTGCCCATCCACCGTCTCAATGTACAACTGCACCATCCCTATCCCTTGCGGACCATCGCGCAAAACGGTGGGCGGAACATTGGGCCATCCCAACGCATCACTCACAAGATACGCCGCCACTTCGCGCAGGGCAAGCGTGCCATCCGGAAAATCCCATAACGGTCGCTCACCGCGCGAGGGTTTGTAAATCGCCAAGCCCTCACGCTTGCCATCGCGAATCGTTACGATGAAGGTGTAATTCGAGCCCCACGGCACCAGACCTTCGACGTCTATTTTTCCGTGCTTTAGAAAATTGAGGGCGTCTTCACCCTGGAGCGAAATTGGTTTTGTACTGTTCATTGAATCAAAACTTGATCGCCTGGGTCGCGCATTACGTCAGCGTGGCTTTTTCGCCGTGACCGTTGCGCTTGGGACAAAAATGTCCCGCTGGATCAATGGGACGACCACATAACACACAGATCGGTCTGCCCGCCGCCACAATCGCCGCCGCGTGTCGCGCCACCGCGCGCATTTGTTCCGCCGTTGCCCAAAAGCGCACCACATCCACCGAGACCGGCTCCTCTTCCTCCGGCAATTCGTACGCCACCAACATCATCAACTTTTGTTCTGCATCGTAACCCAGCCCCAATTGCCCCACGCGAAACACCGGCTCAATCGGATGCGACAATTCCATTTCGTACGCGTTCACCAACACATTTTTTTCGATGCCAAGCCGTTCGAGCAACTCGTCAATGCCATGACTCAATGCCGCCACCTGTTCTTTCTCAACGATCAACGTTACAAGCGTCAATCCTTGCCGACCCTGCAAATAAAAGGTACGCTTGCCCGGCTCACCGATTGCGCCAACGGTGATATGCGTTACCGGGTTCAAATCGTACACGAGGTTGGCTTCAGCCATATTTATTCCTTTCGTTCTGGGACTGGTTCTTTTTCCGGCTCAAAGGTAGGCAAGGGTTCGCCATCATTCAAGCGAAACAGGCGCGTCCCCTGCTCGTTGAACAACAACACGGTAACCGATGCCGGGTTGATGACAAGGCGTTGAAATGCATTCAAATCCATTTTGAGATAATACGCTACGACGGCTTTGATCGGATCGGCGTGCGAGAATACGGCGACGATTTGTTTAGGATGCTGGGCAACGATGCGCTCAATCGCCGCCACCATCCGTTGCTGCACCTGATCAATGCTTTCCCCGCCGGCAATTTGCACCCCGACCGGTTGCGTCTGCAATTGCTTCCACAAATCGCTCTGCTCCACATCTTGGATCAACTTGCCTTCCCACTCTCCAATGCGCACTTCGCCTAAATCGGGCACAAGGTTCACATCCAATTTCTGGCATTGCGCGACCACGCGCGCCGTCTCCACCGCCCGCTCCAGCGGGCTGGAATAGATCGCGTGAATCGAAAGATGTTGGAGTCGCCGCGCGAGTGCGTCCGCTTCACATTGACCTTGCTCGTTGAGATGTACGCCCGGTGTCCAACCAGCCAAGCGGTGCTCTTTCAAAAAATCGTTACTGGCGTGGCGAATGAGCAGCACCACCGTCATTGGAGTTGCCATGCGGTTACATCGTCCAGTTGTTTTTTCTCTTCCGCACTCAAACGAAAACCCACCACGCCCAGAATCTCATTCAATTGCGTAACATTATTCGCGCCGATGATGGGGCTGGTAATCGTGGGATTCGCTAACGTCCACGCAATCGCCACTTGCGACATGGTTTTGCCGTGCGCGCGGGCAATCTTTTCCATCTCGTCCAGCAACTGCATATTGCGATCATCGTTCATCAAGCGGGTCATTCGTTCACTGCCGGTGCCGCGCGAACCTGCCGGCATCGGTTTGCCTTTGCGATATTTGCCGGTGAGAAAACCGCCTTGCAGCGGCGAGTATGGAATAACACCGATTCCTTCGAGCGCGCAAAGCGGTTGCAACTCGCGTTCGTACTCCGCGCGCCAAACGAGATTATAATGAGGTTGAATGCTGACGATAGATGTCAGCCCCTCACGCTCGCTGATGCGCAAGGATCGCTCCACTTGCCATGCCGGATAATTCGATAAACCCAGATAACGCACCTTGCCAGCATGCACCAAATCATCGAGCGCGCGCAGCGTTTCTTCGAGCGGCGTTGAATCGTCGGGCGCGTGACATTGATAGAGGTCCACGTAATCGGTTTGCAAACGGCGTAACGAATCGTCAATCGCTTTCATAATGTGCACCCGCGAGAGACCTTCGCCATTCGGTCCGTCCCACATTCGCCCGCGCACTTTGGTTGCCAAGACAATTTGATCGCGCGGTTTGGTCTTGAGCCATTTGCCGATGTACGTTTCTGCCACACCGCCCGGGTTGCCCGGCGCCCACCGCGAGTACACGTCCGCCGTGTCAATAAAATTGATCCCCGCCGCAAACGCCGCGTCGAACACCTGATAGGCATTTTGTTCGTCCGAGGTCCATCCAAACGTCATCGTCCCCAGACACAACTCTGAAACTTTCAAGCCGGATTTACCTAGTTTACGATACTCCATCATTGCCTCCCTCAATCACCTGTCTGAGCATCTCTCGGAATTCACTCAACATCATCGCCGTGGCGCCCCAAACTTTGTGACCCTGGATCAAAAAGAATGGCACGCGCATCTTGAACCCGCGAATCTCCCAATCTTCTTCTTGCACAATGCGATCATCCAACAGAATCTTCAACGGCGTTTCGATCACCGCAACAACTTCGTGCACCGAGGCGTTCAGGTTGGGGCGCATCGGTGTAAACGCGACAAAGGGCGTTGCGCGAAACCCGCTGACCGGGATATAGACCGGCGTGAGCGGGTCGCCGATCACTTGGATGCACTCGCGCGCGATACCCAACTCTTCCGCTGTTTCGCGTACCGCCGTCTCCTCCAACGACTCGTCATTTTCTTGCGAGCCGCCGGGCAACGAGATTTGTCCTTTGTGTATTTCCACCGTGTCCGTGCGTTTGGTTAGAAAGAAATGCAAGTCGCCATCGTGCGGGTACAGCAAAATCAAAACCCCCGCCTCTTTGGGATGTAAGTCGGGCGGGAGTGGATAGACATCGCCGGGACGCGGATTCGGCGACATGCGCATTTGCGCCGGGCGACCCGGGCGTGGCAGAGCTAGCGCACGGCGAACATCATCCAAAGTCACGTCTGCATTGTATCGAAAAGAGATGCACTGGTCAAGCGGACATTGACACGCCTTGCATATCGCAGTACAATCCAAGGCGAGTCAAGAGAGGTATGGAGCACACCGTGTCGAGCGATCCATTCAAGCGAGCCGAAGCACAATATGCCTCGCTCAAAAAGCAATTGGCAAGCAAGCGCATCACGCAAGATCAATTCGATGTGGCGATGAAACAATTGATGATCCAAGATGCGCAAGGACGTTATTGGACGATTGGACCCGCCAGCGGCAAATGGCACGTCCACGATGGGAAAAATTGGATCGAAGCCGATCCGGCGAATCCGCCGCCCATCGCTCCTCCCATCGTTGCCCCGCGTTTGAATTGCACCAATCTCCTTTCTATCGTGGTAGCAAGTGTGATCGCTGGACTATGTCTTTTCGGTTTAATTTTTCCGATCTTGACGACCAACTCGAATCTCATCTTTTCCAATCAAGCCAGCGTGATCGCTTCACCGATGACCGAACTGGCACTGATCGAAACTGCCACCCCTGTCCCGCCGACTCTTACATTACAGCCATCGTCCACGCCTCTTCCCACGGAGACAGCGACTCCGACGACGACATTTACCCCATCGCCCACACCGTTGCCGCCTTCGCCCACCGCCACTCCAACGCAGACACCCATCCCGCCCACCGCCACGAGGACGCCTACGCCCACCGCCACGTCCACACCCACATCAACCTTCACACCCACTATCACGCCGATTCCGCCCGGCTTGTACGTGACCAACCTGCGTTTACAACCACCTCCTAGACGCAGCGAGGACATTAGTTTCTTTGTAACCTTTCAAAACACAACGAACCGCACACAAGTGTATCGTTGGCTGGTGTACATTTACCGCGCCGAAAATCCGCGCTATTCGATGACAGAGACAACACCGATCCTCACCGAAATTCCGATGGGCACCGTCGAGCAACAAGCGTTGGGCGTTTATCGAACTGGGGTTGGTCTCTGTGAAGACCTGTTTGCGCGCGTGGCATGGCTGGATGAAAACCGCGTGGCACACTTTTTCAATCAGCCGAATGGCAAGATTTACGAATTGCCGTTTACGGTGTGTCAATGAAAACAAGGAACGCTTGATGATCAACCCGAGGATTGCAGAGCAACTACGCCAAGCCAAATTGGAACTGGCGCGTCTCAAAGCCGAGAAACTGGCACTCTTTCCGCCCAACCCGCATCCGTTTGTGCAACCGGATTCATTTCCTCGCAACGCCACCCCAGAGCAAATCAAACGTCGCAATGAAATCATTGCACGCATCGAAACGCTGGAACGCCAGATCGAAGAATTGGAAGAGCAATTGTACAAGTAACTCGCGCTATTTAACGTAACTGACGTGGGTTCATCGTCAGTCGCGTAGGGTGACTCTAGTTTTGCCAAACCGACTTGTCCTCGCTATAATAGCCGACGTTTGCACTTGGGAACAATCTCCTATTGTCGCATCATTGTGATCACTGTACACTGACATCACCCATTTTTCCAAAATAATTATCCCTCCAAGGAGTATTGAGTGAAACAGATCGTTCTCCTCGCCATTGCTCTATTGGGCTTGATCACAACGGCTTGCGCCGTGCCCGAGCCGACTTTAACGCCCACCCCAGCCCCGCGTGCCACGTGGACCCCTACCAGTGTTCGTCATTTGGCATCCCCTACCATTGCTACGGCGACGCTGGTGCCGGTCTCACCCTCTCCTCAACCCCGCGTTGCATCCGCTACCCCAACACTTGCGACCACGCCTTCGCCCACGCTAGCGCCCGGCTTGTACGTCACCAACTTGCGCATTGATCCCAACCCACCCACGCGCGGAAGCGATCTATTTTTCTATCCGACCTTTGTGAATACCACAGGCGCTACGCAAAACTACCGCTGGCAAGTGTACATCTACAAACCGGACAACCTCGCCAAATCCTTCAGCGATACAGCCGCTGGCTTGTTCGCCATTCCTACCGGCACCAGCGAACTCAAGTCTGCCGGCTCATGGAAAATCGCGCTGGGGGGTCCGTGTGAAGATTTCATCGCACGACTGGTCTGGCTCGATCCCAACAACAAGGCAATCAACTTTACCACGCCCGATGGCAAACGCTTTGAAAAAATGTTTCAGGTCTGCGCCCCCAGCGATTTGCCCTCACCGACCCCGGGTCCTTCACCGACACCGACCGCCACACCGACCTTTGCACCCGGCGTTTTTGTGATGGATCTGCGCACTGACCCTAACCCACCCACGCGCGGATCGGAGCTGAACTTTTACGTCACCTTTGCGAATACGACTGGCTCGCCGCAAAATTTCAAATGGAATGTGTACATCTACAAACCGGGCGAACCCAAATCGTACGGCGAAACGACAATTACCCACACCACCGTGAACATCGGCATCAATGAGTACAAGTCACTCGGAAGTTGGAAACTCCCCTTGGGCGGTCCCTGCGAGGATTTTGTGGTCCGCGTGAGTTGGTTCGATAACGAGAATAAACTCAAACCCTTTGTCCGGTTCGAGAACCTAGTTTTTGAACAACCCATCCGCGTTTGTCCGCCCTAAGAGGTTGTTTAACAATTACACGTTTCAGCTCTGTCTGATCGGTACTTTCTGCCACTCGACATAGGTTATCAATCGAGTGCCAACAGCAAAACGCGCCGCTTGCCCAGCGGCGCGTTTGCGTTGATCGAAGCGCAAAATGGCTCAACGACAATCTACGTTGTGCGGATTGCTCCACCCGGATGCCACACCACCTGGATCAGTAAATTCGATCCGCACGCGGTAACTGCCATCTTGCGTGACGCGCCAATCGCCTGCAATCGTCCGCGTGCCTGCCGACGTGAAGGTGAACTCGTGTTCTGGACCCACAAAGCCATCGCTCCGATGCCACCGATAACGAATCGTGCCCGCGCGATTCACAGTCACATCGGCGAAGAATTGGAAGGTGTAGGGACACGCGCCGCTATAGTTGTCGGGCGGCATACGAATCGTTGCGGCGGTGATCCGCAGTTGCGGTGTGGGTGTGCGACTGGGGGTATGGGTGGGTGCTGGCGTGGGGGCGCAGTTGACGGTGAACGTGACCCAGTCCGAATTCAACGCGTTCGGCGTGAGAACGTTGAGCCGCACGCGATAGGTTCCTGATTGCGTCACGCGCCAATCCGCATCTTCGACGGTTCGCGAACGCGCGCTGCCGACGAAATTGACGCTCTGGACTGAACTCAACGACGAACTACCCACACCGCCGCTTGTCCACGAACGTTCCCAACGATAGGTCACGGTGCCGGTGCCGTTCGTTCGGATTTCCCCCGCGATGTCGAAATTGACGGGGCATACGCCGCTGTGAGTCCGCGAGGCAACTGTCATCGCCGCGCTCGTCACCGCGAACGCCTCGCCGACCACGACAGTCACTTGGCGCGTCGCGACATTTGCGCCGCAGCGCGCGGTGAGTGTGTACGTGGTTGTGGTGGTGGGCGAGACCGTTCGGCTGCCGGGTGTGGCTATACCGCCGATGCCTTGATCAATCTCCACCGCGTCGGCGTTGGTTACCGCACCCCAACTCAACGTCGTGCTTCCGCCCGGGGAAATCGTGGTGGGCGAAGCGGTGAACGATGCGATGTTGGGTGTACCGATGCAGCCGATTTGTGGCGCGGGCGTGGTCGGTTGCGGCGTCTCCAACACCGGCGTTGTGACACGTGGCGTCTCAAGTCCTGGAGTCGGTTGCGGCGTGCTCCCGCGCGGCGTGACCAAAATCGTCACCTGTGCATCGCACGTGCCAACATTCGATTCGACGTGTAAGGTGTACGTCGTGTTCGTCATCGGCGTGACCGATTCGTTTCCCTCCAGCGGTTCGGGCTTGTTGGAAAACGTGCCGCCACTCAAGACGATGCGCGTCGCCTCTTGCACATACCAACCTAGTCGCGCCGTTTCACCCGCGACGATGCTCGGCGGCGTGACTTGGAATTTGACGAGGGGACGTTCGCACCCGCTGACCGAGAGCGTGCGTGCCGAGGGTGTCACCGCGCCAACGATTGGCTGGGGCGTGGCAACACTTGCACCGCTCGTCAACACCGAAATCGAGATTGCCGCCGGCTCGCTCACTGCGCCTGCACTGTTGTACGCACGTACCATCAAGGTATGCGTGCCTGCGGTTGCTTGCCACGTTTGAATCAGGGTGAACGTCGTCTGCGGCGTGGGCGCCGAATCGAGACGCGCGACTGCGCCATCCACCAACAACTCGACTCGCGCGATGCCCGTCGGATCGGCGGCGGTGGATTGCACCGCGACGGTTTCGCCTTCACGAAATTGACTACCGTGCGGCGGCGAGAGAATCGTCACACTCGGTTTGGCAGCCGCCGGCGTACACGCCGCGAGCGCGAGTGCCAGAACTACAATTACCCAAAGTTTGTGAGACATCTCATACCTCCAGCCCCGAATCACCCCGGGGTCTCACCAAGGTGGAAATCGGTTGGAAACTGATTGATGCCAACTCGATTGTGCAAATCAACAAATGGCACTGGCAATTTACCTTCATACGCCCCGATGTCTGGCTGGGCATCACGGGGACGGTTCTCCAGATCCACACTCGGCGCGCCTGTGGTAGTTCCAGCGTTGATCGCCGGGCTGCCGGTCTGTAGATGATAGTCGCCGGTCTGCCCCCACGCCGGACGTCCAAAGCGCGGATCGCCACACCGGTTGCCCTTGCCCAACGCAGCAATGTTCCGGCAAGTGTAGGTGTTGCCGCCGTGAGTCAAGAGCGTCTCGTTTCGCGGCAAGTAAAAGAGGTTGTGGTCGGCTAGTAGGGTGCTTGCCGCGCTGATATAGATGGGACTCTCGGGACCCCGCCCGCTAAAGATCGTGTTGCGCACGGTCACCTGGACCGGCACCGGATTGTCGTACTGGACGTACATCAGATAGTTGTGTCCCACATAGTCGTCCACGGTGACGTTGACGATTTCAAAGCGCGCCCCGGCTTGTTCCACTTGATCAATGACGATGGCGGACCAAGGAGTGGTGGCGGGATTGCCGTCACCCCGACCGTAGATGAGGGTATTCTCGATGCGGCTGTTATCGCCCCACAGTTTGACTCCATCGCAGGAATTGTTGGCGACGATGGCGCGACGGATGGTCGTGTTGGCAGCTTTGGAGTCCAGACCGTCGCCATAGTTGTGTTCGGCGCGCGTGTCTTCAATGAGGATAGGACCCGGCGCAGGTTCAATGCCAAAGCCGTCGGGACGATCGTAGGGGCGCTTGGAGCCGTCACCGCCTTGGTAGTAGTGCCCGCTCCAGGAGAGAGACGAGCCGCGGATCACCACGTTGCGCCAGCCGCCGTGCTCCCCCGCCGGTCCACCCAGCGCACCAAAGCCGGCATACTCGATGCGACAGTTGAGGATTTGCAGGTCGTCCACGTCCTGGATGTTCATCCCGAATTCGTCCACGTGGTGGATGTAGAGGTCCTGGAGAACCAGGTGGGTGGCGGGCGCGCCCAAGATTTCCACGCCGTCGCGGAACCAGCGCGCCTCGCCCTGGGCTGTATTATCGTGAGTGATTTCCAAGTTCTCAAGGCGGACATACTGGACGCCGCTCAAGTTGATGGCTGTCAACAGATTATCGCGCCCGACGAGGAGGGGGCGGTTGCCCGCTTCGCCCCGAATGGTGATCCAAGCACCCGCGTTGCCGGAGGGCGGGGTGAGGATGTCGGCATCATACTCGCGCAGCGTGTAGCGCCCGCCCAAGATGACGAGCGTATCACCCGGCTTCAACTGCCGCGAGCCATAGCCCGGGGTCGCCCAAGGTTTCTCGCGCGTGCCGGGGTTGGCGTTGTTGCCATTGGGGGCAACGTAGTAGGTAGCGCCGAGACCGCTGCCCTGGGGTGGCGCAACCGATGGGCTGGCTGATACGGGCGATTCGACGGCTGGCTTGGTCGCGGCAGGGACGGTTGGCACTTCGACCGGCGCTGACACTGTCGGTACTGAAACTGGGCTGATCGGCGGGATGTCTAGGCTACAGGCAAGGAACATTGCTGCAACAACGCCGATGACCGCGATGCGCTTGCTTCGATCGTTCATCTGGACATCTCGGGTTTTTTTGCTAATCACAACAATTTTGACGTATAATTGGGGTAGAGCGAGGTAGAACGCGGTTGGGCAACCAAACTCTCCTCGCGTCTACCCCGTTTTATTTTAAGGTGAGGACGTGATGGCAAACTCCTCAAAACCTCTCGAAAATCTCCACGCCGCGCGCGTTTCCATCACGCATCAAGCCCTGCGCGCACTCGCGCATCCTCATTCGACGTTGGACATCACCGCATTGCGTCGCGCCTTTCCGCAACTGTGCGCCGATGCGCGCGAGGCGGAACCCGCCGCGCGCGTGCTGCTCGAACGCGGCTTGGCGCGGATGGCAGCACAACATTCCGAACTTGCCGCGTTGTTGCGCGCGCGTTTTTGGGACAAGCAGACCATTCAACAACTCGCCTTCGAGCAACATCGTTCTGTCAGCAATTTGTACGCGCGCCAAGCCAAAGCGGTGCACGTCCTCACCGCGACGTTGGAAGAATTGGAGCGTGAGCAAAGCGCGCAACACCAAGCCACGTGCGCGTGGCGCGGGCGCAACCTGCCGCCCGCCACGTGGACGCGTCTGTTCGGCGTGGAAGAATCGTGCGACCGTTTGCAGAGTTGGTTGCGTGATCCGTACGGACCAACGCTCATCAGCGTCGAAGGGTTGGGCGGCATCGGCAAGACCTCGCTCACGCTCGCCGTCGTGCAAACGCTTCTCGTGACAAACGATTGGGTGGACCTCGCGTGGGTCTCCGTCTCGCAGCGTCCGTATCACCTGTGGGCGACCGACGAACCGAGCGCGCTCGATCCCGAAGCGGTGTTGGAACAGATCGCGTGGCAACTCGGTTGGGAAGAGATCGCGCGCTTGCCGCCGCCTGCGCGTCGGTTGCAGTTGCAACAAGCCCTCGCGCGCCAGCCCTACCTCATCGTGATTGACGATTTGGAACCCGCGCATCATCCCGAGCAATGGATCGAACGATTGGTGCCACGGGCTCAGCGCACACGGTTCATTTTCACGACGCGGCAACGCCTGACTGATTTGCCGGCGGGCGCGCATTTGCTTTTGCGCGAACTCTCGCGCGCGGCGGCACACGAATTGATGCGCGATGAAATGGCGCGGCGCGCCTTGCCGTATCCACCCGCCACGTGGTTCGATCAAGTGTACGATTTGGTGGGTGGCAATCCACTCGCATTGAAACTTGTCGTGGGGCAAGCCGTCAGTTTGCCGTTCGAACACGTACTCGAAAATTTGCGCGCCGCGCGCGGCGCACCCGCCGATCAATTGTGGCACGCGATCTATCAAAACAGTTGGAATTTGCTCACGGCGGACGCGCGCCAAACGCTCATCGCCTTGACCACCTTTTCGCCGCGTGGCGCGACCTACGCCGAGTTGCAAATCGGTACGGCGTTGTCCACCGCGCGTTTGGAGACCGCGCTTGCGCAACTCATCGCGCACGCGCTCGTCTTTTTCGATGCGGCAAGCACGCGGCGTTACACGCTGCATCGGCTCACGCAAACGTTTTTGCGACGCGTCGTTTTGGATGAGGTGGGATGAGTGAACAAATCGTTGCCCGAATGGCGCGGCATTGGTTGCGCGTGCTCGACACGGCCGAGGCGCACGCGGCGCGCGATCACATTTTGCAAACAATGCTCTTGGCGGCGCGTTCTGCTGCGACGTGGTCGCTTGCCGCGCGTCTGGCGTTGCGGTTGCATCCCGCGATATTGTGTGAGGGATTGTATGCGACGTGGGCGCGCGTCTTGCTCGAGGTTTTGGCGCGCGCGCCGGCTGCCGATACGACGCTGGCTTTGCAACTGCGCGTGACGCTCGGCGCGACACTCATCGCGGCAGCCGAGTGGGATCGCGCGGAGATGGAGTTGGTGCGTGTCCAACGCGCGTATCGCGTGCGCGGCGATGCGTGGGGACTGGCGCGAGTGAACTATGAACTTGCGTGTCTCGCGTGGCAGCGCGGCGCGTGGCGTTCGAGTGTCCGTCTGGCGCGCGCGGCGATCCGTCGGCTAGCTGGGGCGCGCGCGCCTACTGGCGCGGTGCGGCATCTCCATTCGCGTTTACTCGATTTGATCGGCTTGGCGTTTTGGCGGATGGAGCAACCGGCGCGCGCGTTGAGCTGTCTGAGACGCGCCCTCGCGTTGCGTTCGCGCGCGGATCGGCGTGGCTTGGGGCATCTTCATCATCATTTGATGCTCGCGCTCACATCGTTGAATCGCGTGGATGCCGCGCTGGCGCACGCGGCGGACGCGCGTGCGTTGTTCGAAACGTGTGCGGATCGCGAGGGGTTGGCGTACCTGTACTCGGATGTGAGTGATGTGTATCGTTTGCAAAACGATTTGACGCGCGCACGCGCCGCGCTCACGCAGGCGTACGCGCTCTGGCGCGAATTGCAAGACCCCGCCGGGCTGGCGGATTTTTATCGGCATCTAGGATTGTTGGAGGAGCAAGCCGGGCAGGATGAGTTGGCGCGAGTGCATCTGGCGTATGCGCGTGCGTTGTGGGAACGCTTGGGGGAAACGTACGAGATGGCGCGATGCGAGGCGGCGCTCGGTGCGGTGAGTGCACGCATGGCGCGCGCCGAGCGCGTGGCGGCGCGATGAGCGTGCCGCTGGCGTTGCTGGTGATGCTGGTGGAACCGAGGTGGTCGCCATGCAGATAGGTGATGCCTGCGCTGGTGTGTAGCGCGACACCAAACGCCATCAGAGTCCGACGGCGACACAAAGGCGACTACAATATCTGCGCCGTCCTCAATTTTTCCTACGCCGCGAGAGTTGTTGTATAATGCTGGCGAAAGGAAAACTCGCAATGATTCGCGAAGTGGAACTGCAGCGTGCGGTACTCGCTGAACTATGTCGCCGCTATCGCGTCCGACAACTCCAATTGTTTGGCTCGGCGGCAACCAGCACATTTGTGCCCGCCACCAGCGACTTGGATTTTGTCGCCGAGTTTGAGGGGACGTAAGCCGCCGACTATGCCGATCGCTACCTTGATTTTGCTGAAGCATTAGAGCGTTTGTTTTATCGTCCCGTTGATGTGGTGACCAAGCGTGCGATCCGCAATCCCTATTTCCGCACCGAAGTCGAACGCACCGCGCAGGTGATTTATGAGGACCCCGGTCAAGAAACGTCTGCTTGATGCGCTCAACGCGTGCCGCGCCATTGAATCGTTCACTGCTCACCGCCCGTTTGCCGAGTTTGAGCAAAATCTGATGTTGCGCTCGGCCGTCGAGCGTCAATTTGAAATCGTCGGCGAAGCGTTAAACCAGGCACAGGGAGTAGCCCAAGAGCGAATGTTCGGTAAAAGCCAGCCGTTTTTCCAGGGCTGGTTTTTGTTTTCGCCAAGCTGCCATTGGTTGAAACCGGTGGCGACAGGGAGGCGTGCGTTGCTGCGTGAGGAGCCCCGTTAGGTTTGCGGAAACCTGACGGGCTGGTGATGAATAATGGACAAGAACAGAGTAAGCGGACGTTTGTGCGACTGTCTGTTCAATTATCGTCGTTCACGCACGATTGGTGGTGTAGGCGTTTGCTATGTTGAGACAGGTGTGATTGAACAAGTCAATCCGACCTTGCCGTGGGCGGTGCCCGGCGCTTCGTTCTAGCACATTCTTAACGGGTCGGAGTTTTGGCGAGGTTGCCATTTGGGGCAATTGCGGCTATAATATAATTGCGAAACGGAGAGATTCGCTGAAGGAGCGAGATTCCGTGCTCGCAAAAAATGGTGTCGGGGGAAAAGATGGTTTCAACGGGCGGACATTCAAGTCCCCAGGAGGTACAACCGAACAAGAATGCCGGTGCAGTCAACGAAAAGCAAGTCTCGATGAGTGAGTTGAGCGACCTTGAACTGGGATTCAAAAAACTCAAGTACGGCGAGATCGTGCGGGGTACAATTGTACGGATTGAGCCCAAGGAAATTTTAATTGACATTGGCGCAAAATCAGAAGGGATTGTTGATCCCAAAGAAGTGGAAAAAATGAGTGCGGAAGCGCTCAAGAAACTGCACGTGGGCGATCAGGTGTTGGCGTTCATCCTGCGTCCCGAAACGCGGGATGGTACGGTGGTCTTATCGCTGGCGCGTGCACAGTTGGAACACGATTGGCGCGACGCCGAAGAGTTGCTGAAATCGGGACAGATTGTTGAAGTCCAAGTGGCTGGCTTTAACAAAGGGGGGTTGATCGTCCGCGTGGGTAAGGTGCGCGGCTTTGTGCCGGCGACTCAATTGGAAGGCACTTTTCGCAAAAAATCGGAAGAGACCGGCGAGCCGACGGATGAACTAGACTTGAGCGCGTATGTCGGCAAAAAGATTAAGTTAAAAGTGATCGAACTGGATCGCGAACGCAATCGTTTGATTCTGTCTGAACGCGCCGCCATGCGCGAGATTCGCAAAGAACAAAAAGAACGCTTGCTGGCGGAGATTAGAGAAGGCGATACGCTCACCGGCACGGTAACCAGTGTGGCAGACTTTGGTGTATTTGTAGATTTGGGCGGTGTGGATGGGATGATTCATTTGTCCGAAATGTCGTGGACCAAAATCGGCCGCCCTAGCGATGTGGTCAAAGTAGGCGATCAAGTCCAAGTCCAAGTGTTAAGCATTGATCGCGAACGCGAACGCATCGCCCTCAGTCTCAAACGTTTGCAACCGGAACCCTGGACAACGGTTGAAGAACGCTACAAGATTGGACAACTGGTGACGGGGACGATTACGAAACTGGCTTCGTTCGGTGCCTTTGCGCGTTTGGAAGATAATATCGAAGGATTGATTCACATTTCGGAATTGGCGGATCGGCGCATTCAACATCCCAAAGAAGTAGTGAAGGAAGGCGATACGTTACAATTGCGAGTCATTCGTGTGGACGCCACACGCCGACGATTGGGCTTGAGTCTCAAACGGGCTTCGGAAGAATATGCAGATGCACCGTTGGAGATTGAGCCCAGTGAAGAAGAATGGCCCGATTCCGTCGGCGAAGAAACACCCCAGTAAGAGTTGCAGAACATCGGCGTCCCTGCTCGCAGAGGGACGCCGTTCAACTTTTGGACGATCCTTTAATCTTTGCTTAATACTCAACGAGCAATCGCCCAGCGATTCCGCAACGTAATCTTGTCAGAGGGCATTTGAAAATTCAAAAATGCCTTGACTTTTCGTAGGGCAAATTTGCCCTACAATAACCCAATATTCAAATGCGCTCTCAGAGCGGGGCAAGCCGGGTTCTGACAGAGACAATTTCAATGGCTTGCCACAAAAGAGGTGAAAAATGATGTCCGACAAATTGGATAAATTTACCAAGCGTGCTCGACGGGTGCTAACCTTTGCGCAAGAAGAAGCGGTGCGCTTGAACCACAATTACATTGGGACGGAACATCTTTTGCTCGGCTTGATCCGCGAAGAAGAGGGGATGGCAGCGAAGGTTCTGCGTGAATTGGGGGTGGATCAAAATCGCGTGCGTCAAATTGTGGAAGACATTGTCGGCCGCGGCCAAGCCACCGCCGGCGCACGCCTGTCGTTGACCCCCCGCACCAAACGGGTGATCGAATTGGCGGTGGATGAAGCGCGCCGCTTGGGTCATCATTACATCGGCACCGAGCATCTGTTGCTGGGTTTGGTGCGTGAAGGCGATGGCATTGCGGTCAATGTGCTCAAGAGTTTAAACATCAATCCAGACAAGGTGCGCAATCACCTGGCCAAAGCCGTGATGGAAAACCAGCCAGAAAAAGCCCTGGCCGAGAAAAAGAAAACCGATTCCAAAACACCCTTGCTTGATCAATTGGCAACCGATCTGACCTTGCTTGCCGAAGAGGGCAAGTTGGATCCGGTCGTGGGGCGTCAAAAAGAAATCGAACGAGTGATTCAAATCTTGGCGCGGCGCACCAAGAATAATCCCGCCTTGGTGGGCGAACCCGGCGTTGGCAAGACGGCGATTGTCGAAGGATTGGCGCAACAGATCGTACAAGGGAATGTGCCGGGTCCCTTGCTCAACAAACGCGTCGTCCAACTCGATGTGGGGTCGCTGGTGGCGGGCACGATTTATCGCGGGCAATTTGAAGAACGGATGAAGCGCGTCATTGACGAACTCAAAGGAAGTAAGACGATCCTGTTCATTGACGAACTGCATATGGTTGTGGGTGCCGGCGCGGCGGGGAGCGCAGTAGATGCCGCTAACATTTTGAAACCGGCATTATCGCGCGGTGAACTCCAAGTGGTGGGCGCCACAACGATGGAAGAATATCGTAAACACATCGAAAGCGATGCCGCGTTGGAACGCCGTTTCCAACCGGTGCGTGTGGATGAACCGACCATCGAAGAGACGATTGAAATTCTCAAGGGCATTCGCTCACGGTACGAGGCGCATCATCAACTCAAGATCACGGATGAAGCGTTGGTGGCAGCGGCAAACCTTTCAGCGCGTTACGTTACAGAACGCTTTTTGCCCGACAAGGCGATTGATTTGGTGGACGAAGCGGCAAGTCGGGTGCGAATGTACAAGGTGCCCAAGCCGCCCGAATATCAACAAATTGATCAGGAACTCCAAGCCATCGTGCGTCAAAAGCAGGCAGCGGTCGAAGCCGAACAATTTGATCGAGCCGCCGAATTGCTAGGCAAGGAAAACGAACTGCGCGAAAAAATGAATCAGATAAAATTGAATTGGATGGATTCGATCAGTGCGACGCCGCCCCAGGTTACCGCCGAGGACATTGCCGAAGTGGTCGCCATGTGGACCGGCGTGCCCGTTACACGCCTTGCCGGTGAAGAGAGTCAACGTTTGCTCAAGATGGAGGAAGAATTGCACAAACGCATCGTGGGGCAAGATGAGGCAATCACCAACATCGCCAAAGCGGTGCGCCGTGCGCGTGCGGGTCTCAAGGATCCCAAACGGCCCATCGGCTCATTCATCTTCCTAGGACCGACCGGCGTTGGCAAGAGCGAACTCGCCAAAGCGCTCGCCGAGTTTATGTTCGGCGATGAAAAGGCGTTGTTGCAACTCGATATGTCCGAGTTTATGGAACGGCACAATGTGTCGCGTTTGGTCGGCGCGCCGCCGGGCTATATCGGTTTTGATGAGGGCGGTCAACTTACCGAACAGATTCGCCGGCATCCGTACTCGGTCGTGCTCTTTGACGAAATCGAAAAGGCGCATCCGGAAGCCTTTAATATGCTGTTGCAAATCTTGGAAGATGGTCATCTCGCCGATGCCAAGGGACGCAAGGTGGATTTCCGCAACACGATTATCATCATGACCTCGAACATCGGTGCCGAGTTGATTCAACGCGATTCGGTGCTGGGATTCACCGGCAAGCGGAGTGAAGCCAAGACCCAAGAAGAAGCGTACAAGAATATGCGCGACAAACTAATGAACGAACTCAAGCGGCTCTTCCGCCCCGAATTCCTCAATCGCTTGGATAACATTGTGGTCTTTCGTGCCCTGAGCAAAGAAGACATCAAACAAATCGTGGACATTCAGATTGGCTACCTGAAGCCACGCTTGGAGGAACATCGTTTGAAACTTGAGGTTACCGCAGCCGCCAAAACCAAGTTAGCGGAGGAGGGTTATGATCAAATGTTGGGTGCACGCCCACTCAAGCGCGTGATTCAACGAACAATCGAAGACCCACTCTCAGAAGGTGTACTCTCTGGCGAGTTCAAACCCGGGAGCACACTGGTGGCTGATGTGATTGAGGGCGAAATCAAGTTGTGGGTCAAGGAAGCGCAGGGCGAGATCAAACCCGAGCCCGAATTGGCGGCGATTTAAGTAAAGAAACAAAATGGACACGGTGATGAGCCGTGTCCGTTTGTTTTGGTGTTTGACGCGCGCGCGATTGCGTTGTAGAATATCGGTATAGAACATCCGTTTGAGGTTGCTAATGCCCCCCAAAACTAAAACTCACAGCAAGTGGACATGCCAACAATGTGGTTTCGTTTCAACTAAATCGTACGGGAAATGTCCGGAATGCGGCGAATGGAACTCGATGGTCGAGTCGGTGATGACGGCAAAGGAAGAAAAGAAATCCGCGCTGGCATCGCTGGCACCGCGCAGTGCGCCACAAAAAATTTCGAATGTTGTTACCGAGGGTTTTACACGCATTCCGGTGCCGATGGGTGAACTGGCGCGGGTACTGGGCGGCGGCATTGTCCCGGGATCGCTGGTGTTGATCGGCGGTGAGCCGGGGATTGGCAAATCTACCTTGCTTTTGCAAATGGCGGCGGTGATGGCGCAATCGGCGGGGACGGTGCTGTACATTTCCGGCGAAGAATCGGTGCAACAGATGAAAATGCGCGCGGAACGGTTGGGGTTGCAACCGGACGCGCTCTACCTGCTCACCGAAACGAGTATGGATGAAATTCTCGCTCACATCGAACGACTAGAACCCAAAATCGTTGTGGTGGATTCTGTGCAAACCGTTTATTTGGAAGAACTCACCAGCGCGGCGGGGAGCATTTCGCAAGTGCGCGAATCGGCGGCGCGTTTTATGCGCACCGCCAAGGAAACGAACACGGCGATTTTTTTGGTCGGGCATGTCACCAAAGCCGGCGCGATTGCGGGACCACGCGTGTTGGAACACATCGTAGATACCGTGTTGTATTTGGAAGGCGAACGCTTTCATTCGTATCGTCTGTTGCGCTCGGTCAAGAATCGTTTTGGCGCGACCTCCGAAGTGGGCGTGTTCGAAATGACGCAGGATGGGATGATCGAAGTGGACAATCCGTCCAAAGCATTTTTGGCGGAGCGCTCGCCCGATGTTGCCGGCAACGCGATTGCGGTAACGATGGAAGGCACGCGACCACTTCTTGTTGAGATTCAAGCGTTGACGAGCACGAGCGCATTTGCGTTGCCGCGCCGCACCGCTAACGGATTCGATATGGGTCGCTTGCTGTTGTTGACGGCGGTGCTAACGCAACGCGTTGGACTCAAACTATCGGCGCAGGATGTGTTTGTAAATGTGGTGGGCGGACTCAAGATCGCTGAACCGGCGGCCGATCTCACCGTCGCGCTCGCCATCGCCTCGAGTTTTCGCAATCAAGTGATCGCACCGGATTTGGTGATTATTGGCGAGGTGGGGTTGAGTGGCGAACTGCGTTCCGTCGCGCAAGCCCAACGTCGTTTGACCGAAGCCGCGCGGCTTGGTTTTGCGCGCGCCCTCGTCCCGCAAAACTTGCTCAAGATGAAAGATAAACCGGACGGCATCGAATTGATTGGCGCGCGCACCATCGGTCAGGCGATGGAAGTGGCGTTGATTCGGTAGGACAAGTTTACAAGGAGGTCAAAATGGCAGAAGGAATTTTCTGGCTGGGACACGACAGTTTTCGATTGAAAGGCGAAAAGGTCGTGTACATTGATCCGTGGAAACTGGCGGCAGGCGCGGAAAAGGCGGACGTGATTCTGGTAACGCACGAGCATTACGATCACTTTTCGCCGGACGACATTGCCAAAATTTCTAAACCTGATACGGTCATCGTCGCGCCACAATCGGTTGCCGCCAAATCGAATTTGAAAATCAAGGTGGTCAAGCCGGGCGACAGGATCACCGTGAACGGCATCGCGATTGAGGTGGTGCCAGCGTACAATCCAAACAAGAAATTTCATCCCAAATCTGCCGGACATGTTGGCTACATCGTTACGCTTAGCGGCAAACGCATCTATCACACCGGCGATACGGACGAAATCCCGGAGATGGCGCAGATTAAATGCGATATTGCGTTGATGCCGGTGAGCGGCACGTATGTGATGACCACCGCAGAAGCGGCGCAAGTGGTGAACAAACTCAAACCGGCGTTAGCGATTCCGATGCACTATGGCGATGCCGATGTGGTGGGTACGCGCAAGGACGCGGAGGAATTCAAGCAATTGGCACAAGTGCCAGTGGAGATTTTGGAGAAATCGAAATAAAAGTTGTAGGGGCAGGTCTCAGGCCTGCCCCTATATCGTTTAGCGTGATTTCTGCCGGCTCCGTTGTTTGGCGCGTTCGGCGGCAAGCTGGGCTTTGCTGGGTCCAGTATGGCGATACATCAACGTAACGCCGCAAATGACGATGAGTGCAAGTCCAATTAGTTGTGCGGTTGCAATGCCGCTGATGAGCCACGCATCGGGACGTTGAAACTCGGTGAGAAAGCGAACGAGACCATACAACATGCCCCAGAGCAAGAACAGATCGCCGGGTTTTTCATTTTTCCATCGCCGCCCGATAAACAACAAGATGCCGGCAACCGCGAGCATCGCCAAGGATTCATAGAGGAAGGTGGGATGAAAGCGGGTGGTTTCCACCGGGTATTGCGCTAGATCGGCAAAGATGGGCAAGCGATGCGCGGCATCAATCGGAATGCCCCAGGGCAAATCGGTGGGATAGCCGTACAATTCTTGGTTGAAGAAATTGCCCCAGCGCCCAATCGCCTGACCGATGGCTAAGCCAGGGGCGCCGATGTTGAGCAAGGTGGCAAAACTCAACTTGGCGTACCGCGCGTAAAGATAAATCGCGAGAATACCGCCAGCCACCGCGCCGTAGATCCCCAACCCACCTTGCCGGAAATTCAAAATTTCCATGGGGTTTGCCATATAATAATCAAAGCCGATATTGGTGCCGCGCGGACTGGAGAGGACGTGATACAAGCGTGCGCCAATCACGCCGAGAATCAATGCGACCAGTAACGCATTCCATACATGATCGGGATCAATGTTGCGGCGCTTGGCTTCGAGAGTTGCGATATACGCGCCGGCAAGTGCGCCACAAACGATGAGAATGCCGTACCAGTAAATCGGAAACGAACCTCCATCGGGCAGGGGGATGCTGAAAGCAACGGGTGAAGG